>NZ_JAQYXC010000292.1:0-327 GCF_036322365.1 Streptomyces sp. SP18CS02
CGCCGAACCTCCGCGCCAGCTCCAGCGCGCCGGGCGACACGTCCACGGCCACCACACGGGCCCCGCAGGCCGCCGCGAGCATCACCGCCGAGAGCCCCCCGCCACCGCAGCCCTACCCCGCCACCCACTCGCCGCGCGCCACCCGCCCCTGGGCCGCCACCGCCCGGAAGGCGGTCGCGCACCGCGATCCACCCTCACGCCGCCCCGCTGGCCCCCCACGACGCCCTTCGGAGCGGCCCCCGGTGGCCGCCGGCCCCCCGGGGGGGCCGCCACAGCCGCTTCGGGAGCGGGGCGGGCGGCGCGGGGGGGGACCAGCAGGTCTGCGAG
>NZ_JAQYXC010000293.1:0-339 GCF_036322365.1 Streptomyces sp. SP18CS02
CAGAAGGGCGAGCAACGCTCGCACCCTCAGACACCCAACAACGTGCCCGGCACAACCGATCCAGATCCTGTGTTCCACGCCGAAGCAGTACTGACAGTCCCAGACCAATCGTGCCGAATAATCAACGTTCCACCCATGAGCTGACCACCGTCGAACATTTGCCGACGTAGTGGCTCTGGATTCCTTGCGGAATCTAGATGCTCCTTAGAAAGGAGGTGATCCAGCCGCACCTTCCGGTACGGCTACCTTGTTACGACTTCGTCCCAATCGCCAGTCCCACCTTCGACAGCTCCCTCCCACAAGGGGTTGGGCCACCGGCTTCGGGTGTTACCGACTTTC
>NZ_JAQYXC010000294.1:0-536171 GCF_036322365.1 Streptomyces sp. SP18CS02
GCCTTTCAGCGCCGATGGTACTGCAGGGGGGACCCTGTGGGAGAGTAGGACGCCGCCGAACAATCATTGTGGGAAAGCCCCGCACCTTATGGTGCGGGGCTTTCCTGCGTTCAGGGGCTTTTTCCACTGCCTCCCAGGGCCGCTTCTGTGAGGGCGGCCCGCCGGCCGCCCTGCGCGGGGCTCACCAGATGGGTGTCGTACGCCAGGATGACCGCCTGCACCCGGTCGCGGGCTCCGGTCTTCGCGAGGATGCGGCCGATATGCGTCTTCACCGTGGATTCGGCGAGGTGCAGGCGCTGCGCTATCTCGGTGTTCGTCCAGCCCTGGCCGATCACCGTCAGGATCTCGCGTTCCCGCCCGGTCAGGGAGGCGAGCCGGGGATCGGGCGCGGCGGGAGCCGAGGGCGAGTCCGGCAAGTGGTGCGCGTACGCGTCCAGGAGGCGGCGCGTGAGGCTCGGCGCCACGACCGCGTCCCCGCTCGCCACGGAGCGGATTCCGGAGAGCACCTCCTCGGGGAGGGCGTCCTTGATGAGGAAGCCGCTCGCGCCCGCGCGCAGTCCCTGGTAGGCGTACTCGTCCAGATCGAAGGTGGTGAGGATGAGGACCCGTGCGCGGGCGCCGGCGGCGACGATACGGCGGGTGGCCTCGATCCCGTCCATGCCCGGCATGCGGATGTCCATCAGCACCACGTCGGGGTGGAGTTCGGCCGTCATACGAACCGCTTCGCTGCCGTTGCCGGCCTCTCCCAGGATCGCCATGTCGTCCTGGCTCTCCAGCAGCATCCGGAAGCCGAGGCGCTGGAGCGGCTGGTCGTCGACGATGAGCACGGTGGTCACAGAGTGGTGTCCTTCGGGAGACGCAGATGGACGCGCCAGCCGCCGGGCGGCTGGGGCAGGGGCCCGGCTTCCAGGGTGCCGTCGTACAGGGCCGTTCGTTCGCGCATGCCCGTCAGGCCGCGGCCAGCGCCGCGGGCGCCGGGGAGCGTGCCGCCCCGGCCGGTGTCCGTCACCGTGACCGCGACCCCGTCGCCGTACGACACCTCGACGGTCGCCGTGGCGCGCGGGCCGGCGTGCTTGAGCGTGTTGGTGAGGGCCTCCTGGACCACCCGGTAGACGGTCAGCTGGCGGCCGGCGGGGAGGCCCCCGGGGCTGCCCTCGACCGTGACGGTCACCGGCAGACCCGCGGCGACGACCCCCTCGACCAGCCGGTCCAGATCCGTGAGGGCGGGCTGCGGAAGGAGCTCGGCGGTTGCCGTGGGCTCCTCGCGGAGCACGTCCAGCAGCCGGCGCAGTTCCCCGAGAGCCTGGCGGCTCGTGCCGGCGATGGCGTCGAGCGCCTGGACGGCCCGCTCGGGCGACTTGACCGCCGCGTATGCGCCGCCGTCCGCCAGACCGGTGATGACGGACAGGTTGTGGCCGATGATGTCGTGCATCTCGCGGGCGATACGGGTGCGTTCGGCGGCCGCCGCGAGCCGGGCCTGCTGGTCGCGTTCGATCTCCAGCTGACGGGCCCGTTCCACCAGCGAGGCCGTGTACTCCTGACGCGTACGGACCACGATGCCCAGCAGCGAGACCAGCGTGAACGTCCAGAGCCCCGGCACGATCTGCTGGTCCCAGCTGCCCTGGGGGTAGCGGAAGGCGGCCAGGGCGTTCGGCGTGGCCACGAGGGCCATGGCCCCCCAGAGGACCTTCGGCCGCAGCCGCAGCGCAATGTTGAAGACGACGACGTGCTGGATGAGCGCCGCCTGGAGCATGGCGCCGCTCCAGCCGTTGACGAAGGCCACGGGGGCGATGAGCGCCAGCGCGGCCATCGGACGGCGGCGCCGCCACAGCAGCGGGACGGAGAGCCCCAGACTCATCAGAACCACCAGCCACACCGGCAGATCCGTGTTCCGGGCCGTGTTCCGCCAGCCGCCGCTCGCGTCGACGAGGGCGGCCACCACGAAGAAGCCGGTCAGCAACAGGTCCCAGACCATGGGGCGGCGCCGGTCGAAGGCGCGTACCCGCCGCACGGCGTGCTGGACGAACCGGGTGAGCGGCGGGGCGCCCGGGAGCCGGTCCCGGTCGGGGGCGCCCACCGCGCTGCTCGGTTGCTGGGTCATCCGGTCATCCTCGTACGGGCGGGGGTCATACGTCGCGTCGTTTCAGCAGCAGGGCCGCCGATCCCAGGGAGGCGGCCGCCCACAGGCACAGGGCGAGCAGGGCGCCACCGGGGGACGCGGCGCCTGTGAGGGGCGTCGCGGAGCCGAGGGCGCCGGCGGCCTGGGTGGGGAAGTACTTGATGACCGTGAAGACCGTGTCGTACGGGAGCATCGTGAGGATCTCCGGGACGATCAGCACGCCGCCGACGTACGCGCCGATGGCGCCGGGAACCGAGCGCAGCAGGGCGCCGAGGCCCAGGGCGACGAGGCTGATCAGAGTGACGCCCGCGGAGTTGCCGGCCACCGCCGTCAGGACGCCGGGGCCGGTGAGGGACGCCTCCTGGTCCGTTCCGGAGAGCAGCGTCTGGGCGGCGAGGAAGGTGATCACGGCGGTGACGAAGCTGACCGCGAACCCCGTCGCGGCGAAGACCGCCGCCTTCGCCCAGAGCACCGGGAGACGGCGCGGGACCGCGGTGAGGGAGGCGCGGATCATCCCGGTCGCGTACTCGCCCGCGGTGACGAGGATGCCGAGCACCGCCAGGCAGATCTGGGACAGCATCGTGCCGTAGAGGACGAGGACGACCGTGTCGATGTCGGCGTCGCCCCCGCCCGAGGTGTAGGTGGCGCCCATGGTCAGGCCCACGGCCGACACCAGGACGGCCGCCGACAGCACGGTGACCCAGGTCGAGCGCAGGGACCAGAGCTTGTGCCACTCCGAGCGCAGGACGCGCGCGGGGGTCAGCCGGTAGGGAGTGCCGCGGCCGGCGCCCGGGCCGGTCGCGGGGAAGCCGGTGGTGGAGGGCGTCCCGGTGGTGGGGGTGGTCGTCATGCCGGGGCTCCCGTCGGAAGGGCGCGGTCCTGGGTCGGGTGCGAGGCGGTCCGGTAAGCGACGGCCTGGTACTCGACCGAGGTCTGGGTGAGGTCCATGAACGCCTGCTCCAGGGAGGCGGTCCGCGGGGTGAGTTCATGGAGCTCGATGGCGTGCGTGGCGGCCAGACGGCCGATGTGCGGGGCATCTATGCCGCGTACCTCCAGGGTGTGCGGGTCATCCTGGGGTATGGCGCCGGGGAACTGCCGGTGGGCGGCTCGTGGAGGCCCGCCTTCCGGGGGCGTGCCCTGCGGGTGCGCCACCTGTACACCGGGAGTGGCCAGCAGCAGTGCGCGCAGTTCGGCCGCCCGAGGGGCGACGACCCTGACGCTCGCCGCGCCCGAGTCCCGTACGAGGTCGGCGACCGTCGTGTCCGCGAGCAGTCTGCCCCGGCCGATGACGACCAGGTGGTCGGCGGTCAGGGCCATCTCGCTCATCAGGTGGGAGGAGACGAGGACGGTACGGCCTTCGGCGGCCAGCGACCTCAGCAGGTCGCGGACCCACAGGACGCCTTCCGGGTCGAGACCGTTGACCGGCTCGTCCAGGATGACGGTGGCCGGGTCGCCGAGCAGCGCGGCCGCGATGCCCAGGCGCTGCCCCATGCCGAGCGAGAAGCCCTTCACCCGCTTGTGGGCGACCTCGGTGAGTCCGGCGAGGGCGAGGACATGTGTGACGCGGCTGCGCGGGATGCCATGGGTGTGCGCCAGCGCCATGAGGTGGTGGAAGGCGGTGCGGCCCGGGTGGATGGAGCGGGCCTCCAGAAGCGCGCCCACCTCGGTCAGGGGCGCGGGATGGGTGGCGTACGCGCGGTCGCCGATGGTCGAGCGGCCACGGGTCGGTGTGTCCAGGCCGAGCAGCATGCGCAGGGTCGTCGACTTGCCGGCGCCGTTGGGGCCGAGGAAGCCGGTGACCGTACCGGGCCGGACGGAGAAGGACAGCCCTTCGACGACGGTCTTGTCGCCGTACCTCTTGGTGAGTTCATAGGCGCGGATCATGTGCTCGACGCTACGGAGCGGGCGGTCGTGGGGCGTCCGACCAGGGGCGGGAGCGGAGAGCGGGGGCGTAGTACCGCGGTACGACGGGCCGCGTGCACGGGGGTGGGGGTTCCGGCCCCCGCGCGGGGGCCCGGTCCCCGGCGCGGGGAGGGAAACCGGTTGACCGGGGGTGCGGGCCTGATGAGGATCGGAGGATGGAACACCTGATCAGACCGGTACGGGCCGACGAATGGCGTGAGGTCCGCGACCTCCGTCTCGACGCCCTCCGGGACCCGGCCGCCCCCGTCGCCTTCCTGGACACGTACGAGAACGCGCTCACCCGCTCGGACGCCTACTGGCAGGAGCGGACGGCCGCAGCCGCGGAGGGCAGCCAGGGCGCGCACCAGTTCGTCGCGGAGGCGCCCGACGGGTCCTGGGCGGGCACGCTGACCGCTCTTGTGGAGCGGCCGGACGGCGAGGTGCGGTTCGGCGCGGCCCCGGGCGTCGACCAGACCCATGTGGTGGGCGTGTACGTGCGGCCGGAGGAGCGCGGCGGCGGGCTGGCCGACGCGTTGTTCCGGGCGGCTCTGGAGTGGTCCTGGTCGCTTGCCGAGCCGGTGGTCCAGCGCGTACGGCTCTATGTGCACGAGGGGAACCCCCGGGCTGCGGCTTTCTACCGGAAGGCCGGTTTCGTGCCGACGGGGGAGAGCGAGCCGGTGCCCGGTGGGGCGGGCGCGCGGGAGCTGGAGTACGAGGTCCGCAGGCCCGTCACAGGCTGAGCGTCTGGTCCGGCCAGCGGGCGCGGCCCTGTTCGGCCGAGCGGAGCAGGACCAGTGTGGGCAGCCCCTGGTCCTGACCGGACGTCAGCAGCTCGGGCAGCCGGGGCAGCGGGGCCACGGCCGCGACGTCATCGAGGACCAGGGTCATTGGTGGGTCGAGCCGACCGTCGGATGACCGTGCGGCCATGCGGCGGCCGTGCTCGACCACGTATGAGGCGAGCGCGGTGAGCAGTGGCATCGCGCCCGGGCGGGTCCGAGGGTCTTCGATCGGTTCCCCCACCACATAAAGTGTGCCCCCCTCCTGTACGAATGATTCCAAGGTCAGCGAATCAGTTCGATTCGGAGTGCAGGCCTCACGGATGTGGACCGAGGAGAGGGACGCCAGCGCCCGAGCGGTCAACTCCTGAGCGATCTCCCGGCGTTCCGGGTACGCCGTGAGCGCCGATTCGAGCAGTCCGGCGTGGCTGTTGGTCGCCTTGGGGTGTGTGCGGAGGATGCGTACGGGCTCGTGGGCGCCGTTGTTCTGCGCCCAGCGGTGGACCTGCTTGAACGGGCGGCCGTCCACCGCGGCGGCGTGCAGCCAGCAGCGCATGAGCGTCTCCGCCGTGTCGGCCACGGCCGTGTCGACCCGGGCCCGGGGCCGTACGGGTGCGAGCAGCGCGGCGGCGCGGGCGGCTGCCGTCTCCGTGTTCTCGCACCCGTGGGTGGGGGACCAGTGGAGGCGGGCGGGGGTGTCGCACAGGTGGCCGGGGTCGTAGACGAGGACGGGGCCGAGCTTGGCCCGCGCGTCCTTGGTGTCCGCCCAGACCGTGGGGTCGGAGGTGACCACCAGGGCGGGGCCCGCGGCGTCCAGGATGGCCTGTACGGCGCTGGGCCGGCGGGTGGCCGGGCCGCCGTAGAGGAGACGGGGGGTGCGCGGTGCGGGGAGGGCCGCGAAGTCCGGTGCTGCCGGGGCGTTGAGGGAGGGCGCGGCGTGGGCGGGGCCGGTCGGGGCCGGCACGGCTGGCGCGGAGGGTGGGGAAACCGGCGTGGGCGTGGTGACGGCGACGGCTGTGGTGGGTGCGGTGGATGTGGGGAGTGCGGTGGTGGGTGAGGCTGCCGCCGACGCGTGGCCGGGCAGGCCGGTGTGGGCGGGGAGGCCGGTGTGGGCGGGGAGGTCGGGGAGGTCGGTGTGGGCGGGCGTGGAAGCGGCCGCAGCGGTGGGGGCCGGTCCTTCGGCCGGGATGGGTGCGTACGCCGTGGTGGGTGCGTACGCCGTGGTGGGCGTCGGCGGGGCGCCCGGAACCCCGTGGGTATCCGGCGCCGCACCCTCCGTCGTGCTGCTCCCCGCCTTGTCCGCCCGCCGCCGGGAGTGACGTTCCGCCCTGGCTCGCAGGTGCGGCCGTTCCTCGGGGCGCGTCGGCCTCGCGGTGGCCGCCCTGGCGGCCCGTACCGCCCGCCAGCGGGCCGTCGTGCCCAGGGCGAACACCGTCAGCACCACGAGCACCATCAGCTCGCCGATGAACAGGCCCCAGAAGAGGCCGTATCCGGACAGCTGGGCCGCCGGGGTGGCCGGCCATGCTCCGGCCAGGTCGTGCGGCTGCGAGACAAGCCCTCGTATGGCCGAGGGGGTGTGTCCGAACGTCACTCCGTCCGGCCACGCCCCGTGGGCGAAAACGCCCGCGAGACCGGTCGCCGTCCACACCAGCACTGACAGGCCCAGCAGGAACCCCAGCAGCCCCAGCAACAGGCCGTCGGGAATGCCGCCATCGGCCGGTTTGCGTTCCATCTCATGCCACCGTCGACTGTGAGGGCTCGTTCATCTGCCGCTCGATGAAGGCCGCGCGCTGCTCCGCCTCCCACTCCGCTGCTTGCACATCGTCGGGGAGCGGGGGCGGAGCCGACTCGGTCATCGCGCGGTCCGTGTAGACCAGCGGCCGTTCCGCCTCCGTGACCAGGTGTTTGACGACCTGCACATTGCCGTTGACGTCCCAGACCGCGATACCCGGGGTAAGGGTCGGGATGATCTCGACGGCCCATCTGGGCAGCCCGAGGACGCGGCCCGTGGCCCGTGCCTCGTCCGCCTTCTGGGCGTAGATGGTCCGGGTGGAGGCCATTTTCAGGATTGCGGCGGCTTCCCGTGCCGCGGCCCCGTCGACGACGTCGCTCAGGTGGTGCACGACCGCCACGAAGGAGAGGCCGAGACGCCGGCCGAACTTGAGCAGACGCTGGAACAGCTGTGCGACGAAGGGGCTGTTGATGATGTGCCACGCCTCCTCCACCAGGAAGATGCGCTTCTTGCGGTCGGGGCGGATCCAGGTGTGCTCCAGCCACACACCCACGATCGCCATCAGGATCGGCATCGCGATCGAGTTGCGGTCGATGTGCGAGAGGTCGAACACGATCAGCGGCGCGTCGAGGTCGATGCCGACGGTCGTGGGGCCGTCGAACATGCCCCGCAGGTCACCGTCGACCAGCCGGTCCAGTACCAGCGCCACGTCCAGGCCCCAGGCCCGTACGTCGTCTATGTCGACGTTCATTGCTTCCGCGGACTCCGCCTCCGGGTGGCGGAGCTGCTCGACGATGTCGGTCAGGACGGGCTGACGGTCGGTGATCGTCTCGTTGACGTAGGCGTGGGCGACCTTGAGGGCGAAGCCGGACCGTTCGTCCAGGCCGTGCCCCATGGCGACCTCGATGATCGTCCGCAGGAGTGCCAGCTGACCCGTCGTGGTGATCGACGGGTCGAGGGGGTTGAGCCGGATGCCGTCGTTGAGCGCGGCCATCGGGTCGAGCCGGATGGGGGTTATCCCCAGCTCCTGGGCGATCAGGTTCCACTCGCCGACGCCGTCCTCGCCCTGGGCGTCGAGAACGACCACCTGCCGGTCGCGGAAGCGGAGCTGGCGGAGCACGTACGTCTTCTCCAGCGCGGACTTGCCGTTGCCGGACTCGCCGAGGACCAGCCAGTGGGGGGCGGGGAGCTGCTGGCCGTACAGCTGGAAGGGGTCGTAGATGTAGCCCTTGCCGCTGTACACCTCGCGGCCGATGATCACGCCCGAGTCGCCGAGGCCGGGGGCGGCCGTGGGCAGGTAGACGGCCTGGGCCTGGCCCGTCGACGTGCGGACGGGAAGCCGGGTCGATTCCACCTTCCCGAAGAGGAAGGCGGTGAAGGCATCGGTGAGGACGGACAGCGGATCTCGCATCACTCAGGCCCCTATCGGCGGATGCCGGTCGCGAACGGCAAGGTGTTCACAAAGGCCCGGTGGTGTTCGCGGTCGCACCACTCCAGCTTCAGGTACGACTTTCCGGCCGAGGCCCTGATCGTCCGCTTGTCCCTGGCCAGGGCCTCGGGCGAACGGGATGACACAGTGATGTACCCGACCAGGTTGACGCCTGCCGCGCCGCTGGCGAGATCTTCACCCCGCTGGTCGAGCCGTCCGTGCGCGGCGATGTCGCGGGGGTCGACGGTCCGGTTCATCTTGGCGGCACGGCTGGCGTCCGCCTCGTCGTTGGTCTTCTCGGTGAGCATCCGCTCGATGGCGACCTCGGTCGGTTCGAGGTCCATGGTGACCGCGACCGTGCGGATCACGTCGGGGGTGTGGACCAGGAGGGGCGCGAGGAAGTTGACGCCGACGGGGGTCATCGGCCACTCCTTGACCCACGCGGTGGCATGGCACCAGGGGGCGCGGGTGGAGGACTCCCTCGTCTTGGCCTGGAGGTACGTCGGTTCGACCGCGTCCAGTTCGGCGGGCCAGGCGTTCCGCTTCGTCATCGCCTGGATGTGGTCGATGGGGTGGTCCGGGTCGTACATGGAGTGGACCAGGGAGGACAGCCGTCCCTGGCCGAGCGGCTGACGCACCCGGATGTCGGCCTCGGCGAGGCGGGCGCAGATGTCGGTGAGCTCGCGGGCCATGACGACGGCCAGGCCGGCGTCCTTGTCGAGCTTGCGGGTGCCGGACGCCTGGCGGGCGGCGCGCGCCATGGCGTGCGCCTCGGCGGCCAGCTCGCGGGTGTAGTGCATGCAGGCCACGAGGTAGGCGCGGTGCTGCTCGCTGGAGGTGGACACCATGGACTGGAGCTGGTCGTACGAATCCCGGAGCCACGCCGGGGCGTTGGGGTCCCCGCGCTGGCCGACGTCCTTGGCGTGCGCGTCCGGATCGGCGGGAAGGGTGCGGGCCAGCATCTGGAGGCGGGTCACGAAGCCGTCGCCGTTGGCCACGTGCTTGAGGAGGGTGCCGAATCGGTCCACCAGGGCTTCCTGGTCCTCGCTGTCGCGCAGGCCGACGCCGGGGCCCTCGATCTCGATGGCGGCGGTGACGGTGCGCCGGTCGGCGTGGAGCAGTACGGCGATCTCGTCCGGGCCGAACGGCGCGGCGAGCCAGTTGATCCGCCCGATCCCCGGGGGCGGCCCGACCTCGACCTCGCGGCCGTCCATGGCGGTGCCCGCCTCGATGGCGCCGGAGCGGTAGGTGGTGCCCCGGCGCAGGGTGCGCTTGTAGCTGCGGTTGATCTCGAACCACTTGTAGAAGGTGCGCCCCCGGTACGGGACGTACACGGCGGCCAGCGCCAGCATGGGGAAGCCCGTCAGCGACACGATCCGCAGGGACAGGACGGGGACCAGCAGCCCGCTCATCATGCCGAGGAACGCGCCGGCGATGATCAGCGCGATCTCGCCGGTCTCGCGGTTCTTGCCGACGATGCCGTTCGGCCGGGCACGGCCGATCAGATACGTACGGCGGGGCGTGATCGGTTGGGACTGGGTGGTCAACGCCCTCCACCTCCTGTGCTCTTGCGGTGACTGTGCGGTGTGCTGGTGCTCGGGTTACTGCCGCTGCCGCTGCGGGGCGGGGGTGCGGCGGAGGGGACAGATCCGCCGCCGACCCCGCCCCCGGCCGGGGCGGTACGGGAGCTGTGGGCGGCGACGCCGCCGGATACCGGGTTGGCGGGCCGGGCGTCCCCGCCGCCTCCGCCGCCCTGCTGGTGGCTGCGGCTGCTGTGGGTCTTGATGCCCTGCGAGACGAGCGCGGCGGGGGAGGAGATGACGGCGGCGGCCTGGGAGCCGTCGGTGGCCTGCTTGCGGTTGCTGCGGGCGGAGGCGATCTCGTCGCCGAAGCCGGGGACGAAGCGGTAGATCATCGCGGAGGCGAAGATCGCGAGCAGGATGATGGCGAGGCCGGAGACGACGGCGGAGAAGGCGTCGGGGCCCTCGGCGGAGGAGAGCGCCCCGGCGAGGCCGAGGACGATCACGATGACCGGCTTGACCAGGATGACGGCGATCATGATCCCGGCCCAGCGGCGGACGTGGCCCCACATGTTCTTGTCGACGAGCCCGGCGTACACGGCGGTGCCGAGGAGGGCGCCGACGTACAGCAGGGCGGCGCGGATGACGAGCTCCAGCCAGAGGATGCCGGCGGCGAGGATCGAGACGAGGGCGACCACGATGAGCATGATCGGTCCGCCGCCGATGTCGTCGCCCTTCTTGAGCGCCTCGGCGAACGACCCGAAGAAGACGTCGGTCTGGCCGCCGGTACTGGTGGCGATGACCTCGGTGACGCCGTCGGTCGCGGAGACGACCGTGTAGAGGATGAGCGGCGTGAAGGCGGACGCGAGGACGGTCAGCCAGAGGAACCCGATGGCCTCCGAGAGCGCGGTGGCGAGGGGCACCCCGCGGACGGCCCGCTTGGCGACGGCCAGGAGCCAGAGCACGAGCGTCAGCACGGTGGAGGCGGCGAAGACGACGGCGTACTGCTGGAGGAACGTGGGGTTGGTGAAGTCGACCTCGGCGGTGTTCTTCACTGCGTCGCTGAGCTTGGTGACGATCCACGCGGCAGCGTCGGCGCAGCCGCGCGCGAGCGACGCGAGGGGGTCGAGGGCGTCGGTGGGCTGCGTGGGGACGGCACGCCCGGTACCGGCGGCGCCGTCGCCTCGTTCGCAGTAGTCGCGCGCGGGGCCGACGATGAGGTCACAGTTTCCGGTGCGGGACGGTGTCGGCGTCGGCGTCGGCGCGGGGGAGGCCGGGGGAGTCGGGGTGGGTGCGGCGTATGCGCGGGACGCCAGCAGCAGCAGGGCCGCTTGCGCGGTGGTCAGCACTGCTGTGACGCGCAGCGCGATGTGCGGCGGCCTAGCGCGCATAGGTGAACCCTCCGAATTCCGCGACGGCCTTGGCGATCTCATCGGCATTGGAGGCTGTCCGGTCGGCGTTCACAGGTGCCGGACCCTCTTTCTGGGAGAAGCTCTCGACCTTCCAGTCCCCGCCGGACCAGCGCAGCTTCAGAGTCATCGTGAACCAGTCGTTCGTCACGGGGTTGACGGACCCTACGCCGGCCGTGCCGAACACGCCGGTGCACCACACCTCTACGGTCGCCGAGTTGGGTGAGAGCTCGGTGGCTTTGGTGCCCACCGGGGCAGTGCGCGAGACGTACGTCATGCCGGGCGCGGCATTGCCGTTGGCGTCCAGTCCGACCTTGTCGAGGAACTCTTTGCTGTACGCCTTGTTGAAGTTCGTCTCCAGTGCGCTGACCTTGTCCGCGACGAAGAGCTGGCGCACGATGTCCCTCCGCCGGTCCGGCTTCAGGATGTCGGCGGAAACCAACGCCACCGCGTAGTTCGCGGCCGCGCTCTGCGCCCCCTGCTCGTCCTGGGCGTAACCCGCCGGGAGGGTGCCGTTCCTGCCCGAGACCGGCCGGACCCCGGTCGCGGCCGTGGGGGCCGCGGCCGGTTCCTTCGCCGGGTCCGGCGAGCGGGACTCGTCGCCGCCGCCTCTGTTCGCGAACGCGATGGCCGCGATGAGCAGCACCACCACTCCCACCACCGTGACGAGCGAACGCGAGCTGCGCGCTGGGCGGCGGGCGCCGCCGTAGACGTCGCCGGCGGCGGTGTCGGGGAAGCGGGTCCGGGTCTGGCCCGTACCGCCTCCCGTGCCGCTGCCGCCGCCGTTCTCGTCGCCGAGGCTCATGACGGGTACGCCCCCTCAACCGTGTGCCGTGCCGCGTGGTCGTCGTACGACGGTAGCCGTGCTGGTTCGCGCGTGCGCGCGGTGTGGTGACTCGACATCAGGAAACGCAACCTTGAGGAGGGCCGGGGTGACGGGCGGTCAGACGGCCATCCCGTACACGATGGTGAACAACGTTCCCAGTGATCCGATGATGAAGACACCGGTCAGGCCGGCGACGATCAGGCCCTTGCCCTGCTCGGCGCTGAACGTGTCCCGGAGTGCGGTCGCGCCGATGCGCTGTTTGGCCGCCCCCCAGATCGCGATGCCGAGACACAGCAGGATGGCCACGGCCATCACCACCTCGATCATCACGCGGGCCTCGTTGCCCAGACTCCCGAAAGGCCCCCAGTTCGGGGCGATTCCACCGATGATGGTGGTGATGTCGCCCTTCTCGGCCGCCAGGTACATGTAACTCACCGCCCCTGTTGGGTAGTTCGACGCCCCTGCCACACGGCACGGGTCACCGCACTATCTTCGCTGATGAAACCGCCCTTGTGCGCCGACTTGGCTGGTCTCTTTACCCGATCCCCGCACGTTTGACCGGTCCGGCCGCTCTGACCTGCGTCGGCGGCGGATCGAATGTATGCGAGTACGCGTATGGTCACTCTGTGTATCACGGAGGGTGACTCCGGGCAATGACTGTCGTTGTTCCACTCTTGGGGCCGTGACCCGATGAGGCGGCGTCCGTTCCGGTTCGGGGGCGGGTCCACAGGTGATCGACCGGCGTGACGGGGCAGGGTCCAGTGGCATACCCACGTAGCCGGACCGGAGTCGCCGCCGCCCATGAGGAACAGTCTGCGCACCCTGCTCGCCGTCGTCATGCTGCTGCCCGGCGCCTCCGCCGCGGGGGCGGCCCACGCCCGGACGCCCGACGCGCGGGTCGGCGCGCTGTTCACCGGCCCGGCACGGGAGGGTCACCCGGCACGGGAGGGCCGCGCGGTGGAGGGCGAGCACTTCTGCACCGCCTCAGTCGTCCACAGCCGGGGCCGCGCTCTCATCGCCACCGCCGGGCACTGTCTGGACGGCGGCGGTGACTTCCTCTTCGTGCCGGGATACGAGGACGGCCGCGCCCCGCACGGCGTGTGGACGGTGGAGAGGCTGTACGTCCAGGGGCGCTGGACCGACGGCGCGGACCCGGACGCCGACCTCGCCTTCGCCGTCCTGGCCCCGCTGGACGGCCGCCGGATCGAGGACGTCGTCGGCGCGTACCCCTGGGCCCCCGGCCCGCCCGGCGGCCGCCGCGTCACCGTCACCGGCTATCCCGGCGCCCGGGACGCGCCGCTCACCTGCACCGGTACGGCCACGGCGTTCGGCGCCGCCCAGCAGCGCATCGAGTGTCCCGGTTACACGGGCAGTACCAGCGGCAGCCCCCGACGTCTCCTACAGCGTCACCCTGGACGCCGCGGCCACCGCCCTCTACCGTCGGGCGTCGGCCGCGTCCGGCGGCCGGTAGGCCGCGTCTGCGGACCTGTGCTCACGTCCGTCCCCGGTCGGCGTCTCGGGCGGCCAGGTCCGACCGGTAGGCGGAGACGAGACGGGAGAGGTGGCGCCCGGCCACCAGCAGGGGCTCGTCGTCCCGGTTGACCTGGGCGGTGACCTCGGCCCCCTCCAGGGTGCCGATGACCGTCGACGCCAGCTCGCGGGCGTCCCGCGCGGGCAGGCCGGCGCGCAGCAGTTTGTCGGCGACCATGTCCTGCCAGGAGCGCAGCGCTTCGGCGCAGGCCCGCTGGATGTCGGAGTCGGTGCCGAGCGTCTCCAGCGCGGTGGCGGTGACCGGGCAGCCGTCGCGCCATCCGGAGGCGCGCAGTTCCTTCGCCAGCAGGCGCGCGCAGGCGTCGACGGCGGTGGCCGGGTCGTCCTCACCGTCCAGCGCCGTGCGCAGGATCGCGGCGAACTCCTCCCCGCTGTACTTGATCGCGGCGATCGCCACGGCCTCCTTCCCGCCGGGGAAGAAGTGGTACACGGAGCCCAGGGTGGCCTCCGCCTCCTTCGCGAGCTGCTTGATGCCCGTGCCGACGTACCCCTGTCGCTGCATGAGGCGGGCGGCGGTGACGACGATCCGTTCACGGGTGCTGGGCTGCATGCCGCCGATCGTACCGGCCGGTTGAGTAGAGCGTTCGTTCTAGAGGTGTGCTACGGTCGGTCGCGCGCTGGATAGAGCGTTCGTTCTAGAGATGGTCGTCAGTCGATACGTACGCGGTGACGAGCAACCGGTCGTGAACCGGGGACACGCGCCGCAGAGGGGGATTCTCATGAGCAAGGCTTCTGTGACCGTCATCGGCCTCGGGCCGATGGGGCGCGCGATGGCGGGCGCGCTGCTCGACCGGGGGTACGGCGTCACCGTCTGGAACCGCACTCCTGGTCGCGCCGACGACCTGGTCGCCCGGGGGGCCGTGCTCGCCGGCTCGCCGGGGGAGGCGGTCGCCGCCAACCGGCTGGTGGTGCTCAGCCTCACCGGGTACGACGCCGTGGACGCGGTCCTGGGATCCGTCGACCCCGACGCCCTCACCGGGCGGGTCCTGGTCAACCTCAGCTCGGGCACCCCGGCGGAGGCGCGGGCCGGAGCCGCCTGGGCCGCGGAGCGCGGTGCGACTCAGCTGACCGGCGGCGTGCTGGTCCCGCCGTCGGGCATCGGCACCCCGGACGCGTCCACCTTCTACAGCGGGCCCCTCGACGTGTTCGAGGAGCACCGGGCCACCCTGGAGGTGCTGACGGGCAGGACCGATCACCGGGGCGAGGACCCCGGCCTGGCCGCGCTCTTCTACCAGCTCAACATGGTGATGTTCTGGACGGCCCTGACCAGCTACTGGCAGGCGGTCGCCATGGCGGACGCCCACGGGCTGAAGGCGGCCGACATCCTCCCGTACGCCGTAAACGCGCTGGACCTGCGGCAGTTCCTGGAGTTCTACACGCCCCGCGTCGACGCCGGGGTCCACACCGGTGACGTGGACCGCCTCGCGATGGGCCTGGCCAGCGCCGAGCACGTCCTGCACACGGCCACGGACGCGGGCGTGGACGGCGCCCTCCCGGCAGCCGTCGCCGGCCTCTTCCGCCGGGCCGTCGAGGCGGGGCACGCCGCCGACAGCTGCTCCAGCCTGGTGGAGCTGCTCAAGAGGCCCGCCGCCGTCTGACCCGGCCCGCCTGACGCTCCGCCACTCCGCCCCGCTCGGGGGCTGCTCGAGGAGACCGCCCCGAAGGAGCGCCGGGTCCGTCGACATCCCTGGCCCGTCCCCGTCAACCACCCCCTGAAAGAGGTAGCAGCCGCCTACACTGACGCACGGTGGACTGCCGTGGGATGAGGGGTGGTTGACGGTGCGTAAGGTCTGGCTGGTCGCCGGTGCGTCCGTCGGGCTGTGCATGAGCTTCGTCGCGCTGCTCGTCGTCGGTACGTACTCCGCGGCCTCCGGACTCTTCGGCGGTGCCGGAAGCGGCGTCAACGGAGCCGTCGGGCTGGCCAAGGGCGCCGTCCCCGCCGCCTACCAGCCGCTCGTCCAGAAGTGGGGCAACCTCTGCCCCGCCATCAACCCGGCCCTGCTCGCCGCGCAGCTCTACCAGGAGAGCGGCTGGAACCCCAAGGTCACGAGCCACGCCAACGCCATGGGCATCGCGCAGTTCATCCCCGGCACCTGGGCCACCCACGGCATCGACGGGGACAACGACGGCGACCGCGACGTGTGGGACCCCGCCGACGCGATTCCGTCGGCGGCCTCCTACGACTGCGAGTTGGCCGGGTACGTGAAGAAGGTGCCCGGCGACAGGACGAACAACATGCTCGCCGCCTACAACGCGGGGGCCTACCGGGTCATAAAGGCGGGCGGCGTCCCCGGAATCAGCGAGACGCAGAACTACGTCAGGATCATCCGGTCCCTGGAGAAGAGCTTCGCGCGGCCCATCGGGCGCGTCGAACCGTCACGGCAGGCCGCCGGGGCGATCTATTTCGCCCAGAAGAAGCTCGGCACGCCCTATCTGTGGGGCGGCAACGGCACTCCCGAGCAGAACGGGCGCTTCGACTGCTCCGGGCTCACCCAGGCGGCCTACCGGACCGTGGGAATCGAACTGCCGCGCGTGGCCAACGACCAGTACAACGCCGGTCCCCACCCGTCCCGGGACGAGCTGCTCCCCGGCGACCTGGTGTTCTTCTCCGACGACCTCACGAATTCCCGGGCCATCCGCCATGTGGGAATGTACGTCGGTGGCGGATACATGATCAATGCTCCGTTCACCGGTGCCGTCATCCGATTCGACAAGATCGACACACCCGACTATTTCGGGGCCACACGGGTGACCGAGGAAGGCGCCAAAGCGCTGCCGACCGCCTTGCCGCAAGCCTGACGTGGCTGGAACTCTCCGTAAAACCAAGGCCCTGAGCTGCGACGACGTATCACTCTTCGATAACGTCATGGTGATCGTTCGGTGGAGAGTGGAACGTACCCCTCAGGTAGGTCGTTCCCTGGACTGAGGCGGCGCGCAGAGGTGCGGGCGCGGCAGCAGTCGACAAGGCAGACAAGGCAAGGGGCCGCAGCAGATGGCTGGACTCGCATCGGACGGCTCGAACCCCGATGTCGGCCTGCTCTACGACATCAACGGGCTGGCGAAGGACGCACCGTCCTGGTTCGACCGCGTCATGGAGTTCGTCGGCGAGTACGGAATCATGCTCGCACTGGTGCTCGTCGTGCTCTGGTGCTGGTGGAGCGTACGCCGGCGTGGGACGTTCGAGGATTCGGTGGCTGCCGTCACCGGCCTGATCTGGGCCCCGCTCGCGGCGGGAATCGCCCTGCTCGTCAACGTCCCCATCCGCGGCTTCGTCGAACGGCCGCGCCCCTTCTACGACCATCAGGGGCTGGAAGTCCTGGTGGCCGGCAAGACCGACTACTCGTTCGTGAGCGACCACGCCACCATGGCCATGGCCATCGGCGCCGGAGTCTTCGTCGCCCACCGGAAGTTCGGGTTCGCCGCGATCGGCCTCGCCCTCGTCGAGGGCTTCTGCCGGGTCTACATGGGCGTCCACTACCCGACCGACGTGGTCGGCGGGTTCGCGCTCGGTACGGCCGTGGCGCTGCTCCTCGCACCCCTCGCGCTCGCCCTGCTGACCCCGTTGGTGTCGGCCGTGGCCAGGTCCGGCCGGCTCGTACGGCTCGTACGGTCGGGCCGGGCGGGGGCACGGGACCGGCACGAGACGCTGGACATCCCGGAGCCGAGGCTCGGCTCCGGGCCCGCTTCCGGCGGCTCCAACGAGAACGACCTCGCCGCGTAGCCCCGCGTTCCCGGTGCCGGGCGGGCGTTTCCGGCACGTGCCCCGTCGGCGGCTGAGCACCGCCCCACCGCGCTGAGGAAGCGTTTCGACGGGCCGGGCTCCGGCGCCAAGGCCGCGGCGAGCTCGGCGCGCAGCCGCTCCCCGAAGCCGGCGGGCTCGCCGTCGCGCACCCCGGGCAGTTCGAAGCCGTCGCCGCCGCCCCGGACGGGGTCCTCGCCTTCGTCACCCGGCCGATCTCGGCCACTGCCGCCGGGCGGTGCCGGGAGCGCCCGCCCGCCACGAGGCGGCGTACCGCGCGAGCAACCCCGGAGCGGCGGTGCAGGAAGGCCGTCACGAGCGGATCGACCCGCCGTCCCGGCCGGTGGCCGTACCGGCGGACGTGGTCAGGAGGAGGCCCGCGGCGAGCGGTGACCGCCGGTCCATGCCGTGCCCTTCGCCCTCCTCGGCACCGCCGGAGCCGGTCAGTTCCCTTCGGCCCGGGGGGACGGCACGTGCGCGGTCGCGTCCGTGCGGGCCCGGTCCCGGGAGCGTCTGGCCGGGCCGGCCCAGCCGCAGGTGCAGCGGGCCAGACAGAACGAGCCGCGTTCGACGGTGGTGGTGTGGTGGCCCTCTCCGGAGGGCTGGGCGTCCGACGGATGCACGCCTCCACGGTACCGGGATGCGTGACGGTGAGCCGAGGCGGTCGTTATGCGGGACGGGCCGGGGTCTCGGGCAGGCAGCGTCTAGGCGTTGGGGGTTGGCAGGCGATGGTGGTGCAGCAGCACAGGCGCGGAGGCGGCGTGTTCGCCGTGGCCGCCGCCGTGGTGGCCGTGTTGGCGAGCGGATGTTCCGGCCCGGCC
The DNA here is from genome assembly GCF_036322365.1 of Streptomyces sp. SP18CS02. Lineage (NCBI taxonomy): Bacteria > Bacillati > Actinomycetota > Actinomycetes > Kitasatosporales > Streptomycetaceae > Streptomyces > Streptomyces sp. SP18CS02. The sequence goes on from NZ_JAQYXC010000294.1 coordinate 17,825, forward strand.
GACGCCAGACCCGGTGCGGATCCGGGCGAAGCCGTGCGCGGCGCCCCCGACGCGCTGGCCCGCGCGGGCACGTCCAAGGCGCGTACGTCCATGGAGATGGCGGCCGGCGGGACCCGCGTCACCATCCGGGGCGAGGGCGGCTACGACTTCCGCAAGCGGCTCGGGCAGCTCAGGGTGGTGCTGCCCAAGGACGCGTCCGGGGCCAGCGGGCACCGGCCCATCACCGAGCTCCTCGCCCCCGGCGCGCTGTACATGAAGAACCGCGGCGCGGGGGTCCCCGCCGACAAGTGGGTGCGCGTGGACACGACCACCCTCACGGACGGCAACCTGGTCACGGGCGGGGCCACCGATCCGGCGGCCGCCGTGGAGCTGCTGCTGGGCGCCCGGCAGGTGACGTACGTCGGCGAGGAGGAGCTCGCCGGGGTCGCCGTCACCCACTACCGCGGTACCGCGGACATCGGGCACGCCGCCCGCGCCGCGTCGTCGCAGGTGCGGGGCGCGCTCGCCGCGGCGGCGAAAGGGTTCACCAAGGACACGGTCCCGTTCGACGTCTACCTGGACCGGGAGGGGCGGCTGCGGAAGGTGCGCCACCAGTTCAGCTTCGTCAACGAGGGCCGCATGGTGGCCGTCGCCTCGACGACCCTGCTGTACGAGTTCGGGATCCCCGTCGAGGTGACGCTGCCGCCCGGCCGGGACATCTACGCGGGCAAGATCAAGGTCTGACCAGGGCGTGGGGGGTCCGAAGAGGGGTCCGAGAATGGTCCGGACGTGCCATGCGCGGTGCGTGTTCCGCTCCCTACGCTAGGAAGCCGACGCCGGCAGGAAGAGGTGAGCACACCGTGGCCCCGCCCAGTACGACGACGGTCCAGGAGGATCACGTGGCCCTCGCCGAGATCGAGCTGTGCGGTGAGCTGATGATCGCGGCGTCGGCGGCGGACGGGGAGCGGCTCAGTCCGGACCGGATCGACGAGGTGCTGAAGGTGCGGCCGGAGGGCGACGCGCGGCCGCTCACCTGATCGCACGCGGGCCCCGGCGGGCCGGGCGCGGTTCCGGCCGCCGCGCCCCCGCCGGCTCCCCGGCCCTCGGCGCGTCGGCCGGGTCAGGTCCGCATCATGCGGGCGATGGCCTTCGTCGCCTCCTCGACCTTCGCGTCGATCTCGGCACCGCCCTTGACCGCCGCGTCGGCGACGCAGTGGCGCAGGTGCTCCTCCAGCAGCTGGAGCGCGAAGGACTGGAGGGCCTTCGTCGAGGCGGAGACCTGCGTGAGTATGTCGATGCAGTACGTGTCCTCGTCGACCATGCGCTGGAGGCCCCGGATCTGCCCCTCGATCCGGCGCAGCCGCTTGAGGTGTTCGGTCTTCTGCTTGTGGTACCCGTGCACCCCGTGGTCGTGGTCCGTCGCGACGGGGGCCGTCGGTGCGTGGTCGATCTGCCCGGCGGCCGTCTGCTCGGGGTCTCCCGCGTCCGGAAGGCCGGCCGCCTCGGTGGTCGTCATCGCGTCCTCCCGCTGTCCAAAAAGGGTATGTATACCCCTCGTGGGTATATGTTACCGATGCCCGCGCCGACGTGCGGGGGCCCGTTCGGTTCACTGTGCCTGATGGGCGACACTGAAGGGACGCCGGTTAGCCGTGGCCGAATGATGCGCCTAGCATCAGTTGACCGAATCCAAAGCACCCCGAGGACCCCACGTGCGCTTTCGTCTGACCCCCAGGGAGACGAGCTTCTACGACATGTTCGCCGCATCCGCGGACAACATCGTCACGGGCTCCAAACTCCTGATGGAACTGCTCGGGGCGGATTCCTCCGCCCGGGCCGAGATCGCGGAGCGGATGCGGGCAGCGGAGCACGCGGGCGACGACGCCACCCACGCGATCTTCCACCAACTGAACTCCTCGTTCATCACGCCGTTCGACCGCGAGGACATCTACAACCTCGCCTCCTCGCTCGACGACATCATGGACTTCATGGAGGAGGCCGTCGACCTGGTCGTCCTCTACAACGTCGAAGAGCTCCCCAAGGGCGTCGAGCAGCAGATCGAGGTGCTGGCCCGGGCCGCCGAGCTGACCGCCGAGGCGATGCCGCACCTGCGGACGATGGACAACCTCACCGAGTACTGGATCGAGGTCAACCGGCTGGAGAACCAGGCGGACCAGATTCACCGCAAGCTCCTCGCGCACCTCTTCAACGGCAAGTACGACGCCATCGAGGTGCTGAAGCTGAAGCAGATCGTGGATGTGCTCGAAGAGGCCGCGGACGCCTTCGAGCACGTGGCGAACACGGTGGAGACCATCGCGGTCAAGGAGTCCTGAGGCTTCGTGGACACCTTCGCACTGATCGTGACCATCGGTGTCGCGCTCGGTTTCACCTACACCAACGGTTTCCACGACTCGGCGAACGCCATCGCCACGTCGGTCTCCACACGGGCCCTGACCCCGCGCGCCGCCCTGGCGATGGCGGCGGTGATGAACCTCGCTGGTGCCTTCCTGGGCAGCGGGGTCGCCAAGACCGTCAGCGAGGGTCTGATCCAGACGCCCGAAGGCTCCCGCGGCATGGGCATCCTGTTCGCGGCGCTGGTCGGCGCGATCGTCTGGAACCTGGTCACCTGGTACTTCGGCCTGCCGTCGTCCTCCTCGCACGCGCTGTTCGGCGGCATGGTCGGCGCGGCGCTGGCGGGCGGTACGACGGTCTACTGGTCCGGCGTCATCGACAAGATCGTCATCCCGATGTTCGTGTCGCCGGTCATCGGGCTCATCGCCGGTTATCTGGTGATGTGCGCGATCATGTGGATGTTCCGCAAGGCCAACCCGCACAAGGCGAAGCGCGGCTTCCGTATCGCGCAGACCGTGTCGGCGGCCGGTATGGCGCTCGGCCACGGTCTTCAGGACGCGCAGAAGACGATGGGCATCGTGGTGATGGCCCTGGTCATCGCCGATGTCCAGGACGCGGGCGACGCGATCCCGATCTGGGTCAAGATCGCGTGTGCGGTGATGCTGTCGCTGGGTACGTACGCGGGCGGCTGGCGCATCATGCGCACCCTCGGTCGCAAGATCATCGAGCTGGACCCGCCGCAGGGCTTCGCGGCGGAGACGACCGGTGCCTCGATCATGTTCGGGTCGGCGTTCCTCTTCCACGCGCCGATCTCGACGACCCATGTCATCACCTCGGCGATCATGGGCGTCGGTGCGACCAAGCGCGTCAACGCGGTGCGCTGGGGCGTCGCCAAGAACATCATCCTGGGCTGGTTCATCACCATGCCGGCGGCGGCGATGGTCGCGGCGGTGAGCTACTTCGTGGTCCAGCTCGCGTTCGGCTGACCCACCGGATCGCGCAGCGGTACGTGAACGGGCCCGCCCCCTGGGAGAGGGGGCGGGCCCTTCGCCTTGCGGTGGCACCGCCATGCAGCACCGCAGGACGTGTGGTCCCCCTGGCCGGGGGGCGGCGGCCGGGACCCCGGTCCGCCGTGAAGCCCCGGCCCCGCGTCCCGGACTATCCGAAGCGGCCCGAGATGTAGTCCTCGGTCGCCTGGACCGACGGGTTGGAGAAGATCCGCTCGGTGTCGTCGAGCTCGATCAGCTTGCCCGGCTGGCCGACGGCGGCCAGGTTGAAGAAGGCCGTGCGGTCCGAGACGCGGGCCGCCTGCTGCATGTTGTGCGTCACGATGACGATCGTGAAGCGCTCCTTCAGCTCGCTGATCAGGTCCTCGATCGCGAGGGTCGAGATCGGGTCCAGGGCCGAGCAGGGCTCGTCCATCAGCAGGACGTCCGGTTCCACGGCGATCGCCCTGGCGATGCACAGGCGCTGCTGCTGACCGCCGGAGAGACCCGAGCCCGGCTTGTTGAGGCGGTCCTTGACCTCGTTCCAGAGGTTCGCGCCCTTGAGGGACTTCTCCACGACCTCGGCCAGCTGGCTCTTGCGGTACTTGCCGTTCAGCCGCAGGCCCGCCGCCACGTTGTCGAAGATCGACATCGTCGGGAACGGGTTCGGGCGCTGGAAGACCATGCCCACCGTGCGGCGCACGGTGACCGGGTCGACGTTCGCCCCGTACAGGTTCTCGTCGTCCAGCATCACCTTGCCCTCCACCCTGCCGCCCGGGGTGACCTCGTGCATGCGGTTGAGGGTGCGCAGGAAGGTGGACTTGCCGCAGCCGGACGGGCCGATGAAGGCCGTCACGGAGCGGGGCTCGACGGTCATCGAGATGTCGTCGATCGCCTTGTGGGAGCCGTAGTAGGCGGTGAGGCCGCTGACGTCGATTCGCTTGGCCATGTGAATCACTGCTTTCTGAGTGCCGCGGTCAGCGGCCGGTCTTCGGGGCCTTCCAGCGGGCGATGCCGCGGGCCACCAGGTTGAGGATCATGACGAAGGCGATCAGCGTCAGGGCGGCGGCCCAGGCGCGGGCCTCGGAGGCGTCGGTGCCGACGGAGTACTGCTCGTACACGTACAGCGGCAGGGACGCCTGGGCGCCTTCGAAGGGGTTCGGGTTGATCAGCTTCGTACCGAAGACCAGCAGCAGTACGGGCGCCGTCTCGCCGGTGATGCGGGCCACCGCGAGCATGACGCCGGTGGTGATGCCGCCGATCGCCGTGGGCAGGACCACCTTGAGGATCGTGCGCCACTTGGGGACCCCCAGCGCCAGCGACGCCTCCCGCAGCTCGTTGGGGACGAGCTTGAGCATCTCCTCGGTGGAGCGGACGACCACCGGCATCATCAGGATCGCGAGGGCCATCGAGCCGGCGAACCCGGACGGCCCGAAGCCCAGCATCAGGTTCCAGGTGGCGAGGATGAACAGGCCCGCGACGATCGAGGGGACACCCGTCATGACGTCGACGAAGAAGGTGACGGCCTGGGCGAGCCGGCCGCGGCCGTACTCGACGAGGTAGATCGCCGTCAGCATGCCGATCGGGGCCGCGATCACGGCCGCGATGGCGACCTGCTCGATGGTGCCCAGCAGCGCGTGGTAGATGCCGCCGCCCGCGTCGGCGTCGAGCACGCCGTTCATCGAGTGGCTGAGGAAGTACGGGTCGAGGACCTCCAGGCCCTTGCTGAGCGTGACCCAGGCCAGGGAGAGCAGCGGGACGACGGCCAGGACGAAGCAGACCCACACGAGGCTGGTGGCCACACGGTCCTTGGCCTGGCGACGGCCTTCGACCTTGGCGGTCACCAGGTAGTTTCCGGCCACGAAGAGCACGGCGGCCAGCAGACCCCACTGGATGCGGCTGTGCCAGCCCGCCGCGAGACCGATGCCGCAGCCGGCGGCGATCGACACGACCGCCAGGGCGGCCGGGGCCCAGCGCGGCAGCCGGGCGTGGGAGAGGGAGGAGGGGCGCTTGACGGAGACGTCGGGGCGCGCGTCCTGTACGACGTGGCTCATGCGTTGGCCCCCGAGTACTCCTTGCGGCGCGCGATGATCCAGCGGGCGGCGCCGTTGACCAGCAGGGTGATGAGGAAGAGCACCAGACCGGAGGCGATCAGCGCGTCCCGGCCGAACTCGTCGGCCTCGTTGAACTTGGCCGCGATGTTCTGGGCGAAGGTGCCGCCGCCCGGGTCGAGCAGATGACCGGAGATGACGAAGCTCGGGGAGAGCACCACGGCCACCGCCATGGTCTCGCCGAGCGCGCGGCCCAGGCCGAGCATGGAGGCGCTGATGATGCCGGAGCGGCCGAACGGCAGCACGGACATCCGGATGACCTCCCAGCGCGTGGCGCCGAGGGCCAGGGCGGCCTCCTCGTGCATCCGCGGCACCTGGAGGAACACCTCGCGGGTCACGTTGGTGATGATCGGCAGGATCATGATCGCCAGCAGGATGCCGACGGTCACCAGGTTGCGCGCGAGGCCCTCGCTGGACTTGTCGAAGATGTACGTCCAGCCCATGTACTGGTCGAGCCACTTGTTGAGGCCGTCCAGGTACGGGACGAGGAAGATCGCGCCCCAGAGGCCGTAGATGATGCTGGGCACGGCGGCGAGCAGGTCGACGACGTACGCGAGGGGCGCGGCCAGCCGGCGCGGGGCGTAGTGCGAGATGAACAGCGCGATGCCCACGGCCACCGGTACGGCGATGACCATCGCGATGACCGAGCTGACGACGGTGCCGAAGGCCAGGACGGCGATGCCGAAGACCGGGGGACTGCCCGCCGGGTTCCACTCGGAGGTGGTGAGGAAGTTCGCCTCGTCCTTCGAGATGGCGAGGGCGGCGCGGTAGGTGAGGAAGACCGCGATCGCGGCCATGATCACCAGCAGGGTGATGCCGGAGCCGCGGGACAGCCCCACGAAGATCCGGTCGCCCGCGTGGGAGGGGCTCGCGCCCTTGGTGGTGGCTATGTCCTCACGCCCGGGTGGAGGTGCGGCTGCTGTGGTGGTTGGTGTGACCATCGGGGACTCTCCGGTCTGCGGAGCGGATGACGGCTCCTGGCGGCGGTGCACCGGATGCCGAGGCCGTCCGGCCCGTGCGGTGGGCGCGCGTGGCGCGTGGCGCGGGCCGGGGCGGCCTCGGTCGGGATCAGGACAGGGTGGGGACGATCTCGCGGACCTTGGCCGCGATCTCGGCGGGGAGCGGGGCGTAGCCGGCGTCGGTGAGGACCTTCTGGCCGGCCTCGCTGGCGGTGTAGTTCAGGAACGCCTTGAGGGTCGGCAGGTTCTCCGGCTTGTTGCCCTTGTCGCAGGCGATCTCGTACGTGACCAGGATGATCGGGTACGCGCCCGCGGCCTTGGTCTTGTAGTCGAGGGAGAGGGCGAGGTCGCTGCCGGTGCCCTTGATCTTGGCGGCGGCGATGGCCTTGGAGGCGTTCTCGGTGGTGGCCTCGACCGGCTCGGCGGCGCCCGTGTTCAGCTTGACCGTGCTGATCTTGCTGGCGGTCGCGTAGGAGAGCTCGAAGTAGCCGATGGCGCCGTTGGCGTCCTTCACGGCGTTCGCGACACCGGAGGAGCCGTTGGCGGCCTGGCCGCCCGGGGCGGGCCACGACTTCGACTTGGCGTCGTACTTCCACTCGGCCGGGGCGGCCTCGCTGAGGTACTTGCCGAGGTTCTGCGTCGTACCGGACTCGTCGGAGCGGTGGAAGGCCTGGATCGCGGTGTCCGGCAGCTTGACGCCCGGGTTGAGCTTGGCGATCGCCGGGTCGTTCCACTTGGTGATCTTCGTGTCGAAGATCTTCGCGAGGGTGGGGCCGTCGAGGACGAGGTTGTCCACGCCGTCGAGCTTGTAACCGATGGCGACCGGGCCGCCGACCATGGGCAGGTTGATGCCCTTGCCGGTCTTGCAGATCTTCTGGGAGTCGGCGACCTCGTTCTCCTTCAGCGCCGAGTCGGAGCCCGCGAAGGCGACCTGGCCCTGGTTGAACTTGGTGATGCCGCCGCCGGAGCCGATGGCCTGGTAGTTGACCTCGACGCCGGAGCAGGCCGCCTGGAAGTTCTTCACCCAGAGGTCCATGGCGTTCTTCTGGGCGGTCGAGCCGGCCGCGAGGAGCTGCCCCTTGGCGCCGTCGCACTTGATGTCGCCCGCCTGGGCCGTTTTGGCGGCGTTGGTGCCCGTCTTCGTGTTGTCGTCCGAGCCGCACGCCGTGAGGACCAGGGCGCCGGACACGACGAGCCCCCCGAGAGCGGTGGCACGAAGCATGTTCTTGCGCTGAAGCTTCACTTTCGGGTGTTCCTTCCAGAAGCCGCCGGCCACTTCCTGTATCGGGGCGGCGTGCCAAGAGGACTGCGTAGGGGTGCCCGGAGGAGCTGCGCCTTTCGCGGCCGACTCACACCGTGCACAGCCGAAATTAGGCAGAACAGGTGAAGCGTCCGTCAGCACTTGGGTTAACGGAGGGTGAACCTCGACGTACGGCCGGGTGCTCCCCGGCCGGGCGGGGCGGCCGTCCGGGGGAAAGCGCCGACGGGGCGGCCGGGGCGGCGGCGTGGCGGCGGCGTGGCGGCCGGTCCGCGCGCCGGGGGCGAGGTGGCCGGATCTGTACGTGTATGCGGGGTGTTCTGTGGGGTTCTGTGCGCCGTCGTGCCGTTGCTTCGGGGCGCGGACGGGCGGGCCGGCCGTCGGTCCGCCGGTCCGCCCGAACCGGTGGGACCGGTAGGTTCGGCCGATTTTCGGCTTATGCGGCTCATAGGGCTCGTGCGGTCCATATGGCTCATACGGCCGAGGGGGCGAGGGGGACGGGTCGGTCAGGGAGGAGGTCATCGGGGTTCTCCCCGCCGGGCCGGCCGGTGGCGGCGGGCCTCGGTCCGGTACGTCTCCCGGGTCCGGGAACCGGGCCCGTGCCGTGGGCGCGAGGGGTTCTCGACGGCTTTTCCGGCCTGGCGGCAATTCGGTTGGGGAAAATAGGGAAAGGGGAAAGGGACCTTGAATCGAGTGCCATGGATTCCGTTGCGCGGATTTCTCCGGCACGGCGCCGGCGGTGATGACTCGAATTCCGGCGTCATGGTCGGATCCCTTCATTTTCACCGTCGGGCCCCTGATCGGGAAGTGCGCGTCCCGGGACGACGGGTGACCCGTGACGGCGTACCCATACCGGTGCGCCCGCCCGTATCGCGGCGGGCGGCAGGGCGGCAGGGCGGCAGGGCGGCAGGGGGGGTGCGGCGGGCGGCAGGGCGGTGCGGCGGGCGGGCCGCGCTCAGGCGGCGACGACCGCCAGCAGCCCGTCGATCAGCGGCGGGTCCTGCGGGTGGGTCAGCCGGGCCCGGGCCTGCGACGGCGGCAGCCACAGCAGACGGTCCACCTCGGCGTTGGGCGTGAACGCGCCGCCCGTCGCCTCGGCCTCCCAGTACGAGACCTCCTTGGGGCGCCCGTTCGCCGAATACCTGACCGTCGGGAGCCGGGTATCCGGGGCGCAGTGGTGGCCCGTCTCCTCCAGGACCTCGCGGACCGCGGCACTCAGCGCGTCCTCGCCCCGCTTGAGCTTGCCCTTGGGGAACGACCAGTCGTCGTACTTGGGCCGGTGGATCAGACAGATCTCCAGACCCGTGAGGGGCGAGCGGCGCCACAGGACGCAGCCCGCCGCGAGCACGGGCGCCGCCGGGGCCTTCGGGTCCGCCGGGGTCACCGTGCCGTCACCGCCGTCCGCTGCCAGGCGCGCTGGAAGGCCAGCCGGGCCGCCTCCACCTCGTGCCGCTGGTCCGCGTGCAGCACCCCCAGCGCGTACGCGGTCGCGGGGGCGATGCGCGGGGTGCGCGCGGCGTTCGCGGCGGCGGCCGCCGCCTCCGCGGCGTCCCTGTGCCGGTTCAGCGCGCGGCCCGCCTCGTACAGCACGGACGCCGGGGCCGTCCCCGTACGGAGCACCTCCTCCGCGTACCGGTGCAGCCGCAGCAGCAGCCGTACCTGGTGCCAGGAGGCGTCCTGCTGCTCCCCGCCCACGGCGGGCGTCATCGGCAGCGCGCCGACCGCGTCCCGCAGGCGCTGCTCGACGGCCCGCGCCGGCGTGACCAGCGCCTCGCCGGACCGGCGCGCGGCCGGCCCGGGCGGCACCTCCGAGGCGAGCAGCGCCACCGCGTCGGCGACCGCGTGGAACCGTGAGGAACCGAGCGCCTGGAGCGCGGCGGAGTGTGCCCGGGTCCTGGCGAGCGTCAGCTGCCGTTCCAGCAGCGCCCCGGCGCGGGCCGCGCCCACGGACAGGGTGCCGCCGCCGGACCGGGGCGGGGGTACGCCCGCCCCGCCGCCCGACAGCCGGGACAGCGCCTCGACGAGCCGGACGAGACGGGACATGCAGGCGTGCTCCTGCGCGAGCATGCCGGACAGCCAGGCGAGCTCGGTGCGCAGCTGGTCCGCCCACGCCGCGTCGAGCAGCGGCCGGAAGGTGTGCAGGGTCGCGCTGATCCGGCGGGAGGCGGCGCGCAGCCCGCGCGCCGCCTCCTCCGAGCCGGCCGTGTCGGCGCCGCTCTCGGAGTGCAGGCGCAGGCCGCGCAGGAAGTCCCCGGCGCGGGCATGCAGGTACGTCGCCAGTACCTCGTCCGCGGATACCTGGTCAGGTTTGTGCACGCCGGCGCCTCCGCGCGTCTATGAGCATCTCCTGGACATGGCGCAGCGGCTGGCCGTCCGGGTCCGCCGCATGCCGGGTCCAGTCGCCGTCCGGGCCGAGGTGCCAGGAGGCGGTGGTGTCGGACATGCCGGTCTCCAGGAGCCGGCTGAGGGCCGCGCGGTGGTGCGGGTCGGAGACCCGCACCAGTGCCTCTATCCGGCGGTCGAGGTTGCGGTGCATCATGTCGGCGCTGCCGAACCAGACTTCCGGCTCGCCGCCGTTCGCGAAGGCGAAGATCCGTGAGTGTTCCAGGAACCGGCCGAGAATCGAGCGGACCCGGATGTTCTCGGAGAGACCGGTGACCCCGGGGCGCAGGGCGCAGATGCCGCGCACCCACACGTCCACCGGCACGCCGGCCTGGGAGGCCCGGTAGCAGGCGTCGATGACCGCTTCGTCGACCATCGAGTTGACCTTGATGCGGACGGAGGCGGGGCGCCCGGCCCGGTGGTGGACGATCTCCTTGTCGATCCTGGAGACCAGTCCGTCCCGCAGGGACTTGGGGGCCACCAGCAGCCGTCGGTAGGTCTCCCGGCGCGAGTAGCCGGAGAGCCGGTTGAACAGGTCGGAGAGATCGGCGCCGACCTGCGGGTCGGCGGTCAGCAGGCCCAGGTCCTCGTAGAGGCGGGCCGTCTTGGGGTGGTAGTTGCCGGTGCCGACGTGGCTGTAGCGGCGCAGGATCTCGCCCTCCTGGCGGACCACCAGCGACAGCTTGCAGTGCGTCTTCAGGCCGACGAGGCCGTACACGACGTGGCAGCCGGCCTCCTCCAGCTTCCGCGCCCACTTGATGTTGGCCTGCTCGTCGAAGCGGGCCTTGATCTCGACCAGGACCAGCACCTGCTTGCCCGACTCGGCGGCGTCGATCAGCGCGTCGACTATCGGGGAGTCGCCGGAGGTCCGGTACAGCGTCTGCTTGATGGCGAGGACGTCGGGGTCGCCGGCCGCCTGTTCCAGGAACGCCTGCACGGAGGTGGAGAAGGAGTCGTACGGGTGGTGCAGCAGCACGTCGCGTTCGCGCAGGGCGGCGAAGACGTCCGGGGCGGAGGCGGACTCGACCTCGGCGAGGTCGCGGTGGGTGCCCGCCACGAACTTCGGGTACTTCAGCTCCGGCCGGTCCAGCGCGGAGATGCCGAACAGGCCGGTCAGGTCGAGCGGGCCGGGCAGCGGGTAGACCTCGGCGTCGGAGACCTTCAGCTCGCGCACGAGCAGGTCGAGGACGTAGGGGTCGATCGACTCCTCGACCTCCAGGCGCACCGGCGGGCCGAAGCGGCGCCGCATGAGCTCCTTCTCCAGCGCCTTGAGGAGGTTCTCGGCGTCGTCCTCCTCGACCTCCAGATCCTCGTTGCGGGTGACCCGGAACATGTGGTGGGCGAGCACCTCCATGCCGGGGAAGAGCTCCTCCAGGTGCGCCGCGATGACGTCCTCGAGCGGCACGTAGCGCTGCGGGGACGCCTCGAGGAAGCGGGAGAGCAGCGGCGGGACCTTCACGCGTGCGAAGTGGCGGTGGCCGCTGACCGGATTGCGGACCACCACGGCCAGGTTGAGGGAGAGGCCGGAGATGTACGGGAAGGGGTGCGCGGGGTCCACGGCGAGCGGGATGAGCACCGGGAAGATCTGCTGCCGGAAGAGCGTGAAGAGCCGGGCCTGCTCCTTCTCGGTCAGCTCGGGCCAGCGGATGAGGTGGATGCCCTCGTCGGCCAGGGCGGGGGCGATGTCCTGCTGGAAGCAGGCGGCGTGCCGCGCCATGAGCTCGCGGGAACGCGTCCAGATCAGGTCCAGGACCTCACGGGGCTGGAGCCCGGACGCGGAACGGGTGGCCACGCCGGTGGCGATACGGCGCTTGAGGCCGGCCACCCGGACCATGAAGAACTCGTCCAGGTTGGACGCGAAGATCGCGAGGAAATTCGCTCGTTCGAGGAGCGGTGTAGCGGGATCCTCGGCCAGTTCCAGCACTCGTTCGTTGAACGCGAGCCAGCTTCGCTCCCGGTCGAGGAAGCGTCCCTGGGGAAGCTCGGCGCTCCCGCCGTCCTCCTCGTACGCGTCGAGATCGGCATCGATGTCCGGTTCCAGGTCGGAGACCGGCCCGGATGCCACGGTGTGGGGCCGGTGCGCGGCTATGGAACCGACGGACGGCTGTACGTGCTGGACCGGGACCTCGGCGGGCTGCTGCTTCATGGCACCATTCTTCCGCGCGAAGGGCTGGTCGGGCGCGTCGGAGCGGGCCGTGGTGGAGGGGAGTCTCCCTCTGGGCAGTCGTCCGGGCCGTCCTTCGGCGGGGTCCGGAGAGCCCTCGGGGAGCTCGGGCACGGCGGGCTTCATTCGCCGAGCTTCGCAAGCGTGTCTGAATGTTCGGTAACGGGGACGTGACGTACCGGGTGCGGACGTGCGGACGATCAGCCGCGCGGGGCGCGGAGCGCGATGCGGAACCGGAGGAACCGGCCGGGCGCAACCCGGGGCGGGGCCGACCGGGCGCGCCCCCGCCGGTACCGCCCGCCCGTGCCCCCTGCCGCCCGGTACGCCCGCGGGGACCCGCCCGTACCGCCCCTGCCGCCCGGTACCGCCCGCGGCGGGTCCGGACCGGCGCCCAGCGGCCCGGGCCACCGCGGACCACCGCGACCCGGCACGGTCCTGGCCGGCACACGCCGTGAGCCCGGACGGGATCCGTGGCGATCCCAGGGGGACCGTACGAGAGGCCCTACGTCTCCGACCGGTACATCAGGTCCACCTCGTGCGTCGAGAAGCCCAGGCGTTCGTACACGGTCAGGGCGGCCGTGTTGTCCGCGTCGACGTAGAGCATCGCGGTCGGCAGTCCCTCGCCCGCCAGGTGCCGCAGACCGATCGCCGTCAACGCCTTGCCCAGGCCCCCGCCCTGCGCGTCCGGGCTGATCCCGACGACGTACACCTCGCCGAGCTGCTCCTCGGCGTGCACCTTGGTCCAGTGGAAGCCGACCAGCTGTCCGTCCGACTCCCGCACGGCGAGGAAGAAGCCCTTGGGGTCGAACCACGGCTCGGCCTTGCGGTCGTCCAGGTCCCGCTGGGTCAGCGAGCCCTGCTCCGGGTGGTGGGCGAAGGCGGCGGCGTTGACGGCCAGCCAGGCCGCGTCGTCCTGTCCGGGCACGAAGGTGCGGACGGTGACGCCCGGCGGCAGCACCGGCTCCGGGATGTCCAGCGGGACCAACGGTCGCCGCAGCTGGCGCAGTTCGCGGAACAGGGTCAGCCCCAGGACCTGGGACAGGTGGCGGGCCGCGGACTTGCCGCCGTGCGCCCAGACCCGCAGCCGCTTGCCCGACGCGGCCAGCAGCGCGCTGCCCAGCGCCCGCCCGTGCCCCCGGCCCCGGTGGGCGGGGTGGACGACCAGCTCGGCGGCCGGGGCCTCGACCGGGTCGGTGTCCTCCAACTGGGCGTACCCCACCAGCTCGCCGCGCAGGCTCAGCAGCAGGTGCCGCACACCGGGGCGCCGCCCGCCGCGCAGCTGGAGCCGTCCCTGCTCGGAGACGGCCTGCATCCCGTCGGCGCGGGCCGCCTCGGTGAGCAGGTCGAGGACGTCCTGGGCCTGCTCGGGGGTGAGCTCGTCGAAGGTGTCGATACGGCGGCCCGGTTCGAGGGCCGGTACAGGAGCGTCAGTCGTCATACGTACGAGCCTAGATCGTCTCCCGGGGATCCCGGCGGGATGGCGGCCGGCGGCCGTCGGCAGCGCGGCGGGGCCGGATGCCGCCGGTGCCGCCGGCCGTCCCCGGAACGGCCCAACCGGCAGGGGCCGTGCGGCTGAAGGCAACCAGCTCGTAACCCGCCACCCCCTGTTGCGCTACGCGCGTTGACCCTAGGCTGCGCTGGCAGACAACGAGCCACGCTGAACTCACGAGGGGACAGATGTCAGCGACACCGCAGAAGAACCGTGCGGCCCGGCGCATACTCGCCACCGCCGCCGGACTCGCCACCGTCGGCGCCCTGGTCGCCGCCATGCCGGCCGGCGCGGACGACCGGGGGCAGGCGCAGCCCGCGCACCCGGCCTCCGGCCGCACGGTCGACGTGCAGCTGCTCTCCTTCAACGACCTGCACGGCAACCTGGAGCCGCCGGCCGGTTCCGCCGGCACCGTGAGCGAGACGCAGGCCGACGGGACCGTCAAGGCGATCCCGGCCGGTGGTGTCGAGTACCTGGCCACCTCGTTGCGCACCGCCCGCAAGGGCCACCCGTACTCCGTCACCGCCGCGGGCGGCGACATGGTGGGCGCGAGCCCCCTGCTGTCGGGCCTGTTCCACGACGAGCCGACCATCGAGGCGCTCAACAAGATCGACCTCGACGTGACGACGGTCGGCAACCACGAGTTCGACGAGGGCGCCGTCGAGCTGGCCCGCCTGCAGAACGGCGGCTGCCACCCGGTCGAGGGCTGCTACGAGAAGGGCAAGACCTTCAGGGGTGCCGACTTCCCGTACCTGGCCGCCAATGTGACGAACGAGAAGTCCGGCAAGCCGATCCTCAAGCCGTACACGGTGTGGCGGAAGAACGGCGTCAAGATCGGCTTCATCGGGGTGACCCTGGAGGGCACGCCGAACATCGTCACCGCCAACGGCGTCAAGGGACTGAAGTTCCACGACGAGATCGAGACCATCAACAAGTACGCCAGGGAACTGGACCGCCAGGGCGTGAAGTCGATCGTCGCCCTCATCCACGAGGGCGGCGCGCCCGCCTCCGGCTCGTACAACTACGACTGCGACTCGCCGGGTGCGGGCGACGGCATCTCCGGTCCGATCGTCGACATCGCCAAGGGCGTCACGCCCAAGGTCGACGCGCTGGTCACCGGTCACACCCACCAGGCGTACGTGTGCACCGTCCCGGACCCGTCCGGCAAGCCGCGCCTGGTCACCTCGGCGTCCTCGTACGGCAAGCTCTACACGGACACCACCCTCACCTACGACCGCCGCACCCAGGACATCGTGCGTACGTCGGTGAAGTCGGCGAACCACGTCGTCAGCCGTGACCAGGCCCCGGCCCGGGACATGACCTCGCTGATCAAGCGGTGGAACACGCTGGCCGCGCCGATCGCCGGCAAGCCCCAGGGCTTCATCTCGGCCGACATCAACGGCCGGGGCTCCACCGCGTACGAGAAGCCGCTGGGCGACCTGATCGCGGACGCGCAGCTGGCGGGCCTGTCCCCGGCCGACAAGGGCGGCGCCCAGATCGCGCTGATGAACCCGGGCGGCATCCGCTCCGACCTGGTGTTCGCGTCCTCGGGCGGCGAGGGCGACGGGGTGGTGACGTACGGCGAGGCGTTCACCGTGCAGCCGTTCACCAACATGATGAACGTGGTCGACCTGACCGGCGCCCAGCTGATCACCGCGCTCCAGCAGCAGGTCAGCGGCTCCAACGCGGCCTCGCCGAAGATCCTCCAGGTCTCCAGGGGCTTCACGTACACGCTCGACCTGACGAAGTCGGGCGAGGCCCGGATCGATGTCGCCTCGGTGAAGCTGAACGGCACGGCGATCGACCCGGCGAAGACCTACCGGGTCGCGATGAACGAGTTCCTCGCGGGTGGCGGTGACGGCTTCCCGGCCCTCGCCCAGGGCAAGAACAAGCTCGTCGGCGCCTCCGACCTGGACGTCTTCAACGCGTACCTGGCGGCGAACTCCTCGGCCACCGCGCCGATCACGCCCCCGGCGGCCGACCGGATCACGGTCGTCAAGTAGCGGCGGGCGGTACGGCGGCGGGGCGGCGGACCGGACGGTCCGCCGCCCCGCTCCCGTTGTGCGGCCCTGCCGTCCCCCCGCCCCGGGGCCGTTGCGGTCCGGGCCCTGGTGAGCTTGACGTGAACGGGTCATAATCCGGCGCATGGAGCGAACCCTGGGCATGGACAGACGCCGTTTCCTGACCGGCGCGGCCGCCGTCTCCCTCGCCACCGTCATCGGCGCCCCGGCCGCGCGGGGGCGCACCCGCGCCGGGGTGCGGGACTGGATGGGCGCCATCGGCGGGGACGTACCGCTGCGACAGCTGACCATCCCCGGCACGCACGACTCCGGCGCCCGGTTCGGGGGGCCCTGGGCGGCCTGCCAGACCACCACCATCGCCCAGCAGCTGGACAGCGGCATCCGGTTCCTGGACGTACGCTGCCGGATCACCGGCGACGCCTTCGCCATACACCACGGCGCGTCCTACCAGAACCTGATGTTCGGTGACGTGCTCATCGCCTGCCGGGACTTCCTGGCGGCCCACCCCTCCGAGACCGTCCTCATGCGGGTGAAGCAGGAGTACTCGGAGGAGAGCGACGCCGCCTTCCGGCGGATCTTCGACCTCTACCTCGACGGGAAGGGCTGGCGCGGGCTCTTCCGCATCGGCGACGGCCTGCCCACGCTGGGCGAGGCGCGGGGCAGGGTGGTCCTGCTCGCCGACAACGGGGGGCTGCCCGGGGTCCGCTACGGCGACGGGGCGCTGTTCGACATCCAGGACGACTACATGGCCGAGCCCGGCGCCAAGTACCCGAAGATCGAGGCACAGTTCCGCAAGGCCGCGCAGACGCCCGGGAAGCTGTACGTGAACTACGTCTCCACCTCCGCCCTGCTGCCGCCCCGCTGGAACTCCGACCGGCTCAACCCGCGCGTCCACGCCTTCGTCGACGGGGCCGAGGCGTCCGGCTGGAAGGGGCTCGGCATCGTCCCGCTGGACTTCCCCGACACCCGTACCGGACTGGTCGAGTCACTCATCCGGCACAACTGAACCGGGCGGCGGCGTCGACGCCCCCGGCAGCCGGATCACCGCGCGGGTGCCGCCGCCCTCCGCCGCCCGCAGTGCCACCTCGCCGCCCGCGTGGCCCACCGTGCGGGCCACGATCGACAGCCCGAGGCCCGAGCCCGGCAGGCCGCGCGCGGACGGCGAGCGCCAGAACCGCTCGAAGACGTGGGGGAGCTCGTCGGCCGCGATGCCCGGACCGTGGTCCCGTACCGTCAGCTCGCCGTCGGCCAGCGCCACCTCGACCGTCCCGCCCGGCGGCGAGAACTTCACCGCGTTGTCCAGCACGTTCACCAGCGCCCGCTCCAGCGCCGCCGGCTCGGCCCGCACGAACCACGGGCGCAGGTCCGCCGTGATCGTCAGCTCCGGGCCGCGCAGCCGCGCGCGCCGCAGCGCGGCGTCCAGGACGTCGTGCAGCGCGACGACCTCCAGCCGGCCCGGCGCCACCGCGTCCGGCCGGGACAGCTCCTGGAGGTCGCCGATCAGCGCGGCGAGCTCGGTCATCTGGGCCTTCACCGAGGCCATCAGCGCCCGCCGGTCCCCGGGCGGGATCGCCCGGCCGGTCTCCTCGCTGCGGGCCAGCAGCTCGATGTTCGTACGGAGCGAGGTGAGCGGCGTGCGCAGCTCGTGCCCGGCGTCGGCGATCAGCTGCGCCTGACGGTCGCGCGACGACGCCAGGGCCGCCGTCATGGCGTTGAACGACCGGGACAGCCGGGCGATCTCGTCCTCGCCCTCCACCGGGATGCGCACGGTCAGGTCCTCGGTCCTGGCCACGTGCTCGACCGCCCCGGTCAGCCGGTCGACCGGCCGGAGGCCGGTGCGGGCGACCCAGAGCCCCGCCGCCCCCGCGCCGATGACGCCGATGCCGGCCAGGGCGGTCAGCAGCAGCGCGAGCCGGTTGAGGGCCGCGTCGATCTCGCCCAGCGGGCGGGCCAGCGACACCGCGACCTCGACGGGCCTGGTGCCCGGCAGGGCGATGGTGGAGCGCTGGGTGTGGACGCGGACCGACTCGCCGCTGTCGGTGGCCGATGTGTGGAGCGAGTCGGTCCGGGCGCCGTTCGCGACGGCGACGTCCTCGGCCCGCACCCGTACGGCCCGCGAGTACGGCGCCACACAGCGGCTGCCGTCCGGGGTGACGACCTGGGTGTAGGCGAAGCCGGGCCTGCCCGTGCCGTCGCCGTCCCCGGTGCCCGTGGTGCGGCACGCGATCACGGCCTCGCGCACCAGGTTCTCCGGCGCCGCCGTGTTGCGCAGCGAGGTGTCGAGCTCGTCGAGCAGCTGCGCCCGGGTCAGCAGCCAGCAGGCCACCGACACGGCCGCGACGGCCACCGCGACCGCCGTCGCCGTCAGCAGGGCCAGTCGCGAGCGCAGCGGCAGCGCCCGGAAGCGCCGCAGCGGTCCGGTCACTCGGGCCCTCCGCGCAGGGCGTAGCCGACGCCGCGCACCGTGTGGACCAGGCGCGGTTCGCCGGCCGCCTCCGTCTTGCGCCGCAGGTACATCACGTACACGTCCAGGGAGTTGGAGCTCGGCTCGAAGTCGAAGCCCCACACGGCCTTGAGGATCTGCTCCCGGGTCAGCACCTGCCGGGGGTGGGACAGGAACATCTCCAGCAGCGTGAACTCGGTACGGGTCAGCTCGACGCGCCGCCCGCCGCGGGTCACCTCGCGCGTCGTCAGGTCCATCCGCAGGTCCGCGAAGGCCAGCACGTCGCCCTCCGCCGGCGCGCCCGAGTCCACGGCGTACGAACTGCGCCGCAGCAGCGCCCTGATCCGGGCGAACAGTTCGTCCAGCTCGAACGGCTTCACCAGGTAGTCGTCGGCGCCCGCGTCGAGCCCGGTCACCCGGTCCCCGACGGTGTCGCGGGCGGTCAGCATCAGGATCGGCACGGTCGCCCCGGCCGCCCGGATGCGGCGGGCCGCGGTCAGCCCGTCCATCCGGGGCATCTGGACGTCCAGGACGATCAGGTCGGGCCGGTACGCCTCCATCCGGGCGAGGGCGTCCACGCCGTCGACGGCGAGTTCGGTGCCGTACCCCTCGAACGCCAGACTGCGCTGGAGGGCCTCGCGGACGGCGGGCTCGTCGTCGACGATCAGGATGCGGTCGGCGTCACCGGTTGTGGTCATGGGGTCAGCCTCGCACGCGCTCATGACGGCTCTCAGGAGGAGGAGGAGGAGGAGCCCGCCCGCAGGCTGTCCAGATCGGCCTTGACGGTGTCGACGGGGATGGCGAAGCCGAGACCCACGCTGCCCGCACCGGCACCGCTGGAGGAGGCGGGGGAGTACATCGCCGAGTTGATGCCGATGATCTCGCCGTTCATGTTGATCAGCGCGCCGCCGGAGTTGCCCGGATTGAGCGAGGCGTCGGTCTGCAGGGCCTTGTACGTCGTCTTCGACGAGCCGGTGTCCCCGTTGAACCGCTGCCCGCCGAACTCGAAGGGCCAGCCCTGGCGGGGGTCCTGCTGTCGCTGCTGCTGTTCCTCGTCCTTGGAGACGGTCACGTCGCGGTCGAGCGCGGAGACGATGCCGCTGGTCACGGTGCCGGTCAGCCCCTCGGGCGAGCCGATCGCCACCACCTCGTCACCGACCCGGACCGTGCCGGAGTCGCCGAGCGTGGCGGCCTTCAGTCCGCTCGCGCCCTGGAGCCTGATCAGTGCGAGGTCCTTGTCGGGGTCGGTGCCGACGACCTCGGCCGGGAACGTCCTGCCGTCGCTGAGCCGCACCTTCACCGATGAGGAACCGGAGATCACGTGGTTGTTGGTGACGATCTCGCCGCCCGCGGTGATGATCACACCGGAGCCGGTGGACCGGCCCGCGGAGGAGTCGGCGCTGATCTCCACGATGCTCGGCGACACGGCCTGGGCGACACCGGCGACGGTGCCCTTGCTGGACTGCGAGACGCTGGTGCCGCTCACCCCGGTGCCGGTGGAGCCGGTGGGGGCGGTGCCGGTCAGCCGGCCGACGAGGGTCGCCGCGCCACCGCCGACCGCCGCGGCGACGATGGCGACGGCGGCGATCAGCGCGACGGGCCGCCGGGCCCGCCCGCGCTCGGCACGCGGGCCGGGGGCCGGGGGCGCGTACGCCGGGGGCGGCGGCCAGACCGGTGCGCCCGGTCCGGTGTACGGCTGCTGCCGCGAGTACCCCTGATCACCCTCGTCGCCGCTCGGGCGGTGCAAGTCCGTCATGGGTACGACTCTCGGAGCCGTTCATGAGAAGCGGCTGAGGAAGGTCTGAGAAGTCCGGCAGAACCGTGTATGCCCTATATAAGGTCGTCGGCGACAAGGCCGTCGGTGCCGACGTCGGCCGGCTGCCCGTCGCAGCCGCAGGACCGGCGCACGATCAGCGCCGAGGGGAACTGCCTGACCCGTTCCCGGCGCGACCCGGCGACCCGCAGCCCGTCGTCCAGGACCAGGTCCACCGCCGCGCGGGCCATCGCCGGACGGTCGGAGGAGACCGTGGTGAGCGGGGGGTCCGTCAGCGCGGCTTCCTTCACGTCGTCGAAGCCCGCGACGGCCAGCTCGCCGGGCACGTCGATGCGCAGCTCCCGGGCCGCCCGGAGGACGCCGATGGCCTGGTCGTCGGTCGAGCAGAAGATGGCCGGCGGCCGGTCGGGGCCCGCCAGGATCTTCAGGGCCACCTGGTAGGCGTCGTAGCGGTTGTAGGGCGCCTGGAACAGCCGGCCCTCCACCGGGCGGCCCGACTCCAGCATCGCCCGGCGCCAGCCCTCGACGTGGTCGGCCACCGGGTCGCCGACCGCCGGGGTCGACTCGACGCCGCCGAGGCAGGCGACGTACGCGTGGCCATGCTCCAGGAGGTGACGGGTGGCGAGCTGGGCGCCGCCGATGTCGTCCGTGACGACGGCGACGTCGTCGATGGCCTCCGGCCGCTCGTGCAGCAGGACCACGCGCGCGTCCCAGGCCTCGATCTCCTGCGCGGCGCGCTCGCTGGGCCCCTGGCTGACCAGGATGAGACCGGCGACCCGCATGCCGAGGAAGGCCCGCAGGTAGTGGACCTCGCGCTCGTCGCGGTAGTCCGAGTTGCCGACGAGGACCATCTTCCCGCGGTCGGCGGCGGCCCGTTCGACCGCGTGCGCCATCTCGGCGAAGAACGGCTGCCGGGCGTCCGGGACGATCATGCCTATGAGGTCCGTGCGCCGCGAGGCCATGGCCTGCGCGACCCGGTCGGGCCGGTAGCCCAGCTCCTTGATGGCGGCGAGCACCCGCTCGCGCGTGGCCGGGGCGACCGGCCGGGGTCCGTTGTTGATGACGTAGCTCACGACCGCGGTCGAAGTCCCCGCCAGTCGCGCCACATCGTCCCGCGTCACCTTGGCCACGCGCGGCAGTCTACGCGTGGTGACCTATCCCTGGGCAGGGCGTACAGCGGCTTCCTGCGGCTGCTGCGCCTCCTCCGCCCGGGGGGCGGCCGCCGCGGACTTCTTGCCGCGGGCCTCCTCGGCGGCGCGCTCGACCTTCTCGGGGGTGACGAACCGGTAGCCGACGTTCCGGACGGTGCCGATCAGCGACTCGTGCTCGGGTCCGAGCTTGGCGCGCAGGCGCCGCACGTGGACGTCGACCGTGCGGGTGCCGCCGAAGTAGTCGTACCCCCAGACCTCCTGGAGGAGCTGGGCGCGGGTGAAGACCCGGCCAGGGTGCTGGGCCAGGTACTTGAGCAGCTCGAACTCCTTGAAGGTCAGGTCCAGGACCCGGCCCTTCAGCTTCGCGCTGTAGGTGGCCTCGTCGACCGACAGGTCGCCGTTGCGGATCTCCATGGGGGAGTCGTCGGTGGTGATCTGCTGGCGTCCCATGGCCAGCCGCAGCCTGGCCTCGACCTCGGCGGGGCCCGCGGTGTCCAGCAGGACGTCGTCGATGCCCCAGTCGGCGGTGACGGCCGCGAGACCGCCCTCCGTGACGACGAGGAGCAGGGGGCAGCCCGGGCCGGTCGACCGCAGCAGCTGGCACAGCGACCGCACCTGCGGCAGGTCGCGGCGGCCGTCGACCAGGATCACGTCGGCACCGGGGGTGTCGACGAGGGCCGGTCCCTCGGCGGGAGCCACCCGTACGTTGTGCAGCAGCAGGCCGAGGGCGGGAAGCACCTCCGTCGACGGCTGGAGGGCATTGGTCAGGAGCAGCAGAGAACTCATCGCGCCCCACCTGCCCGCGTCGGACTGTCTTCGTGCACGGTTCGCTCGCCCATAACCTTCGGTTCCTCCTCGGTCCCTGCTGGGGGTACCTCCCACGCCGCCGGGTGTGGGGGAGTTGCGGCACTGCTTCGTACGTCGGCCCTCGCGCCCTGAGAGCCTTTGTTCACCTGCCTGTAACAACGGCCGGGAAACGCAAAAGGACCCGGGGGCTGCGTCGCCCGGATCCTCTGCCGAGCACAATAGCCCACATGAGTGCCGGGACAGAGGAGCCATTTCACAGTGTGGATGTTTCCTCGATCACTCGCAGCCCTTTGCGCGCAACCCTCCGTACGCCTGACGGAGTGCCGATCGAGGCCGTCTTCGAGTCGTGTACGGGCAGGGAGGACGGTGCGGACGGGGGCCCGGGACCGGCCGGCGGAACCGGGACTGCCATTGTCGTCGCCCACGGCTTCACCGGCGCGGCGAGCCGCCCCGCGATCCGCCGGGCCGCTCGGGTGTTCGGCTCCCGCGCGGGGGTCGTCACCTTCTCCTTCCGGGGCCACGGCGGATCGGGCGGGCGCTCCACCGTCGGCGACCGGGAGGTCTGGGACCTGGCCGCGGCGGTCGCGTGGGCGCGCGAACTCGGCCACACGCGCGTGGTGACGGCCGGGTTCTCGATGGGCGGGTCGGTCGTCCTGCGGCACGCCGCCCTCCACCGGCCCGACCCGCGCACCCGCGCCGACGCGGTGGCCGCCGTGAGCGCCCCGGCGCGCTGGTACTACCGGGGGACGGCGCCGATGCGGCGGCTGCACTGGGTGGTCACCCGGCCGGCCGGCCGGCTCGTGGGCCGGTACGGGCTGCGCACCCGTATCCACCACCGGGACTGGGACCCGGTGCCGCTCTCCCCCGTCGAGGCGGTGCCGCTCATCGCGCCCACGCCGCTGCTGATCGTGCACGGCGACCGCGACCCGTACTTCCCGGTGGACCACCCGCGGATGCTGGCCGAGGCGGCGGGCGGGAACGCCGAGCTGTGGCTGGAGCCGGGCATGGGGCACGCCGAGAACGCGGCCGGCGTCGGCCTGCTGGGCAGGATGGCCGACTGGCTGGTGGCGGCATAGCCCATCATGGATGCCGACGAGGCCGACGAAAGGAGTGCCGCTATGGCAGCGGGGACCATCCGCTACTGGGCCGCGGCCAAGGCCGCCGCCGGTACCGCCGAGGAGCCGTACAGCGCGGAGAACCTGGCCCAGGCGCTGGACGCCGTCCGCGAGAGGCACCCCGGCGAGCTCGTCCAGGTGCTCCGGCGGTGTTCGTTCCTGGTCGACGGCGACCCCGTCGGGACCCGTGGCCATGAGACCGTACGGCTTGCCGAGGGCGGCACGGTCGAGGTGCTCCCGCCGTTCGCAGGAGGGTGAACCGCACAACATGAGCAGCGATCAGCAGTATCCGTACGGCTACCAGGACCCCGACGTCGCCCAGACGTGGGAGGGCCAGACCTGGGACACCCAGTACCAGCCGGCGGTTCCGCCCGTCCAGCAGCAGCACGCCCAGCCGCACCAGCAGCCGCACCCGTCCGCCGAGGACACCACGTACCTGCCGGCGCAGGAGGCGCAGCCGCTGCCCCCGGAGGCCGCGGACCCGGTCTCGTACGGCACACAGGGCGGGTACGGCACACAGGGCGGGTACGGCACACAGGGCGGGTACGGCACACAGGGCGGGTACGGCACACAGGGCGGGTACGGCACACAGGGCGGGTACGACGGGCAGGGCGGGGCCGGTCCCGGGGCGCGGTACGGCGCGCAGGGACCGTACGACGGGCAGGGGACGTACGGCGCCCCGGCCGGGTACGGGGCGCCGGGGCCGCACGACGGCCGGGCGCCCTACGACACACCGACGGCCTACCTGCGGCCGGTCACGGCGGAGCCCGCGGCGGCACCCGCCGCGCCCGCCGCTCCGGCCGCGCCCGCCGCCGAGGACGGGTACAGCGCCCCCACCACCATGGGCAACGCGCGGATCACCGACGCCCAGCGCGCCCGCGCCGAGGGCCGCTCGCCGATCATCGCGCCCGGCACGCAGCCCGCCGCGCTGACCGCCCTCCTCGGGCTGCTGCTCGCCGGCGGCGCCGCCATCGGGCCCTACGGCCTGCTCGTCCCGCTGATCCTGCTCCAGGCGGTCACCGCCGCGGGGTGGTTCCGGCTCAACGGCATGTGGCCCGCCCGTCAGGGCATCGCGCTCGCCTTCCTCGGCGGGGCCGCGGCCGATGCCGCGCTGCTCGCCGCCGGCCGGGAGAACGCCCCCGCGGCGATCATCGGCACGCTCGGCGTCTGGGTCCTGCTCGTGCTGGTCCTCCAGCTGCGCAGCCACGCGGGCGCCGAGGAGCGGATGTACGGCCTGATGGCCACCGTCGCGTCGTCGGCGCTCGCCATCGTCGCCGCCGGACACCTCGCGGCCGCCTCCGACGCGGTGGTCGTGGGCTCGCTCGCGGTCGCCGTGGCGGTCCTCGCGCGCGCCCTGCCGCTGCCGGGCGCCGTGTCCGTCGTGGTGGCGCTGCTGGCCGCGGCCGGCGCCGGGATCGCGGCCGGCGGACTGACGGACCTGGGGACGAAGGGCGCGCTGCTCGGGCTGGGGGCCGGGGTGTGCGCGCTGATCGGGCTGCGGGTCGCCAGTTACGACTACCCCTCGCGCTTCGTCCACATGACGGCCGGGGTGGCGCTGCCGCTCACCGTCGCCGCGCCCGCCGTGTACCTGCTGGGACGGGCGTTGACCTGAGGGGTGCCCGGGGCAGGGGGGAACCAACTCCTTGCCTCGGGCGTCGATCTTGACTGACGGGGCTGACCGGGCACGGGGGATCCCGTGCGCGAAGAGGGTGGGGAAGACCGAGCGATGCGCGCACTGCGAATACTGCTGATCACCGCCGTGATCCTCGGCGGCCTTTTCGTCGCCGTGGACCGGCTCGCGGTGAATTTCGCCGAGGACGAGGCGGCACAGAAGGTCCAGGCCGCCCAGGGGCTGGCGGGGACCACGGAAGTCTCGATCAAGGGATTCCCGTTCCTGACCCAGGTCCTCGGCAAGGAGCTCGACCAGGTCGACATCCGGCTCAGCGGGGTGGACGCGGTCGCCGGCGGGCGCAAGGTCCGCCTCTCGGAGATGAACGCGGCCCTCCGGGACGTACGCCTGGAGGACAACTTCTCCCGGGCCGTCGCCGCCACCGCCTCCGGCACCGCCCGGGTCTCCTACGCCGACCTCGGCAGGGCGTCCGGCGAGGACGTCACCGTCGGATTCGGCGGCAACGGCAAGGTCAAGGTCACCGGCACCGCCGAGGTCCTCGGCAAGAGCATCACCCGCAGCGTGCTGTCCACCGTCAGCCTCGTCGAGGGCGACACCATCCGGGTGCGCGCCGACTCGGTGCCCGGCGAGGGCATTCCGGGCCTGGAGGACATGGTCAGGGAGCGGACCGACTTCGACCGGCAGGTCGGCGGGATGCCGGCCGGGCTCAGGCTGACGAAGGTCGAGGCGCTGCCCGACGGCATCGCCATCACGGTCGGCGGCCAGAACGTCGCCCTGGCGGGCTGAGACCCGCCCGGGTCACATGCTGAGACGGCGGCGTCCGGTCCGCAGATGCGGGGGGTGTCCGCCCCGCCCGGGGACCGGCCGCCGGGGCCTCCGGGGCATCTCTCATCTCGCATAGTGGATGATCGAGTCTCAGGATGCGACACGCCGGTGACACGGCCGCCTGTCCGTCCCTACGATCTGACCCATGAAGCGACAGGCGGATCTCACGAAGCGGCGGGCAGTAGACCTGTGCCGCGTCGCCGCCATGCTCTGTCGCTGCGTCTGAGCGGGACGCCCGACGTCCCGCGTCAGCCGGGCCTTCGAGATCCATCGAGGCCCGTCCGGTGCCGAAGCCGCCACGCCGTCCCCCGACGCGAAGAGCGCCCGGCACGACCCTGCCGCATAGCGCCGCAACCCCGCCGCACACTGCCCCGGAGGAGAAACAGCATGAGCCGCAGCGACGTCCTGGTCGACGCCGACTGGGTCGAGGCCCACATCGACGACCCGCAGGTAGCCATCGTCGAGGTCGACGAGGACACCTCGGCGTACGAGAAGAACCACATCAGGAACGCGATCCGGATCGACTGGACGAAGGACCTCCAGGACCCGGTCCGCCGTGACTTCATCGACCAGGAGGGCTTCGAGAAGCTCCTGTCGGCGAAGGGCATCGCCAACGACACCACCGTCGTCCTCTACGGCGGCAACAACAACTGGTTCGCGTCCTACGCCTTCTGGTACTTCAAGCTCTACGGGCACGGTGACGTCCGTCTGCTCGACGGCGGCCGCAAGAAGTGGGAGCTCGACTCCCGTGACCTCGTGGCCGAGGTCCCGGCCCGTCCGGCCACCGAGTACAAGGCCAAGCCGCAGGACACCTCGATCCGCGCCTTCCGCGACGACGTCGTCGCCGCGATCGGTGCGCAGAACCTGGTCGACGTGCGCTCGCCCGACGAGTTCAGCGGCAAGCTGCTCGCCCCGGCCCACCTCCCGCAGGAGCAGTCGCAGCGCCCCGGCCACGTGCCCTCCGCGCGCAACATCCCGTGGTCGAAGAACGCCAACGACGACGGCACCTTCAAGTCCGACGAGGAGCTCAAGGCCCTCTACGAGGACGAGCAGGTCGACCTGTCCAAGGACACCATCGCGTACTGCCGCATCGGTGAGCGCTCCGCGCTGACCTGGTTCGTGCTGCACGAGCTCCTCGGCCAGGAGAACGTCAAGAACTACGACGGCTCGTGGACCGAGTACGGCTCCCTCGTCGGTGTGCCGATCGAGCTCGGCGCCAACAAGTAACCCGGACTCCGAACCACTTAAGGAACAGACATATGTGTGGAGCAAAGGCCGGCGGCCCCGACGCCTCGACGATCAAGCCCGGTGAGACCACCATCCAGGGTCAGGTGACCAAGGACGGCCAGCCCGTCACCGGTTACGTGCGCCTGCTGGACTCGACCGGCGAGTTCACCGCCGAGGTTCCGACCTCTGCGACGGGTCAGTTCCGCTTCTACGCGGCCGAGGGCACCTGGACCGTCCGGGCGCTCGTCCCGGGCGCCACGGCGGACCGTACGGTCGTCGCCGAGACCGGTGGCCTCGCCGAGGTCGCGATCGCCGTCTAGCTCGTGACGCGCCCCCCGTGCCGTCCGGCGCCGGGGGCGCCTCTCGGGCTTCGGGCCGTCACGGCCCGCGTACCGGCCGAAGGGCCGCACCTCCTGGGGGTTGGACGCTTACCGGGAACGAGGTGCGGCCCTTCGGTCGTACGCTGGAGGTATGTACGCGCGGCGCCGGCACGTCTACTTCGGGATGATGGCGGCCTGCCTGGTGCTCTTCGTGGGCGCCTGGGCCGTCGTACGGCTGTGGTCGATGCCGGCCGCCATCGGGATGTGCCTGGTCGCCATGGTCATCCCGCCCGTGGCGGCGATGATCGCCAACCGGCGCGGCCCCGAGGACCGCTGGTGGGACGACCCGTCGGGCGACCCCACGTCCGACGAGTGGTGGGACGAGCTCGACGGCAGGGGGAAGCGGCAGTAGACGGGCGCCGACCCGGCCCGGCCCGTCGGCGCGCCCGCCGTCGGCAGCGGCCCGTCAGTAGACGAGCGCCTGCGTGTCGTCCGCCATGATCTCGCTGACGAAGACCTGCGCGCCCGCGATCCGTACGCCGTCCAGCACGTCCTTCTCCGTGATCTCCCGGCGGGCCGCGCACTGGGTGCACAACGTGATCCGCCCGGCCGCCAGGACCGACTCGATCAGGTCCGGCAGCGGCGCCGCGTGCGGCAGCTCGAACTCGGCCGCCCGCCCGGGCAGCGCGAACCAGGAGGACTCGCCGGTCAGCCAGAGCGACACCTCCACCCCACTGGCCACGGCGACCGCGGCCACCGTGAATGCCTGGGAACAGCGCTCGGGGGCGTCGGCCCCGGCGGTCACCTTGATCACGAGCTTCTTCGCCATACGCCGAACTGTAGTGCGCGGCCCGGTGTCCGCGGCGGTGCGGGGCGCCGCCGCGGACGGGAAACCGCCCGTACGCCGGGCGCCCGCCCTGCCGGGTCGCCCGGCCAGGCGTACCTCACAGAGAGTCCGGGACCCCCACCCATTAGGCTGGGCCCCGGCCCTACTGCTCACTTCCCTCATCGAGGAGCACCCCGTGCTTGAGGCTTTCTTCTCCGCCCTGCTGGTCCTGGTCTGTGTCGGTGTCATCGCCTTCGCCGGCCTGACCGTGAAGAAGCTGTACCAGGGCCAGCGCTGAAACCCACTCGCTCGTACCCCACTACAGATCGCCTGAGCTGCTCATGATCGAGATCCCGTCCGACCTGAACCCGGACCTCGTCCCCCTCGCGTTCCTCCTGGGTACGTGGGAGGGCGCGGGCGTGTCCGACTTCCCCGGCGCCGAGAAGTGCAACTTCGGCCAGTCCGTCACCTTCAGCCACGACGGCCGTGACTTCCTGGAGTACGTCTCGCACTCCTGGGTCCTGGACGCCGAGGGCAACAAGGTGCGGCCGCTGGAGAGCGAGAGCGGCTACTGGCGCATCGACAAGGACCGCAAGGTCGAGATCGTGATGGTGCGCGACCAGGGCGTCGTGGAGATCTGGTACGGCGAGCTCGCCGACCAGAAGCCGCAGATCGACCTGGTCACGGACGCGGTCGCGCGGACCGCCACGGCGGGCCCGTACACCGGCGGCAAGCGTCTGTACGGCTATGTGAAGAGCGACCTGATGTGGGTCGGCGAGAAGGCGACCCCGGAGGTCCCGCTGCGCCCCTACATGTCCGCGCACCTGAAGAAGGTCGTGACGCCCGAGCAGGTCGAGGCGTGGGCGAAGGACCTGGGTGACCTGCCGGACGACGGCATCACCTTCTTCAAGTAGGCCCCGCACCGCCCGGAGCGGGCCCGTCCCGGCGGGCCGCTCCGGGACCGCTTCCGCCACCGGCCCCCGGCCGGGGGCCGGTGCTCCTACACTGGACGGCGTGGTGAGCACCGACTGGAAGAGCGATCTGCGGCAGCGCGGCTACCGGCTGACTCCCCAGCGCCAGCTTGTACTGGAAGCGGTGGACGTGCTGGAGCACGCGACACCCGACGACATCCTCGGCCATGTGCGCAAGACGGCCTCGGGGGTGAACATCTCCACGGTCTACCGGACGCTGGAGCTGTTGGAGGAGCTCGGCCTGGTCAGCCACGCCCACCTCGGGCACGGCGCCCCGACCTATCACCTCGCCGACCGGCACCACCATCTGCATCTGGTGTGCCGTGACTGCACCAACGTCATCGAGGCGGACGTGGAGGTGGCCGCGGACTTCACCGGAAGCCTCCGCGAGACCTTCGGCTTCGACACGGATCTCAAGCACTTCGCGATCTTCGGCCGCTGCAAGGACTGCGCGGCGCAGGCGTCGGCCGCCCCGCCCGCCGAGTCGTAGTCTTTCCATATGAAGAGCCCTCTCCTGTCCCTGCCCGGTGCGGTCCCCGCCGAGGGCCGCGACGAAGGCGTCGCCGCGCACTACGGCGACCTCTTCCGCGAGCAGCGCGCCCTGGCCGCCGGCAGGGGTCTCGTCGACCTCTCCCACCGCGGCGTCATCACCATCTCCGGCGACGACCGGCTGAGCTGGCTGCACCTGCTGCTCACCCAGCACGTCAGTGACCTGCCGGCCGGCCAGGCCACCGAGGCGCTGATCCTCTCCGCGAACGGGCACATCGAGCACGCCCTCTACCTCGTCGACGACGGCGGGACGGTCTGGGCGCACGTGGAACCCGGCACGCGGGAGGCGCTGCTCGGCTACCTGGAGTCGATGAAGTTCTTCTACCGGGTCGAGGTGGCCGACCGCACCGACGACTTCGCGGTGGTGCACCTGCCGGCCGGGTCGATCGCCGAGGTGCCGCAGGGCACGGTCGTACGGGAGGCCCCGCACGGCCGGGACCTGTTCCTGCCCCGGGAGGACCTGGAGGCGTTCGCCGCGGCCAACGGTCCGGTCGCCGGGATCCTGGCGTACGAGGCGCTGCGCGTGGAGGCGCACCGCCCCCGCCTCGGCTTCGAGACCGACCACCGCTCCATTCCGCACGAGCTGGGCTGGATCGGCAGCGCGGTACACCTCCAGAAGGGCTGCTACCGGGGCCAGGAGACCGTCGCCCGGGTGCAGAACCTGGGGAAGCCGCCGCGCCGGCTGGTCTTCCTGCACCTGGACGGCAGCGAGGTGCACCTGCCCGGGCACGGCACGCCGGTCCGGCTCGCCGCCGACGGGGCCGAGGGGCGCCAGCTGGGCTTCGTGACCACGTCCGTACGCCACCACGAGCTGGGCCCCATCGCGCTCGCCCTGGTGAAGCGCAATGTGGCCGTCGACGCCCCGCTGCTGGCGGGCGACACGGCGGCCGCCCAGGAAACGGTCGTCGAGCCGTAACGGCCGGCAGCCGGTGGGGGACCGGCCGGCCCGTACGGGACCGGTCGGGCCGGTCAGACCTCGACGATGACGGTGAACGGGCCGTGGTTGGTGAGCGAGACCCGCATGTCCGCTCCGAACCGGCCCGTCTCCACCGTCGCGCCCAGCTCCCGCAGCCGCGCCACCACCTCGTCGACGAGCGGCTCGGCGACCCCGCCGGGCGCCGCCGCGTTCCATGTGGGGCGCCGTCCCTTACGGGCGTCCCCGTAGAGAGTGAACTGCGAAATCACCAGCAAGGGCGCATTCACATCCGAGCAGGACTTCTCGCCCTCCAGGATCCGCACCGACCAGAGCTTGCGGGCCAGCTGCGCCGCCTTCTCCGGGGTGTCCTCGTGGGTGACTCCCACCAGCACACACAGTCCTTCGCCGACGATCTCGCCGACGGTCTCTCCCGCGACGGCGACTGTCGCGCCGTCGACCCTCTGCACCACTGCACGCATACAGACCAACCTAGCCGGGGCCGAACGGGTGTAGAGCGCCTGCACGGCCCCGGGCAGGAGTGGCACCATGCGTGTCAGGCGGTGCTTCCCCCGGGTCCTTCGGGCCCGGGGAGACCCGAGCACCGGTCGAGGGGACGGATTCTCATGAGCACACCTGGAGCCGGGCAGACTCCCGGTAGCGCACCGATGACCTGCGCGGGCACCGGCACCCACACGGCTGTGCGGCCCCCCGTGCAGCGGGCCTCCGAGTGCGCCCTGCCGGAACCCCGGCAGCACGACCTCAGGGCCCTGCGCCTGCCGGAGCTGCGCGCGCTGCGGCGCGACTCGCACGGCGACGAGGCCGACATGAGCTATGTGCGGCGGCTGCTCCAGGGCCGGATCGACATCCTGCGGGCCGAGCTCTCCCGGCGCTGCGACGCCGAGGTCCCGGTCGTCGACCGGCTCCCGGAGATCCTCGCCGACACCCCTTCGCGGCACCGCACCTCGGCCCGCCACGTGACGCTCTCCACTCCGCGCGGCGAGGAGTACCGGCGGCTGGCGTCCGAGATGCTGTCCGACGTCGAGCTGTCGGACCTGGACGCCCGCACGGACGAGGAGCTGCACGCGGCGATGGGACGGCTGGCGCGCTACGAACAGCAGGTGTCGAGCCGCCGCCAGCAGCTCCAGCGGACCGCCGACGATTGCAGCGCGGAGATCGCCCGCAGGTACCGTGAAGGCGAAGCACAAGTAGACGACCTGCTCACCTGAAGCGATCCTTCCGAGCGGATCGCCAGTTCCGGAAGGCCGACCGCCATGTCCTCGTCCGCCAGCGCAGCAATACCCCCGGTCCTCGCCGAGGTCGTCCGTTCCGGCTTCGTCGAGGGCCATCACCGAGGGGCGCTGGTCCTGCTCGCCGCCGACGGCTCGGTCGAGCGGACGATCGGCGACCCGGCCGCGCCGGTCTTCCCGCGGTCGTCCAACAAGCCCATGCAGGCGGCGGCCGTGCTGCGCGCCGGGCTCGAACTCTCCGGTGAGCGGCTGGCCCTGACCGCCGCCAGCCACTCGGGCGAGCCCTTCCACCTCGACCTCGTACGCACCATGCTCGCCGAGCACGGGCTCTCGGAGGCGGACCTCCAGACCCCGCCCGACCTCCCCCTGGACCCGGTGGAGGCCGAGACGTACCTGGCGTCGGGCCGGGTCCGGGAACGGCTCACCATGAACTGCTCGGGCAAGCACACGGCCATGCTGGCCGCCTGCGCCCTGAACGGCTGGGACCCCACGACCTACCTGGAGGCGGAGCACCCGCTCCAGCGGCTGGTCCTCGCGGAGATCGAGACCGCGTCGGGCGAGACCGTGTCCTCGGTCGGCACGGACGGCTGCGGCGCCCCGCTGATGGCGATCAGCCTGGTGGGTCTGGCCCGGGCGTTCCGCTCCTATGTGCTGGCCGAGCCCGGCACGCCGGAGCGCCGGGTCGCGGACGCGATGCGGGCGCACCCCGAGTACGTGGCGGGCACACGGCGCCCGGACACCTGGCTGATGAGCGAGTTGCCCGGGGTGCTGTCCAAGATGGGCGCCGAGGCGGTCCAGGCGCTGGCCCTCCCGGACGGGCGCGCGCTGGCCTTCAAGATCGACGACGGGGCGGGGCGGGCCCTGGGCCCGGTGCTGGCGCGGGCGCTGGAACTGCTCGGCGTCGAGGCGCCGGTGGTGGGCCGGATCGCCGACGCCCCGCTGCTGGGCGGCGGAGAGCGGGTCGGCGAGGTGCGGGCCGCGTTCTGACCCGGGACCGCACAGCCCGGGCTGCCGGGGCCTCGGGCTGTCGGCGGAACGGCGCTGGTCCGGGGCCCGGCCGACAGCGGTCCGGCAGCGGTCCGGCGGCGGTCCTGGAGGCCGCGTCGGGCCCCGGGGCCGTCCGGGTCTGCGCGGGGGGCCGCCCGGTGACGGCCGGGATCGGTCCGGTGCCCGCCCGGGGCGGGCCGCGCGGCGCGGAAAATGCGGTGCGGGCCGCGAGACCGGGCGCCTAGCGTACGGATCATGAACTTGGACGTGCGCCCTGTCACCGAGCCTGAGTACCGCGACTGGCTGCGCGCCCTGCGCACCGGTTTCCTCAGGCCGCCGGTGGTGTCGGACGAGGAGGTCGCCCAGCGGCTTCCGCACACGGACCTCGCGCGCACGCAGGGGGCGTTCGACGAGGGGCGCTGCGTCGCCACGTTCCGTTCGTTCGCGCAGGAGCTGACGACCGTCGGCGGCGCCCCGCTGGCCGCGAGCGCGGTGTCCAACGTGACGGTCTCGCCGACGCACCGGCGCCGGGGTCTGCTCAGCCGGATGATGGACGCCGATCTCGCGGCCGCCAAGGAGCGCGGGGACGCCGTCTCGACGCTGATCGCCGCCGAGTACCCGATCTACGGGCGCTTCGGCTACGGCCCGGCCGCCTGGACCACGGAGTGGACGGTCGACGTCCGGCGGGCCGCGCTCGACCCCCGCCGGTCCGGGCCCGACGACGGCGGCCGCATCGACCTCGTGGACGCCCCGGAGATACGCGGGACCGGTCCCGGGCTGCACGAGCGGCTGAGGGCCGCGCGGCACGGCGTGGTCGGCCGGGACCAGCGCGGCTGGGACGTGCACACCGGTGTGGACCCGCTGCCCGGGCAGCCGTGGCGGGAGCCGTTCTACGCGGTGTACCGGTCGGCGGAGGGACAGCCGGAGGGGTACGTCGCGTACACCTGCGACGAGACCTGGGAGGACGGCAAGCAGCCGCTGAACACCGCGACCGTGCGCGACCTGGTCGCGGTGACACCGGCCGCCGAGCGCGCCCTGTGGCTCTTCCTCTGCTCGGTCGACTGGGTGATGCTGGTGAAGAGCGGCCACCGCGCCCCCGACGACCTGCTGCCGCTGCTGCTGCCCGATCCCCGGGCCGCGCGCGTCACCACCCACGCCGACATGCTGTGGGTGCGGGTCCTCGACGTCGTACGGACGCTGGAGGCGCGGACGTACGGCGGTGAAGGGACCCTCGTGCTGGAGCTGCACGACACCGCCGGGCTCGCCGGGGGACGGTTCCGGCTGGACGCCTCACCGGAGGGCGCGGTCTGCGCGCCGACGACCGCCTCACCCGACCTCACCATGGACATCGCGGAGCTCGGGACGCTCTGCCTCGGCGACGAGTCGGTGGTGCGGCTCGCGGAGCTCGGCCGGATCGAGGAAGGACGGCAGGGCGCCGCCGCGACGGCGGACACCCTGTTGCGCGCCTCCCGCCGGGCCTGGTGCCCGGACATCTTCTGATCCGGTCCGGACGGAATCGGTCGTACGCGGTCTGGAAGAGTGCCGTTTTGGGGTCGACACTTTGCTGATGACTTCCGATGCGACGCGTATCGCCGGGGCCGGGCACGTCGTCCTCGGCTTCGACGGACCACTGTGCCGGCTCTTCGCCGGCCGCCCGGCCGACCAGGTCGCAGGACACCTGATCACCTGGCTGGAGCACAACGACGGGCGGGTCCGGCTGCCCGACCGGGTGCTCCACGGGGGCGACCCGTACGCCGTGCTGGCCGAGGTGGGCCGGCTGCGGCCGGACAGCGGACTGGTCGCGGCGCTGGAGGAGGAGCTCACCGCCGAGGAGCTGCGGGCCACACCGACCGCCTGGCCGACGCCCTACGCGGACCCGCTGATCCGCACCTGGCACGCGACCGGTGTCACCCTGGCCCTCATCGGTGACAACTCCCCCCGGGCGGCCCGCACCTACCTGGCGCAGCGCGGGACCGAGTACTGCTTCGGCTCCCGGATCCACGGCCGGACGCGGGCGTCCGACCGGCTGAGGCCGGACCCGGACTGCCTGCACCGCGCGCTGGACTCGCTGGGCGCCGAGGCCGCGACGACGCTGATGATCGGCGACAGCGCGGCGGACGTGACGGCCGCGCGCGCGGCGGGTGTCGCGTTCATCGGCTACGGGCGGACCGAGGAGCGCGTCGAACGGCTGCGGCGGGCGGGGGCGGCGTCGGTGGTGATGTCGCTGGGGCCGGTGCTCGACGCCGTACGCGGGAGGTGACCGGCACCGGGCCCTCCGGTGCGCGAGGCCGCCGGCGGGGTCCGGTCGGCACGATCCGGACGGGTCCTCCGGCCCGGACCCGGGTGGGGCCGGGCCGGCTGCCTCCGGGGTCCGGTCCGGCCGGCCGGGGTCAGACGGTGATCACCACCTTGCCGAGCAGGCTCCGGTCCTCGATCGCGGTGTGCGCCTGCGCCGCGCGCTCCAGCGGGAACGTCCCGCCGATCACCGGCCGCAGCCGCCCCTCGGCCGCCTGCCGCAGCGCCCGTTCCGCCAGCCGGACGTGCTCGGCGCCCTTCAGCCGTACGTCCTCTATGCCCAGCAGCCGCACGCCCCGCTCCCCGGCCGCCGCCGGGTCCACCGGGGCGAACCCGCCGGTCGGAGCCCCGTGCGCGGAGAACCGTCCCCCGTCCGCGACCAGGGCGAAGGAGGCCAGCCCCACCTCGCCGCCCACCCCGTCGAGCACGACGTCCGCACCGGTGGCGCCCAGCGCCTCGCGGGCGCGCTCCACCCAGTCGGGCGCGCTCGTGTCGACCGTGGCCCGTGCGCCCAGTTCGCGTACGAGGGCGCTCTTCCGCTCGCCCCGGGCGGTGCCGACGACGAGGGCGCCCGCGGCCGTGGCCAGCTGGACGAGCAGGGTGCCCATGCCGCCCGAGGCGCCGACGACCAGCACCCGCTCTCCCGGCCGGACGCCCGTCAGGTCCAGCAGGGCGGCCGCGGTGACGCCGTCGTGGACCAGGGCGGCGGCGTCGGTGAACGACAGCCCGTCCGGCACGCGGGCCAGCGTCCGCACGTCCGCCACGGCCTGCTCGGCGTAGCCGCCGGTGTGGCCGAGCGACGCGATCACGCGGCGCCCGAGCCAGGCCCCGTCGACGCCGGGGCCGACGGCCCGCACCGTTCCGGCGATGCCGGCGCCGGGTACGTACGGCGGCTCGACGGGGAAGTATTCGGTGCCCCAGCCCGCCCGCACCTGGGTCTCCACGTAGATCGTGTCGACGGCCGCGACGTCCACGACCGCCTGGCCGGGTCCCGCCACCGGATCCGGAGCCTCGGCCGTGACCAGGACCTCCGGGCCGCCGAACGCGATCGCCTGTGCCACGCGCATCTCACACACACCCCTCGGAGCGGGTGGGATCCGGTCCGTCCGGCACCCGCGGGGAGAGTCTCGAAGGTGAAGCGTGCTTGAGGTCAAGGGCGGCCCTTACGCTGCTGGCATGAGTGGTGACATGGGCCTGCGTGCGCGCAAGAAGCAGCGGACGTACCAGGTGATCTCGGACGCGGCGATCGCCCTTTTCCTGGCGAAGGGGTTCGACCGCGTGTCGGTCGCGGAGATCGCGGAAGCGGCCGAGGTGTCCAAGCCGACCCTCTTCCGCTACTTCCCGGCCAAGGAGGACCTGGCCCTGCACCGGTTCGCCGACCACCGGGACGAGGCGGCTCGCGTGGTCGCCGGCCGGCCCGCGGGGGTCGGCCCGCTCCGGGCGCTGCACCTCCACTTCGTCGACGGACTCGTCCGCCGCGACCCGGTGACCGGGCTGAGCGACGAGGAGCCCGTCCTCGCCTTCCACCGGCTGCTGTACGGCACGCCGAGTCTGGTCGCCCGGCTGTACGCCTACCAGGGCGCGTCGGAGCGGGCGCTGGCCGAGGCGCTCGGCGGTGGGGTGCCGGCCCGGCTCGCGGCAGGTCAGGTCATCGCCGTGCAGCGGATCCTCGCCGAGGAGAACTGGCAGCGGATCGACGCGGGCGAGAGCGCCGACGAGGTCGAGGCGGACGCGGTCGCGGCGGCGGAGCTGGCCTTCCGGCAGCTGGGCGAGGGGCTGCCGCTCTGAACCCCGATCAAATCTATTGCGGTTAAAAATGTTACTCGGTTGCGTTATTCTTGGTGGAATGACGTCACTCGACCATGCCCTGGACCAGGAACGGACCTACCACGACGGCTGCCGCGCGGCCCTGAACCGGATGATCGAGGGCGCCGCCCGCCAGGTCGTCACCGGCGAGGACGTCTCTGCCTCGGGCGCCGACGCCGAAGCCCTCGGCCACCACCTGCGCAGTCGCGCCAAGGAACTGCGCGAAGAGCCCAGGGGCCCGCTCTTCTTCGGCCGGCTCGACCACGAGGACGGGCAGAGCCACCACATCGGCCGCCGCCGCATCGGCGAGGACCCGGCCGCCCCGCCCCTGGTCATCGACTGGCGGGCCCCCGTCTCGCGCGTCTTCTACCAGGCGAGCGCCCGGGACCCGCAGGGCGTGCGGGTGCGCCGGCGGTTCGGCTGGGCTCCGGCCGGCGACGGATCGTCCCGGGACCTGACGGGC
Source organism: Streptomyces sp. SP18CS02 (assembly GCF_036322365.1). NCBI lineage: Bacteria > Bacillati > Actinomycetota > Actinomycetes > Kitasatosporales > Streptomycetaceae > Streptomyces > Streptomyces sp. SP18CS02. The sequence goes on from NZ_JAQYXC010000294.1 coordinate 54,875, forward strand.
CTGGAGGACGAACACCTCGGCGGCGACGGCCGGCTGCCGGACGCGGGTACGGAAGAGGGCGCGGGCACGCGCACGGCGACGGGCGGTGTGGTCGGCGCGATCCTGGCCGGTGAGATCGAGCGGCCCCGCGTGGGCCCGATGCGGGACATCGCGGCCACCATCCAGCCCGAACAGGACGACCTCGTACGGGCCGGGCTCGCCGACTCCCTCTGCGTACAGGGCGCTCCCGGCACCGGCAAGACGGCCGTCGGGCTGCACCGGGCCGCGTACCTGCTCTACACCCACCCGCAGCGCATCAGGCGCGGCGGCATGCTGATCCTGGGCCCGAACCGCGCCTTCCTCTCGTACATCTCCGAAGTCCTGCCCGCCCTGGGGGAGCTGGACATCCGTCAGTCGACGGTCGACGACGAGATCGCCCGGCACGAGGTGCGGGCCCAGGACTCACCGGAGGCGGCCGCGGTCAAGCACGACGTCCGGATGGCGGCGGTGCTGCACCGGGCGCTGTACGCCAGGGTCCGCGCCCCCCACGGCCCGCTCACCGTGCCGGACGGTTCGTACCGCCGGCGGGTGCCGCTCGCCGTACTGGAGGAGATCGTCGCCGGGGTGCGCGCGGAGGCGCCGCCCTACGCGGTCGGCCGGGAACGGCTGCGCAGCCGTGTGGTGCGGGAGCTCCAGCTCCAGGCGGAGCGCCGGGCCGGTCCGGTGGGCGCGGCGTGGGTGCGGAGGATCGAGCGGGCGAGGCCGGTGACGGCGCTGGTGGACGCGTGCTGGCCGAAGGTGACCCCGGAGGAGGTCCTGGCGGAGGTGCTGACCCTCGGCGAGGGGGGGTGCGACGACGGTTCCTCCGACGACGGTTCGTGCGGCGGTGGTTCGTGCGGCGGTGGTTCGAGCGGCGGTGGTTCGTGCGGCGGTGGTTCGTGCGGCGGCCGGGGGGCGGAGCCGTCGCCGCTCACCCCGGCCGAGTGGGCGGCCATCCGCTGGGCGAGGCCGCCGCGCTCGTACCGGTCGGCCGGCTGGAGCGCCGCCGACCTGGTGCTGCTCGACGAGCTCGCCGGGCTCATCGAACGCCCCGGCGGATACGGCCACATCGTGATCGACGAGGCGCAGGACCTGTCGCCGATGCAGTGCCGGGCCATCGCCCGCCGGGCGGACTTCGGCTCCCTGACGGTGCTGGGCGACCTGGCGCAGGGCACCACGCCGTGGGCCGCCCGCAGTTGGGAGGACCAGCTCGCCCACCTGGGCCGCAAGGACGCCCCGGTGATCCCCTTGACCACCGGCTTCCGTGTTCCGGCGGCGATCGTGGAGCTGGCGAACCGGCTGCTGGGCGGGCTCGGCGTCGACGTCCCGCCCGCCCGGTCGCTGCGCACGGACGGGGAGCTGACGGTCCGGGAGGTGGCGGACGTGGCGGCGGCGACGGTCGACGCGGTGCGGGCGGCGCTCGCGCGCGAGGGCTCGATCGGCGTGATCGCGGCCGACGCCGACGCGGGCCGGCTCGGCGCCGCTCTCGCCGGAGCGGGCATCGCGGCGGCCCCCGTCGACGATCCCGGTGCCGGACGCGTCACGGTCCTGCCCGCGACCCTCGCCAAGGGCCTGGAGTACGACCACGTCGTGGTCGCCGAACCGGCCGCCATCGTCGACGCCGAGCCGCGCGGCCTGCACCGTCTCTACGTGGTCCTCACCCGCTCGGTCTCGCGCCTCGACATCCTGCACACCCGCCCGCTGCCGCCCGAGTGCCTGCCGGTGCCGAACCGGCCCCGGAGGCGGTGCGGCGGGCCCGCTACTGCGCCGCGGCGTCCTTGAACGCCCCGATCAGCGCGCGCAGGGCGGGCTGGGCGGACGGGGCCGTCTCGCGGACCGCCGCGCAGATCGACCTGACCGGCTCCGGGCGGCGGACCCTTCGCACCACGACGTCGGAACGGCGGCCGCGCAGGCCCGTACGGGGGATCAGGCTCACGCCCAGACCCGCCGCGACGAAGCCCTGGGCCGTCGAGTAGTCCTCGCTCTCGACCACGAAGCCGGGGCTGAAGCCGGCCGCCGCGCACGCGTCGAGCACCACCTCCAGGCAGGGGCCGACGGGATCCTCGCTGCCGACCCACGGCTCGTCGGCGAGGTCCGCCAGGTCCAGCACGCGCTTGGCGGCCAGCGGATGGCCCTTGGGGAGCACCGCCCGGTACGGGTCGTCCAGCAGGTGGACCAGCCGGACCCCTTCACGCAGCCCGTCCCGGGGGCGGACCACCAGCGCCATGTCCGTGTGGCCCCGCTGCACCTCCGGCAGGGGGTCCTGCGGATCGCTCAGCTTCAACTCCACCTGCACGCCGGGGTGGTCGCGGCGGAAGCGGGCCAGGGCGGGGCCGACCAGGGCCGCGCCCGCCGTGGCGAAGTACCGGACGGTCAGCCGTCCGGTCCGGCCGGCCCGCAGGTCCGCCAGCGCGGTCTCCGCGGCGGCGACATGCCGGCCGATCACCGCCGCGTGCTCGGTCAGCAGCAGTCCCGCGGCCGTGGGGCGCACGCCCCGCCCGACCCGCTCCAGCAGCGGTACGCCGGCCTGCTTCTCCAGCGCGGCCACCTGCTGGCTGACCGCCGAAGGGGTGTATCCGAGGTTGGCCGCGGCGGCGGTCACCGAACCGCTCGTGACCACGGCCCGGAGTACGAGCATGCGTCGGGTGTCCAGCATGTAGCACAGCTTAATGGTGGATGCACAACTCTGCGCTTGTCCTGTCGGGTCGGGTGCGGGAACGTCATATGAGCGGCCACATGTCCGGGCGGGCCGGGCGGACGGGACATAGGTTCGTGCGGGTTTGTCCGGGTTCGCATGGGTGGGGCGAGCGGGACGAGCCCGATGAGCGGGACGTGCGGGACTGTGACGAAGGAGGCCGGCTGTGAGCGCAAGCGCCGTACGGATGGGAGTGCTCGCCCTGCTGTGGGGGTCGGGCTTCCTGTGGATCAAGGTGGCCCTGAACAACGGGCTGTCCCCCCTGCACATCACCGTCGTGCGTGCCGCGCTGGGCGCCTTGGTGCTGCTCCTGCTCGCCCGGTCGGCACGGCAGCGCCTGCCCCGCCGGGCGTCCACCTGGGGGCACCTGGTCGTCGCCGCGTTCTTCTGCAACGCCCTGCCCTTCCTGCTCTTCGGGATCGGTGAGCAGACCGTCGACTCGGGCGTCGCGGGCGTGCTGAACGCCACGACCCCGCTGTGGTCGCTGCTGATCGGCCTCGCCATCGGTACGGAACGGGGCCTGCGCCCGGTCCGGCTCGGCGGCCTGCTGCTCGGGTTCGCGGGCACGCTGCTGATCTTCGCGCCGTGGCACAGGTCGGGGCTGCTGAGCTGGGGCGCCCTGGCGCTGCTGGCCGCCGCCGCCAGCTACGCCGTGGCCTTCGCCTACATGGGCCGCAAGCTCACCGGCAGGGGCACCGAGCCGATGGCCCTCTCGGCGGCCCAGTTGCTGGCCGCGACCGGTCTGGCGGGGCTCGCGCTGCCGGCCGCGTCCGCGCCGGTGGCCGCGGACATCACGGTGACCGGCCTGCTGGCGGTCGCCGTCCTCGGGGTCTTCGGCACGGGGCTCACCTTCTACCTCAACTACCGGCTCATCGCCGACGAGGGCGCGACCGCCGCCTCGACCGTCGGCTATCTGCTGCCGGTGGTCTCCGTGGCGCTCGGGGCGCTCGTCCTCGACGAGGCGATCGGTGTCCGGGTGGTGGCGGGGATGGTGGTGGTGCTCGTGGGGGTCGCGCTGACCCGCCGCGCACCGGCCGGGCGGGCCGAGGGGCCGGCCGGCCGTGACGCGGACGATCCCGAGGTCCCGAGGCCGGACGGCGCCGCGGCCCCCGCCGGTCCCGGGACCGGATCGGGACGGCCTCCCGGCGAGCGCGGCCGGCGGCGCTGAGCGCGTGCGCGCGGCCGACGGCGCTGAGCGTGCGCAGGGGGGCGGTGCTCCACGCGTGGCTCTGGCGGAGGGCGGGATGCGCGGGGGCGGGATGTACGGGGGCGGGATGTACGGGGGCGGGATGTACGGGGGCGGGCGGTTCTGACGGCACCGGGCCTTCCTGGCGGGCCGAGCGCGGCGGTGGTCTCAGCGCCAGTCGTCGATCACATACGCGTCGGGGTGGCTGTACCCGGGTTCGTTGGGCCTGTGCATGGTCACGCCCTGCAGCCAGGTGCGGAAACCGCGGTCGACCAGGCGCCGGTAGGCATCCGGGCGGCCCAGGTTCATGCCGGCGTCCAGTTGCCCCAGTCCGCGCTCGGCGGCCAGCCGCTCGCACGCGTCGAGCAGCCGCTCGAACCGGCCGGCGGCCCCCGGACCAGGGCGCACGGCGCCGAATTTGACGAAGCACACGTCCTCGCCGGCCTCCGACCCGGCTCCGCAGTGACAGACGGCCAGGCCGTCGAGATCGGAGCCGGCGCCATGGAGCAGGACGGTGTCACCGAGTCCCTGCGCGTGCGCGGCCACGATCTCGCGTTCCAGGCTCAGGCCCTCGTACACCGCGCCGGTCAGCGCTCCGCAGAGACTCAGCGCATCGGGCCGCTCGGCGGCGGGCAGGTCGCCGTAGAGCGCCCGGCCGGGGACTGGGGCACCGTCCGCGACGCGCTTCCTCATGACGGCGGTGAGGAATCGGGGCCAGAAACCGTACCGGCGGTAGAGCTCAAGATGCTTGGGACTGTGCGAGAAGGTGAACAGGCCGACGTGCCGGTTCCCCCAGGCGTCGAAGCAGTCCATGACCGGCTCCATCAGACGCCTGCCGATGCCCTGGTCCCACAGATCCGGACGCACGGTCAGCGGTCCGAAGAACCCGACGCTGCCCCAGTCGGTGGCGAAGTTCGATCCCACCACCTCGCCGCCGGCCGTCGCCGCGAACGCCGCCCGTGGACCGGCCGCCCAGCGGGTGCGGACGTAGTCGAGGGTCCCGAACGGATCAGGTGTCCCCAGGAAGGTCCCGAAGGCGGTCCTGAAGATCTCGTCGGCCCGGTCCAGGTCCGCCTCATCCAGCGGGCGGACCGATACCGGGGCCGTGTCACTCCTGTGCTCCGCTGCAGGTGAGACCATCGCTCTCTCCCTCCGACACCCTTTTCCATCGCACCACGCGAGTGCGCCGCAGTCGAGGCGAACGGTCCGGTGACCCACCCTCCGACCCGTGTGACACACCTGCAAGCAGGTCGCTTGCAAAAGTTAGCAAGGCGGTGCACCATCGAGTCATGGCATCGCTCAACGTCGGCAATCTCGGTGAGTACCTGCGCGAACAGCGGCGCAGCGCGCAGCTGTCGCTGCGGCAGCTCGCCGACGCCGCCGGGGTGTCCAATCCGTATCTGAGCCAGATCGAGCGCGGCCTGCGCAAACCGAGTGCGGAGGTGTTGCAGCAGGTCGCCAAGGCGCTGCGGATCTCGGCCGAGACGCTGTACGTACGGGCCGGGATCCTGGACGAGCGGGAGCGCGAGGAGCTGGAGACGCGTGCCGTCATCCTCGCCGATCCGTCGATCAACGAGCGGCAGAAGCAGGTGCTGCTCCAGATCTACGACTCCTTCCGCAAGGAGAACGGATTCGACACGGACGCCCGCAACGCCGCAGCTGCCGACGCCGATGCCGATGCCGGAAAACCCTCACCCGAAGAACTCTGACTCTGCGATCCGGGAGGACCCACGGTCATGGCCATCATCGAAGAACTGCGTACCCCCCTCTACTTCGCCGCCGGTACGGCGGACCTCGCCGTGCAGCAGGCCCGGAAGGTGCCCGGTCTGATCGAGCAGATCGCCGCCGAGGCCCCGGCCCGTTTCGACGCCGTCCGCAACACCGACCCCAAGGCCGTGCAGGAGAAGGTGACCACCCAGGCCAAGGAGGCCCAGGCCACCGTCCAGGCGAAGTTCAGCGAGGTGCTCGGCAGCTTCGACACCGACCTGAAGAAGCTCGGCGAGACGGCCCAGGACCTGGCGCTGCGGGGCGTGGGCGTGGCCGCAGAGTACGCGGTCCGGGCCCGCGAGACGTACGAGAAGGTCGCCGAGCACGGTGAGCAGGCCGTGCGCACCTGGCGCGGCGAGGCCGCCGAGGAGCTCACCGAGATCGCCGTCGCCGTCGAGCCCGACCCGGCGCCGAAGAGCGAGCCCCGTGCGGCCGAGGAGCCCAGGGCCGACGAGCCGAAGGGGGCGGCGTCGTCCGCGCAGTCCTCCCCGTCCTCCCAGGACAAGAAGCAGGCGGGCGCCCGGAAGGCCCCGGCCGCCCGCAAGCCCGGCGCCGAGAGGACCGCGCCGACCGCCTCCTCGCCCGAGAAGTAACCCCGGCGGTGGACCGGCGCCTCGCCGGGGCGCCGGCCCGCACGGGAGCGGAGCCGTCGCAGGGCGGGCGCGGGAACCGCCATCGGCCCGGGCAGGGCACATTCGGGGTGACCGGGGCGTTGTACGGGTACCTTGGCCGCGGAGCGCTGCAAGCCGCTCCGAGCAGCTTCGACCAGCTTCGACCACTCACAAGGCGGTGCCCACCATGTTGCTGGCAGGATTCGGCACGTTTCTCTTCCTGCTCAACCTCGCCATGCTCCTGCTCGCCGTGGTCGCCATCTTCATCGCGGCGACGGCGCGCGAGGACGCCTATCGCGCGGCCGACAAGAAGACCAAGCCGTTCTGGCTGATCATCCTGGGCGTCACCGTCGCGGTGAACCTGCTCGTCCCGATGCTGTTCCTGCAGCTCGCCGGGCTGGTCGCGTCGATCGTCTTCATGGTCGACGTGCGCCCCGCCCTCCAGCAGGTCTCGGGTGGCGGCCGGGGCCGCCGCGGCGGCGGCGGTGGCTCCAGCAGCGACGGGCCGTACGGCCCCTACAACGGCGGGCGCTGAACGGACAGGATCCGTCGCATCCGCCCCGCGGTCCCCCGGGCCCGTCGGAACCCCGGTACGGGGCCCGGCGGGCCTGTGCCGTGTGAGGGGCACGCGTTCCCGGGGAGCCCCGGGTCCCGGGGTGTCCGCGGGGCCCGGCCAGGGAGTGTCCTACAGCGGCGTCGGCGGTCGGCGCCGGGCACCGCGGCCGCGCGTCTGGCGGGGTACGCCCTCGCCGTCGCCCGCGCGGTCGAGCAGCAGGACCGCCACATCGTCGGTCAGCTCCCCGCCGTTGAGGTCGCGGACCTCGGCCACGGCGGCCTCCAGCAGCTCCTCGCCGCCCAGGCCCTGCCCCAGCTGGCGGTTGATCATGTCGAGCATGCCGTCCTGGCCGAGTCTCGGCGACCCCGGGCCCGCCGAGCGGCCCTCGATCAGGCCGTCGGTGTACATCATCAGGCTCCACGACCCGCCCAGCTCGACCTGCCGGCGCGGCCACCGGGCGCGCGGCAGCAGCCCCAGCGCCGGGCCCCCGTCCTCGTACGGGAGGAGCTGCGCCGCCCGCCCGTACCGGGCGATCAGCGGCGACGGGTGACCCGCCAGGCACAGCCCGGCCCGCCGTCCGTCCGGTGCGATGTCCACCGTGCACAGGGTCGCGAAGATCTCCTCGCTCTCCCGCTCGTGCTCCAGGACCTGCTGGAGCGTGGAGAGCAGTTCGTCGCCGCACAGCCCGGCGAAGGTCAGCGCCCGCCACGCGATGCGCAGCTCCACGCCGAGGGCCGCCTCGTCGGGGCCGTGCCCGCAGACGTCGCCGATCATCGCGTGGACCGTGCCGTCCGGCGTGCGGACCGTGTCGTAGAAGTCGCCGCCCAGCAGCGCCCGGGAGCGGCCCGGGCGGTAGCGGGAGGCGAAGCGCAGGTCCGAGCCCTGGAGCAGGGGGGTGGGCAGCAGGCCCCGCTCCAGGCGGGCGTTCTCCTGCGCGCGCAGCCGGGACTCGGCCAGCTTCACCTGGACGGAGTCGGCGCGCTTGCGTTCCACGGCGTACCGGATGGCCCGGCTCAGCAGTGGCCCGTCCAGCTCCTCGCGGTACAGGTGGTCCTGCGCGCCGGTGCGCACCGCCTCGGCCGCCAGCTCGGCGTCGCCCGACGGGGTGAGCGCCAGGACGGCGTGGCGCGGCGCGATGCGCAGCACCTGCCGCAGGGGCTCCAGCGCGTCGTCGCCCGAGCGGGCGGGCGGCAGGGCCAGGTCGACGAGGACGCAGTGGACGTCGTCGGTGAGCAGCCGTTCGGCCTCGGTGAGGTTGCGGGCCGTCCGTATGCGGACCCGGGTGCCGGAGGCGTCGTGCAGCTCCGGTCCGGTGAAGGTGCCCGCCGGGTCGTCCTCGATCACCAGGAGCGTGAGGTCGCCGCCGCCGGCGTTCTCCGCGACAGCGGGGCGTGCGACAGGGGTCGCCCTCTGGCGCGGTACGGGTACGGGCATCGGTTCCGGTTTCCTTCCCTCCCCCCGAGGGCGCGGTGGAGCGTCGGTCGACACACCACCAGACCGGGACCATAGCGGGCTCCGGCGCTCGAACGGAATGGTGATCTGCGAATCGCCGTTGGCATATGCCATGCCCAGAGGGGCAGTTGGGCCGCGGGCCATGACGAACATCACGCGGTGCAGGGGCATTCGAGTGAGCCGCGTCATGCCGGAGCCGCCACCGGGGCCGCGGACCTGCCGCACTCCGGCCGCACTCCGGCCGCGGACCCGCCGGGGGGCCGGGGCGGGGGGCCGGGGTGCGGAGGGGGCGCCGCGGGGGTGCCGGCGGGGCGCCGCGGGGGTGCCGGCCTTGTGCCGCAAGGGAACCGCGGGGCCGGGAGCGGGGCAGAGGCGAGCGGCTCGGCGACGCCCGGGGCTACTTGTCCGGGCGTACGACTCCGAGGATCACCATCGAGCCCGCGCCCGCCATCGTGACGTTCCGGCCCGGCCGGGGGGCGTGGATGATCGCGCCGTCGCCGATGTACATCCCCACATGACTGGCGTCGGCGTGGTAGATGATCAGGTCGCCGGGGCGCATGTCCTTGATCTCGATGCGGGGCAGCAGCCGCCACTGCTCCTGCGAGGTGCGCGGGATGCCCCGGCCGGCCGCCGACCACGCCTGTGACGTCAGCCCCGAGCAGTCGTACGAATCCGGGCCCTCCGCGCCCCACACGTACGGCTTGCCGAGCTGGGCGGAGGCGAACTCGATCGCCTTGCGGCCCTGGGGGCTCGCGCTGCGGTTGATCTCCTTGAGCGCGCCGGAGCTCAGCCAGGCCGTCTGCGCGTCGTACTGCTCCTGCTGCTCCAGCTTCAGCAGCCGCTCGCGCTCCTCCGCCTCCAGCTGGGACTCCAGCTTCTCGGCGGCGGTGATCTTGGCGTTGATGTCCTTCTTCGCGTCGGCCTGCTTGACGCGGTTGGCCTCCAGCAAGGTCCACTGCTTGCTGGCGTCCTCGGTGTACGTCTCCAAGTCGGTCTGCGTACGGGTCAGTTCGCCGAGGAGGTCCGTGGTGGCCTTCTGGCCCTGCCGGAGGCGCCCCGCGCCGTCCAGGAAGAGCTGCGGGTCGTCGGTGAGCACCAGCTTGGCCTCGTCGGGTATCCCGCCGTTGCGGTACTGGGCGCGGGCGGCCGCGCCGGCCCGCTTCTTCAGGTCCTCGATCCGGGCCTGGCCGTCGACGATGGCCTGGGCCAGTCGCACGATCTCGGCGGACTGCTTCGTGGCCCGCTCCTCGGCGAGGTTGTACGCGTCGGTGGCGGAGGCGGCCTGGCGGTAGAGGGTCTCTATCTCCTTGCGGACCTCCTCCAGGCTCTTCCTGGGGGCGGCCGGGGCGCCGGGGGCGCTCGGAGGGGGCGTGGGCGCCGCGTAGGCGGCCTGTACCGGTGACGCCAGCACCGTCAGGGCGCAGACCACGGTGATCGCGGCGTGGACACGGCGGCCTCGGTTCACAAGCTTCCCCCCTCCGGGCGTACGCCCGCTCACATCTGATTTACCGTCAGTAACATCGAGTGGCCCTCGCGATGGTGCCATGCCCCCGGCCAAAACGACAGAGGCCGACACCACTTGGCGGTGCCCGCCCCTCCGTCAGGACGCGTGATCGCGGTGACCCGTTCCTTTCGCCGGTGCCGAGGTGCCGACGGCCGACCGCCGGCGCCGATCGGTCCCTGTGGCTCGGTGGGGCGCGCCGTCCGCGGGGCCGGTCCGTACGGCGCGGGTCAGCGGAGCGTGGCTCGGCGGGGCGTGGCTCAGCGGGGCGCGAGCGCCGCCCACTCCACCGTCACCTCGCCCTGGCGCCACCGCCGCGGGCCGTCCACCAGGGGCCAGTCGGCGGTCAGGTCCCGCGCCGTCCTGATCCAGCGCTGCCGGGCGCCCAGCGAGGCGTACGGGGCGGCCGCCGCCCAGGCACGGTCGAAGTCCCGCAGGAAAGCGTGCACCGGTTCGCCCGGCACATTGCGGTGGATGAGCGCCTTGGGCAGCCGCTCGGCCAGGTCGGAGGGCCGCTCCAGCGAACCGAGCCGGGTCGCGAACGTCACCGTCCGCGGCCCCTCCGGCCCCAGCGCCACCCATACATGGCGCCGCCCGATCTCGTCGCAGGTCCCCTCCACCAGCAGCCCGCCGGGCGCCAGCCGCGCACAGAGCCGCGCCCACACCGCGACGACCTCGGCCTCGTCGTACTGGCGCAGCACGTTCGCCGCCCGGATCAGGGCCGGGGAGCCGGCGACCGGCACCTCGAAGCCGCCGTGCACGAAGGTGAGGCCCGCACGCTCGTACGGCTTCGCCGCGGCGACCCGGGCCGGTTCGATCTCGACCCCGACGACCTGGGCGCGGGGGTCCGCCGTACGCAGGCGCTGGAGCAGTTCGACGGCGGTCCAGGGGGCGGCGCCGTACCCGAGGTCCACCGCGACCGGCGGCTCGTCCCCGCGCCGCAGCGCGGGTCCGTGGACGGCGGCGATCCAGCGGTCCATGCGGCGCAGCCGGTTGGGGTTGGTGGTCCCGCGGGTCGGGGTGCCGACGGGGCGGGTGGTGCGCGGGGCCATGGGGACGACCCTAAGGGGTACCCGGCGCCCGCGGCCCGCCCGGCCGCGGGACCGCGTCACCGCCGCGCGGGGCGGCACCGGACCGTCCGACGGGACGGGCGACGAACCCGATGCGCCGTGCAATGAATCGGCAAAGCGGAAATGAAAGGAAGCGTTCCGGTGTTGTGGCCCGACGGAGGACTTCCCCCGTCCTCCGTTCGTCATGCCCCAGAGCGGAAGGACCGCCGACGTGAGCCAGTACCGGTCCCGGTTCGCCGGCACCCTGGCGGCGCCGCCTCGGCTCCGGCTCCCCGGCCGCCCGAGGGCGCCCCGCCGGGTCGCCATGCTCAGTGTGCACACCTCCCCCCTGCACCAGCCGGGCACCGGCGACGCGGGCGGCATGAACGTCTACATCGTCGAGCTCGCCAGGCGCCTCGCCGCGATCAACATCGAGGTCGAGATCTTCACTCGGGCGACCACCGGCGGACTTCCCCCGGCGGTGGAGCTGACCCCCGGCGTGCTGGTGCGCCACGTGGACGCCGGACCCTACGAGGGCCTGGCCAAGGAGGAGCTCCCGGCCCAGCTGTGCGCCTTCACCCATGGTGTGATGCAGGCGTGGGCGGGGCACCGCCCGGGCCACTACGACCTGGTCCACTCCCATTACTGGCTCTCCGGCCACGTCGGCTGGCTCGCCGCCGAGCGCTGGGGCGTCCCCCTCGTCCACGCCATGCACACCATGGCCAAGGTCAAGAACGCCGCGCTGGCGGAGGGCGACACCCCCGAGCCCGCCGCCCGGGTCATCGGCGAGACCCAGGTCGTGCGCGCGGCCGACCGGCTGATCGCCAACACCACGGAGGAGGCGGACGAGCTCGTCCGCTTCTACGACGCCGACCCGGCGAAGGTCGCGGTCGTGCACCCCGGCGTGAACCTGGAGCGGTTCAGGCCCGGTGACGGCCGCGCGGCCGCCAGGGCCAGGCTCGGACTCCCCGCCGACGCCTTCATCCCCGTCTTCGCCGGCCGCATCCAGCCCCTCAAGGCCCCCGACATCCTGCTGCGCGCGGCCGCCCGGCTGCTGGAGCGGGATCCCTCGCTGCGGTCCCGGATGGTCGTTCCCGTCGTCGGCGGACCCAGCGGCAGCGGCCTCGCCAAGCCCGAAGGCCTGCAGAAGCTCGTCGCGCGGCTCGGTATAGCCGATGTCGTGCGCTTCCACCCGCCGGTCGGGCAGGAGCAGCTCGCCGACTGGTTCCGGGCCGCGTCCGTGCTGGTCATGCCCTCGTACAGCGAGTCCTTCGGCCTGGTCGCGATAGAGGCGCAGGCGGCGGGCACCCCGGTCGTCGCGGCCGCCGTCGGCGGCCTGCCGGTGGCCGTGCGCGACGGCGAGACCGGGTACCTGGTCAGCGGCCACGACCCCGCCGACTACGCCGACGCGCTGCGCCGCTTCGTGACCGACCCGTCCCTGTCGGACCGCCTCGGCGGTGCCGCTGCCCGCCACGCCGCATCGTTCGGCTGGGACACGGCCGCGTCGGCGACGGCGGACGTCTACGCGGCGGCCGTGCACCATCACCGGCGTCGCGTACGCTCGCACCATGGCTGACGACACAGGGCGGATCATCGAGTCGGCGCTGGATGACGCCGAGCTGACCTGGGAGTCCCCGGAGCCCGGCTCGTACGTGGTCACGCTCCCCGGCACCCACAAGCTGTCCACCACACTGTCGCTGCGGGTGGGAAACCATTCCCTGTCCCTCAACGCCTTCGTGATCCGTCACCCGGACGAGAACGAGGAAGGCGTCCACCGCTGGCTCCTGGAGCGCAACCTGCGCCTGTACGGGGTCGGTTACGCGATCGACAGCCTCGGCGACATCTACCTCACCGGCAAGCTGCCGCTCTCGGCGGTCCATCCCGAGGAGCTGGACCGTCTGCTGGGCTCGGTCCTGGAGGCGGCGGACGGCGCGTTCAACACCCTGCTGGAGCTGGGCTTCGCGACGGCCATCCGCAAGGAGTACGCGTGGCGGGTGTCCCGAGGGGAGTCGACCCGCAACCTCTCGGCGTTCACGCATCTGACCACTCCGCGCGTCTGAACCCGTCCGACCCGTCCGACCCCTCCGACCACTCCGCGCGTCCGAACACGTCCGACCGCTCTGCGCACTCCGCCCGTCCGAGCGCGTCCGGCCGTTCCGTGTGTCATCCGGCTGTTCCGCCTGTCCGGCCGTTCCGTGCGTCCGGCCGTTCCGTGCACCGGCCGGCCGATCGCTGAGGCGCGAGTGCATCACGCCGTGATGTGCCGGTAGGCGAGCACGCTCGTGGGGGACGGCAGCGGCGCCACGGTGATGTCGCTGCCCGTCCGGGGTGCGTGGATCACCTTGCCGTCACCTATGTAGAGCTGGATATGGCCGCCGTTGGCCGTGATCACGAGATCACCGGGCGCCAGCCCCGAACGGGTCGTGGCGCGTCCGGCGCGGACCTGGTCCCACGTGGTGCGCGGTAGCGCGACACCGGCCGCCTCCCACGCCCGCATGACCAGACCGGAGCAGTCGTAGCCCCTCGGTCCCGTACCGCCCCAGACATAGGGCTTGCCGAGCTGCGCCTTGGCGTAACCGATGGCCGCCGAGGAGCCCTTGCCGGGGGCCGGAGCCTTGCCGGGGGAGGGTGCTCCGTCGCCGTCGCCGTCGCCGTCGCCGTCACCGCCGCCGGGGGCCGGCGGGGTCGTGCCCGGTGCGAGGAGCAGCGTGTCACCCGCGTAGATCAGGGTCGAGCTCCCCAGGCCGTTGAGCCGTTGCAAGGCGCGGACCGTGGTGTCGTGGCGCCCGGCGAGCGCAGAGAGGGTGTCACCGGGGACCAGCACCACGCTGCGGGGGCGCTCCTGCGCCCCACCGGGCCGGACGGGCGGCTTCCCGGGCTTCCCGGGCGTCGTCGGCCTCTTGGGCAGTCCCGGCCTCGGTGAACGGGGCGGTTCCTGCGGCGCCGTGGCCTCGGGCGGCGGGGCGGCCACGGGCGGGGCGGCCGGGGCGGGTGTGTCGTCCGAGGGGCCGTGCACGGCCAGGACCGCGCCCAGGGCGATCGCCAGCACCGCCAGCAGGGCGAGGGCGGCGGTTCGCACGGCGGCCATCGCCACCTTCGCCGTACCCGGCCGCTGCCACCACTCCCGCGGCCTCGGCGCCCGGTGGACTCCCCGCGTGCCCCAGGTACCGAGCTGTATCCGACCGAACATCAGAACCTCCTTCACCTGCCCGTAGTTGGGCTCCGAAGAGGCTGTTCCGGCACGGGAATGTCCGGCAAGATCCCGTGGCGTCTGAGACAGTCCGAGACGGTTCACGCAGGTCAGACACCCTTTCCGGACTGTCCGGGCCACCCGGATCCATTGCTGGACGGGGTTGCGGACCGGCAGGCTCAAGCCATCGACCGGCCCCCCGGTTCGCATCCGTCGAATGCGAACCGGCGGCGCGCCGGCGCACCCTCGCCTTTCTGCCGGTGTCGACGACCGGGGCGAGACCTCATTCCTTCTCCACGCAGAGGAGCACCCTTATGAGCAAGTCCCGTTCAGCCCGTCCGGTCCACCCGGTCCACCCGGTCCACCCGGTCCACCCGGTCCACCCGGTCGATCCCGCCGGTTCGGCCCGTCCGGCCGGAGCCGCCGCACCGGTCCGCTCCCGCAAGGCCCGTACGGCGGTGCTGACCGCGGTCGCGGCGGCCGTGCTGACGGCCGGAGCGGTCGCCCTTCCCGGCGGCTCGTCCGACGCCTCTGTCCGTGCCACGTCGGACAGTTCGGTTTCCGGCGCCTCCGGCGGGTCGTCCGGCGGCTCGGCCGCGGGGGGAGACGGGGAATCCTTCGCCGGCGCCCTCTCGGGCTCGGCCCGCAAGGCCGGGTGCACCGAGGCGGGCCGCGTCTTCTACAAGTTCGGCAAGCCGTCGACGAAGTGGGTGGCGACCAACGTCCGCAGCGACTGGGCCGAGCCCGGCCTGAAGATCAACTTCACTACGAGCCAGACGGGGACCGTCAGCGCCGAGATCAGCGCCTCGGCGGCGGCCGAAGCCGGCGTGATCTTCGCCAAGGCGAGCGTCGAGGTCGGCGTCTCCGTGGGCAAGCAGTGGGCCCGGACGGCCCAGTGGTCCTACGAGGCGGACGTGCCCAAGAAGGTCGGCGGCAAGAAGGTCAAGAAGGCCCGGCTGGCGATGTTCCACGAGGCGAAGAAGTTCACCGTGACCAAGTACCGCTTCGCCACGGGGCAGGGCGGCGGGTGTGCCACCAGGAAGGTCTACAAGGCGGTCATCACCGCACCGGTGAAGAAGAACAGCAACACCTGGCGCCTGCAGTACCAGTACAAGTAGGCCGGCCCTGAACGCCGCTGGCTGACACCGGGCCGACACACCGCGCGGTGGACGGGAGGCGCCCCCGCCCGCCGCGCGGTGCCCCGCCATGAGTCCCTCACAGGCAGTCGTTGGTGACGTCCCAGCAGGTCTCCTCGGGGAAGGGGTCGCCGGTCGGCGTCGGTGACTCGACGCGTTCCCACGGCGGCGGTTCGTGCGGCGTGGGATCCGGCTCGTAGGGGCCCCATGTGGAGGGGTCGCCGGGGGTGGGGCTGGGTGCGGGACGCGGGGTGTTCCGGACGGGGGTGGCCCGGGGCCCCGGCGTCCTCCGGGGGGTCGCCCGGGGGGACGGCGTGGACCGCACGGGATCGGCGGAGGGCTTGTCCACGGCCGGTTCCACGGCGGGGCGCGCGGCAGGGGACGAGGGGCCGGTGGGCCCCCGGGTGCCGGGCGGGGTGCCCAGAGGCGCCTGCCCGTCCCCGTCGGGGAACAGACCGATCCCGGTGACGGCGGCCGCGAGGAGCAGGATGGCGGCGGCGATGGAGGTGATCAGCACGGGTCGCCGGACACGGCGACTGCCGGTTGCCGGGACCTTCGTCGTGGGGGCGGTGCCGATGGCGGTGGCGCTGGCGTCCTGTGCCGTGGCGTCCACGGCGTCCGTGGCGTCCGTGGCGCGGTCGGGTTCCGTCCGTACCGCCTCGTCCGAGGCGGGCGCCTTGGGGCCGCGGGGTGCGGGCCTGCCGTCCGTGGCCGGTGCCTCGGCCGCCGGGTGGACGGCGCCGGACACATCGTCCGGGCCGGACGCTTCCTCCGGGGACGCGGGGGCGGGCGAGTGACCCGGGGCGGACACCTCCTCCGGGCCGGACACCTCCTCCGGGCCGGACACTTCTTCGGTGGCGGGGGAGCCGTGCTCCGTGGCATGCGCCCGGGCGGTTCCCGCAGCCCCGGCCGCCCCCGCAGCCGCGGCGGCCTCGCTCACCCCAGCGGCGGCGGTCGCCTCATCCGCTTCCCCTACGGCACCGGAGGTTCCCGCTTCCCCTACGGCGCCGGAGGTTCCCGCCTCCTCTGCGGCGTCCGAGGCTTCCGGTTGCCCGGGAGGGGCGACAGCAGACCGGGCGTCTGCTCCCGCGACCGCCTGTTCCGGCACCCGGCCTGACCCGCCGCCCCGTTCGTCCTCCTCGCCCCCGTGTGCGTCGGCCACGACGGCGGGGGGTGGTCCCTCAAGGGCGACAGCGAGCCTCTTGCGGGTCCGTATCCATGTCCGGACCGTGAGGTCGTCACCGCCGCAGGCGCGTACGAACGCCGCCAGCAACTCCTCCCTCGGCAGCTCGTCCCGGTTCAGCGCACCGGCCAGTGTGGCGCGCGGCAGGATGTCCCCGGCCGTCTCGGCCCGCCGTTCCAGCTGCCGGTAGCTCAGGTGGGCCCATTGCCGTAACTGGCGCATCATGGCCACGAACTCGCCCGGCGTCCGGGCCAGTTGAGGCTGTGGTTCCCCGTTGTCCACTCTCAGCTCCTGATTCTCGGCGGCGCTCAGCCGTTCCCCGGCAGCTTAGGAACGCCAGGCCGCCCCCGGGGATCGAACCGGGCTATTGCCGCCGTCAGCGGAGTTCGACGCGCCTCCATCGCAGGGCACGCCCGCGTGCGAGGCGCGGCGCACCACCCGGCGCCGGGCGGTGCTCAGGTGCCGACGCTGCCGGCGCTCTCCGGGGCGGACTCCCGCCGGGGCGCGTCCGCGTACGTGCCCCGGCCGGCACCGCCCCCGGCGGCGCCCGTCTCCCCGGCGCCCACGCCGTCGCCCGATCCGAACGGGGCCGCCACGGTACCGGCCTTGTCCGACCCGGCCTTGTCCGACCCGGCCTTGTCCGACCCGGCCGGGTCGGGCACGGTCCGCTCGGCGTCGACCGTCCCTTCGGGCAGGCCGCGCATCAGCAGCCAGTACCCCAGGCCCGCCACGGTCCCGAGCAGGGCGCACGCCCCCCACAGCCACTGCGCGCCGAACCGGTCGAGCACCCAGCCGGACATCAGCGGGGCGATCAGCGCCGCCACGGACCAGGACATCGTGTACACGCCCTGGTAACGCCCGCGGCCCTGTGCCGGGGAGAGCCGCACCACGAGACCGGTCTGCGTCGGGGCGTTGACGATCTCGGCGAGCGTCCACACGCAGACCGTCAGCGCGTAGACGGCGATCGACCCGGCGAAGGCGGTGAGCCCGAAGCCGTACCCGGCGAGGAGGGCGGAGACCACCAGCAGCCGACGCGGGTCCCGATGCTCGATGTACCGGGTCACCGGGATCTGGAGGGCCACGATCATGACCCCGTTGACGGCCACCGCGATACCGAAGTCGGCGCTGCCGAAGCCGTCCACGCCCATCGCGACGGGCAGACCGACGTACCCCTGCTGGAAGATCAGCGAGATGAGGAACGAGAGCCCGACGACCCCCATGAAGCGTCCGTCACGCAGTACGGTCCCCAGCCCGACCTGTGCCTCGGTCGCCTCGCCCGGCGTCGTGGCGACCGGGGCGGGACGGGACTCGGGGATCTTGACGAAGATCAGTACCGCACAGGCCAGGGTCATCACGGCCTCGCCGATGAAACCCGCGAAGTAGCTGTACTCGGCGATGAACCCGGCGGCCGCCGAGGAGATCGCGAACCCGAGGTTGATCGCCCAGTAGTTGAGCGAGAACGCCCGCACACGGTCCTCGGGCGGGACGATGTCGGCCATCATCGCCTGCACGGCCGGCCGCGAGGCGCTGGACGCCGCGCCGACGAGGAAGGCGACGGCGGCGATCGCGACCGGGTGCTGCATGAAGCCCAGCAGGGCGACCGACCCGGCCGTCGACAGCTGTGCGACCAGAAGGGTGGGCCGGCGCCCCAGCCGGTCGGTCATCACACCCGCGCCGAGCGACGAGATGACACCGCCCAGGCCGTGCAAGGACGCCACGAGCCCCGCGTACGACGCCGAGTAGCCCCGGTCGAGTGTCAGATAGAGCGCCATGAAGGTGGCGACGAATGCCCCGAGCCGGTTGACCAGGGTGCTCGTCCAGAGCCACCAGAACTCCCGAGGAAGGCCCGAGACGCTCTCCTTCGTGGCGCGTCTGAGCGTGGCTATGGACATACGTGCATCCCCCGTAAGTGGCTGATCCGGTGCTCGCGACTTACTCGCAACCTACAAGGGCCTTGGCGGCGCAGCCATCCCATTGACGGGCGCCCTCAGGCGTCGACCGTGTCCCTCGCCGTTCATCGGCGTCCATTAATCTCGTACGTATGGCCGACGCACCGTACAAGCTGATCCTGCTCCGCCACGGCGAGAGCGAATGGAACGCGAAGAACCTGTTCACCGGCTGGGTGGACGTCAACCTCACCGAGAAGGGCGAGAAGGAGGCGGTCCGCGGCGGTGAGCTGCTCAAGGACGCCGGCCTGCTCCCCGACGTGGTCCACACCTCCCTGCAGAAGCGCGCCATCCGCACCGCGCAGCTCGCCCTGGAGTCCGCGGACCGCCACTGGATCCCGGTCCACCGCTCCTGGCGCCTGAACGAGCGGCACTACGGCGCGCTCCAGGGCAAGGACAAGGCGCAGACGCTCGCCGAGTTCGGCGAGGAGCAGTTCATGCTGTGGCGCCGCTCGTACGACACCCCGCCGCCGCCCATCGCGGACGACAACGAGTTCTCGCAGGCCGACGACGCGCGCTACGCCACGATCCCGCCGGAGCTGCGGCCGCGCACCGAGTGCCTGAAGGACGTCGTCGTCCGCATGCTGCCGTACTGGTACGACGGCATCGTCCCGGACCTGCTGACCGGCCGTACGGTCCTGGTCGCCGCGCACGGCAACAGCCTGCGCGCGCTGGTCAAGCACCTCGACGGGATCTCGGACGAGGACATCGCGGGCCTGAACATCCCCACCGGTATCCCGCTCGCCTACGAGCTCGACGCCGACTTCAAGCCGGTCACCAAGGGCGGCACGTACCTGGACCCCGACGCGGCGAAGGCGGCCATCGAGGCCGTCAAGAACCAGGGCAAGAAGTAAGTACCCGCCACGAGGGAGCCCCCTCCCCGCCGGGAAGCGGCGGAGAGGGGGCTCCCTCGTGCCCAGGTCCGTGCCCGGGCCCAGGTCCATGCCCCTGCCCGGGGCCCGCAGGCCGACGGCCCGTCGGCCTGCGGGGCGGAGGGCGGTCGGTCGTCGGCCGTCAGCCGCCGCACTGGCAGGGCGCGCCCGCCTGGCATCCGCACCCGCAGCCCGAGCCGCACCCGCAGGCGCCGAGGACGGGAAGGAGAACCACTTCGACGGGTGTTTCCCGCTGGACGTCGGTCGTGGGCGAATCTGCCATGGGGTCCCTCCTCAAGGGACGGGGGCCGGTGTCACCCCATTGCATGCCCACTCGGCAGGGCGCATCAACGGCGCACGGACTCTCAGGCGCCCTCGACGGGCGACTCCGACTGCTGGAGCTCGTCCGCGTGCTCACCGGTCACCAGGTAGACCACGCGCTTGGCGACCGAGACGGCGTGGTCGGCGAAGCGTTCGTAGTAGCGGCCCAGCAGCGTGACGTCGACCGCCGTCTCGATGCCGTGCTTCCACCGGTCGTCCATCAGGTGCTGGAACAGCGCCCGGTGCAGCAGGTCCATCTCGTCGTCGTCCTGCTCCAGCTGGAGCGCCAGGTCGACGTCCTTGGTGATGATGACCTCGGCCGCCTTCGCCATCAGGCGCTGCGCCAGCTGCCCCATCTCCAGGATCGTGGCGTGCAGGTCGCGCGGCACCGCCCGGTCGGGGAAACGCAGCCGGGCGAGCTTCGCCACGTGCTGGGCCAGGTCGCCCGAGCGCTCCAGGTCCGCGCTCATCCGCAGCGAGGTGACCACGATCCGCAGATCGGTGGCGACCGGCTGCTGGCGGGCCAGCAGGGCTATGGCGCGGGCCTCCAGGTCGTGCTGGAGGCCGTCGACCTTCTGGTCGGCGGCGATCACGGCCTCGGCCAGCTTCAGGTCCGCGTCGAGCATCGCCGTGGTGGCGCGCCCGATCGCCGATCCGACCAGCCGGGCCATCTCGACCAGGCCCTCGCCGATCGAGTCCAGTTCCTCGTGGTACGCGTCCCGCATGGATGTCCCTCTCTCACTACGTCCGGGGTCCGGGTGGGGCTCGGACCCCCACGCTCCCACGGTTCGTCGGCTACAAGTCGGGTGCCTCCTTCCCAAGTGAACCGCCACTTTCCCCTTGGTGAACTCTGGGCGACGACTGTTCGAGAGGCCACCCGGATGGCTGGGAGAGTGTCCGTGACCCCGCATAACCTGGATGCATGGACGTGAACGCGGCGGTTGCCGCAGCGGCAGCGATCGCCGGGTTGTGCACCGGTGTCATCGCCATGCTGGCGTTCCGCTGGAGCGAGCGCGACCAGGCGAGACCCACCCGCACATCCCTGCACACCGACGCCGTGCTGCCGCCCGGCGTGGACACGGTCCTGTCCGTGCTGCGCTCGTCGGCGGTCGTCCTCGACGAGAGCGACTCCGTCGTCAAGGCCAGCTCGGCGGCGTACGCGCTCGGACTGGTCCGCGGGGGCAAACTCGCCGTGGACCCGATGCTCCACATGGCCCGCGACACCCGCCGCGACGGCGAGATACGCCAGGTCGAGCTGGACCTCCCGCGACGCGGCACCGGCCGGGGCGAGGCCCTCGCCGTCTCCGCCCGGGTCGCCCCCCTGGGCTCCCGGCTGGTGCTCCTGCTGGTCGAGGACCTCACGGAGGCCCGCCGCATCGAAGCCGTACGCCGCGACTTCGTCGCGAACGTCAGCCATGAGCTCAAGACCCCCGTCGGCGCGCTCTCCCTGCTCTCCGAAGCGGTCATGGACGCCTCCGACGACCCCGAGGCGGTGACCCGTTTCGCCGGCCGGATGCAGATCGAGGCGACCCGGCTCACCAATCTCGTACAGGAGCTCATCGACCTGTCCAGGGTTCAGAACGACGATCCGCTGGAGGACGCCGAACCGGTCCGGGTCGACGAACTGGTGGCCGAGGCCGTGGACCGCTCACGGCACACCGCGTCCACCAAGCAGATCACCATGGCCGCCGGCGGCACCGCCGGCCTCCACGTCTGGGGCCATCGGGGCCAGCTCGCCGCCGCCCTCGGCAACCTCGTCGAGAACGCGGTCAACTACTCTCCCGCCCGTACCCGGGTCGGCATCGCCGCCCGCCATGTGGCGGCGCCCGGCGGCGACCTCATCGAAATAGCCGTCACCGACCAGGGCATCGGCATCCCCGACAAGGACAAGGAGCGCATCTTCGAGCGCTTCTACCGCGTCGACCCGGCCCGCTCCCGCGCCACCGGCGGTACGGGACTGGGCCTGGCCATCGTCAAACACGTGGCAGCCTCGCACGGCGGGGAGGTCACCGTGTGGAGCACCGAGGGTCAGGGCTCCACCTTCACCCTCCGGCTCCCGGAGGCCGGCGCCGTGCGGGACCGCTCCGCGCGCCTGGCCGGACACCACGACCCCGCGACCACCCATGAACCGATCCCTGCCCCGGAGGTCCTTCCGTGACCCGTGTGCTTGTCGTCGAGGATGAGGAATCCTTCAGCGACGCCCTGTCCTACATGCTCCGCAAGGAGGGCTTCGAGGTCGCGGTCGCGACCACCGGGCCCGAGGGGCTCGACGAGTTCGAGCGCAACGGCGCCGACCTGGTCCTGCTCGACCTGATGCTGCCCGGCCTGCCCGGCACGGAGGTCTGCCGGCAGCTGCGCGGCCGTTCGAACGTGCCGGTGATCATGGTCACCGCCAAGGACAGCGAGATCGACAAGGTCGTGGGGCTGGAAATAGGAGCCGATGACTACGTCACCAAGCCGTTCTCGTCACGGGAGCTGGTCGCCCGTATCCGCGCGGTGCTGCGCCGCCGGGGCGAGCCGGAGGAGGTCGCGCCGGCGGCCCTGGAGGCGGGCCCGGTGCGGATGGACGTGGACCGTCACGTCGTGACGGTCTCCGGCGGAAAGGTCGACCTTCCGCTGAAGGAGTTCGACCTGCTGGAGATGCTCCTGCGCAACGCGGGCCGGGTGCTGACCCGTATGCAGCTGATCGACCGGGTCTGGGGCGCCGACTACGTCGGTGACACCAAGACCCTGGACGTCCACGTGAAGCGTCTGCGCGCGAAGATCGAGCCGGACCCGGGCGCCCCGCGCTACCTGGTCACGGTCCGAGGCCTGGGCTACAAGTTCGAGCCGTAGGCCGCCCCGGTGCGGCTGCGGGCCGCTCGACCGGCCCGGCCCGCGCCCCGTGCGGCCTGTGGGCCGCCCACCTGCCCGCCGGGCCCGGCCGTGGACGTCGGGGGGACATCCACGTCGGGGCCCGTGCGCACCCGTCGGCGCTCCCGCGAGGGCGCGTACGGACGGGCACACGAAAGGGCGCCCCACCTTCGGGTGGGGCGCCCTTTCACCTGTGTACCGGGTCCACCTGCGCACCGGCTGCGCGCGAGGCGAGTCCCGGTGTGTCAGGAGTCGCTCAGTGGCCGGCCTCGTGCGACGCCGAGGCCGAGTCCGACGGGGTCGTCGACGCCTGGCCGCCTTCCGCCGGACTGCCCGACTGCGCCCCCTCGGGGGCGCCCGACGCGGCGCCGGAGGGCGAGCCGGACGGCGAACCGCTCGGGGTGGCGGCCGGCTTCTCCGACGGCTTCGTGGGCACCTCGGCCGGGCCGTATTCCGCGAAGTAGCTCTTGGCCGGGACGATGAGAGCCTGGAGCTTCACGTCGCCGGTCTCGCTGAACTTGAAGACGACTTCCTGGACGTCGCCGTCGCGCGCCGCCTCGCGGCCCTTGTCGATCACGGCGGAGGCGTTGCCCTTGCCGCCGAGGATGACGTAGCCGTAGGCCGGCACGGTGACCGTGCCGGAGCCGTCGGCCGCCTTGAGCTTCACCGGGGACGTGCCGCCGGCCAGCTCGATCGCCTCAAGCGTCTCGGCCTTGGAGCCGTTGTTGAAGATCGTCCCGGACACGACTGCGGGGCCCTCGGCATCGGGCTTCGGCTGCGTGATCACCGTGGCGTTCTGGATCTTGATGCTGCCGACCGAGGCGGCGGCGTTGTCCGGCTTGACGCCGAGCGTCTGCGCGTCGTTGCCCGCCCCGCAGGCGGTGAGCGAGGCGATCGAGATCACGAGGGCGGTGGCGGCGAGGGCGCCGCGTCGAAGGCTGCGGCTCACGGCGGCGGCAACTCCTAGGACGTACGGAAGGGCACGGTCTGTGGAACTGTGCGACGGCCCGCCGGCGGGAGCCGAGGGTCTGTCAGCTGGCTCAGGTTACCGACCCCGTCACTCCGCCCCGCACCCGACCCGCCCCGGCGCCGTGTCGGGGGCGTCGGACCCCCGCCGATCTCGGGGGCTTCGCGCGCCGTTCACATAACGGCCTTGATCAATTCCGGGGCGATCACGCATTCCTTACCGAATAGCCGCGGTGATCAATTCCGGAATCAGGCTCATCCTCGTCCGTACGAGTGACCGAGGGCCGAACGGAGTACGGTAAGTTCACCGCTTCGAACCCGGCAAACTGGTATATATGCCACCTTCGGGTGGCCTCCGGATGGGTGTAACGTGCGTGTTTCTCCCTGCCCGCACAGCCGCTCCGACCTGCGAATACCCCCTTCCGGAAGGGCTCCGCAGCACGTTCGTGTCGCTGTTGTCAAGCCCCGAGATATGCCCTGACCTGCGAAAACGCCATTCAGAAGAAGCCGTTTCCGTGTTACCCTGGATAGCCACGGAAGGGGTACCTGTCACATGACGTTCAAGGTTGGCGACACCGTGGTCTATCCCCATCACGGGGCCGCGCTGATCGAGGCCATCGAAACTCGCCAGATCAAAGGCGTGGACAAGACCTACTTGGTGCTCAAGGTCGCCCAGGGCGACTTGACGGTTCGTGTGCCAGCGGACAACGCGGAGTTCGTCGGCGTGCGCGATGTGGTCGGTCAGGATGGGCTGGACCGGGTCTTCGAGGTGCTTCGTGCGCCGTACGCCGAGGAGCCGACGAACTGGTCCCGTCGCTACAAGGCAAATCTCGAGAAGCTCGCCTCCGGCGACGTCATCAAGGTCGCCGAAGTGGTGCGTGACCTGTGGCGTCGTGAGCGCGAGCGCGGCCTGTCCGCAGGCGAGAAGCGCATGCTCGCGAAGGCGCGCCAGATTCTGGTGAGCGAGCTCGCGCTCGCTGAGAACACCAACGAGGACAAGGCCGAGGCCCTGCTCGACGAGGTCCTCGCGTCCTGAAGTGAAGCGATGCCGCGGTGCCCGCTGACATGCTGTGATACGCAGCACGTCGCCGGGCGCTGCGGCATGTCCGGGCACACGTATCCCGCGTATGCCGTCGGACGACCCCCTCCGGACAACGGTCCGGGCCGTCGGCCCTCGTTCGGGCCTCCGGCCTCGCGTCCCGGGCGTGCCCCCGCATCCGGAGCCTCGCACCCCAGAGCCCCGCGCCTTCGGTCCGGCGCGAGCGCCCTGGCGTGCCGGGCCCGGTCAGCTGGCGCAGCTCGCTCGACCAGTGTCACGGAAGGTTCCGGTCAAGGCGTCGCGCCCGGCACGCTGAGGCCATACCCATGTCGGCCGCGGAAACAAACCTGCCGGAGTGCAACCGATGTCAGACGAAGCACGTCCCGCCCGTACCGCCGCGGTGATCCCCGCGGCAGGACGGGGGGTGCGGCTCGGCCCGGGCGCCCCCAAGGCGCTGCGCGGGCTGAACGGCACGCCCATGCTCATCCACGCGGTACGGGCCATGGCGGCCTCCCGCGCGGTCTCACTCGTCGTCGTGGTCGCGCCGTCCGACGGCGCGACCGAGGTCAAGAACCTGCTCGACACGCACGCCCTGCCCGAGCGCACCGACTATCTGGTCGTGCCCGGCGGGCGGACGCGTCAGGAGTCCGTCCGGCTGGGCCTGGACGCGCTGCCGGAGGACATCACCGCCGTCCTCGTCCATGACGCGGCCCGGCCGCTCGTGCCCGTCGACACCGTCGACGCGGTGATCGAGGCGGTGCGCGACGGCGCCCCCGCGGTCGTCCCGGCGCTCCCGTTGGCCGACACGGTGAAGCAGGTCGAGCCGCGCGGGGACGGCGGGCCCGAGCCCGTCGTCGGCACACCCGAGCGGGCCCGGCTGCGCGCCGTGCAGACCCCGCAGGGCTTCGACCGCGACATGCTCGTACGTGCCCACGCGACGGTCACCGGCGACGTCACCGACGACGCGAGCATGGTCGAGCAGCTCGGCGAGCCCGTCGTGGTCGTCCCCGGCCACGAGGAGGCGTTCAAGGTGACCCGGCCGCTCGATCTCGTACTGGCCGAGGCGGTACTCGCCCGGAGGAGGGCCAACGATGGCTTCTGACCCCATGGACACGGCCCCGGACACCGCGCCGGGAGCCGTCGCGGACACCGCGCCGGCCGCGGCGAACGGGGTGCCGGGCCTCCCGCTGGTCGGGATCGGCACCGACGTCCACGCCTTCGAGCAGGGCCGCGAGCTGTGGTGCGCCGGCCTGCTGTGGGAGGACGGCGACGGATACGGGCTGGCCGGGCACTCCGACGGTGACGTCGCCGCCCACGCCGCCTGCGACGCGCTGTTCTCCGCCGCCGGCGTCGGCGACCTCGGCGCCCACTTCGGAACCGGCCGGCCCGAGTGGTCCGGCGCGTCCGGTGTCACCCTGCTCGCCGAGGCGGCCCGGATCGTGCGGGCCGAGGGCTTCGAGATCGGCAACATCGCCGTGCAGGTCATCGGCGTCCGCCCGAAGATCGGCAGGCGGCGCGACGAGGCGCAGAAGGCGCTCGGCGCGGCGGCCGGGGCGCCGGTCTCCGTCTCCGGTACGACGACGGACGGCCTGGGGCTCACCGGACGGGCGGAGGGCCTGGCCGCGATCGCCACCGCCCTGCTGGTGCGCAGGGGCTGAGACACGGTCGTCTCCCGTGCGCGCGTGCTCCGTACGCGCGCACGGGAAACGAAATGCGGCGTGCGGGCGTTCGGCACACAGAGCATCGAGTACGCGTCCCAGAGGCCCCCGCGGCCTGAGTACACGACAGAGAGGCACCCATGCCCGCCGCACTCAGCGATCACCTCAAGGCACTTCTCGACAGCGCGGTCTTCGTCAGCGTCGCCACCATCCAGCCCGACGGCAGGCCCCAGGTCTCCCCGGTCTGGGTCAAGCGCGACGGCGACCACGTGCTGATCTCGACGACCGTCGGCCGGCGCAAGGAGCGGAACCTGCGCAAGGACCCCCGGGTGACCGTTCTGCTCCAGCCCTTCGATGCCCCGTACACCTACGCCGAGATCCGCGGCACCGCCGAGATCACCACCGAGGGCGGCCAGGCGCTGATCGACGAGCTGTCCCTCAAGTACACCGGCAAGAAGTACGCGGACTTCAACCCGGCCGCCGCCGAGGACAGCCCGCGCGTGGTCGTCCGGATCAGGCCGGACAAGGTCGTCAGCAGCATCTGAACCGAAATGTGCCCCGCGATCGCGGGACGGTCGCGGGGCACTGCTATGGGCCCACTACCCTGGAGCCGTGACTATTCGTCTGTACGACACCGGCGCCCGGCAGATCCGTGACTTCACCCCGCTCGTCCCGGGCCGCGTCTCGATCTACCTGTGTGGCGCCACCGTGCAGGCCGCACCGCACATCGGGCACATCAGGTCCGGGCTGAACTTCGACATCATGCGCCGCTGGTTCGCCTACCGCGGCTATGACGTGACGTTCATCCGCAACGTCACGGACATCGACGACAAGATCATTTCCAAGTCGGCCGAGCAGGCTCGCCCCTGGTGGTCCATCGGTTACGACAACGAGCGCGCCTTCAACAGCGGCTACGACGTCCTCGGCTGCCTGCCGCCCAGCTACGAACCGCGCGCCACCGGCCACGTCACCGAGATGGTCGAGATGATGCGGGGCCTCATCGAGCGCGGCCACGCCTACGAGGCCGACGGGAACGTCTACTTCGACGTCCGGTCCTTCCCCGGCTACCTGGCGCTGTCCAATCAGGACCTGGACGACCTGCGCCAGCCGTCCGGCGAGGGCGAGACCGGCAAGCGCGACCCGCGGGACTTCGCCATGTGGAAGGCCGCCAAGCCCGGCGAGCCGAGCTGGGAGACCCCCTGGGGACGCGGCCGTCCCGGCTGGCACCTGGAGTGCTCCGCCATGGCGCACAAGTACCTGGGCCCCGCCTTCGACATCCACGGCGGCGGACTCGACCTGATCTTCCCGCACCACGAGAACGAGATTGCGCAGGCCAAGGCGTTCGGCGACGACTTCGCCTCGTACTGGGTGCACAACGCGTGGGTCACGATGAGCGGCGAGAAGATGTCGAAGTCGCTCGGCAACTCCGTGCTCGTCAGCGAGATGGTCAAGCAGTGGCGCCCGATCGTGCTCCGCTACTACCTCGGCACCCCGCACTACCGCTCCATGATCGAGTACAGCGAGGAGGCCCTGCGCGAGGCGGAGTCCGCCTTCTCCCGCATCGAGGGCTTCGTCCAGAGGGTCGTCGAGAAGGCCGGCGGCGACGTCGAGCCCGCCGCCGAGGTACCGCTCGCCTTCGCCGAGGCGATGGACGACGACCTGGGCGTCCCCGGGGCCCTCGCGATCATCCACACCACCGTGCGGCAGGGGAACAGCGCCCTGGCCGCCGACGACAAGGAGGCCGCGGTCGAGCGCCTCGCCGAGGTGCGCGCCATGCTCGGCGTCCTCGGCCTGGACCCGCTCGACCCGCGGTGGGCCGGCGAGACCGAGCGCGGCGAGGACCTCCACGGCGCCGTCGACACCCTCGTACGGCTGGTGCTCCAGCAGCGCGAGGCCGCCCGGGCGCGCAAGGACTGGGCGACGGCGGACGCCATCCGCGACCAGCTGACCCAGTCCGGCCTCGTCATCGAGGACGGCCCGGACGGCCCCCGGTGGACGCTCGGCCCCCGCTGAGCCGCCGCGATATGCCGCCCGCAGCTCCGGGCGGCACACTTTCTTATACGTACGCATCACCTGATTCACGAAGTAGGTAGGTCATGGCCGGGAACAGCCAGCGCAGGAACCGCCGCACGTCCAACAAGAAGGGCGCGCAGGTCGGCAGCGGTGGTCAGCGACGCCGTGGCCTCGAGGGCAAGGGCCCCACGCCGCCCGCGTCCGCCCGCAAGGGCCACAAGAAGAACCGCATCGCCAACGCCGTGGCCAAGAAGACGCAGCGCCGCCCCGTCGCCCGCCGCGGCGGCAAGGGCAGCTCGGAGATGGTCGTCGGCCGCAACCCCGTCTTCGAGGCGCTGCGCGACGGCGTGCCCGCGACGACGCTCTACGTCCAGCAGTACATCGACAACGACGAGCGGGTGCGCGAGGCGCTCCAGCTCGCCGGCGAGCGCGGCGGCATCCACCTGATGGAGGCCCCCCGCGCCGAGCTGGACCGGATGACGAACGGTCTGAACCACCAGGGCCTCGTCCTCCAGGTCCCGCCCTACGAGTACGCCCACCCGGAGGACCTGGCGGCCGCCGCGTTCGACGACGGGGAGGACCCGCTGATCGTCGCGCTCGACGGCGTCACCGACCCGCGCAACCTGGGAGCGGTCGTCCGCTCGGTCTCCGCGTTCGGCGGCCACGGCGTCGTCGTGCCCGAGCGCCGCGCGGCCGGCATGACCGCCGGTGCCTGGAAGACCTCGGCCGGTACGGCGGCCCGCACGCCGGTGGCCCGCGCCACCAACCTGACCCGCGCCCTGGAGGCCTACCAGAAGGCCGGCATCACGGTCGTGGGCCTCGCCGCGGACGGCGAGGCCGAGGTCGGCGACCTGGAGGCCCTGGGCGGCCCTGTCGTCATCGTGGTCGGCAGCGAGGGCAAGGGCCTGTCCCGGCTGGTCGGCGAGACGTGCGACTTCCGCGTGCGCATCCCCATGCCGGGCGGCGCCGAGTCGCTGAACGCCGGTGTCGCCGCGGGCGTCGTGCTCTACGAGGCGGCGCGCCGCCGGGCCTGACCGCCCGCTCCCGAAGGCCCCGGCCGGGCGGCCGGGGCCTCGCGCGGCAACCGGGCACGGGGCCGCGCGAGCCCGCGCCGTGGGCTGGACGGGGGACGTTGGTGATCTTGACGGGTCTCGGACATTTGGCACGCGTCAAGGCAGTGTCCTAATCCCGCGTCACTCGGTTAGATGAGTGTGGACACCAGAACGCCCCGGCCCGGATTCGACGATCAGCCTGCGCTGAGCATGGTCAAGGTGGATTGCGATCCCGCGCAGGTCATCGTGAACCACGCCAGTTTCCGGGTACGGCTTGCCCCGGTCCAGAAGCCCAGGTTCGCCGAGACCGCCCGTGTGCCCGCGATGAACGCGGCCGCGCAGACGGGAAGGCGACGGGCGCCGGTCGTGTGGAGCGGCCGGTCCGCTCCCGGAGACCCCGGTGCGACCGGGCTGCTCCAGGCCGTGCGCGACTCCGCCGCCGTCGGCACCCTCGACCGCTCGCACGACGCCGGCGTCACCCAGGTCATTCCGCGCGTCGACCTCTCCGACGACACCATGCCCAACCCCGTCGTCGGCGCCCAACGAGGGCCCGACACGGCTCCGTTGCTGCCGCCGATGCGGCGCGCGGTGGGCGCCTACGACGACCGCTACGAGCCGGACCGCTACGCGCCGGACACCTATCAGCGGCACGACGCCCGCCCGGAGCGGGACGAGCCCGACGACGACACGTACACCCTGCGGACCGACCGCAAGAACGAGTACAGCGGCCCGGTCCAGCGGCACGCCTACTTCCCGGGCCGCCGTATGAACCTGGGCGTGGTGCTCCTGCCGCTGCGCGTGTTCCTCGGTTTCATCTCCATCTACGCCGGCATGGGCAAGCTCTGCGACCCCGTCTACTTCGACGGCGGCGAGCGCGGCTCCATGGTCAAGTGGCTCACCTCGCTGCACCCCTGGCCGCTGGCCGAGCCGCTGCGCGACTTCGCGCTGGCCCACCCCGTCGGCGCCGGCCTCACCGTCGCCTTCGCCCAGGTCGTCGTCGGTGTGCTCACCGTCCTCGGCCTGTGGCAGCGGGTGGCCGCCGTCTTCGGCGCGCTGCTGTCCGCCGCGCTCATCCTGACGGTCAGCTGGCGCACCGTGCCGGTCTACGACGCGCCCGACATCATCTACCTCGCCGCCTGGTCCCCGCTGATCATCGCCGGTGCCCCGGTCTACTCGGTGGACGGCCGGATCGCGGGCGAGGCGTGGCGCACGCTCGGCCCGCGCTCCGCGCTGTGGGACCTGCGCCGTCGGGTGCTGCGGCGGGGTGCCGTGGTCGCCACCGTCGTGGTCGGCCTGACCCTGCTCATCGGCTCGATGCTCGGCGGCGCCGTGCGCTCGACCGAGATGGTCACGGTGCCCGGACCGAACGACGACCCGACCAACCACCTGCCCGGCCGGCCGCTGCCCGAGGAGCCGGGCCTGCGCGCCCCGTCGTCCCGTGAGACGTCGAAGCGGCCGGAGCCGTCCGCGTCGACCGCCTCCGAGACCCCGGAGGCGCAGGAGTCCTCGCCCGCCGAGTCGGTCCGCGAACCCGACCGCACGGAGGAGCAGCGCCCGACCGCCACGCAGGGGTCCGGCCAGCGTCAGCCGCAGCAGTCGCAGCCCGTTCCCCCGCCGTCCAGCAGCTCCGGCCCCTCCTCAAGCGGCGGCTCCGGCTCCGGTGGCGGTGGCGGT
The DNA here is from genome assembly GCF_036322365.1 of Streptomyces sp. SP18CS02. NCBI lineage: Bacteria > Bacillati > Actinomycetota > Actinomycetes > Kitasatosporales > Streptomycetaceae > Streptomyces > Streptomyces sp. SP18CS02. The sequence goes on from NZ_JAQYXC010000294.1 coordinate 85,613, forward strand.
GGCGGTGGCGGCGAGGACAGCGGCTCGGGCGGCTCCGACGACGGCGGCTCGGGCGGAGGCAACAGCAACCCGATCGGCGGCCTGCTCGGCTGATCCGCCCCGCACACCCGGCCGTCCGCCCGCCCCGCATCCGCGAGGCGGGCGGACGGCTTTGTGCGGGGCGGGGGGCCCGTGGAAGCAGGCGGGAGAGGGGCGTCCGGGCGGGGCCGGGGCAGGAAGGGCGCGCAGGACGCCGGGAGGGGCGGTCACCGGGTACGCGAGACGGGATTCGCGGTCCTGGCCTCCCTGGCGCGCCCGGCGCCCCACGGGGCTCAGGAAGCCGGTCCCGCTCCCGCCAGTTCCTTGGCGGCTTCGGTGAGGTCCTTCGCGGTGTCGATGGCCCGCCAGTACGCGCCCTGCGGCAGCGGGAAGCCGGCCAGGCGGCGCTCGCGGGCCAGCCGCGGGAACGTGGTGCGCTCGTGGTCGCCCAGATCGGGCAGGAGCCCGGTGAAGGCGGCGGAGAAGACGTAGACGCCCGCGTTGATCAGATACGGCGAGGGGGGCGACTCGATGAAGTCGGTGATGTGGCCGAAGGCGTCCGTCTCCACGGCGCCCCAGGGGATACGGGGGCGGGCCAGGGCCAGTGTGGCGGTGGCGTCCCGTTCGGCGTGGAACGCGGCCATCTCGCGCAGCGAGAAACGGGTCCAGATGTCCCCGTTGGAGGCGTACCACGGCTCTTCGGGGTGGGGCAGGCGCGCGGCCGCGTACTTGAGGCCGCCGCCCCGGCCCAGCGGCTCGGGCTCGACGACCGTGGTGACGCGCAGCGGCAGTTCCGTCGCGTCCAGCCAGCGCTGGAGGACACCGGCGAGATGGCCGCAGGAGATGACGGCGTCGGTCACGCCCTCGGCGGCCAGCCAGGAAAGCTGATGGCCGATGATCGGGGTCCCGGTTCCGGGGATCTCGACCATCGGCTTGGGGCGGTCATCGGTGTACGGGCGCAGGCGCGAACCCTGGCCGCCCGCCAGGATCACGGCCTGCGTCGGGGAGGAGTGCATACCGGGCACGATAGGCGCCCCTCGGTCTCCGGTGATGCGCTCAGCTCTCGTGGGCGACGCCGGAGGCGAAGGAGGTGTCACAGACCGGGCGGGAGTAGGACTGGGCGCGCACGGGCCCGTAGTGCTGGACGGCGGCGCGACCGAGCGCGCGGGCGAGCGTCATGCAGTGCTTGGCGAGCGAGGGGTGTTCCTCGACCGTGCGCTGGAGGCTGGTCAGGGCGACACCCGGGCCCTTCTCCTGGAGTTCGGCGAGGAGGCGGTCGTGGAGAATGTCCTGCGGGGCACGAGGCTTGGCTCGCACCGACACGTTCTCCGAGGACGCGGTGAGGATCTGGGACCGGGAGCTCCCGGCCCAGGGGACGCTGGTGACCGCGAGAGTTCCGGAGAGCACCAGGACGACGGGCAGGACGAGTGCGAGAGTGCGGCCGATTCGGCGTGCGGTGTGGGTCACGGACGTGAGCGTAGCGGTCAGTGATGATTTGGAGACATTTCGTCACCCTCCCGGGGGATGGTTCGATGCTCCTTTTCGAATCAGGCATTGACGAACAGGGTCCGAATTGACCTTTCTGCCGGGGTATTTGTCGACATCATTGATCTTGCTGCCGGTCTTGCGCGAGTGGGGTGGAGGTCTCCCGCCGGACCCGACCGATCAGATGCGCGAACGGCCCCGCACCGAAGTGCGGGGCCGCTCGGGAGAGTTGGGGACCGGCGTACGGGCGTCAGTCGCTGAGGCGCTCGCCCGTGGAGGTCGCGAAGACGTGGATCTCGTCCGGACGCGGCACCACGTGCAGCTCGGAGCCCTTCTCCGGGATGGCGCGGCCGCCGACGCGGACGACCAGGTCCTTGTCCTCGCCGCCGACGCGGGCGGAGCCGTAGACGTAACCGTCGGCGCCGAGCTCCTCGACGACGTTGACGGAGACGGCGAGACCGGCCGGGGCGCCGGCGGTGTCCTTGGCGAGGGACTTGGCGGCGGCGCCGCCGAGCTCCACCACGTCGAAGTGCTCGGGGCGGACGCCGACGGTCACCGTGGTGTCGCCGCGGTCGGCGGCGGCGGTCAGCGCCTCACGGGAGACCGGGACGACGCTGTTGCCGAACTTGACGCCGCCGTCGGTGATCGGGACCTCGACCAGGTTCATGGCGGGGGAGCCGATGAAGCCCGCGACGAAGAGGTTCGCCGGGCGGTCGTACATGTTGCGCGGGCTGTCGACCTGCTGGAGCAGACCGTCCTTGAGCACCGCCACGCGGTCACCCATCGTCAGCGCCTCGACCTGGTCGTGGGTGACGTACACGGTCGTGATGCCGAGGCGGCGCTGGAGGGAGGCGATCTGCGTACGGGTGGAGACACGCAGCTTCGCGTCGAGGTTCGACAGCGGCTCGTCCATGAGGAACACCTGCGGCTCACGCACGATGGCGCGGCCCATGGCGACACGCTGACGCTGACCGCCGGAGAGCGCCTTCGGCTTGCGGTCCAGGTACTCGGTGAGGTCGAGGATCTTGGCGGCCTCTTCGACCTTCTTGCGGATCTCCGCCTTGTTGACCCCGGCGATCTTGAGCGCGAAGCCCATGTTGTCGGCGACGGTCATGTGCGGGTACAGCGCGTAGTTCTGGAACACCATGGCGATGTCCCGGTCCTTGGGCGGCAGGTGGGTGACGTCGCGGTCACCGATGCGGATGGCGCCGCCGTTGACGTCCTCCAGCCCGGCGAGCATGCGCAGGGAGGTGGACTTGCCGCAGCCGGAGGGGCCGACGAGGACGAGGAACTCACCGTCCGCGATCTCGATCTCGAGCTGGTCGACGGCGGGCTTGGTGCCGCCCGGGTAGATCCGGGTCGCCTTGTCGAACGTGACAGAAGCCATGGGGATGCTGTCCCTTCACCGGCAGGAACGTGCCGGACGATCCGAGTAAAGGAATGGAAAGGTCTGGTCCACCTGGGTGAACCGCAGGTGACGCTACCCGGCGGGCGCGGCTCTGTCAGTAGTTCGGGGGAGGCGAGATTTCCGACCGGGACGACGCGGCGGCCGGTTACACTCGTGCGCAGTGCCTCCTTAGCTCAGTCCGGCCAGAGCAACGCACTTGTAATGCGTAGGTCGTCGGTTCGAATCCGACAGGGGGCTCCAGGGGAGAGGCCCAGCTCAGACACGTCTGAGCTGGGCCTTTTCGTTCAGCGGATTCGTCGACGACGCCGGGCGCGAGCCGCGCGGGGGTCGGCGGTCTCAGTTCTGGTCTCAGTCACGGGGCGGGCGGTGGGCATGAAGGCGTCGCCCATGCGGCGCATGGCGTCCTTCGAGAGGGTCGAGCGCCCCTTCACGTATCGCCGGGTCTGACTGATCTGGGTGTGCCGAAGAATCTCCATGATCGTGGGCATGTCGACGCCCAGTTCATTCAAGATCGTGCCAGCGGTGTGACGGCTGCCGTCGTACAGGCGACGATCGTCGATGCCTGCTTCCCGCAGGAGTTCCTTGAACTCCTCCCAGTCCTGCCGGGGGTCCAGCGGCCGGCCGTCCGGCCGGGCGAAGACCGCGTCGTTCTCCTCCCACAGCTCGCCCGCTGCGGCTCTCACTTCTTCTTGCAGCACCCTGTGGTCGATCAGGTGCGGAATGAACGGCGGAGGGATTGGCACCGGGTTCCGGCTCTTCTTGGTCTTGGGCCGGGTGTACACGAGCCCGCCGTCCTTGCGCTCGGGGCACGTACTGGCGTGCTGGGTGCAACCCCTCGGGCACGGCTTGGGGCAGCCGCGGGTGTAGTTCCTATGGGTCACGCAGTCGGGCGGGCACGGAGCGAAACGGTGGAGCCGTTCTCCGCAGGCGTGCGGGTCCGCACAGCCGTGTCGCCAGGTGAGCCGCTGGAGCTGCCAGCGTGGGTGGAAGAGACCGGACTCAAGATCGACGTACTTCCAGCGGAGTCCCAGGGTCTCGCCCTGCCGGAAACCCATGCCGACCCCGACGCACCACCGCATGAAGTTTGGGCGCTTCGAGGCTGCTTCCAAGAACGCTTTGGCCTCCTCCGTTGTGAAGGGGTTCGCCTCAGTCTCGTCCACGGACGGCGGGTCGACGAGCGTGGCCACGTTCTCCACAATGATGCGGCGACGGTGGGCGATCTTCAGGGCGCGCGACAGGATGCGGTGGACCTTGAGTACGTGCGAGGGGGCATGCCCCTCAGCGAGCATCACGGCGTACATCCGCTCCAGGTGCTCGGGTTGCAGCTTGTCCAGCCGGTGCTGACCGATGCCCGGGATGATGTCGTTGCGGGTCTTGGACCAGTAGTCATCCAGAGAGCGGGGCTTGAGCTTCAGGCTCGCGATGGTCGTCAGGTACGTGTCCATCCAGGCGGCCACGGTCGGGATGCGTCCGGCTTTGAGTGCGCGGCCCTGGTCGCGCTGCTGCTCCAGTTCCTTGACCTTGCGGCGTACCTCGGGCTCGGTCTTGGCCCGACGGTGGCGGCGGTCGGGGCTGCCATCGCTCTTGACGCCCATGGTGACGCGGCCGTGCCACCAACCGTCGCTGCCCAGGTAGATGGACGATTCCATGTTCGGCTTGCGGGGGCTCATGTGCTCCTCCGAATGCGTGGTGGCCCCGGACGACGGTCCGGGGCCACCACGCGCGGTACGGGTCAGTGGGACTGCGGTTCGAGGGCGTTGACGAACTCTTCGAGATGGCATCGCTTGATGCGGCGGGAGCGTCCCCGCTTGATGAACTTCAGCTCCCCGGCCGCCATCAGCTCGTAGACGGTGGAGCGGCCGAACCGGAGGACGGCGGCGGCTTCCTCGGGGGTGTAGAGAAGTTGGTCGGCACGAACGATGGTGCTGCTCATCCGGTGGTGCCTCCTTAGTGGGCTACGGAGCCTCTTCGGCTTCTCTCTGCCAGGTCCGCTACTTCCGCTACCTCCGCTACCGCCCTGGTCAGGGGCATGATCGAGGTAGCGGATAGGAGTAGCGGTAGCGGACGTCTGCCGCTACCGGCCCCGTTCTGAGGGGCGTGGGGCCGGTAGCGGGTAGCGCTCAGGTAGCGGACGTGAAGAGCTCTTCCGCTACCGTTTCCGGGCCGCTGACCTGCGAGGTAGCGGAGGTAGCGGAGGTAGCGGCCCCTGCGGGGGGTGGGGGGCAGTACCGCTGCCACGCGTCGTGAAGATCGGCGGCGTAATAGCCCTTCAGGACGGTCCCGGCGGTCTTGATGTTGCGGGCCTTGACAGGGGTGTTGTCGCTGGTCATGTACTCGCCCAGCATCTTGGCCAGCATCCGGGAGTCGAGCGGCCGGCCGCTCATGTCGGCCCACGGCGCCTCGTCGAGCGCGCACAGCCGGTCAAGGACAGCGACGGTGGGCATCCGGTCGATGCCCGCCATCACGTGGTCCCGCAGATCTGTCAGCAGCCGAATTCCGAGACTGCCCTTATCGTCGGCGCGGGAGGCGTTGACCAGCTCCACGCACGCGGTGCGTGCCCGCTCGGGCCACTGCCCTCCGGCCGCGTCGGCAACGGCGATCAGGGGCTCCCAGACGTCGGCGGGGCGGTCGGTGACGCCTTCGGGCATCTCGGGCCAGCGTCCGGCAACGTCCTCGCGGACCTGGTCGGCCCACTGGGCGAGCCGGTCGCGGAGCTTGTTGCCCTCCGCCTCGTGCAGCCGGGCCCGGAACGGCTCCACGTGCTCGTTCCTGGCGCGGCGGCGCATCCGGATGATGACGGAGCGGGTGGTGATGGTGTCGGGCAGGTAGCCGAGACCGGCGACCGAGACGGCGGTGTAGGAGGGGAACTCCACCACCGTCTGATTGCCGCCGTCACCGATGCACCGGTAAGTGACACCGGAGCGGCGATGGCCGGCGTTCAGGAAACCGCGTAGCTCCTCGTTGTCCCCGGCCTTGGGGCCGAAGACGGTGTCGATCTCATCGAACAGGATCGTCGGCCGTCCGGCGGGGTCGGAGACGGACCGGAACAGGGCGGCGGCCCGCGCGTTCACCGCCAGCATTGGGCGCGGCACCAGGGTCTCGACCACCTCCAGCGCGCGGGACTTGCCGGAGCCGGGTTCCGGGGAGAGGAACGCGAGCCTGGGGGTGGAGTCGAACGCGTCGAGCAGGTGGGCGTGGGCGTCCCAGAGGGCGACGGCGACGTAGGCGGCTTCGCGGGGGAAGACGTTGAAGCGGCGGTGGAATGCCTCGACTTCGGCGAGCAGCGCGGCGCCGTCGATGGTGTCGGTCATGCGGCGGCCCTCCCTTCCTGGGGGTTGAGCAGCGGGCACAGGTCTCGGTGGGCGGTGTGGTCGGTACTGAGGGCGAGTACCTGGCGTTGTCCGGCCGCGCTGCGGTCGCGTCCGCAGGAGCAGCGCGAGGTGGCGGTGGGGATCGCGCCGCGTCCGGGTGCGGTGATGTGGAGTATGGCGACGATGCGTGGCCCGGTGGCCGGGTGCGGGTCAGAACCAGGAAGGACGCCTTCGGCGACGCCCTTCGAGTCGCCTACCGCCCGCAATCGCGCCGGTCGTTCGGCGGCGCGCGGGCCGGTTGGGGTGACGGTGGGGCTTTTCAGGAGGGGGGTCTGGTGGTCGCTCATGCCGCCGTCCGGGGCCGGGCGGTGCGGATGGACCAGTCGAGTGCGCTGCGGATGGTGGCGCGGCACTCGGTCGCCGGCAGTCCGGCCGCCTCCCCCGCTTCCTGAAAAGCCTCCTCGGCCACGTGCCGGGGGAGGTCTCCCCACGCGACGAAGCGTCCTACCGCCCTGACTGATGCAAAAAGTTGGGCGTTTCGGCCGCCCTCGGTGGTGGCCTGGACGGCGGCGGTCTCACGTTCCAGCGCTACGTCCGCGACCCGGGATCCGCCCGCCAGCGCGAGCGCCGGAGCGGTCTGAACAGGCTTGGGACGAGCCGTGAGCGCTTCGTGGAGCCAGTCGGGCAGCGGGGCCGGGGGGTGGCTGTCCAGGACCTCGTATGCGCCGTCGGAGGTGTGGCTGCCGGGGGCGACGACGTACCCGCCCCACCCTCGGGTGTCGATGTGCTTGCCGAGCCGCCCGATGGTGTTACCGAGCCGGTGCCCGTCGGGCTGGGTGAAGTACAGGTGCATCCCGCCGCGCGCGGTCCGCACCCGGTGGGTGAGGGGGACGGCCTGTCCGGCGCGCTCGCAGAGCGCTTCAAATGTGGTCACGCCGTCAGGCGTTCCTTCTTGGTCCGTCGGCTTGAGCGTGTCCAGGTCGACGACCAGCAGTCCGGAGGGGCCGGTGGCGATGCCGATGTTGTACGGGGCCTGTGTCCACGCGGCGGCGAGCAGGTCGACGTTGGTGGTGGCCCGCTGCTCGGGGGTCTTGTGCCCGTCCGCGCACCGGCCGGTACGCGGACAGCGGGAGTCGGCGTGGCCGGCGGGCCGCTTGCCTTCCGGGCGGAGGGGGAAGACGGGCCAGCCGCGTTCGGCGGCATCAAGCGCGGCGGTCAGCAGCGCGGATGCGGATTGATGAGCCATGCTGGATTCCTCCAGTAGGTGCTGGAAGAGGGCGGCCCCGGTCATTGGCGTGAGTGGGGGCCGCCCTCGCTGATTTCAGTGGCGGGTGTGGTCGGTGGCCAGGTCGATCAGCCGCTTCGCCTCCTCAGGGGTGACGTGCCGGTAGCGGACGGAGACCCGGCATCCCGGGTGCGGGCAGCGGACGGTCCGCGTGCCGGTGAGGAGCGCGGCCGCGTCGGCGACGCGTTCGGGCAGGGGCTGGTTCACGCGGTGGCCTTTCAGCGGTTGTTGAGGGTTCCGGTGGCGCGGCCGAACATCCCGGTCGAGGTGATGTTCTGGGTGATGTGCTGGATCGGCCCCGCACCCCGGCCGCCCCTGCTGCGGCTCGCGCGGAGGAGGAGCGGGGCGAGGGCGCCGGCGGCGATGAGGGCGACGGTGGCCCAGAGGGCTTCGGCCATAGCAAGGACTCCGGGGGCGGCGTAGGAGATCCCGACCCCGGCCGCGGCGATTCCGCCGCCGAGCGTCGGGGCGAGGAGCGCGGTCGTCTTGGCCCACTGCGGAATCGACTCCGGCTGGACGCGTTCCGGTTCGGGGACCGGTGCGGCGTGGGGGTGGGTGTAGGCGAGGGTGCGGACCCCGTTCGGGAGGGTCACCCAGTCGACGCCGGGCGGGATGTCCTGGGGCAGCAGAACGGTGTGCGGCTCGACCGGCCGGGGTCGGTGAACGGGGTCGCCGTAGTGGGCGGCGGGGGTGGTGATCGTGCGGTTCGGCTCATGCACGTGGGGGCTCCTTCGGACGGGCGGAAGACGGTGGGTGGTGCCTGTCATCGCGCCTGTCACCTGTCTGTCACCTGTCACCTGTCTGTCACCTGTCATCCGCAGGTCACAGCAGGGGTGACAGGCACCCGGACCCCTCCGGGAGGGGGTTGGGGGAGGGCGTGACAGGTGACAGACAGGCGGCCGGGGGTCAGGCTTCGGGGAGGTGGCTGTGGTGGACGTAGCGGGCCTTGCTGCCCTCCCCGATGCGGCTGATCTCACCGGATTCGGCCCACTCCTTCAGCCACCGCTGGATCACCGGGCGTCGGGTGCCGTAGGTGTCCTTCAGGTCCCGTTCCATCGCCGATGCGCCGGTGCCGGCGGGCCCGGCGGCGATGACCAGATTGAGCGCGGCCTGTCGCGCGTCGGGCTGTTCCGGTTCCCGTACCGGGCGGCCGGACGTCCACGAGGACGGATCCGACCAGTCCGTGTCCCCGTCTCCGTCGGGCCGGGTGTCGGGTTCGGCGGATGGCATCAGGAACAGGGCCTCCAGTTCATCCGCGCCGGGTGTGGCGACCGGGCGGGGCTGGTCCCATCCCGCGGTGGCCTTCCACTGCCCGTCCGGGCGGCCCGGCAGCGTCCCCGGACCTGCGGCCGGGCCGCCTGTCGAGACCGGCTGTCCCCACAGGTGGCCGCACCGTTCGACGCTCCACCGTTCGGTGTAGGCGGGTCCTGCGGCTTGGAGGGAGACGGTGTCGAGGGTGGGGCGGCGGTGTGCGGTGGCGCGGGTGACGGCGTCGATGCCGGAGGGGGTGATGCGCCACTGCTGGGCGGTCTTGGGCTGCTTGCCCTCGGTCCCGACCAGCATGGATCCCGGGCCGGAGAAGCTGTTTTCGGCGGTGAGGGCGCGCCAGCCGAAGAGGTGGCCGAGTTCGGAGTCCTCGTTGGCGCCGGTGCAGACGCGGTTGGAGGCCATCTTGCGCACCATCGGGTCCGGCAGGACGTCCTGGGTGACCCGCAGGGCTGAGATCACGGCGCGGATCGCCATGGCGCGGGCGACGCGGATGACCTTCACGACCCCCGCCATCACTTCCTTCGCGGCCTTGGTGGCGGAGACCTCGGCGCTCTCGTCCATGATGATGACGATCTCGGGGATCTGAGGGGAGACGGGAAGCTTGTCGTCGTCCTCGTCCCGCATGTGCTGCTGGTAGGCGATCTTGCGGGTGTTGGCGATGGCGATCGCCGCTTCGAGCATGAGCCTGGCCTCGGCCGGTGTGGAAGCGAGCCAGTCCACCCCGGGCGCCGGAACCTCATCCCGCCGCTCGGGGTCCATCTGGGCTTCCCGCCAGGCATGCAGCCAGGGCAGGCCGAGGCTGCCGGCGTTGAGGTCGATGACCCACACGAGGGTGTCGTTGGTCTGCAGCAGCCGGGCGATCAGCGTCTGGAGCCAGTTCGTCTTTCCGGTGCCGGTGCCGCCGGCGACGACGGTGGATGCCTGCCGCATGTCCAGCTCCGCCCGCCCGCCATCCGACAGCAGGGCGATGGGGGCGGGGTTGTTGACGGTGGTGGTCTCGGCCATCTCCTCCACCGGGAACGGGATCTCCTGCCCCTGGTAGGTCTTGGTGGCCACTTCGATCAGCAGACGGCGCCGGGAGATGCCGGGAAGGACCTGGAGGCCACAGCCGTCGGGCAGGTCGAGGTCGGAGGCGAGGGCGTCGGTACGGTCGGCGACCTGCCTGCGGGTGACGCCGCCCTCGGGCAGTTCGATCTCGATGGTGTAGCCCATGCCGGACGGCCAGTGCTCGATCCCCAGCACACTCACGTCCTCCACCCGGCACACCCGCGCGATCCGCTCGATCCACTCGGCGGCGAGCGCGCGGCGGGTGCCGATGGACAGAAGCATGCGGCGCCGGGCCTGCTCGGTCTCCTCGCGCGCCGCGAACCCGGCCGCGAGAGTGCCGGTGGCGATCCCGCCGACGAGGAGAGATCCGAGACCGGTCAGAGTCATGGGGCCCGTGCTGCCCAGGGCCCAGCAGGACCACGTGCCGGCCGTGGTCCAGCACGCGGCGCGGAAGGCGACGGTGGCACCGGTCAGCCGGTTGCGCCAGCCCGCGATCGACGAGCCGACCGCCCCGGCCGCACCAGCGGCGAGAGCGTACCCGGACGGCATGCCAGCGGAGTGGGTGAGCGCGGTGGTGACGAAGGTTCCGGCGGTGGCGTTCAGGGTGCCGGTCAGGATGCCGTGAGGGGCCTTCCAGTCGACCCGCACGGTGTTCTTCTTGCTGCTCACAGGTGTTCTCTCCTCGCGATGACAGCGGCCCGCCGCCCACAGGCTGGGGACGGCGGGCCGAACGAGCGGTGCAGGATGGTGGAGGTCAGCCGACGTTCCAGCGGCGTTCCCCGTCGATGCCGTTGCGGGGGTTCTCGATCCGCTCGATGTCCTCGGCGTGCACGCGCCGGTAGACGGTGCCAACCTCGTCGAGGGCGGTGACCACGCGGTTCATGGCGCGGTAACCCTCGCCGATCTCCTCCACCACCAGCGGGTCGACGGGGAGCTTCTCCTGCGAGAGTTCCGCCAGGACCCGCAGAGTTTCCTGCACGGTCGACATCGCCTCGGGGAGGTCGTCGATGAGAGCCTGGAACTCGGCCATGTACTCCGGGTCGAACGTGGACGCGGCCTGGAGCATGACCTCGGCGGCGTCGGACAGGCGGGTGAACGCGGTACCGGACTCGGACACAGTGCCTCCAATACGGTCGGCCCCCGCCAGAACGACGGGCCGGGACTTCGCTGTCTGCCCGACCGGCGCGAGCACCCGGTCCTTGGGGCGGTTGGGGTTGTTCACCTGCGTCGCAGGCACCGCCACCACCGGCTTGTCGCCATCGGTGGAGATGCCGTTGATAGCGGCGTCACGGGCGGCCCGCACCTGCCGGGCCCGGCCCGCCAGCCGCCGCCACACCGCCCGCACGTGGCGGGTGGCGACACCGGGCTTCTTCCAGTTCCACACCCCCGACACCAACCCGGCACCTGCGGCCAGCAGCGCGCTGCCGGTCATCCGGGCCGCGTGCCGCAGCGCGGAGCGGCGCAGTGCCTTCTGCCGTACCGCCGCAGGTGCTGCCTTGGCGGTGGGATTGCCGGCCGGGTCCAGCCCGGACTGCCGGCGGGCCTTCGCCTCACCCTTCGCCGTACGCCGAGCCGACCGGGCCTCGGCCTTCCCGGTCCGGGTCGCGGCGCCTGCGGTGTAGCGGGCGTGCCCGGCCCGGATCGCCCCATCAGCAGCACCCAGCGCTACCTTCCGAGCCGCCTGCACCAGCCCACCAGAGCGGCGCTGCGGCTTGTCGGCGCCACCGGACGAGACGGGCCGGGGCGAGGGGGAGTTGGGCCTACTGCTGTGATGCTTGGGCGATCCGCCCGCAGGCGGGGCAGTTTTCGCGCCGGGAGCCTGCGGACCGGCGGACCCGCTCTCGGCACGGTGACGGCCGATGTTCCGGGCCACCGCCCGCAGACCAGCGGTGGAAGACCCAGGCCCCTTGCCGAGGAGCCCTCCGGAACGCGGCCCGGCCGGGCGGCGGTGACTGCCGCCCGCACCGCCCGCCGAGGAGGAGGGCGAGGAGCGGTCCCGGCCTGCGGCCGGGGTGCGCTGCTTAGGCAGGGACGTGGGCTTGCGCTGCGCCCGGCGGGCCGTGATGCGGCGGGCCAGGCCGGTGGCCGCGACGGCGCCCATGACGGCGCCGGTCACGGCCAGCCCGGCCGGGCCGCCCACGGCCACCGCGCCGGCCGCCACCGCACCCAGGGCATTCGCCCCGGCCACGGCCAGCGGAACCCCGGGCAACGGCGCCAGAGTCTCAGCAGCCTTGGGTGCGGGCGGAGTTGGAGCGGGTGGTGTCTGCGGTACCACTTCGACGATGGTCTCGGTCATGCTGTACGAGCCCCCTTCGGGGGATGAGGGGCCCGGCCAGATGCTGTAGGAGGCTGGCGGCCGGGCCCTGCTGATACAGACAGGTCAGAGCTGGTTGGGCTCCAGGCTGAAGAAGACGGTGTTCGCGGAGGACATCTCCGGCTGCTGGGCCACGATGTGGCCCCGGAGCGCGACGAGGACGTCGTAGCGGGTGGCGCCGGCAGGCGGGGTCCACGTCCCGAACTGCGTGGTCATCCCCCGACCGGGCACCTCCAACGTCAGCACCCACATGTGCGAGCCCTGCGACTGGCCGTGCTCCATGGAATTCCTCCAGTTCACGCGGCGCGGGAGGGTGCGCCGGATCGGGACGGGGCATTGGCGAGAAGGGCCTGGAGGGCGGCATCGGCCTGTTGGGGGACGACGCCGTTTCCGAGGGCCTTGAGCTGGGCGGAGCGGGACAGGCCGGGGACGTCGGTGACGTGGCCTTCGGGCAGGCCCATGAGCCATTCGACGAAGGGCGGGTTCAGTCGTCCCAGAGCGTCAGCTGGCCCGGGACCTGGACGTCCGAGGACGGACTCCCACCGCGCGATCGCCGGACCGTACGGCCCCCAACGCTGCGGGCCGCGTCCGTCAGCGTCTCCCCGTGCCCCCAGGCCGGGTTCGCTCCGCTGCTGCCCTTCGCATCCGTTGCGGTGGTCGTCGGCAGGAGCTCTCCCACTTCGGCGGCCAGGCTCTTGCCGTGCCTGCCCGCTTCCTGGGACGGCGAGCGCTTGGTCTGCCGGTTCTCGTTCGCCGACGCGCGCGGGGTGGGCAGGAGCGAGACGACGTGGCGCAGATTCATCCCGCCCTGCGCGGCGTGTCCCGGCCCGGTGTTCTCCGAGGTCGACGGCGTCGGCAGCAGCGAGGTGACAGCTGTCGGGAGCTGTCCCCTCCGCCCGCCCCCGCGCCAGTCCCTGGCCGCCGGGGTCGGCAGGCCACGCGAGGACGAAGAGCCGGTTGCGCTGATGGGCGGCGCCGACGTCGGACGCGCGAAGAGTGCACCACTGCGCATCGAACCCGAGGCGGGCAAGGTCGGCGAGGACGGTGTCGAATCCGAGGGAAAGGTGCCCTGCGACGTTCTCAAAGACCGCGTAGCGGGGTCGTAGAACGCCAAGGGCACGGGCGATGTGGGGCCAGATGTGCCGGGCATCGGCAGTTCCCTTCCGTTTGCCGGCGGAGCTGAACGGCTGGCACGGGTACCCGCCGACGACCATGTCGACCGGCTCCAGGCCGGGCCAGTCGGCGGCGGTGATGTCGCCGAGGTTCGGAACGTCGGGGTGGTGGTGGGCCAGGATGCGGGCCGCGCCGGGATCGTTGTCCGCGACCCACGCAAGCGAGCCGCCCATGACGGCCTGGACGGCCATGTCCAGACCGCCGTAACCGGTGCACAGCGAGCCGATCCGCAGCCCGCTCACGACCCGACCCCGACCGGCTCAGCCACCGGCACCGTGGCCCGTTCGGCGCGCAGGGTGTCGCGGAGCGTGCGGGCCTTGTCCGGGGACGTGCGCAGCGCCCTGCGGATGCCCTCCGCGGTCAACTGATCGACCGTCCACGACTCCGTCACCTGCCGTGCCTCGACAAGGAGTTCGTTGGCGGTGCGGCGGGGGCGAGTCGACCGGGCCGCATCCGGCACCCGACCGGTCGCCCGGCGCGGGGTCGACTGCTCGGCCGCCGCCACCCGCCCGGAGACCCGATCGATCGAGGAATCGACCTCCTCGGGCCGATCGTCGGCCACCTTCTCGACCAGGACCGGGAGCGGCTCGGAGACGGCTTCCGCGAGATCAGGGGTAGACCGTTCCGTGTCGGTCTGGGTCGATTCCTCCGCATTGGTGGAGTCGACTGATTGGTGGTGCAGCACTTTGGCCACCAGGTCGGAACCGAAGTAGATCGACCCGACCGGAAGCGACGTGGCGAGCAGGACCAGCAGCCAGTTGACCGTGTCCCACTCGGCCAGGCGCGTCCAGTCGACCGATCGACCGTGCAGCTCCGGCACCAGACCGTGCACGAAGTTCAGCACGAGTGAGGCGACCGTATAGGCGGCGAGGACGCGCAGCGCGAACCGCTTGTCGGCCCGATCAGTCAGCACCAGCGTGGCAACCAGCGCCAGCGCCATCAGCCCGTCGACCACGAACGGGTAGAGCTGCGCACCCGTCTCGTCCGCTCCCACGGCGGTGGCCACGTCCCGCAGGGCGTTCCAGGAAACCCGGAACGCCATGCCGACCACAGCGACCAGCGCCAGGACCAACAGCGTTTTGCCCCAGCGGTTCACGTGGCCCCTCCCGCCCGCCGAACGGCGACGGCGGCGAGCAGCCGAACCGGGGAACCGGGGCCGTCACTGTCCTCGCACCAGTCCCACTCGGCACCCGGCACGACTTCATACCCCAGCGCGGCCAGCGCCTCATCCCGCTCGGCGAGCGTCGGCGTCGGGATGCCCCGGGGCCACTCCCACTCGGGCCACATCCGCGAGGTGTTCGGCAGGGCCACGTACAGGTGCCAGCCACCGCCGTCAGAGATCTGCGCCCTGAACGTTGCGCCGCTCATGCGACACCGCTCGGAGCGGTCACGACGGCCGCGCGGTTCGACAGGTCCCGGCGGGCCGCGAGGACCCGGTTACGGGCCCGGCGGATCCGCCGCTCGTCCAGTACGGTGACCGGACGGTCAAGGGTCATGATCTGCGCGTCGAGCAGGTCGACCTCCGCCAGGATCAGCGGCATCTCCTGCTCGATCGCGTCCAGCTCAGCGTTCGACGGCTCACCGTCGAACAGGGTGGCCGTAACAACGGCCTGAAGTGCAGCGATGGACAACATTGGGTGTGTTCCTCTCATCCAGGAACGGCCCGAAACGAGGCCCCGGAGTTGCACCTCCGGGGCCTCTCGCCGTTGGAACCATCCGGCTCCCCTCAGCCCCGCCCGTACGAGACGGGCGAAGGAGGCAACCGGCCACAGCCGTAGAAGCTGCGGAAGGGTTGAGCGCGGACCTGAGCCGCGCCGACCGCCTTATCGAGGAGGCGGCGACCTCATGCATTCGTGTCGCTCTGTTGAGTTCTCAAAGGCCGTTCGCTTCCTTGGAGCCGTGGCTCTCCGGGCGCCAGGAGCAGCCCAAAGAGGGCAACTCCTCCGCTCGCTGTCCCAGGACTGCGGCGTCTAGGAAGACAATGGCGCACAGTCCCAGGACTGTCAACAGTCCTGGGACTGTGTTTGACTTGTCCTGTCGAGAGGAGTTCCGCGTGGCACCCAAGTGGCGAGAACTGGCAGACAAGCTTGCTGAGCGGATCAGGAGCGGTGAATACGCCCCCGGTCAGCAGCTGCCGCACATCCGGGACCTGGTGGAGGCGGGCGAAGGCTCGAAGTCCACGGTTCACGCGGCGTACAAGGCGCTGGAAGCGGAGGGGCTGGTGACCTCATCACGGGGTCACGGCACGGTTGTACGTCAACAGGCGCCGTTGAAGCGGCTCGGTATCGCCCGGTACGACAAGGCGAAGTGGCGCGACGGTGATGAGGTTGCGTTCATCGCGGACCGCGTGGCGTCGGGTCGCTCGTACAAGAGGGGCGAGCAGACGCAGAGCGTCAGTCGCGTACCCGCGTCGGCGCTGGTCGCGGCGGCTCACGGAGTGCCTGAGGGGTCGGAGGTGTACGCGCGCGCCCGCCTCGTGAAGGAGGGAGACCAGCCGACGCACACCCTGACCAGCTACTACCGGCCCGAGCATGTCGAAGGAACACGCATCGTCGACCCGGCACCAGGGCCCGCCGGCCGTGGCGGCGGCTTCCGCGTGCTCTATGACGCGGGCTACGAGATCGACCACATGCGCGAGGAGCTTCACGCGCGAATCGCCTCGCCTGACGAAGCGGCACTGCTCCAGCTGGCCCCCGGCGAGTGGGTCGTCGAGCTACACCGCACCACTTACACAGCCGACGGAACCGTCGTGGAGTTCGCCGTAGGCATCCACGCGGCCAGCCGGTTCGCCTGGGCGTACGACTTCAAGGTTCCGGACTCGGCGCAGGAGGCCGACCAGTGATTTCGGCACAAGCATGGTCCGATGCTCAAGTGCTCTGGGACTTCCAGCAGATGCACCATGAGCCACGACCCTGCTCGGTTGCCATCGGGCTGGGCAGTCACGACCTGGGCGTGGCTGACGTGGCGGTTGATCTGTACGAACGCGGGTTGGCCCCGCTCATCGTCTTCACCGGCGCCACGAGCCGCACGACACGCGGCCGGATGCCCCGCGGGGAGGCTGAGCACTACCGGGAACGGGCCCTGCAACTGGGAGTGCCGGCGTCAGCCATCCTGGTCGAACCGAACGCCCGCAACACGGGGGAGAACATTCGTTTCTCCCGAGAACTGCTCGCGAAGCACGACGTCGATGTCTCATCGATTCTCCTCGTCAGCAAGCCGTACGAGGAACGTCGGGCTTACGCGACCGCCCGCAAGCTCTGGCCGGAAGTTCAGGTCGTCAGCGCGTCCACGCACATGACCCTGCCTGAGTACGTGGACTCGATCCAAGACGCTCGCCTTGTCTTCGACATGCTGGTTGGTGCTCAGCAGCGCCTGCTGATCTACCCCGAGCAAGGATTTATGATCCGCCAGCAGATCCCTGAAGCCGTTGCGGCGGCCTACGGACGTCTCTGCGCGGAGGGTTTCACTGGCCGCCTAGGCTCGATCTCATAAGTAACCGCGCTGTTGACTTTCTATCCGCCTTTAAGGCTGCTGCCAAAGCAGACGCGTTACGCCTCTTTAATCCAGCGATCCACTACCCTTACGGCATCTTGAATCTTTGTGATGCCGATGCGGGCAGGCTTCAGGGCATTCCGCAAAGGGGCGCTCATCACCTCGATGGACGCCATACTGTCCAGGAGGGCGGCCATGTCGCTGACCACCTCGTGAAAGTTATCGGAGTCTTGCGTCGGAAGGACAAGTTTTTTGAGAGCGTCCCTCTGTTCTCGATTTGGCACCTTTGAAATTTGCTCCTTGATGGAGCTCATTACCGCATCGGCCTTCTCGGTCGTATCGGCAAATTTTACTCCCGAGTCATGTAGCTTCTCGGACGGGGCTTTTATTTGATTGGCCATCGAAAGGGAAAGGGTGCGCATTTGTTGTGCTGTGACGCCCGGTGGGACTTTCGAGGCATTTTCTGTAACGACCATCGTCCACGCGTTTAGGTCGCTCAATACCTGCTCAATTTCTTGCGTTAAAACAGGTGTGAGCGTCTCCAGTTCCTCCACGCTGGTTAGGAAGTCGCTGTCGGTGTCATGCGGGTCGCTTTGCTCGCCGCTGTGTGGGACCGTCGGCGTTATCCCAGGCGCTGAAAGTTCAGCCCTAGAGATCACAGAGATCAGCTCGTCGGTCAGGCTGCTGAGCTCTCTACGCCACTCCGATGTCCCTCGGCCAGCAAGAAAAGCTTCTTCTAGATTTTTGTATTGCAATGCCTCAATCGCTGCAACTTCCGGAATTGGATGGTCTGCCGCAATATTGGCGGCGCCGGAGATGACTACCGGGAGGATGAGGTATTGCGCATTCAATCTTTTCGCGCTTTGATTGAAGGCGTTAAGTTCTTCTCGACAGGCGGGGCGATTGAAATATTGCATTGTGATGATCGGCATGAAAATCGCAGCATTTACCAGCTCGCCGTCGATCTGTGACCGCCAGTCGTGCCCCCATCCGATGCTTTCGCGGTCGAAAAACACCGAGAGGTCATTCCCTGTTTTGGCTGCATAGAACCCTCTTAGGTCCTCGGTGAAAGATTTGACGGCATCGTCAAATAACTCGTTGTCTGCGTGCGCGTAGCTAATGAAAAGGCGATTCGCCTGAGACATGTTGGCGTGCAAGTCGGGCTCCATCCGGGTCGGATCGCGATCCACTGGCTTAGGCGGCTCGAGTATCTCAGACTGCGATCCGTCTTTTTGTCTTTTAGAGAAACTCCTGACCCGTGGATGTCTGCCCAGTCAAGGCGGTGAAGGGGAGGATGGCCGTAACCTGATGCCTGCCGGGGCCAGACTGGGGCGGTCAGTGCCCTGGCGCACGGTCTCACTTGTGGTCTCGAACGCCGCAGTTTCCGGCAGCGTCCGCCGCTGTCCACTGGGCCCCGCCAAGCCGCTGACCAGCGGCTCGACCTGTTTCACGGACCTCCCTGGACGCCTGCGGAACAAGATCGGACAACTTGTAATGCGTAGGTCGTCGGTTCGAATCCGACAGGGGGCTCCAGGGGAAAGGCCCCGGACGGATGTCCGGGGCCTTTCGCGTTGTCGTCCGGTCGTCCGGGGTTCGCGTGGGGAGCGGGGCCGGTGGGGGTCAGTGGCGGCCCGAGACGCGGTCGGCCAGGGTGGCGACGCGGTCGGTGACGGGACTGTGGGTGGCGGCCTCGCGGCGGTCGGCGGTGCGGTAGGCGGCGTACATGGTGTGCACGCCGAGCCAGCGCAGCGGCTCCGGTTCCCAGGTGCGGACCTTGTGGCCGACCCAGGGCAGGGTGGTCAGATCGGTGGGGCCGGCCTGGCCGGAGTCCTGCTGGATCAGGTCGCGCAGGGTGCGGGCCGCCAGGTTGGCGGTGGCGACGCCCGAGCCGACGTACCCGCCGGCCCAGCCCAGGCCGGTGGAGCGGTCCAGGGTGACGGTGGCGCACCAGTCGCGGGGCACTCCGAGCACCCCCGACCAGGCGTGGGCGATGCCGGTGCCGGCGAGCCGGGGGAAGAAGCGGACCAGGATGTCGCGCAGGGCTTCGACGGTGGCCGGCTGGGTCCGGCCGTCGTTGTCGGTGCGCGAGCCGTAGCGGTAGGGGACGCCCCGGCCGCCGAGGGCGATCCGGTCGTCGGCGGTGCGCTGGGCGTACATGTAGGCGTGGGCCATGTCGCCGAGGCATTCGCGGCCGTCCCAGCCGATCTCGTCCCAGACGGCGGCGGGCAGCGGATCGGTGACGATCATGGAGGAGTTCATGGGCAGCCACGCGCGCTTGAGGCCCTTGAGGTTCGCCGTGAAGCCCTCGGTGCAGCGCAGGACGTACGGCGCGCGGACCGTGCCGTACGGGGTGACGGCGTGCTTCGGCTTGATCTCGGTGACCGGCGTCGACTCGTGGATGGTCACGCCCAGCGCCTCGACGGTGGCGGCGAGCCCCTTGGCGAGCCTGGCGGGGTGCAGCCGGGCGCCGTGCGGGGTCCAGGACGAGCCGACGGCGCCCGAGACGCGGACGCGGCCGGCGGTCTCACGGGCGCCGTACAGCTCCCGGTCGGTCTCGCCGAAGGCGACCTCGACGGAGTGGAAGTCCTTGAGGCGGGTCAACTGCGCGGGCGTGTAGGCCACTTCCAGGACTCCGCCGCGGTGGATGCCGGCCTCGATCTTCTCCTGGGCGGCGATGTCGACGACCTCGCGGACCGTGTCGTTCATGGCCTGCTGGAGGCGGACCGCGGCCTCGTGGCCGTGCAGCCTGGCGTACCGGCCGCGCCCGGCGATGCCGTTGTAGAGCCAGCCGCCGTTGCGCCCGGAGGCGCCGTAACCGCAGAACTTGGCCTCAAGGACGGTGATGTTGAGGAAGGGGACGGCCTTCTTGAGGTAGTACGCCGTCCACAGCCCGGTGTAGCCGCCGCCGACGATGCAGACGTCTGCCGTGGCGTCACCCGGGAGGGGCTCCCTGGGTACGGGGGTGCCTTCCTGCGCGTACCAGAACGATATGCCGCCGTTGACGGTGTCCATGTGGTTCCTTGGTTGCTGCCGGTGGGTGTGGGGCGTGTGGCGGGACGTTACTGGATGGGGGCGGGCGCGGCGTGATCGAGGTTCCGGCCGAGCTGGCGCGGACCCAGCACATGTTCCATGGTGCGGCCGGCCTGGCGTTCGTCGCGGCCCTGCCCGGGCGGGCCGAACACTTCCTGGAGCGGTGGGGGCTGCGGCCCTCGGGGCCCCCGATGCACGGGCTGGTCTCCCTGGTGCTGCCGGTGACCACGGCGGACGGGACACCGGCCGCGTTGAAGTTCCAGCTGCTGGACGAGGAGTCCAGCTGCTGGACGAGGAGAGCGAGGGTGAGGCGGCGGCGCTGCGGGCGTGGGGCGGCGCGGGCGCGGTGCGGCTCCTGGCGGATGACCCGGAGACCGGGACGCTGCTGCTGGAGCGGCTGGACCAGGGGCGTCACCTGTCGGCCGTCGAGGACGCGCGCGAGGCGACCGCGATCCTGGCCGGGTTGCTGGCGCGGCTGGTGGCGGTGGAGGCCCCGCCCGGCATGCGGTGGCTGGGTGACGTCGCGGCGGGGATGCTCGACGAGGTGCCGAGCGCGGTGGGCGTGCTCGCGGCCGAGGACGACCGGCGGCTGGTACGGGACTGCGCGGCGGCGCTGCGGGAGGTGGCGGGGGAGCCGGGGGACCGGCTGCTCCACTGGGACCTGCACGTCGGCAACGTACTGGCCGGGGAGCGGGAGCCATGGCTGGCGATCGACCCGAAGCCGCTGGCCGGCGATCCGGGGTTCGAGCTGCTGCCCGCCTTGTTCAACCGTTACGACCCCGCGCGGGTGCTGTGGCGCTTCGACCTGATGACGGAGGTGCTGGGGCTGGATCGCGGGCGGGCGAAGGCGTGGACGCTGGCGCGGGTCCTCCAGGACTGCCTGTGGCAGGTGGAGGACGGGCGGAGGGCCCTGGAGGGGGAGCGGGTGTCCATCGCTCGGGCACTGCTGGCGCATCCGGGCCGGTAGAAGGCAGGCTGAGGCCATGATCCGTACCGCTGCGGCCGCCGACGTCCCCGTCCTTCACGCCATGGTCCGCGAACTCGCCGAGTACGAGAAGGCGCTGGACGAGGTCCGGGTGACCGAGGAGCAGCTGCGGGAGGCGCTCTTCGGGGAGCGGCCCGCCGCCTTCGCGCACGTCGCCGAGGACGACGCGGGCGAGGCGGTGGGCTTCGCGCTGTGGTTCCTGAACTTCTCGACCTGGCGCGGGGTGCACGGGATCTACCTGGAGGACCTGTACGTGCGTCCCGCCATGCGGGGCGGCGGCCACGGGAAGGCCCTGCTGACGGAGCTCGCGCGGATCTGCGTGGCGCGGGGCTACGAGCGGCTGGAGTGGTCGGTCCTGGACTGGAACACCCCGTCGATCGACTTCTACAAGTCGCTGGGAGCGGTGTCCATGGACGAGTGGACGGTCCACCGGCTGACGGGTGACGCTCTGGCGGAGCTGGGCGCGGCGGAGTAGGAGGGAGGGGACCCGGGGCCGGGGCTCTCAGGGCACGAGGACGACCTTGCCCGTCGTCGCCCGGGTTTCCAGTGCGTGGTGGGCGGTCGCGGCCTCGGCGAGGGGGAAGCGCTGGACGGCGGGGCGGAGGCGGCCCGTGGCCGCCTCCGTGAGGGAGCGGGTTTCCAGGGTGCGGATGTCCCCGCCCGCCTTCTGGAGCATGACCGGGCCGAGGACGCTCTCGGAGGTGATGCCGCGCGCGGTCAGCTCCTCCTCGGTGAAGGTGAGCGGGGAACCGTCGTGCAGCCCCTCGCCCGACCAGCCGAAGACGATGTGCTGCCCGCCCTTGCCCAGGAGGTCGACGGCGGCCCGTCCGGTGGCGCCGCCGACCGAGTCGAAGACGACCGTCGCCTTCCTGTCCTTCAGGTACGCGCGGACCCGGTCCGCCCAGTCGGGGAGCCTGTAGTCGACGGCGAGGTCGGCGCCGTTCTCCTGGACCCGGGCGACCTTCCCGGGGCCTCCGGCGAGGCCGATGACGGTGGCCCCGGCGTTCTTGGCGTACTGGACGAGGAGCGTGCCGATGCCGCCCGCGGCGGCGGGGACGATCGCGACGCTCTCCGGCCCGAGCTCCGTGAACTGGAGGATGCCCATGGTCGTGCGGCCGGTGCCGATCATCGCGACGGCCTCGGCGGCGTCGAGGCCCGGCGGGATTCCGTGGAGCCTGGCGGCGTCGACGACGGCCAGTTCGGCGTAGCCCCCGGGCGCCATGCCGAGGTGGGCCACCACCTGCTTGCCGAGCCAGGCGGGATCGGTGCCCTCGCCGAGCCGGTCCACCGTCCCGGCGACTTCGCGGCCGGGGATCGTCGGCAGTTCGGCGGGGGCGGGGTACGGGCCGGTCATGCCCTCGCGCAAGGCGGTGTCCAGCAGGTGCACCCCTGCCGCGCCGACCGCGATGCGCACCTGGCCCGGGCCGGGGGCCGGGTCGTCGGTCTCCTCGTACGTGAGGTTCTCGGCGGGTCCGAAGGCGTACAGGCGGATGGCGCGCATGGTCGGTCACTCCTCGGGCTGTCTCCGGTGGGAACGTCCGACAGCATTCAGCCTCAAGTGCGCTTGAGGTCAAGGCGTGCCGGCGGACCGCTCCCGAGGGCCGGAGCGGACCGGCCGGAGTCGGCGAGAGCCGGGGCGGGCCGGGGCGGGCCGCGGAGGGATGGGGAGGGGGCGGAAGCGGGCCGGGGGCGGGCCGGGGGCGGGGCTACGGCACGCGGGGGAAGCGGGACTGCAGTGTCCAGATCGCCGGGTTGTCCGCGAGGCCCTCGTGCATGTCCGTGAGGTCGGCGATCAGGTCGTGCAGGAAGTCGCGGGCCTCCCGGCGCAGCACGCCGTGGCCGAACGTGAGCGGCGGTTCGTCCCCCGGCATCCAGTCCGCCTCGACGTCCACCCAGCCGAACCGGCGCTCGAAGAGCATCCGGTCCGTGGACTCGGTGAAGTCCAGCTCGGCGTACTGCGGCTCGGCGGAGCGGCTGCCTCGCGGGTCGCGGTCCAGCCGCTCCACGATGTCGCACAGCGCCCAGGCGAAGTCGAGCACCGGAACCCATCCCCAGGCTGTGGATACCTCGCGGTCCTCCTTGGTGTCCGCGAGATAGACGTCGCCGCAGAAGAGGTCGTGCCGCAGGGCGTGGACATCCGCGTGGCGGTAGTCCGTCTGCGGGGGGTCGGGGAAGCGGCGGGAGAGGGAGTAGCCGATGTCGAGCACGTAACCGATGGTGTCATGCCCGCCGCCCGGCCCGGTGCCGCAGGCGGTGCGGGCGGTCCCGTGGGGCGCGAGCGACCGGCCCCCTACGGGAGCAGCCGCTGCTCCTTCGCCACCGCGACGGCGCCCGCCCGCGTGTCCACGCCGAGTTTGGCGTAGATACGGCCCAGGTGGGTCTTGACCGTGGCCTCGCTGATGAACAGCGCACGCGCGATCTCCCGGTTGCCCAGACCGTGCGCCAGCTGGGCCAGGATGTCCCGTTCGCGGTCGGTGAGGGCCGGGGCGGCGCCCCCGCGCATCCGGTTCATGACACGGCTGGCGACCGGCGCGGACAGCGCCGTGCGGCCCTGTGCCGCCGCGTGGATCGCGGCGAACAGCTCCTCCGGGCGTTCGGCCTTCAGCAGGTACCCGGTCGCGCCCGCCTCGATGGCGCGCGTGATGTCGGCATCCGTGTCGTACGTGGTGAGGACCAGCACGTGGACGTCGGGGGAGGCGATCCGGCGGGTCGCCTCGATGCCGTCGATACCGCGCCCCAGCTGAAGATCCATCAGCACCACGTCGGGCTGCAGCCTGGCGGCCATGGCGACGGCCTCCTCCCCGCTGCCCGCCTCGCCGACGACCTCGATGTCCGGCTCACTGCCCAGCAGCGCCAGCAGCCCCGCCCGGACCACCGCGTGGTCGTCGCACAGCAGGATCCGCGTGCCCGGCGCGATCCGCTCGTCGGTGGTCATGGGTTCTCCAGGGGGATCGAGACGGACAGGACCGTGCCCTCGCCGGGCGCGGACTCGATGGTCAGGGAGCCGCCCAGCTGCCGGGCGCGCGCCCGGATCGCGGGCAGGCCGTGACCCCGCACGCCCTCCGGGGCGGCCGTGTCCGGTGCGAACCCGCGCCCGTCGTCCGCGATGTCGAGGACCACCTGATCGTCCAGGTACGTCAGGGTCAACGCGGCGGAGTCCGCCTCCGCGTGCTCGCGCACGTTCGCCAGCGCGCCCTGCGCGATCCGCAGCAGCGCCGACCGCACCCGGTCGGGCAGCGCGACCGCCGCTCCGTCCACCCGGAAGCCGGCCCCCTCGCGGGAGGCCAGTTTGCGCAGGGCCTCCTCCAGTGGGCCGCCCCCGGCCAGGTCGGCGGGCGCGAGGTCGTGGACGAAGCGGCGGGCCTCGGCGAGGTTGAGCTCGGTGATCGACACGGCGGTACGCACATGGCGGCGGGCCGTCGCCGGGTCGCCCTCCCAGGTGCGGTCGGCGGCCTGGAGCAGCATCTGCAGGCTGGACAGGCCCTGGGCGAGGGTGTCGTGGATCTCCATGGACAGCCGCTGCCGTTCGGCGAGGGTGCCCTCCCGGCGCTCGGTGGCCGCCAGCTCGCGGCGGGTCGCCAGCAGGTCGCCGATGAGCGCCTGCTGCCGGTCGGCCTGCCGCTGGGCGTGGACGAACACCGCGGTGGCGATGGCGGCCACGGCGGGCGGCGCGACCAGCAGGTTCGGGTCGGGCCCGCCGTCCGCCAGCTGGAGCTGGGCGACCACGACGAAGACGGTGAGCACGGCCACGAGGACGAGCGCGGCGCGCGGCGGCAGCGTACGCAGGCCCGTGTAGAACAGCGGCACCGCGCACCACGCGAAGCTCGGTGCCAGCACCACCAGCACCATCCACACCGCGACGACGGTGAACAGCCACACCAGCCTGCGTGGGGTCGCCCGTGAACCGATGACCGGCCCCAGCACGTACAGGACGGCCAGCGCGGCGGACAGGGTGACGATCCACCCGCCCCGGTCGGCCCACGGGTGCCGCAACAGGAACCGTACGAGCGACGCGCCGAGCAGCAGGAAGAACGCGGCGTGCATCACCCGGGCCAGCCAGCGGGCGTCGGGATCGTGCTCCACCTCGGTCACTCCTCCACTCTGCTTCCCCTCCGCTTCCCCGGGGCGCCGGGGGCACCGGGGGGTGCCGGCGGGCCTGAGGGCGTGGGGACGCCCGTCCGGACCGCGGGCGGGGGACACCCCCATCCTGACCCGGCCGGGCCGGGGCGGCATCAACCGTTCGGCTGACCCCGGGGTCCGCCGGTACGGGGACCCACGACCCCTGGTCCCGGCCGGAGGATCGACAGCGGACCGACGGATCGGCAGCGGATCGACGAGCCGGCGGTCAGGGACCCGTACGAAGCAAGGGCGGCCCCCGCCCACCACGAAACCCCGGAGCACACCATGAAGAAGACGACTCTGCGCGCCCGTGTCCTGACCGGTGCCGTCGCCGCCGCCGCGCTCGGCGCGGGCACCTTCGGCGCCCTGTCCGCGAACGCCTCCGCCCCGGCGGCCGAGACGAGGTCCACGGTCACCTCGGACGCCTCCGCCCGCGACCTCCAGCAGTCCACGCACCTGACGATCGAGGCCGCCACCAAGGCCGCGCAGGCCGCGCTGGACGCCGCCGAGAAGGAGAACCAGCGGATCACCGTCGCCGTCGTCGACCGCAACGGCAACACCCTCGTCACCCTGCGCGGCGACGGCGCGGGCCCGCAGTCGTACGAGTCGGCCGAGCGCAAGGCGTTCACCGCCGTCTCCTGGAACGCCCCCACGTCCGAGCTGGTCAAGCGGCTCCAGAGCACGCCCAACCTGAAGGACATCCCGGGCACCCTCTTCCTCGGCGGCGGCGCGCCGGTCACCGCCAAGGGCGCGCCGATCGCGGGCATCGGCGTCGCGGGTGCGCCCAGCGGCGACCTGGACGAGAAGTTCGCCCGCGCGGGTGTCGCCGCGCTCGGCCGCTGAACCCCGCGCCCGGCGCGGACCGCGGCCCCGGCCACCCATCACGGCCACCCCGGCGCCTGGGCACGGTCACTCCGGCGGCCGGCCACACCACGTGGTCCGCGGGCCCCGGCCGGGGTAGCCGGCCACGGATCATGGCCGAGGACCATGGCCGGATCCGGACATTCCGCACCTAGGATCGTTGTGTGGACCAGCGAACTCTCGTACGCGCGACGCTCGCCCTGCTGCTCGCCGGCGGCCTGACGGCCGGCTGCACCGGATCCGGCCGCGGCGGCGCCGTGGAGGGCAGGCCCGGCGCCGCCGGCCTGCGGGACCCGTACTTCCCCAAGTCGGGCAACGGGGGCTATGACGTCCGGCACTACGCCCTGACCCTCGACTACGAGCCGTCCACCGGCCGGCTCCGGGGCACCGCCGAGATCACCGCCCGCGCCACCCAGGCCCTCAGCGCCTTCAACCTCGACCTGCTGGGCATGGACGTCCAGGGCGCGACCGTGGACGGCGAGGAGGCCGCCGTCCACCGGGCCGGCCAGGAGCTCACGCTGCGGCCCGGCGGCGGGGACCTGGAGAAGGGCGCCACCTTCCGTACCGTCGTCCGCTACTCCGGCACCCCCCTCACCGTCACCGATCCCGACGGCTCCAAGGAAGGCTGGCTCAAGACCGCCGACGGCGTGCTGGCGCTCGGCCAACCGACCGGCTCCATGGCCTGGTTCCCCGGCAACCACCACCCGAGCGACAAGGCGTCCTACACCGTCGCGATCACCGTCCCGGAGGGGCTCCAGGCCCTCTCCAACGGGGAGCTGACGGAGCAGCGGACCAGGAACGGCCGCACCACCTTCGCCTGGAGCTCCTCCGAGCCGATGGCGAGCTACCTCGCGACGCTCGCCATCGGCCGGTACGACATCAGGACCTCACGCACGCCGTCCGGGCTGCCCGTCCGGACCGCCGTCGACACCACCGTCACCCGGGACGCGGACACGTCCGGGAGGACGGACACGTCCCAGGACACGGACGGCACGTCCCAGGACACGGAGGAGGGCGCCACCGCGCTCATCGG
Organism: Streptomyces sp. SP18CS02; assembly: GCF_036322365.1. Taxonomy (NCBI): domain Bacteria; kingdom Bacillati; phylum Actinomycetota; class Actinomycetes; order Kitasatosporales; family Streptomycetaceae; genus Streptomyces; species Streptomyces sp. SP18CS02. The sequence goes on from NZ_JAQYXC010000294.1 coordinate 112,443, forward strand.
CAGGATTCCCGAGCTGCTGGCCTGGGAGACCGAGAACTTCGGTCCGTACCCCTTCTCCTCCACCGGCGCGATCGTCGACCGGAAGGGCGATGTGGCGTACGCCCTGGAGACCCAGACCATGCCGGTCTTCCCGGGGGACGCCTTCGACACCCCGACCCTCGTCCACGAGCTGGCCCACCAGTGGTACGGAAACTCCGTCACGCCCGAGACGTGGCGGGACATGTGGCTCAACGAGGGCTTCGCGACCTACGCCGAGTGGCTGTACGGCGAGGACTTCGAGGAGACGCCCGCGCAGGAACGGTTCGACACGGCCTTCGCGGACAAGGAGAACTGGCGCTTCGCGCCCGCCGAGCCGCCGTCCGCCGAGGAGATCTCGGACCCGCTGCTGTACGACAGGGGAGCGATGGTCCTGCACAAGGTCCGCCAGGCGGTCGGCGACGACGCCTTCCACCGCGTCCTCCAGGGCTGGCCCGCGACGTACCGGCACTCCAACGCCTCCACGGAGGACTTCACGCGGTACGTGGAGGCGGAGACCGGCAAGGACCTCACGGACCTGTGGGACACCTGGCTGTACGGAACGGACCGGCCCTCGCGGCCTTGAGGCGACCGGCCTCCGGACATGACCTGGGGTCCTCCGTCCGGATCGGCCCGGCACGTGCATGAGCCTGAGACCGAACGCCGCTCACTGATCCGGCCCGATCGGCAGGACACCCCCTAGAGCGCCTTGCGCATCACGACCCGTTCCCGGCCGGCCGCGCCCGGGTCCGGACGGCGTTCGGCCTCCCGGTAACCGAGTGCCGTCCAGAAGGCGATCGCCTTCTGGTTGGTGTCACGCACGGCGAGCCTGATGCCCGTGCGGCCCAGCGCCCGGAACCGCTTCTCGACGATCTCCGCCAGCTCGCGTCCGAACCCGGCCCGGTGGTCCTGGGCGTGCACCATCAGCAGTCCGATCCACGGGTCCGGGTCGTCCGGGTCGGAGTGGTGCGCCCGCGTCACCGAGATGCCGATCACCCGCCCGGCCGAACGGGCCAGCAGCACCTCGCTGTCCGGCTGCGCCAGTTCGTCGGCCAGGGAGGCCGCGACCTGCTCGGGACGGATGTCGTCCGGGTCCGGGAAGTCCCCGCTGAGCTGCTGGAACTCCTGGTTCGACGCGTACAGCTCCGTGAGTTCGGTGAGCAGCGGCCCGGGCAGGGCGCCGTCCTCGCCGGGCTCCAGCGGTTCGACGATCATGCGGCCAACAGTAGGGCCCCGGCGCGGACATCGCCGCCGGGGCCACTGCTGCCGATCGGGTACGTCATCGGGTACGTCAGATGTTGACGCCGAAGTCGCGGGCGATGCCCTCCAGGCCGGAGGCGTACCCCTGGCCGACCGCGCGGAACTTCCAGTCCGCGCCGTTGCGGTACAGCTCGCCGAAGACCATGGCGGTCTCGGTGGCGGCGTCCTCGCTCAGGTCGTAACGGGCGATCTCGGCGCCGCCGGCCTGGTTGAGGATGCGGATGTAGGCGTTGCGCACCTGGCCGAAGTTCTGCGAGCGGGTGACCGCGTCGTAGATGGAGACCGGGAAGACGATCTTGTCGACCTCGGCCGGGAGACCCGCCAGGTTGACGTTGATCTGCTCGTCGTCGCCGCCGCCCTCGCCGGTGCGGTTGTCACCGGTGTGCACGATCGTCTGGTCCGGCGTCGACTTGTTGTTGAAGAAGACGAAGTGGGCGTCGGAGGCGACCTTGCCCGCGGCGTCGACACCGATCGCCGAGGCGTCGAGGTCGAAGTCGGTACCGGTGGTGGTACGGACGTCCCAGCCCAGGCCCACCGTGACGGCGGTCAGCCCCGGTGCCTCCTTGGTCAGCGAGACATTGCCGCCCTTGGACAGGCTTACAGCCATGGGAAGTCCCTTTCCTCGTTCAGTGTGGCGTCACAGCACATAACGCCGGACATGCCGAGGTGGTTCCAGGAACGGAAAAGCGGGTGACGTGACCGCCGCCGGAAAGGGAACATGGACGGCATGTCCGGTCCCTATGTCATCCGCGGTTCGGTCTGTCTGCCGGAGGCCGAGCTCATGTGGCGTTTCTCGCGGTCGTCAGGACCGGGCGGCCAGCATGTGAACACCAGCGACTCCCAGGTGGAGCTCCGCTTCGACCTGGCGCGCACGGACGCTCTGCCACCGGTGTGGAAGGAACGCGCGCTGAGCCGGCTGGAGAGCCGTCTGGCCGGCGGGGTGCTCACGGTCCGCGCGTCGGAGCACCGGTCGCAGTGGCGCAACCGGGAGACCGCGGCGGTACGCCTGGCGGCGCTGCTGGCCGAGGCGACGGCGCCGCCGCCGAAGCCCCGGCGGGCGACGAAGATCCCGCGCGGCATCAACGAGCGCCGCCTGCGGGAGAAGAAGCAGCGCGCCGACACGAAACGGGGCCGTTCGGGCCGCGACTGGTCCTGAGGCGGCGGGGGTACGGGGGTCCCCCACCGCGTCACGACCAGTCGCGCCACGCCCGTCCCGCCGTGCGACGCCCGTCCGCCGTGCGAGGCTCAGCCCAGGTGCCGGTACTTCCCCCGGAAGTACGTCAGCGGTGCCCCCTCCGGGGCCGGGAAGCCGGCCTTCAGGACGTGGCCGATCACCAGTGTGTGGTCGCCCGCCTCGACGCGCTGCCGGGTCTCGCACTCCAGGACCGCCAGAGAGCCGTCCATCAGCGGCGCCCCGCTCAGCTCGCCCCGGGTGTACGGGAGGTCGGCGAAGAGCAGCCGGTCGCTGATCCGGCCCTTCATGGCGAAGCGGCCCGCGATCTGACGCTGGTGGTCCGCGAGTACCGACACGCCCCAGCGCGGCTGCTCGGCGAGCAGGTCGTCCATGCGTGAGCCCTCGCGCAGGCTCACCATCACCAGCGGCGGGTCCAGCGAGACCGACAGGAACGCGGTCGCCGTCATGCCGACGTCCTCGCCGCGCGGGCCGGCCGCCGAGAGAGGCGGCTCATGGGCCGTCACCAGCACCACGCCGGAGGCCAGCCGGGACATCGCGGCACGGAACTCGTCGTTGCTCACCCCCTCAGGATGCGGGACTGCGGGGTCGGAAAGCCTGGTCGTCAACACACGGGAACGCTAACCCCGCCCCCGGACGCCCCGCATCGGACCAGGGGACCAGGCTGGACCTAGGTCGTGTCCGGAGGCCTCCGGGTACGGGGCGCGGGCGCGGGCCCCGATGAGCGTGGTGCGCGGGGGCGGGACGGCCCGGTCCGGGCGAAGTGGGCCCGTCATGAGCCGGAAGGGCGTAATTTGCTCTCGGTAAGGTTCGGTGAAAGCGGTGACGGGCACCCGCCCTGTCCGGTGGCTCCTCCGGGGGCGACGCACGGCCCCTGTCGAGACCCAACATCATCCATTGTGACTTGAGTCACAGAGTGCACTATTTGTTGACCCTGTGTACCTGGGGCACAGCTCGCTGTGATTCAGTGGCCGGTGACAGTGCAACAAAGCGCCGATGAGAATTCTGGAGTTGCTGTCGAGGTCTCGGGGAGAGCGAGCAATGGAGACCGAGTCGGAGCCGTACGTCCGTCTTGCGACCCTGCGGCAGCTGCATCAGGTCGTCGCCAACCTCAACACGGCCCGAAGCCTGGCCGACACCCTTCAGACCGTCGCCGACGGCGTCACCGCGGGCCTCGGTTACGAACTGGCCTGTGTCAATCTCGTACGGCCCGACGGTGACCTGGTCGTCGCCGCCTTCGCCGGCAGCCCCGCCGCCGAGGCCCTGATCACCGGCCGGGTCGGATCCCGCGCCTCCTGGGAGCGGCGTCTGAGCATGGGCGAGGCATGGGGTGAGCTGCGCTTCATCCCGCACACCGAGGGCTGGGTGCTCATAGAGGACGACGTCCCCCAGTGGCACACCGACGGCCCCGAGCCCCGCTTCGAGGACGAGTGGCACCCCCGCGACCGGCTCTACGCGCCCATGTACTCCCCCGGAGCCCGCTCCGCCCAGCCGGGGGGACCCCCGGGCAGCGGCCGCGAACTGCTGGGCGTCATCTCCGTCGACCGGCCGCGCAACGGCCGTCACCCCGGCGCCTGGGGGCGCGAGGCGCTCCAGATGTACGCCTCCCAGTCCGCGATCGCGATCAGCAACGCCCGGCTGCGGGCGAACATGCAGCGCGCGCTGGTCCGCCTGGAGCGGGAGCAGCAGGCCCTGCGGGCCAGCGAGGAGTCGTTCCGGCAGGCGTTCGAGTACGCCCCGTCCGGCATGGCCATCGCCGAGATGGGCGGCGACCAGCACGGGCGGCTGCTGCGCGCCAACGACGCGTTGTGCCGGCTGCTGAGCCGCCCCGCCTCCGTGATGCGCCGGTACTCCTTCGCCGACCTGGTCCACCCCGAGGACATCGGCACCCTGCTGCGGACCTCGGCCGAGGGCGGGCGCGCCGAGCTGCGGCTGGGCCGTCGCGACGGCACGTACGTCTGGGTGTCCCTGCGCAACTCGGTGGTCGCGGACACCGCCGACGGGCCGCGCTTCCTGCTGACCCACGTCGAGGACATCGAGGAGCGCAAGCGGCACGAGCTCCAGCTCGCCCACCGGGCCTCCCACGACGCGCTGACCGGGCTGCCCAACAGCGCCGAGCTGCGGGCGCGCCTCAGCTCCCGGCTGTGCGCGCGTCCCCACGCCGTGCGGGCGGCCTCCGCGGCGTACGAGACCGACGGGTCCGAGTACGAGCACTACGACCAGTACGAGCACTACGAGCAGTACGAACACGGGCACGGCGGTCCGGCCGGCCAGGACGGCCAGGACGGCCAGAACGGGCACGACGGCGCCGGCGGGCACGGGTTCCGGGGCGACGGCTTCGACTTCGACCCGGCCGCGGGCGGCCCGTACGACCACCATGTGCACACCGTCGCACCCCACGGTGAGGTCGACGACGGCACCAAGGGGCTCGCGGTCCTCTTCTGCGACCTGGACGGCTTCAAGTCGATCAACGACCGGTTCGGGCACCACACGGGTGACGCCGTGCTGATCGAGGTGGCCCGCCGTCTCACCGCGGGCGTACGGGACGGGGACACCGTCGCCCGGCTCGGCGGTGACGAATTCGTCGTCCTCGCCGACGGGCTCGGCGCCGCGGACGCCGCCGACCTGGCGGTACGCCTGCGCAACGCGATCATCCCGCCCATCCGGGTGGACGGGCGGGCGGTCCGGGTCGGCGCGAGTTTCGGGATCGGCTGGGCCGAATGCGGTATGTCGGTCGAAGAGGTGTTGAACTCCGCTGACCAGCGCATGTACATCGAGAAACGCTCCCGTGCCAAGCTTCACCGCCGGGCGGGGTAGTCCGTTCGGGGTAGGCTCGCCCGGTCGGTGACCGCTGGCGAGCAGGGATAGGAGTGACCAGGGAATGGCTGCCGGTAACAACGGCGCGGGCACGCCCGAGGACGACGATCCGTTCGGCTACCTGTACGAGGACGGGCAGGCTGCGGGCGCACAGGCTCCGCGCCAGGGCGGCGGCTACGGCTACCCCGGTCCGGCTTCGCAGCCGGGCGTACCCAGAACGTCGTACAACCAGGTCAGGGCCGTCGGCGAGCGCCAGTACGGACAGGTCCCGCCGCAGCACCAGTACGGCCAGCAGCAGACGCAGCAGGCGTACGGCAGGCCGGCCGCGCAGTACGCCGCTCCCGAGACGTACCCGGGCGGTGCTCCCACCCGTCAGTCCCCGCTCCCCGGTCAGCAGCCGCAGCGCGGCGGCCGGAGCGGCGGCCCCAACACCAAGGGCCTGCTGATCGGCGCGATCGCGGTCGTCGCGGTCGTCGTGGTCGGGATCACGGTGGCGTTGCTCACCAAGGGCGGCGAGTCCGACGACGGCAAGGGCAACGAGGCGGTCCAGCCGCCCAGCTCCTCGTCCTCCCCGCAGGAGCCGAGCTCGAAGCCGTCCGACGACGGCGAGAAGCCCGCCGAGCTTCCCAAGCAGGACGCGGCGACGCTCCAGCTCGGTCCGCCGGCCGCCCTGGCCACCGACGTCAAGGGCGCGGAAGGCACCAACGGCGCCTACGTGACCAACTTCAACGCGGTCGGCGCCGGGGTCACCTGGAAGGCCGACGTGGCGGAGGCGGGCGAGTACAAGCTGTACGTGCGCTACGCCATCCCCGCCCAGGACGCCAACGCCACGCTGACCATCAACGGCAAGGCCAACTCCAACCCCATAGGTCTGAAGAACTTCATCCATTCCACGGACCCGAACTGGGAGAAGAACTGGCAGACCACCTGGGCGCCGGTCACGCTCAAGCAGGGCGAGAACGAGGTCAAGATCTCCTGCGAGCAGGGCAACCAGTGCAACGCCATCCTGGACTGGCTGGAGGTCCGGCCCGCCTGACGGCCGCCGCCGGCCGACGGTGACCCGTCGCCGGCCGACGGTGCGTCACGAACCGTTGACCACCGCCAGGAAGCCCGCCACCGTCCCGGCCATCGCCTCGCGAGCCGGGACGAGGTATTTCCGGGGGTCGACCGCCGAGGCGTGGTCCTCCAGGAAAGCGCGTACCGCCGCGGTGAACGCCGTGTTCAGGGCCGTACCGACGTTGATCTTGACCATGCCCGCGGCGACCGCCGAGCGGATCTCGCCGTCCGGGACGCCCGACGAGCCGTGCAGGACCAGCGGCACCGGGACCGCGTCGCGCAGGGCGGCGATCAGCGCGTGGTCCAGGGCCGCCGTGCGCCGGGTCATCGCGTGCGAGGAGCCGACCGCGACAGCCAGCGCGTCGACGCCGGTGTCCGCGACGTAGGCGGCGGCCTCCGCCGGGTCGGTGCGCACGCCCGGGGCGTGGGCGTCCAGCGGGGCCTCGCCCTCCTTGCCGCCGACCCTGCCGAGCTCCGCCTCGACCCAGATGCCCCGCTCGTGCCCCCAACGGACCGCCTCGGCCGTCGCCTTGACGTTGTCCCCGTACGGCAGCTTCGACGCGTCGAACATCACCGAGCTGAAGCCCTCGGCGTGCGCCGAGCGCAGCAGGTCCGGTGAGACCACGTGGTCGAGGTGGAGCGCGAGCGGCGCGGAGGAGGCGCCGGCGACGGCGCGGGCGGCCGCCGCGACGGCGGAGAGGTCGCCGCCGTGGAACCGCACGGCGTTCTCGGAGATCTGGAGGATGGCCGGCACCCCCGCCCGTTCGGCCCCGGCCGCGATCGCCTCGGCGTGCTCCAGCGTGATGACGTTGAACGCGGCGACGGCGCCCCGCGAGGAGCGCGCGCGGGTGACCAGTTCACCGGTGCTGACGAGTGGCATGGAATGCGAGTCCCCCAGTCCGTGCTTCCGCTGTGCTGCGTGCTTCGTACTGTGCGCCGCGTTCTTCCTGCTCGTACCGCTCGTCCCGTACCGCGGCGGCCTAGGCCGCTGCCGCGTGCGCGTCCACCCTCACCCGGGGCAGCAGCTCCTGGTACGCGCGCGGGTCGAACTCGCCCGCCGCCGGGGCCATGACCGTCGCCGCGGACAGCGCCACGGCGCGGGCCAGCCGGTCGGGCCAGGGGAGGTTCTCGACGAGGCCGGAGAGCAGACCGGCCACCACCGAGTCGCCCGCGCCCGCCGGGTTGCCCTTCACGGCGGCGGGCGGCGTGGCCCGCCAGGTGCCGTCGGGGGTGACCGCCAGCAGGCCGTCGGGCCCGAGGGAGGCGACCACCGCGTGGGCTCCCCGGCGCCGGGCGTCGCAGGTGGCGCGCAGCGGCTCGCGGGCGCCGGTGAGCCGGGCGAGCTCGTCGGCGTTGGGCTTGACCAGGTCGGGGCGGGCCGCGATGCCGCGCCGCAGCGGCTCGCCGCTGGTGTCCAGGAGCACCGGTACACCGGCGGCGCGGGCGCGGCGGACCAGCTCCGCGTAGGCGCCGACGTGGATGCCCGGCGGGAGGCTGCCGCACAGGGCGACGGCGTCCGCGTCCGCGAGGAGGGAGCCGTACGCGCCGAGCAGGGCGGACCACTCGGAGGGCAGGACGGCCGGGCCCGGCTCGTTGAGCTGGGTGGTGTCGCCGCTCGCCCTGTCGACGACGGCGACGGTGCGGCGTGTGGCGCCGTCGATCGGGACGAGCGCGTCGTGCACGGGCAGCGGGGCGAGGAGCCCGCGCACCACCTCGCCCGTGTGACCGCCCGCGAAGCCGGTCACGACGGTGTCGTGGCCGAGCGCGGCGAGCACGCGGGCGACGTTGAGCCCCTTGCCGCCCGGCCGTTCGGCGACGGAGTCGACGCGGTGCGAGGCGTGCGGGACCAGGGCGCCGCATGTGTACGTGATGTCCAGGGCGGCGTTGAGCGTGACCGTCAGGATCACCCGTGACACCCCCGATGTGAACCGTTCTTGCGCTTACGGGGCCCGATCATGCCAAACGGAAGGCGGTTGGCCCAGCCCCCACGGGGCAATGGCGGCCAACCGCCGCGGAGCAATTCGCTCAGATATCACCCCAGTTGGGGTTCAACCACCCATTCGCCCTTGCGCATGACGCCCTTCAGGGTGAACTCCGCGTCCAGGACCACCAGATCGGCGTCCTTTCCGGCCTCCAGCGACCCCACCCTGTCGTCCAGGCCGAGCAGCCGGGCCGGGTTGGCGGAGATGGCCCGCACGACCGACTCGACGGGCAGCCCGTCGATGGTCGCCGCGCGCTTGAAGGCGGTGTCCAGGGTGAGGGTGGAGCCCGCGATGGAGCCGCCCTCGACCAGCCGGGCCACGCCGTCCTTCACCTCGACGGCGAGCGGGCCCAGGTCGTACATGCTGTCGCCGAAGCCCGCCGCGTCCATCGCGTCGGTGATCAACGCGACCCGGTCCGCGCCGGCGTGACGGAACGCCAGTTCCAGTGCGGCCGGGTGCAGGTGCGTACCGTCGTTGATGAGCTCGACGGTGATCCGCTCGTCCTCCAGGAGGGCGGCGATGGGACCGGGGGCGCGGTGGCCGAGGGCGGGCATCGCGTTGTAGAGGTGGGTGGCGACGGTGGCGCCCGCGTCGATGGCCTCGACGGTCTGCTCGTAGGTGGCGTCCGTGTGGCCGATCGCCGCGATGACGCCGTGGTCGGCCAGCATGCGCACGGAGTCCAGACCGCCGGGCAGTTCGGTGGCGAGGGTGACCATGCTGGCCCGGCCGCGCGCCGCGTCGACGAGCTTGCGCACCTCGGCCGGGTCCGGGTCGCGCAGCAGTTCCTCGCTGTGGGCGCCCTTGCGGCAGGGCGAGATGAACGGCCCCTCGAAGTGGATGCCGGCGATGTCGCCCTGCTCGGCCAGCTCGGACAGCAGCCCCGCGTGCCGGGCCAGGAGGTCCATGTCGCCGGTGACGGTGGAGGCGACGACCGTGGTGGTGCCGTGCAGCCGGTGGGTGTGCACCCCGTGCAGGATCTCGTCGACGGTTCCGGAGGTGAAGGACGCGCCGCCACCGCCGTGGTTGTGCATGTCGACGAAGCCGGGGACGATCCAGTGCCCGGACAGGTCCAGGGCCGGGGCGTCGGTCGCGGCGCCCGCCGGGGAGCCGGCAGCGGCGTCCGCGGGGCCGCTTCCGGTGATGCGGCCGTTCTCGACGATCACCCGCCCGTTGTCGACGATCCCGGTCGGCAGCACCACACGGGCGCCGGCGAGAACCTTGCGATCGGCCATCAGGCGGAAACCTCCGAGTCGGTGGGGCGTGCGGCGGGGCGGTCGGAGCTGAGATCCCAGGCGAGCAGACCGGCGCCCAGGCACCCGGCGGTGTCCCCGAGGGCCGCCGGCACGATGGCGGGCAGCTTCTGGAACGTCACTCGCTCCTCGACCGCGGCCCGAAGGGGTGTGAACAACGTTTCCCCCGCCTCGGCCAGACCGCCACCGATGATGAGCGTGCGGGGGTCCAGCAGGGTGAGTGCGGTCACGAGCCCGTCGGCGAGCGAGTCGACGGCCTCCCGCCACACCCGCACGGCGGCGGGGTCACCCGACTCGACCGCCTTGGCGCAGTCCGCCGCGTCCGCGGCCGGGTCGCCGCTCGCCTCGGCCCAGGCGCGGGTCACCGCGGCGGCGGACGCGAGCGTCTCCAGGCAGCCGCGCTGGCCGCAGCCGCACGCGGGGCCGCCCGGACGGACCACGATGTGCCCGATCTCGCCGGCGTACCCGTGCGCGCCCGCCTCGATGGTGCCCGCGATGCCGATGGCGCCCGCGATGCCGGTGCCGAGCGGCACGAACAGGAACCGGTCCGCGCCCTTGCCGGCGCCGATGCGCCCCTCGGCGAGGCCCCCGGTGCGCACGTCGTGCCCGAGGGCCACGGGTACGCCGTCGAGCCGCTCGCTCAGCAGCGCGCGCATCGGTACGTCACGCCAGCCGAGGTTCGCGGCGTACACCGCGACGCCCCGGTCGGCGTCGATGATCCCGGGGACGGCGACACCGGCGGCCACGGCGCTGCGGCCGTACCGCTCCTGGCCCTGGGCGCGCAGCTCGGCGGCGAAGTCGAGGATCGACTCCACGACCGCGTCGGGCCCGCGCTCCCGGCCGGTGGCGCGGCGCGCCTCGTACAGCAGGGTGCCGTCCGCTCCGACCAGGGCGGCTTTCATACCGGTGCCGCCCACATCGAGGGCGATGACGTGTCTCACGGGAGACAGTGTGGCTCGTACGACCGCGAAAGGTCTAGTCCACTCGCGAGGATTGTTGCCGCTGCATACAAATCGCCCGCCAGGGCGAACCGCCGGGCGCGAGCCGCCGGGCCCGGCCCGCCCCCCGTGGCTCGGGCCGGTGGTTCGGGCCCAACGGCCCGGGCCCGTGACGCGCGCCCCGCGTCAGGGCGGGACCACCTTCCGGGTCAGGGCGGGACCACCCTCCGGGTCAGGGCAGGATCACGCTCCGGGTCAGGTTGCGCGGGCGGTCCGGGTCGTGGCCCCTGGACTCCGCCAGGGCGACCGCCAGCCGCTGCGCGCGGATCAGGTCGGCGAGCGGGTCCGCGGAAGCGTGCGCGTGCAGCGTGCCGCCGACCCGCGCCACGTCCGCCGCCAGCCCCTCGGGGAGGTCGCCGAAGACCCAGGCCACCCGGCCCGGGCCGGTGATGGAGATCGGACCGTGGCGGTACTCCATCGCCGGGTACGACTCCGTCCACGCCCCGGCCGCCTCACGCATCTTCAGGCCCGCCTCCAGGGCCAGCCCGTACGTCCAGCCGCGGCCCAGGAACGTCCACTGCTCGGCGCCCAGCACCGCCTCCGGCAGCGGCTCGGTCACCGCGAGCTCCGCGTCCAGCGCCGCCTCGGCGACCGTCCTGACGCCCTCCACCGGGCCCAGGCCGGCCCGCAGGAACGCCAGCGCCGTCGTCGCGAAGCGGGTCTGCACCACCGATTCCTCGTCCGCCCAGTCGAGCACCGCGACCGTGTCCGCCGCGTCCATGACCGGGGTGGCCGGGTCGGCCGTCAGGGCCAGCGTCGGCACCTTGCCGCGCAGGCCCCTCAGCAGGTCCAGCACCTCGGTCGTCGTACCCGACCGGGTGATGGCGACGACCCGGTCGTACGCGCGGCCCGCCGGGAACTCCGACGAGGCGAACGCGTCCGTCTCGCCCTGCCCCGCCGCCTCCCGCAGCGCGGCGTAGGCGATCGCCATGAACCAGGACGTGCCGCAGCCGGTCACGGCGACCCGCTCTCCCGGCTTCGGCAGACCCTCGAACGATGCGGCGGCCTCGGCGGCGCGGCGCCAGCAACCGGGCTGAGTGGCTATCTCTGTTGCGGTACGGGACATGCGACGTGGCTCCTACGGCGTCGTACGCGTACAGGGCGTGAACGTGCCGGGTCGTGCGCGGCGGCGAGTGCCCTCACCCGGCAAGAGTTGCAGAAGCGATACCCCGGTGGTGTAGACCTCATCCCCCTGCATGAGGGAAAATCGCAGCTCAACGTAGAGCAAAGGGTGGGAAACAGTCGTGCAGCGCCGCTACAAGGGACTGACCGCGGCGGTAGCCGCACTGAGCATGGCGGCGACGCTGTCCGCCTGTGGATCCTCCGGGGGCTCGGGGGACGTCACCCTGAAGCTGGTGGCCGCCGACTACGGCAGCAGCGAGGCCAACACCTCCAAGAAGTACTGGGACGATGTGGCCCGCTCGTTCGAGAAGGGTCACCCCGGCATCAAGATCGACGTCCAGGTCCTGTCCTGGAAGGACGTCGACCGCGAGGTCGCCGAGATGGTGAAGAACGGCGCGGCCCCCGACCTGGCGCAGATCGGCGCGTACGCCGACTACGCCGAGCAGGACAAGCTCTACGACGTCGACAGCCTGGTGTCCGTGCCCACCCAGGCCAATTTCCTGCCACTGCTCAGCAAGGCGGGCGAGGTCGACCGGGTGCAGTACGGCCTGCCGTTCGCGGCCAGCACGCGCCTGCTCTTCTTCAACGAGGACCTCTTCGAGAAGGCGGGCGTCAAGGCGCCCCAGAGCTGGGACGACATCGAGAAGGCCGCCAAGGCCCTCAAGGGCGAGGGTGTGAAGTACCCCTTCGCGCTGCCGCTCGGCAGTGAGGAGTCCCAGGCCGAGACGATGATGTGGCTTCTCAGCGGCGGGGGCGGCTACCGCGACTCCACCGGCGGCACCTACGAGATCGCCTCGACCGAGAACATCGAGACCTTCACCTGGCTGAAGGACAACCTCGTCGGCGAGGGCCTGACCGGTCCCGTCGCCCCCGGCAAGCTCGACCGCCAGCAGGCGTTCGACGCCTTCACGCGCGGCGAGGTCGGCATGCTCAACGGCCACCCCACGCTGATGGAGAAGGCCGAGAAGGCGGGTGTGAAGGTCGGCAAGGTGCCGCTGCCCGGCGTCAAGGGCAAGGCCAAGGCCGCGATGGGTGTCGCCGACTGGATGATGGCGTTCAAGCAGAACGGCCACCGCAAGGAGATCGGCGAGTTCCTGGACTACGTCTACGAGGACAAGAACGTGGTCCGGTTCTCCGAGCAGTACGACATCCTGCCGGTCACCGTCACCGCCAGCGCCGCCATGCAGGCCAACCCCGCCAACGCGGACCTGAAGGAGTTCCTGCAGGCGCTGCCGGCCTCGGAGCTGTACCCGGTGGGCGAGACCTCCTGGGCCAAGGTCAGCGAGAGCGTCAAGAAGAACATCGGCAAGGCGGTCGAGCCCGACGGCAGCCCGGAGAGCGTGCTGGAGCAGATCGCCCGTGACGCCAGGGACGCCGAGGCGGCGGAGTAGGGCTGCGGGACACCCCCTACGGGCTTTCCGTCCGCATCCCGGCGGGCGTTATGTTGCTGATATGACCGCCGATCCCGACCCCCGCCCGGACGCCCGCTCCGAGGCCGGTTCCGAGCCCGAGGCCGAGGCCGGTTCCCAGCCCGAGCCAGAGCCCGAGGCCGGTCCCGTACCGGCCTCCGCCGCGCCGTCGGGGCTCACCGGCCGGGACCGCGCCGTCCTCGCCATGGAACGGCGCTCCTGGCCGGGCCCCGGCGCCAAGGAACGCGCGATCAGGGAACAGCTCGGGTTCTCCCCGGTCCGCTACTACCAGCTGCTCAACGCCCTCCTCGACGACCCGAGGGCCCTGGCCCACGACCCCGTCACGGTCAACCGCCTGCGCCGGATGCGGGAGTCCCGCGAGGCCCGCCGCTGAGGTGTGCGGGGGCGCCGCCGTGGATAGGGTCCGGAACATGGGCAGCAACCCGGAACCCTTGCCGCGTCCCGCCACTTCAGCCGGCCGTGACGGCCTCGCCGCGATCCTCGCGCGGCCGGAGCGGGCGCTCGTCGCCCTCGACTTCGACGGCACGCTGGCCGACATCGTGCCCGACCCCGAGCAGGCCCGCGCCCACCCGGCCGTGGTGCCCGCGCTCAGCGCGCTGGCACCGCGTGTCGCCTCCGTCGCCATCATCACCGGCCGCCCCGCCGGGGTCGCCGTGCGGTACGGCGGCTTCGCCGGGGTGCCCGGCCTGGAACACCTCGTGGTCCTCGGGCACTACGGCGCCGAGCGCTGGGACGCCGTGACCGGCACGGTCACCGCCGCCCCCGCGCACCCGGGCGTCGCGGCGGTCCGGGCGGAGCTGCCCGGCTTCCTGGAGAGCGTCGGCGCCTGGCGCGGCACCTGGATAGAGGAGAAGGGCCGGGCCGTCGCCGTCCACACCCGGCGGGCCGACGACCCGCAGGCCGCCTTCGAGGCGCTGAAGGGCCCGCTGAGCGACCTGGCCGCCCGTCACGGCCTGGTCCTCGAACCGGGCCGGATGGTGCTGGAGCTGCGTCCGCCCGGCGTCGACAAGGGCGTTGCCCTCACCGAGTACGCACAGGAGATCGGCGCCGCCGCCGTCCTGTTCGCGGGCGACGACCTCGGCGACCTCGCGGCGTTCGCCGCCGTCGAGAAGCTGCGCTCCGACGGGGTGCCCGGGCTGCTCGTGTGCAGCGGCACGGAGGTCCCGGAGCTGGCCGACCGCGCCGACCTCGTCCTGCCGGGCCCGGCGGGCGTGGCCGAGACCCTGGCCGCGCTGGCCCGCGAGGCGTCCCGCTAGGGAGCGTCGCGCCCTTGCCCCCGCCCGCGCGCGGGGAGCGCTCCCGCCCGCGCCCGGGGCGGGAGCGGACGGGCCCCGGCAGGCGCGTCCTCACCGCCGTTCGGGCGGGCGCACCTCCGTGCGGTGGTCGTACACCGCCTTGGCGCAGATCACCGCTGCCCCGACCACGACGAAGGAGACGTACCGCACCGCCCCCGACGTCCACAGCGCCACCGGCACCAGCAGCAGCGCGCCGCCGAGCAGCAGCATCTGGCTGCGGAAGCGGCTCCCGGGCGGCTGCCGCGTCTCCATGTCCGTCAGACCGCCCAGCGCCTTCCTGGCGGGGTTCCGGGCGCCCCGCCGCCGGTACATCGCGTAGTCCAGCAGCAGGCCCACGCCCACGTAGAGCGCCAGCGCGCCCAGGAACCAGAACCACTCGGTGGACGAGTCCGGTAAGCCGTATGCCAGGTTCATGACCAATTCTCCCTTCCCGCACCCGGCTGCCCCGGACGCCGCCGCTTACGCGGCCGCCCGGGGACGGGAAGGGGAACGCCTCACTCCGCCGTGGCGAGCAACGCCTCCAGCTGGTCCAGGAACCAGCGCTCCGGCGGCAGGGCGGTCGCCGCCGCCGCGAGGTGCTTGGTGCGCTCCGCCCGCTCGTGGTCCGGCATCGTCAGGGCCTCGTGCAGCGCCGCCGCCGTGCCCGTCACGTCGAACGGGTTCACCGTCACCGCGCTGTCCCGCAGCTCCGCGTAGGCGCCCGCCTCCCGCGACAGCACCAGCGCACAGCCCCGTTCGGAGACGACCGGCACCTCCTTGGCGACCAGGTTCATACCGTCCCGGATCGGGTTGACCAGCGCCACGTCGGCCAGCCGGTACGCGGCGAGCGAGCGCGCGAAGTCGTCCTTCACATGCAGCACGACCGGAGTCCAGCCCTCGGTCCCGTACGTCGCGTTGATCTCCCCGGCGACCCGCGAGACCTCCTCGGTGTACGTCCGGTAGACCTCCAGGTCCTGCCGCGAGGGGTACGCGAAGGCGAGGTGCACGACCCGCTCGCGCCACTCGGGGTGCTCCTCCAGCAGCGTCCGGTACGCCAGCAGCCCCCGCACGATGTTCTTCGACAGCTCCGTGCGGTCCACCCGCACGATCGTCCTGCGGCCCTCGCCGATCTGCTCGCGCAGCGCCGCCATCCGCTCGTCCACGTCCGGCCGGTGCGCGCGCTCCCGCAGGAAGTCCGCGTCGGCGCCCAGCCCGTGCACCCCGATCCGCGTCGTGCCCGTACCGCCCACCAGCTGCCCGCAGCACGCGGCGAACGCGTCCGCCCACCGCTGGGTCAGGAACCCCAGCCGGTCCGCGCCCAGCATCCCCAGGAGCAGCTCCTCGGCGATGTCGTCCGGCAGCATGCGGAAGTAGTCGGCGGGCGCCCACGGGGTGTGCGAGAAGTGGCCGATCCGCAGGTCGGGGCGGAGCTCGCGGAGCATCCCCGGTGCCAGCGCCAGGTGGTAGTCCTGGATCAGCACCGCGGCCCCGGGCGCCGCCTCCGCCGCCAGCGCCTCCGCGAACGCCCGGTTGTACGTCCGGTAGGCGCCCCACTGCCGCCGGAACTCCGCGTCGAAGACCGGCTCCAGCGGTGTCTGGTACAGCATGTGGTGGACGAACCACAGCACCGAGTTCGCGATGCCGTTGTACGCGTCGGCGTGCACGCCGGCGTCGATGTCGAGCATGCGCACCCCGGGCTCGGCGATGCCGTCGCGCACCGCCTGCCGGTCGCCGTCGCCCAGCGCGGCGCACACCCACAGCGCACCGGCGTCCGGCCCGATCGCCGACAGTCCCGACACCAGCCCGCCCCCGCCCCTGCGGGCGTCGAGCGTGCCGTCCTCGCGCGGGACGTAGCTCACCGGTCCGCGGTTCGAGGCGACCAGGATCCGGGCTGCTTCGTGTTCGTGACGCTCCTCGGAGACCATGTAGCCGAACCTAGCCCGAAGCGGAAACGCTCAAACGTGCGGCCGGTCACGCCACGCGGCGGCGCGCGTACTCCGCGATCCCGGCCATCGGCGGCCGCTCCTCCGTGTCCACCGGGTGCGTACGCGGTACGAAACCGTCGTCGCCCCGGTCGAACTGGGTCAGCCGGGGCCGCACCAGATGGCCCCGCGACAGCCGCAGCTGGGCCGTCCGGTAGATCGCCGCCGCCATCCGGCCCAGCGCCCGGTCGTCCTGATGGCGGTGCAGCCGCACCCCCACGTCCACCTGCGCCAGCGCGTCCAGCCCGACCGTGTGCAGCGCGTCGACCAGCAGGCCCAGCTCCACGCCGTAGCCGACCGGGAAGGGCAGCCGCTCCAGCAGCGAGCGCCGCGCCGCGTACTCGCCGCCCAGCGGCTGGACGAACCCGGCGAGCTGCGGCCAGTGCAGGTTCAGCAGCGGCCTGGCCACCAGCTCGGTCACCCGCCCGCCCTGACCGGGCGCGTCCCCCAGCGGCCGCTCGTACATCGCCTTCACGAACTCCACCGACGGGTCGGTCAGCAGCGGCCCCACGATCCCCGTCACGAAGTCCGCCGAGAACTCCCGCAGGTCCGCGTCGACGAAGCACACCACGTCCCCGCCGGTCACCAGCAGCGAGCGCCACAGCACCTCGCCCTTGCCCGGCACGGCCGGTATGCGGGGGAGTATCGCGTCCCGCGCCACCACCCGCGCCCCGGCGGCCGCGGCCACCTCCGCCGTACGGTCGGTGGAGCCCGAGTCGATCACCACCAGCTCGTCGACGAGAGGCACCTCGGCCGACATCAGCTCACGGCGGATCACGGTGACGATCTCCCCGACCGTCGCCTCCTCGTTCAGCGCGGGCAGCACCACGCTGACCCGCGTCGAGCGCTTCGCCGCGAGCAGCATCCCGAGCGGCCGGTCGGACACGGACCAGGACCGCCGGGGCAGCCAGCGCTCCACCTCATCCAGCACGTGATCTCCATCTCGCGGGTCGGACGACCATCTCAACCGCCCGGTGTGTTCGGTTACAGTCTTGAACAACGCGGATGACCGTCGCATGTCGGGGGCCCGCGCCACACAATCGAATACCGCTCATCCAGAGGGGCAGAGGGAAACGGCCCGTTGAAGCCCCGGCAACCCTCCAGTCGGCACTCGCCCACCCGTCCCGGTCACCATCCCGGTGGTGCACCGCGCACGCGTGGAATTCCGCGAGGCCCCGGCTAGGGAAGGTGCCAAATCCGTCTCATGGCGAGATGCGCCATGAGGAAGATGAGGAGAAAGGGCCTCGCCTCCATGGCTGTACAGACTGTTGCCACCCCCAAGACCGTCGACCTCGGTCCGGCCGCCGCGCTTTCCTGTCGGGAATGCGGTGAGCGTTTCCCCCTCGGCCCGATCTTCGCCTGTGAACTGTGTTTCGGGCCGCTGGAAATCGCCTACGACCTGCCGACCGGTGACCCGGAGGCCCTTCGCGAGCGGATCGAGGCGGGCCCCGCCAACATCTGGCGATACGCACCGCTGCTGCCCGTCCCCGCCGACGTGACGGACAAGCCCAACCTGAACCCCGGCTGGACCAAGCTCGTCAAGGCCGACAACCTCGCCCGCGAACTCGGCGTGGCCCCCGGAAAGCTGTTCGTCAAGGACGACTCCGGCAACCCGACGCACTCCTTCAAGGACCGCGTCGTCGCGCAGGCCCTGGAGGCCGCCCGCGCCTTCGGCTTCACCACCCTCTCGTGCTCCTCCACCGGCAACCTGGCCGGCGCGGTCGGCGCCGCCGCCGCCCGGGCGGGCTTCCGCTCCTGCGTGTTCATCCCGCACGACCTGGAGCAGGGCAAGGTCGTCATGGCCGCGGTCTACGGCGGCGAGCTCGTCGGCATCGAGGGCAACTACGACGACGTGAACCGCTTCTGCTCCGAGCTCATCGGCGACCCGCTGGGCGAGGGCTGGGGCTTCGTCAACGTCAACCTGCGCCCGTACTACGCGGAGGGCTCCAAGACCCTCGCGTACGAGATCTGCGAGCAGCTCGGCTGGCGGCTGCCCGACCAGCTGGTCATCCCGATCGCCTCCGGCTCCCAGCTCACGAAGATCGACAAGGGTCTCCAGGAGCTCATCAGGCTGGGCCTCGTCGAGGACAGGCCGTACAAGATCTTCGGCGCCCAGGCCGAGGGCTGCTCCCCGGTCTCCACCGCCTTCAAGGCGGGCCACGACGTCGTACGGCCCCAGAAGCCGGACACCATCGCCAAGTCGCTCGCCATCGGCAACCCGGCCGACGGCCCCTACGTGCTGGACATCGCCCGCCGCACCGGCGGCGCGGTCGAGGACGTCGACGACGAGCAGGTCGTGGACGCGATCAAGCTGCTGGCCCGCACCGAGGGCATCTTCGCCGAGACCGCGGGCGGCGTGACGGTGGGTGTGACCAGGAAGCTGATCGAGGCCGGCCTCCTCGACCCCACGCTCACCACCGTCGTCCTGAACACCGGTGACGGCCTGAAGACCCTCGACGCCGTGGCCCCGACCACCGGCCCGACCGCGACCATCCGCCCCAGCCTGGACGCGTTCCGCGACGCCGGCCTGGCCCGCTGAAACCCTGAGGAGAAACCTGTGAGCGTCAACGTCCGCATCCCCACCATCCTCCGCACGTACACGGGCGGCCAGGCCGAGGTGTCGGCCGAGGGCGGAACCCTCTCCGAGGTCATCGCGTCGCTGGAGGCCAACCACCCGGGCATCGCCGCCCGCGTCCTGGACGACCAGGGCAAGCTGCGCCGCTTCGTCAACGTCTACGTCAACGACGACGACGTGCGGTTCGAACAGGGTCTGGAGACCGCCACGCCCGACGGCGTGGGCGTTTCGATCATTCCCGCCGTGGCGGGCGGCTGCTGACCGCCCACCTTTTCACCCGCACAACTGTTGCCCCCTCCGCACCGGAAAGCGGAGGGGGCAATTTGCAGGGTTGAGCGCGGTAGAGTTGGGGAAGTCCCCGCCGCTGCAGGTGCCCCGCGCATATGAGAATGCGCCGCGCCCCATCAAGAAGCAGCCAAAGTGTCCATGTGCAATGCGCCGAATGCGTGCTTTGTCGGGCCCGACTTGCCCCGGATTCCGCTCAATTCGCCGATATTTCCGTTCACGGGCGCTCGGATTTCTCGTCCGATTGACCTGTTGCAGAGGGCAGTTGGGCAGATACATTCAGCCGCGGTCGACGCGTTCCGGCGCACGTCTCCTGGGTTCTTACGGGCCTCCGGGTCCAGGGATTCATCGGGGGGCGAGGTCTGACCCAGGGTCCGCGAAGTGCGGTCCTGCGCAAGGGCCAGTAATAGGGGAGTTAGGCATGGCTCAGGGCACCGTCAAGTGGTTCAACGCGGAGAAGGGGTACGGCTTCATCGCGGTCGACGGTGGTGCGGATGTTTTCGTCCACTACAGCGCGATCCAGATGGACGGGTACCGCACCCTTGAAGAAGGTCAGCGGGTCGAGTTCGAGATCTCGCAGGGCCAGAAGGGTCCGCAGGCGGACATGGTCAAGCTCGCCGCCGGCTGAGTGCCGCGCGTTCGATCGACCATCGACTCAGCAGCGCCGAGGGGCTCGTATCCGAGGAGGGATACGGGCCCCTCGCGTATGCCCGCGCCCCGCGCCGGGGTCCCGTACGCCCCCGCGGGGGCCCGTGACGGCGCCGCCCGCGCCTGCCCGTGAGCGCCCTGGCGCGTCTGCCCGGATCCGGCTGTCCGATACCCGGTGGGCGCTTGCACTCGCAGGGGTCGAGTGCTAATCATTGCGTTAGCACTCTGACAGTGAGAGTGCCACCGAAGGACCGGGTCGGTGAGGCTCGCAGGCCGGTGGGGCAAGGAACCACAGGCGTGCAGGCCGTCCGTCGCGGGCACCAGCGCGGTCCGGCTTTTCCACCCCTGTCCGGGAGGACCACTTCACATGGCCAAGATCATCGCGTTCGACGAGGAGGCACGGCGCGGCCTCGAGCGCGGCATGAACCAGCTCGCCGACGCCGTCAAGGTGACCCTGGGCCCCAAGGGTCGCAACGTCGTCCTCGAGAAGAAGTGGGGCGCCCCCACGATCACCAACGATGGTGTTTCCATCGCCAAGGAGATCGAGCTCGAGGACCCGTACGAGAAGATCGGCGCCGAGCTGGTCAAGGAAGTCGCCAAGAAGACGGACGACGTCGCCGGTGACGGTACGACCACCGCGACCGTCCTCGCCCAGGCGCTCGTCCGCGAGGGTCTGCGCAACGTCGCCGCCGGCGCCAACCCGATGGCCCTCAAGCGCGGCATCGAGAAGGCCGTCGAGGCCGTCTCCGGTGCGCTGCTGGAGCAGGCGAAGGATGTCGAGACCAAGGAGCAGATCGCTTCCACGGCCTCCATCTCCGCCGCCGACACCCAGATCGGCGAGCTCATCGCCGAGGCCATGGACAAGGTCGGCAAGGAAGGCGTCATCACCGTCGAGGAGTCCCAGACCTTCGGTCTGGAGCTGGAGCTCACCGAGGGTATGCGCTTCGACAAGGGCTACATCTCGGCGTACTTCGCCACCGACATGGAGCGTATGGAGGCGTCGCTCGACGACCCGTACATCCTCATCGTCAACTCGAAGATCAGCAACGTGAAGGACCTCCTTCCGCTGCTGGAGAAGGTCATGCAGTCGGGCAAGCCGCTGCTGATCATCGCCGAGGACGTCGAGGGCGAGGCCCTGTCGACCCTGGTCGTCAACAAGATCCGCGGCACCTTCAAGTCCGTCGCCGTCAAGGCCCCGGGCTTCGGCGACCGCCGCAAGGCCATGCTGAACGACATCGCCATCCTCACCGGTGGCACGGTCATCTCCGAGGAGGTCGGTCTCAAGCTCGAGAACGCCACCCTCGACCTCCTGGGCCGCGCCCGCAAGGTCGTCATCACCAAGGACGAGACGACCATCGTCGACGGCTCCGGTGACAGCGAGCAGGTCCAGGGCCGCGTCAACCAGATCCGTGCCGAGATCGAGAACAGCGACTCGGACTACGACCGCGAGAAGCTCCAGGAGCGTCTGGCGAAGCTGGCCGGCGGCGTGGCCGTCATCAAGGCCGGTGCCGCCACCGAGGTCGAGCTCAAGGAGCGCAAGCACCGCATCGAGGACGCGGTGCGCAACGCCAAGGCCGCCGTCGAGGAGGGCATCGTCGCCGGTGGTGGCGTGGCCCTGCTCCAGGCTTCCTCGGTCTTCGAGAAGCTTGAGCTCGAGGGTGACGAGGCCACCGGTGCCGCCGCCGTGAAGCTGGCGCTGGAGGCCCCGCTGAAGCAGATCGCCGTCAACGGTGGCCTCGAGGGCGGCGTCGTCGTCGAGAAGGTGCGCAACCTTCCGATCGGTCACGGTCTGAACGCCGCGACCGGCGAGTACGTCGACATGATCGCCGAGGGCATCCTCGACCCCGCGAAGGTGACCCGCTCTGCCCTGCAGAACGCGGCCTCCATCGCGGCGCTGTTCCTCACCACCGAGGCCGTCATCGCCGACAAGCCCGAGAAGGCCGGCGCGGCCGCCCCGGGTGGCATGCCGGGCGGTGACATGGACTTCTGATCCTCCCGGATCGGACACGTCCTTCACGTTCCGAGGGCGGCACCCCTTCTTCGAGGGGTGCCGCCCTCGGGCGTTTCGACGCCCAAGCGCCTGCCGGGAAGCACGCGCAGGCCCCGGAGCTTGAGCTCGGGGGCCATCTGCGCCGTTCCCCATGCGGCGAGTTCCCGCCTCCGGTTGACCGATGAACGAGCCGCTGACGAAGAGCGGCCGGCCCGGCGCTTCCCGGCCGGGGCCCGCGTTTTCGCTGGCGTGACGCGGTTCCGCGCCGGGCAGCGCCCTCGGGGAGGAGGACGGATCGAGCTCCTCGGGTCCGGCCACGTGTCAACTCCCGTGTGCACCGATGGGGTTGTTGAGCCGTTGCCACTGTTCAGGCCGGCCCTTGATCGACCACTCTGTGCAGGGATCCCGGACACGGAGAGTGGAGGTGCCAGGTCATGGCGATGCGATCGACGGATCGGCTGCGGGCGGCCGAGGAAGTGGTGGCCCGGCTGCGCGGAGCGCTGGGCGAGGCGGGCGTGATCCTGCCGTCCCTGCGCGTGGACCCGGTGACGGCCGCGAGCGACGTGGCCTGTCCGTTGGTGGACCTGGGGCGGTGCAACCTGGACATGGCGATGCGGATCGTCGCCGTCCTCCACGAGGCCCGCCGGTGACGGGCGGCGACGGGTACGCGGTCGAGGCGCGGGACGGGCGCGTCGGCCGGGTCATGGGGGGCGTCGGCGGCTGCGCCCGCCCGGCGGCGGACGGGAGTGGGACGGCCCGGTCCCTGTGCTGAGCACGGCACCGCCCGGAGAGGTCCTGCGGGTGCGGGTGTGGGAGCTCGACCGGCGGGGCGCCTGCCCAGAACCATGAGCCTAGGATGAACATATCCGCCCACATCGGGAGACGTCATGACATTCGTGCAGCTCATCGACTGTAAGACCGAGCGGTTCGACGACATGAACCGGCTCATGGACCAGTGGGTCGAACAGACCAAGGGCAAGCGGACCGCCACCCACAGCGTGATCGGCAAGGACCGGTCGGACGACAGCCACTACGTCGAGATCGTCGAGTTCCCCTCGTACGAGGAGGCCATGCGGAACTCCCGGCTGCCGGAGACGGGCCGGATCTTCCAGGAGATGGTCGCCCTCTGCGACGCCGAACCCACCTTCACCGACCTCGAAGTGGTCCGGGACGAGCAGCTCAACAAGGAGCTCGCCCGCCGGTTCTTCGGCGAGATAGCGCAGGAGGGCAACCTCGGCCTGATCGACGAGGTGTTCGCGGCCGACTACCGCGATCACGACATCATGAAGGAGGAGGACGTCACGGTCGGAAGCCACGTCATACGCGGTGACGTCAGTGGATGGCGCGACGCCTTCGACTTCCGCTTCGACATCGACCGGCAGATCTGCGAGGGCGACGACGTGTGCACCCTGTGGACCTGGACCGGTACCCACCAGGGTGACTTCATGGGACGGGCACCCACGGGCAGGCAGTGCACCATGACCGGCACCACCGTCTTCCGGTGCCATGACGGGAAGATCCAGGAAGGCTGGTTCCACTTCGACGTCATCTCCCTGATGCGGCAGCTCGGCGTGGGCTGAGTCCCCCCCCCGGGCCGCCCCCCGGCCCCCACGGCTCCCCACCGACTGCCCACCGACTTCCCGCCCCTGCTCGCCCCCCGCGCGCAGGGGTTGGGTGCGGCCGGGGGCCGACGCGGGGGCTACACGGTGGCGGGCTCCTTGGCCGGGCCCCCGTCGGCCGGGCCTCCGTCGGCCGGGGTGGCGGGGGGCGTCGCCCCCTCGGCCGGGTCCACGTCGAAGTCGAGGAGCAGACGCCTGCCGAAGCCGAAGAAGTACGTGGCCAGGAAGCCCATGACGTACCCGGTCAGCAGCCCGCCCGCGTAGATCGCGACCGTCGTGCCGTCCAGGCCCCGGTCACCGGCCAGGAGCGGGAAGAGCGCCCAGCCCGACGGGCCGATCGCGGTCGAACCGACCTTGTCGCCCAGCATGCTGAACAGCCCCACGAATCCGCCGCCGAACGCGCCGCCCACGCAGGCGGTGACGAACGGGCGGCCCAGCGGGAGCGATACACCGTAGATCAGGGGCTCGCCGACCCCCAGCAGCCCGGCCGGCAGCGCCGACCTGATGGTGCGGCGGATCGAGGTGTTGCGGCGGAGCCTGACGTACACGGCGACCGCGGCACCGACCTGGCCGGCGCCCGCCATCGCCAGGATGGGGAGCAGCACGGTGAAACCCTGCTGCTCGATCAGGGTGGTGTGGATGGGGATCAGCGCCTGGTGCAGGCCCAGCATGACCAGGGGCAGGAAGAGCCCGCCCAGCACGAAGCCCGCGCCCGCGCCGCCGTGGACGAGGAGCCAGTCGGCGAAGTCGCCGATCGCGGCCGACACCTCGCCCGCGACGAACATCAGGCCGTAGAGGGTGACCAGACCGGAGACCAGCACGGTCAGTGTGGGGGTGACGAGGACGTCGAGCGCCTCCGGTACCCGGCGGCGGCACCACTTCTCCACGTACACGGCCAGGACCGCCGCGCCCAGCGCGCCGAGGACACCGCCCTGCCCGGGGGAGAGCCGCTGACCGAACGCCTCGATCCTCGCCACGCCCGCGTAGACGATGATCGCGGCCACGGCGCCGCCCAGGACCGGCGTACCGCCGAACTCCTTGGCGGTGTTGAAGCCGACGAAGACGGCGATCAGGGCCATGAAGCCCGAGGCGATGGCGGCGAGCGCGGGGGTGAGCGCGGGCAGCCAGTGCAGATTGACGAGCAGACCGTTCAGGCCCGCGATGATGCCGCAGCCGATGAGGGCCGGGATGAGCGGGACGAAGATGTTCGCGATCCTGCGCAGGAAGATCTTGAACGGGGTGGAGTTCCGTGACGTCCGCGCGGCCCGGAGGGCGGCGCCCTGGGCGGCGAGGCCATCGGCGGTCGCCGGTGCGGGGCTCGCCGGTGTGGAACCGGTGGGGCTGGTAGAGCCGGTGGGGCCAGTGAGGCCGGTAGAGCTGGTGGGGCCAGTGGGGTCGGCGGGCGTGGGGGCGGTCGGTTCGGTCTCGGACCGGCCGGCCTCGACCAGGGCCTCGAACTCGGGGGTGACCCGTGCGACCGTTCCGGGGCCGAGGACGACCTGGTACGTCTCGTCCTCCACGACCCCGAGGACGGCCGGCAGGGCCTTGAGCTCCTCGTCCTGGACGAGGGCACGGTCGCGCAGCCCGAGGCGGAGGCGGGTCATGCAGTGGGCGACGGAGGTGATGTTCCCGGCGCCGCCGACGAGGGGGAGCAGGGCGGCGGCGATGGCGCGGTTCTTCGCGTCGGGTGGGGTCATGGTGGCACCTTGCTGTGGGGGGCGTACAGGGTGCTGTGGGTGGGGGAGGGGGCCGGGCGGGGCGCGCTCACGGGCGAGGGGGGCCGGGCGGGGCGCGCTCACGGGCGAGGGATCAGGGCGCGGTGTGCGGGGGCGCGGTGCGGAGGGCCGCGTGGAGCGCTGCCCTCAGGTGGCCCTGGGACTGGGCCAGCAGAAGTGCCGCCGTGGGCGCGTCGACATCACCGAGGAGGGTGAGGATCGCGTTCTTCACCTCGCCGTCCGTGGCGGCGAGGGCGGCCTCGATCTCCTCGTCCGGCGCGCCCGTGGCGAGCGAGACGATCCGGCGTGAGCGGGCCCGCAGCTTGTCGTTCGACGCGCGGACGTCGACCATCAGGTTTCCGTACGTCTTGCCGAGCCGGATCATCGTGATCGTCGACAGCATGTTGAGGACCAGCTTCTGCGCCGTACCGGCCTTCAACCGGGTGGATCCGGTGAGCAGTTCGGGGCCGACGACGACCTCGATGCCGTGTTCGGCGGCCGCTGCCAGCGCGCTGCCCGCGTTGCAGGAGAGGCCGATGGTCAGCGCGCCGACACTCCGGGCGTACTCGACCGCCCCGATCGCGTACGGAGTGCGGCCCGACGCCGAGACCCCGACCACCGTGTCGTCGGCCGTCAGGGCGAGCGCGGCCAGGTCGTCCGCCGCCAGCGACGGTGAGTCCTCCGCGCCCTCGACGGCCTCGACCATCGCCGTGGGGCCGCCCGCGATCAGCCCGATGACCTGCGAGGGGTCGGTGTTGAAGGTGGGCGGGCACTCGCTCGCGTCCAGCACGCCCAGCCGTCCGGCCGTCCCCGCGCCCGCGTAGACCAGCCGGCCGCCGCGCGCCATCCGGTCGGCGGTCGCGTCGATCGCCGCCGCCAGCCGGGGCAGCTGCGCCGCGACGGCGCCGGGGACGGCGTGGTCCTCGCCGTTCATGATCCGCGCGATCTCGGCCGTCGGGAGCCGGTCGATCTCCGCCAGCTCGGGCCGGTACGCCTCGGTGGTGAGGGTGGCCAGCTGCGCCTGGAGTTCGGCGGGTGCCGAGGCCGGTGCGGTGGTTGAGTGCGGGGCGGCGGAGGCAGAGGCCGGGGCCGGGGAGTGCGTCGCGGAGGACGTCGAGGGGTGCGTCGAGGTCATGGGTGCGCGGCTCTTTCGGACGATCAGCGGGTGCGGGGCGAGTGGCGGTGGGCGAGCGCCTCGTAGGAAGCGGCGAGCGCGGGTGCGGCCGTCTCGTACGTGCGCTGGGTGACTCCCGTGAAAAGGCAGTCCACGACCAGGAGTTGGCTGGTACGCGACGACATGGCCGCCGGGCGCAGCTCGCTCTCGCGGGCCGTGGAGGTCGTCAGCAGGTGATCGGCGTACTGCGAGACCGGCCCGTCCGGGCGGCCGGTGATCGCGACCGTCGTCGCTCCGTGGTCGAAGGCGACCCGGAGCGGTTCTATGACGTCGCCGGTGGAGCCGGAGTGCGTGATCGCGATGGCCACGTCGCCGGCGCGCAGCTGCACCGCGTTGGTGACGGCGAGGTGCGGGTCGCTGTGCGCGTGGGCGATCAGGCCGATGCGCAGCAGCTTCTGGGCGAGGTCCTGGGCGACCAGGCCGGAGGCGCCGACGCCGTAGATGTCGGTGCGCCGGGCGGCCGCGAGGGCGGTGACGGCCGCGCCGAGCTGGACCGTGTCGAGGCCGGCCGCCGTGTCCGCGAGGGTCTGCTGTTCGTCGTAGGCCAGCTTGGCGACGACGTCCGCGATGGGGTCGTCGACGGCGATGTCGGCGGTGACGGACGGGGCCCGGCCGGACTGCTGCTGGGCCGCGAGCCCGGCGAGCGCCAGCCGCAGGTCCCGGTAGCCCGGATAGCCGAGCAGCCTGGCGGTGCGGACCACGGTCGCCTCGCTGGTGCCGGTCAGCTCGGCGAGACCGGTGACCGTGAGGGCCGCGCAGCCCGCCGGGTCGCCCGCGACGGCTTCCGCGACCCGCTGCATGGAGCGCGTCATGGACGGCGCGAGCGTGCGCACCTTGGCCGCGAGGGCGGCGGGCGCCGGTGCGGTGGCGCTGAAAATTTCCTTCACGTCATTGGTCACATCTGAAAGGTATTTTCAGGCATCTGGGCCGTCAACCCTTTCCGCAACCGGGAGACAATGGCCGCATGAACGCGTTGGACCCCCTCGAACAGGCCCTTCACGCCGCGCGGGCCCTGGTCCTCGCCGACCTCGTCGCGCGCGACGTCGCCGAGGCGGAGGTCGTCTCGCTCGTCGAGGAGGCGGTGACCCATCGCCGCTGGTGGGTCGAGCAGTGGCCGGACGGCATCGAGTACGTCGCCGGGCTCGTCGCCCAGGACGTCCAGGACGCCCTGCTGGAGCGGTACGGGCGCTGGCCGCTGTGCCCCGTGTGTGACGCGGGGGACCCCCACGCGCTGGACGTGGAACCGGAGCTGGGCCCCGATCCGCACTGGGTGTGCGGCAAGGCGGGCGTGGTGGTCGCTCCCGTGGGCGGCCTCTCGTGACGGTCTACATCGACCCGCCGGACTGGCCGGGCCACGGTCGTATGTGGTCCCACATGGTCAGTGACGTGTCGTTCGAGGAGTTGCACGCCTTCGCCGCGTCGATCGGCGCCCCGCCCCGCGCCTTCGAACGGGACCACTACGACATCCCGTCCCAGCGGTACGCGGACGCGGTGGCGGCCGGGGCCGTCGAGGTGGGCTCGAAGGAGCTGGTCCGCAGGCTCACCTCCGCCGGACTGCGCCGCCCGAAGCACCGGCCGGCGCCCGCCGCTCCGGCCTGAGCCCCTGCTCTCCGGTCCCGCCGGGCCTCCGGGAGCCCGACCGGCCCTCACCGGCCCTCACCGGCCCTGACGGGCCACACGAGTGGGCCCTGATCCGGTACGGAGTCCCTGGGCCGTCCGGGTGATCGCCTCGGCGAACGCGCGGATGCGCGCCGTCTCCCGGCTCCGGTGCCACACCAGGCCCAGCGCCGACTCCGGCAGCCCCTCGACCGGTACGAAGGCGAGGGCGCGGCGCCCGTGGTACTCGGCGGTCGGGCGGCACAGCAGCATCGCGCCCCGGTCCGCCGCCGCCAGCGTCAGCCCCTCCTGGAGGGTGGCCACCAGCGGGCCCGCCGGTATCCGCGTCCCGCCGGGCGTGCGCTCGGGTGCGCCCGCCCGCCGCCAGTACTCCGGCGCCGGGCCCCGTATCCCGATCAGCGCGCACCCCGCCAGCTCCTCCGCGGGCACGGACGCCCGCGCCGCCAGCGGATGGGCCGCCGACACCGCCAGCGTCTGCGGCTGCCGTGAGAAGACCGGTCCCAGGACGAGGTCCGGTTCCTCGACCGGCAGCAGGACGACGGCGGCGTCCACCTCGTCCCCGCGCACCGCGCCGAAGGGGTCCGCCAGCGGCACCTCGACGATCTCCGTCGTCACCCCCGGGTGCCGGTCCTGGAGCAGGGCGACGGCCCGCACGATGTGGTCGTTGAACGTGCCCTGGAACCCGATCCGCAGGGTGCCCTCGACCCCGCGCGCGGCGGCCCGGACGGTCTCGAGGGTCGTGTGCAGGGTCTCGTACGCCGGACGCAGATCGGCGACGAACCGCTCGCCCAGCGGGGTGAGCCGCACCCGGCGGCTGGTCCGCTCGACGAGCCGGGCGCCGACGCGGCTCTCCAGCGAGCGCAGCAGTTGGCTGATCCGGCTCTGGGACACGTACAGCCGCTCACCGGTCCGTCCGAAGTGCAGCTCCTCGGCGAGGACGAGGAACGCCTCCAGCTCCCTGATGGCGACGGTTCCGGACGATCGATGAGTCATGCTCATGGAAGCGTGAGGGAACGGCCGTTGTTCCCGTCCGCCCGCCGCAGTTGCCTGGGAGGCATGGCACAGACCGAGAAGTCAGACACCGTACGGAGCGGCGGGCGGGCCGCCGTCGCGGCCGTGGCGCTCGCCACCTTCACCGTCGTCACGTCCGAGATGCTGCCCGTCGGGCTGCTCTCCCCCCTCAGCGGCACGCTCGGTGTCACCGAGGGCACCGCGGGGCTGACGCTCACCGTCACCGGGCTGGTCGCCGCCCTGTCGGCGCCGCTCGTCGCGCCCGCGCTGGGGCGCCTGGACCGGCGGTGGGCCCTGGTCGCGCTGATGGGGCTCGTCGCGGCCGGGAACCTGCTGGCCGCCTGGTCGCCGCGGTTCGCCGTGATGATGGCCGGGCGGGTGCTGGTCGGGGTCGGCATGGGCGGGGTGTGGGTCGTCGCGGCCGGACTGGCGGTACGGCTCGTGGCGCCGAGGGCGGTGGCCGGGGCGACGTCGTCGATCTTCAGCGGGATCGCCGTGGCGTCGGTCCTGGGCGTACCGGCCGGGGCCTGGCTCGGGGAGTCGGCCGGATGGCGCGCGGCGTTCGCCGCCGGCGGGGCGCTGGCCCTGGTGGTGGCCGCGCTGCTGGCCGTCCTGCTGCCGCCGCTGCCGGCCGGGCCCGCCGTACGGCTGGGCGGGGTGGCGCGGCTGCTCGCGACGCCCGCGCTGCGGACCGGGCTGCTGGTGGTGGCGTTCCTGGTGACCGGTCACTTCGCCGCGTACACCTATGTACGGCCCGTCCTCGAACAAATCTCGGGCGTGGGCGCGCCGATGGTCGGCGCCCTGTTGCTGGCGTACGGCGTGGCGGGCGTCGCGGGGAACTTCGCCGCCGGGGCGGGCGCCGGGCGGGCGCCGCGCGCCACGCTGCTCGTCCTCAGCGGGACGCTGGCCGCGGCGGTCCTGCTGCTGCCGTCGCTGGGCGCCGCGCTGCTGGTGGTGTGGGGCCTGGCGTACGGGGGTGTGTCGGTGGCCGCCCAGACCTGGGTGATGTCCGCCGTACCCGCCCCGGAGGACCGGGAGGCGGGCTCGGCGCTCTTCGCCGGGGTGTTCAACGCGGCGATCGCGCTGGGCGCGCTGGCGGGCGGGCGCGTGGCGGACGGCTTCGGAGTGGAGAGCGCGATGTGGCTGGGCGGCGCCCTGGCGGCGGTGGCGCTGCTGGTGGGCCGGGCGGGGCGGGGGTAGGAAGGGGCCGCGGGCCGGGTTGGAGGCCCGGCGCGGCCGTCAGAGGCGGGCCCTGTCCGGTTCCGGGGCGGATTCCGGGGCCGGGCCGGCTTCCCGGGCCGGGGCCGGGGCCGGGGAGGCGGAGGCCACCACCCGGCCGTGGCCCCTGCGGCTGTGCACCCGCAGCGACACGGCGGCCGCCGCGAGGGCCACGAGCGTCATCGCCGCCCCCGCCCAGGCGGTCGACGAGAAGCCGAGGCCGGCGTCGATGACCGTACCGCCCAGCCAGGGGCCGCCCGTGTTGCCGAGGTTGAACGCGGCGGTCGTGGTGGCGCCCGCCAGGGTGGGGGCCGCGCCCGCCACGTCGAACATCCGGGCGTTCAGCGCCGGGGCCGTGTAGAAGGCCGAGACACCGAGGAGGAAGGAGAGCGCGACGGCGGCGACGGGGCTGTGCGCGAGCAGGGCCAGCGCCACCAGGAAGACGGTCGACGCCGTGATGCCGCTCAGCAGCACCCGGAACAGGTGCGCGTCGGCGACCCAGCCGCCGATCGTCGTACCGATCAGCGCCCCCACGCCGAACAGACCCAGCACCACGGGCACCCAGCGCGCCTCCAGGCCGGCCACGTCGGTCAGGAGCGGCGCCAGGTACGAGAACGCGCAGAACACGCCACCGGCCGCGAGCGCGGTGACCACGACGGCCAGCCACACCTGGCGGTCGCGGTAGATCGTCAGCTCACGCCGCAGCCTCGGCTTCTCGGCGGGCAGCGGGATGCGCGGGATGAGCGTGACCACGCCGATGAGCGCGATCACCGATGCCCCGCCGACGGCCCAGAACGCCGACCGCCAGCCCCAGTACTCGCCGAGGAAGGCACCGGCGGGGACGCCCAGGACGTTGGCTATCGACAGGCCGCCGATCATGACGGCCATCGCCCGTGCGCGGGCCCCCGGCGGCACCATGGCGATCGCGACGGACGCCCCGACCGCCCAGAACCCGGCGCAGGCGAGCGCGCTGACCACGCGCGACGCGAAAAGGATCTCGTACGAGGGCGCGAGCGCCCCCGCGAGCTGCCCCAGGCCGAAGGTGGAGATGAGCGCGACGAGGGTCGTCCTGCGGGGCAGCCGCAGCGTCGCGACGGCGAGGAGCGGCGCTCCGATCACCATGCCGATCGCGAAGGCCGAGATCAGCAGCCCGGCCCGGGGGATCGAGACGTCCATGTCGTCGGCGATGGGCGGGAGCAGCCCGGACAGCATGAATTCGCTCGTGCCGAGCGCGAAGACGGAGAGGCCGAGGATGTAGACGGCCAGCGGCATCCGGGCGCGCTCGGGCGTCCGATCGGTAGGGGAGGGCATGACAGGTGCGAACAGCGGGAGAACGCCTGACATTCCCGGCCGGGCCGGCGCCCGGGGCCCGCCCGTCCGGCTCCTCGTCGCCGCGCCCTCCCGTCGGCGGATCCCGGCGGGCCACCAGCGGCGGGGCCCGTCACCGTGCTCGCGGCCTGGTGGGGGAGCCCGCCCAGGAGCCCTCGGACCGGCCCGGGACGGCACCGGGCCGGCCACGGCCGGGAGAGGGCCACGGCCGGGAGGCGGCCACGGCGGGGAGTGCGCCGGTGAAGGGTGTGACGGGGATGGTCGCGGGCCGTGGCGGTGGCACCCCCACGGCCGGCGTGTCAGGCGGTGCCGGTGAGCAGGTGCAGCTCCGTGGTCAGGTTCCGGCGCGCCCGCTCCTCCCACTCCCGCTCGCCGTACGGGGTGCGGAACAGTCGTGGCAGGCCGAGGAGCTGGCGCAGCACCGCCGCGCGGCCCGTGCGGAACGCGTCGTCGGGGACGAAGCCGTACTCCTCCCGTACGGCGGCCGCGTAGGCGGCGTACGCGTCGGGGGCGGCGGCCAGGACCGCCAGGTCCGCGTCGCACAGGACGTCGCCGTTGCCGTCCCCGGGCGCGGGGTCGTGGGTGATCGTCAGCAGGACGAGGCGGGCGACCTCGGCCGTGCGGGCCGGGTCGACGCCGAGCTCGGGCAGGGCCCGCTCGGCGAGGCGGGCGCTGCGCTCCTCGTTGGTGGAGCGCTCGGGGTCGTACACGGCGTCGTGGAACCAGGCGGCGAGCCGGACCAGGGCGGGGTCGTCGGCGTACCGCTCCAGCTCGTCGACCCGCTGGAGCACCGCGAGCAGGTGATCGGTCGTGTGGTACCGGCGCTGCGGCTCGGCCCAGCGGGCCAGCAGGTTGTCCGCGTACCGGTCCGGTGCGGGCGCGTCCGGGGCGACCGGGGCGTCCGGGGCCGCGTCCCGGGCGGGCCGGCGCCCGGACGCCGTACGGGCGGCGGCCACCGCCGCGGCCCACCGGTGGCGGAGGTCGGTGTGGGCGGGGTGCTCCGGGAGTGCGGCCATGGGGCCATTGTGCCGGGCGGTGCGGGGGGCCGAACGGCGGACGCCGTGGTCCCGCCCGGCGGCGGCCGGGTCGGCGCGGCGCCCGTGCCCGGCCCGCGCGACCCGTGGCCGGTCGGTGCGGCCCGTGCCCGGCCCGCCGCGGTCCGGAGCCGGTCCGGCTCCCTTGGCCGCTTCGGCGTCCCCGCCCGCCCTGGCGCCGGGCCGCCTGCTTCACCGCCTGTTTCGCCGCCTGTTTCGTCGACTACTTCGCCGGCTTGAAGCCGCGCAGCCGCAGACTGTTGCCGACCACGAACACCGACGAGAAGGCCATGGCGGCCCCGGCGATCATCGGGTTCAGCAGGCCGGCGGCGGCGAGGGGGATGGCCGCCACGTTGTAGCCGAAGGCCCAGAAGAGGTTGCCCTTGATGGTGGCCAGGGTGCGACGGGAGAGGCGGATGGCGTCCGGGGCGGCCCGGAGGTCCCCCCGTACGAGGGTGAGGTCACCGGCCTCGATGGCGGCGTCGGTGCCGGTGCCCATGGCCAGTCCGAGGTCCGCCTGGGCGAGGGCGGCGGCGTCGTTGACACCGTCGCCGACCATGGCCACGCTGCGGCCCTCGGCCTGGAGGCGCTTGACGACGTCCACCTTGTCCTCGGGCATGACCTCGGCGATGACCTCGTCGATGCCGACCTCGGCGGCGACGGTACGGGCGACGGCCTCGTTGTCGCCGGTCAGCAGGATGGGGGTCAGCCCCAGGGCGCGCAGCCGGGTGATCGCCTCCGCGCTCGTCGGCTTCACCGCGTCGGCCACTTCGAGCACCGCGCGGGCCTCGCCGTCCCAGGCCACCGCGATGGCGGTACGCCCGGCGGCCTCGGCCTCCCGGCGGGCCTGCGCCAGCGGGGCGGGCAGTTCCAGCGCCCACTCGGCGAGCAGCCGCTCACGGCCGACCAGGACCGCGTGACCCTCGACGACACCCTGGACGCCCAGGCCCGGGATGTTCGCGAAGTCCTCGGGGACCGGGAGCGCGCCGGCCTTCTCGGCGGCGCCCGCGGCGACGGCCTGGGCGATCGGGTGCTCGGAGGCGTGCTCCAGCGCGCCCGCCAGGCGCAGGACCTCGGTCTCGTCGGTCGAGCCGGTGGTGTGGACGGCCAGCAGGGTCATCCGGCCGGTGGTGACCGTGCCGGTCTTGTCGAGGACGATCGTGTCGACGCGGCGGGTGGTCTCCAGGACCTCCGGGCCCTTGATCAGGATGCCGAGCTGGGCGCCGCGGCCGGTGCCGACCATCAGGGCCGTCGGGGTCGCCAGGCCCAGGGCGCACGGGCAGGCGATGATCAGCACCGCGACGGCGGCGGTGAACGCGGCGGTCAGCCCCGAGCCGTTGCCGAGCCAGAACCCGAGCGTGGCGACGGCGAGGCCGATGACCACGGGGACGAAGACGGCGGAGATGCGGTCGGCGAGCCGCTGGGCCGCCGCCTTGCCGTTCTGGGCGTCCTCCACCAGCCGGGCCATCCGGGCGAGCTGGGTGTCTGCGCCGATCCGGGTGGCCTCGACGACGAGGCGGCCGCCCGCGTTGATCGTGGCGCCCGTGACCGCGTCGCCGGCACCGACCTCCACGGGGACGGACTCGCCGGTCAGCATCGAGGCGTCGACGGCGGAGGTGCCCTCGGTGACCGTGCCGTCCGTGGCGATCTTCTCGCCGGGCCGGACCACGAAGCGGTCGCCGACCTTCAGGTCGGCCGTGGGCACACGGACCTCCCGGCCGTCCCGCAGGACCGTGACGTCCTTGGCGCCGAGCTCCAGCAGGGCCCGCAGCGCGGCCCCCGCCTTCCGCTTGGAGCGGGCCTCGAAGTACCGCCCGGCCAGGATGAAGGCCGTGACTCCGGCGGCGGCCTCCAGGTAGATGTTCCCCGCGCCGTCGGAACGGGCGATGGTCAGCTCGAACGGGTGGGTCATGCCGGGCGTCCCCGCCGTACCGAAGAACAGCGCCCACAGGGACCAGAGGAACGCGGCCGACGTACCGACCGAGATCAGCGTGTCCATGGTGGCGGCGCCGTGCCGGGCGTTGGTCCAGGCGGCGCGGTGGAAGGGCCAGGCCGCGTAGGTGACGACCGGCGCGGCGAGCGTGAGAGACAGCCACTGCCAGTACTGGATCTGGAGCGCCGGGATCATCGCCATGGCGATCACCGGTACGGAGAGGGCGACGGCGGTGACCAGGCGGCTGCGCAGGGCGGTGAGCTCGTCGGGCGCGCCCCCGGCGGCCGCCTCGGGCCCGTCCGGCGCGGCGGCCGGGGGGGCCGGCTCGTGCGCGGTGTAGCCGGTCGCCTCGACGGTGGCGATCAGGTCGCGTACGGAGACGTCGTCCCCGTCGAAGCTGACCTTCGCCTTCTCGGTGGCGTAGTTGACGGTCGCGGTGACGCCGTCCATGCGGTTGAGTTTCTTCTCGATCCGGGCGGCGCAGGAGGCGCAGGTCATGCCGCCGATGGCGAGCTCGACCTGGGCGGCGCCGCCGGCTGTCGACGTAGGGGTGCTCATGCTGCTCCTCGGCGGTGGACGAGTACCTCGGTTGTCTCGCGTATCTCGGCGAATTCGATACCCCTAGGGGGTACCTCGTCGCACTCCATGTATACCTCTGTGGTGCGTGAGGATGCAAGGATACCCCCAGGGGGTATGGTGGGAAGGCGGGGTGCGTCATCGGGGCTCGGCATTCGTCACCCGTAGCGTGCGCCCTCATCGGACGGCGGATCGTCGATCGACCGATCGACCGATCCTTCGGTCAACCGATTCACCGATCCACCGATCCACCGATGCGCCGAGCCACCGATCCGTCGGTCAGCCGATCGACCGGTCCATCGATCCGCCGGTTTCGTGAAAGAGGAGTCAGCATGGGTAGGGAAGCGAGTAGCGGAGTGAAGATCGCGGCATTCGCCGTGGCGCTGGCCGCGGCATTCGGCGTCGCCTACGGGGCCGGCGCGGCGGTGGATCCCGTGGTGGTCGTCGAGACCGGCCCCGGGGCCGACGGTGGGCCCGGCGGCCGTTCGGGTGCCGGTGTCGACGAGCCGGGGCACGAGACGGGCCGCACGCATTAGGCTGAGCCCATTGGACTAGACCTGTAGAGCCGTAGTCCTCGTGCCGATCGTCGACTTCCCGGAGGAATGGGTTCCATGAGCAACCGCGCAGTCCTGGAGGTGATCGCCCTCGACGCGGAGGACGCGATCGCCGCCCAGGCCGGAGGAGCCGACCGTCTTGAGCTGGTCACCGACATGGCGGCCGACGGGCTGACCCCGTCGCGCGAGACCTTCGCCCGCATCCGGGCCGCCGTGGACATCCCGCTGCGCGTGATGCTGCGCCTCGCCGACGGCTTCGCGGCCGGCGACGTCGACGCGCTGGTGCGCGTGACGCGGGAGCTGCGCTCGGAGGGCGCGGAGGAGTTCGTGCTGGGCTTCCTCGACGAGGAGGGCCACCCGGACCTGGTCACCGTCGAGAGGCTCATCGCCGAGATGGAGGGCTGCTGCTGGACGTTCCACCGGGCGATCGACCGGACGAGCGACCGGGACGGGCTGCGCAAGCTCCTCGCCGACCTCCCCGGCCTGGACACCTATCTGACGGCCGGCTCCGCGGCGGGCGTCGACGAGGGCCTGCCGACGCTGCTCGCCGAGGCCGCACGGCGCGACGAGCCCGGGTACGAGCCGCAGATCCTGGTCGGCGGCGGTCTGCGGCTCGAACACGTCCCCCCGCTCCGGGCGGCCGGCATCGACGGCTTCCACATCGGCGGCGCGGCCCGCCCGGCCGGCTGGTCGGCCCCGGTCTCCCCGACGGCGGTCCGCACCTGGCGCAAGGCGCTGGACGAGGACTAGAGGGGCTGGAGGACTGGACGGGTCACCGGTACGGCTTGACCCTCCCGCTGCGTGAGGCCGGAGGGTGGGTGCATGAGCGACTACTACAACGCGTTCGAGATCAGCCCCGTACCCGCCCCCGGCCCGGACGCGGTCCCGCCGGAGCCCTTCCGCGGCATCTACGGAATGCCCGCCTTCGTGACGATCCCCACGACCGATCTGGCGGCGTCGGTGGACTTCTGGACTCGTGGGCTCGGGTTCTTCGAGCTGTTCACCATCCCCGGCACGCTGGTGCATCTGCGCCGGTGGGCGTTCCAGGACGTACTCCTCGTCGCGGCGGCGGGCGTTCCGCGGGAGACACCGGCGACGAGCGTCAGTTTCGCGTGTGTGCTCGACCAGGTCGACTCCCTCGTCGAGGCCTGCCGGGCGGTGCGCCCGGACTCGGTCGACGGTCCACGGGACACTCCCTGGAACACCCGCGACGTGGCGGTGACCACCCCCGAGAACGCGCGGATCGTCCTCACCGCGGCAAAGCCCTTCGATCCGGCCAGTGAGGAGGCGCGGAACCTCGCGGCCATCGGGATCACCCCGCCGGGCGCCGGCCGCGACGACAATGAGGAACATGCCTGATGCCACCGACGCCGACGGCCTGACCGTCGGTCAGGTCTCGGCGCACCTCGGCGTGACGGTCCGCGCGCTGCACCACTGGGACGAGATCGGTCTGGCGCGGCCGTCGCTGCGCACGGCCGCCGGATACCGGCTCTACACCGCCGGTGATCTGGAACGCCTGCACCGCGTCGTCGTCTACCGGGAGATCGGTCTCGGCCTGGACGGCATCCGGACCGTCCTGGACGACCCGACCGCGGACGTGCCCGGCGCGTTGCGCGCGCAGCGCGCCCAGGTCGCGGAACGGATCGACCGCCTCCAGCGGCTCGGCGACGGACTGGACCGGATGATCGACGCCCATGAGCGCGGCCTGCTGCTCACCGCCGGGCAGCAGGCCGCGATCTTCGGCCCCCGGTGGAACCCCGACTGGCCCGCCCAGGCCCGTCAGCGCTACGGAGACACGGCGCAATGGCTGCAGTACGCCGAACGCTCGGCCTCTCGCGGTCCGGAGGAATGGCGGACCGTCGCCGACGCCGTAGCCGCCTTCGAGCGCGCCCTCGGGGAGGCGATGGACGCCGGCGTCGCACCCGGCAGCCCGGAAGCGAACCGACTCGTCGAGTCGCACCGCGAGGTCTTCGCTTCGTACTTCCCCCTCACCCGGCAGATGCAGGTCTGTCTCGGCCGCATGTACGAGGCCGATCCGGGATTCGCCGCCCACTACGACGGCATCCGCGCCGGCCTCGCCACGTGGTTCCGTCGCGTCATCGACGCAGGCGCCCGCGCCCACGGCATCGACCCCGACACCGCGACCTGGGAGTAGGGCGCGGGTCCGCGGGCGGGTGCCATCGAGGCGGCCGGCGACGACGCGGCGAGGCGCGGTGCCGGGGCACGCGGGCCGGGCAGGATCCGGACGAGGTGCCCTACGCCAGCTGGGCCGGAAGCGGCGCCGCGTGGACGATCGTCAGGCCGGACACCGCCCGGGTCAGGGCCACGTACAGCCTGCGCAGGCCCGTCCGCTCGTCCGGCTCGCCGTCCACCACCGCCGACGGCTCGTCCAGCACCACGTAGTCGTACTCCAGGCCCTTCGCCAGGGACGCCGGCACCAGCGTCAGGCGGGACTCGGCCGTCGTCTCCTCGCCCGGGGCCAGGCAGGGGAGCCCCGCCGCCTCCAGCGCCCCGGCCAGCGCCGGGACGCGGGCGTCCGCGGCGATCAGGCCGATCGACCCCTCCCGGGTCAGCGACGCGACGCACGCCTCGACCACCCCCGCGTCCAGGGCGTCCACCGGTCGTGGCCGGATCTCCAGCGAACCCGGCGCCTCACGCACCGACCGCACCGGGGCCAGCCCCGGCGACATGTGCGGCAGCAGCCGGGACGCGTACGCGATGACCTCGCGCGGCACACGGAAGCCGGCCGTCAGCTCCTCCACCACGGCGTCCGGCTTGCCCAGGTGTCGCAGCGCCTCCGCCCACCCGGACGTCGCCCACGGCGTGGTGCCCTGGGCCAGGTCGCCCAGGACCGTCGCCGAACCGGTGCTGCACCGCCGGCCCACCGCCCGGTACTGCATCGGGGACAGGTCCTGCGCCTCGTCCAGCACGACATGGCCCAGCGAGTGCGTACGCGACACCAGGTCCATCACCTCGTCGATCAGCACCGCGTCCGCAGCCGACCACTTCGCCGACCGCACGGACCGCGGGGGCTTCGCCCACAGGAGGGACTTCTGCTCGTCGGCGGTGAGGAGGCCCTCGGCGTGCGCGGCGAGGAAGTCCGCGTCGGACAGCAGCCGCAGGACCAGCTTCGCCGGGTCCACCGGCGGCCAGACCGCCTTGACGAGCGCCTTCACCGCCGCGTTGCGGGCGACCGCGTCCTGCACCCGGTCGTCCGGCGCCTCGCCCGCCTGCTCCATCCGGACCAGGACGGCGTGTGCCACGCGCTGCGGGAGGGCGTCGCGGGCGGCCCCGTAGCGGATGTCGCGGTCCAGCAACTCCTGGACGATCTCCTCCAGTTCGTACGCGGGGATCCGCCACCGCCGCGAACCGCGCACCACCATCAGCGCCTCGGCGGGCATCGTGACGTGCGATCGCACCGCCCGCCGCAGCACCTCCGCCATCCGGGCGTCGCCCTTCACCACGGCCGTCGCCGCCTCGTCCGTGCCGCGCACCTCGACGTGGGCGACCAGATCGTCCACGGTCGCCTGTTTCACCTCCAGCTCGCCCAGGGCGGGCAGCACCTGCTCGATGTAGTGGAGGAAGGACCGGTTCGGCCCGATGACCAGCGTGCCGGTCCGGGCGAGCCGCTCCCGGTGGGCGTAGAGGAGGTACGCCACCCGGTGCAGGCCCACCGCCGTCTTCCCGGTGCCGGGGCCGCCCTGCACACACACCGTGCCGCCCAGCCCGGACCGTACGATCTCGTCCTGCTCCGGCTGGATGGTCGCCACGATGTCCCGCATCGGACCCACGCGCGGCCGCTCGATCTCCGCCTGGAGCAGCGCGCTGACCTGCTCGCGCTCGGTCACGTCGGTGAGGTGCTCGTCCTCGTACGCCGTGAGCTCCCCGCCCGTGTAGCCGAAGCGGCGCCGCAGCCCCACGTCCTGTGGGTCCTTCCTCGACGCCCGGTAGAACGGCTGCGACACCGGCGCGCGCCAGTCGATGACCATCGGATCGCCGTCCGCGTCGTGGACGTGCCGCCGGCCGATGTAGAAGCGCTCCCCGTGGGCCCCTTCGGCCCGGTCCGCGCCCACCTCGTGCAGGTAGTCCAGCCGCCCGAAGAAGAGCGGGGTGTGCGAGAGGTCGGCCAGCGCCTTGATCCGGTCCTCGATCTGCGCCTCCAGCACGGCGGCGTTGACCCAGTTGGCGGTCACGTCACGGATGTCGAGCGCCTGGACGTCCTCGCGCATCGCGCGCAGCGCCGCCCGCGAGGCGGTCAGATGGGCCCGCTCACGCGACAGCGGGTCGTGCGGGCCGTGCGAGTCGTGCGGGTCGTGGGCGGCGCCCGCGTCGCGTCGCTCACGCGGGAGCGGGCGGTCCGGGTCCGGTAGTGGGGCGTGCGCGGGCACGGCGAAGCCTCCGTCTGTCGTACACGAGTCGGTGGTGGCGGCCGTCCGGTTTCCGACCGGAGGGCGGCTCTCCGCGAAGGAGGCGGGCAAGGCGGGAGATCTTAGCCAGGCGCGCCGGTCCCGTCGAACGGATTTCCCGGCCGGCCGGCCCGCAGGGGACGCCGTATACCGGAAGTCGTACCCGCCCGCGAGCCGGGTTCCGTCCACGGACCGATGTACCGGGAGAACCGCGAATCCATCATGGACGCATGACCTCCATGACCTTCACGCGCCACAGTTCCGGCGCCACCGCACTCGGAACGACCCCGCATCCGTCCCACCGCCTGGGCAACGCCCTGCGAGCCGTCAAGGTGTTCGCCGAAGCCGCGCTCGGAGTGGTGGTCCTCGGGGAGTACGCCGAGGAGGCGGGCGTCAAGCGCCGCTGAACCCGGACACGTCCGATCCACTAGGGTCACGGCCGTGACGTACCGGTACGTGTCCCCACGATCACTCCTCGCGTACGGACTGATCGTCCTGTCGTCCGCCGCGGCGCTGGCCTGCACCGACGGCTTCCCGCGCCCCACGACCGTCGTCGGGCTGCCCGCCTCGCACCCGCCCTTCGCCGCGATCCTCCTCGTACCGGCGACCTGGCTGCCGGCCTTCGCGCTCGACGCCCTGCTGCTGCTCCTGCTCGTCCACCTCGCACGCCGGTTCACCGGGGACCGGGCCCGGCACGCCCCACCGGCCGGCGCGGCCGCCGCCGGGATCTGGCTCGACCCCGTACTCGCCGCGCTCGGACTCGTCGTCCTGTGGGACCTGTCCCGCCGGCGCGGCGCACTCGGCAGGGGCTTCGTCCTCGGAGCCGCCGCCGGTGTCGAACTGCCGCTCGCCGTCCTCATCGTGCTGCTGCTGATCACCGGCCGCCCCCGGGACGGCCTGATGGCCCTGGCGGCCCTGACCGGCACCGCCCTGCTGGGCCTGCTCGCACTGCCCGAGGCGGGCGCCGACTTCTGGACGCGCCACTGGGCGTGGTGCGTCCCGCTGCTGCTCGCCCTGGCGGTGGCGGCGGCCCGGCCCCGCGGGACCGGGCCCGGGGCGGCCGCTCAGCCCTGGTGGTCCGGGTCTCCCGCGAGCAGCTCGTCCGCGTCGACGATCCGGTACGCGTACCCCTGCTCGGCCAGGAAGCGCTGGCGGTGCGCCGCGAAGTCCTGGTCGATCGTGTCGCGGGCGACCACCGAGTAGAAGTGGGCCTGGTGGCCGTCCGCCTTGGGCCGCAGGACCCGCCCGAGGCGCTGCGCCTCCTCCTGGCGCGAACCGAAGGTGCCCGAGACCTGGATCGCGACGGTCGCCTCCGGCAGGTCGATCGAGAAGTTCGCGACCTTCGACACGACCAGCACGCTGATCTCACCGTTGCGGAACGCGTCGAAGAGCTTCTCGCGCTGCGCGTTGGACGTCTCGCCCTTGATCACCGGCGCGTCGAGGTGCTCGCCCAGCTCGTCGAGCTGGTCGATGTACTGGCCGATGACGAGGATCTGCTGGCCCGCGAACTTCCGTACCAGCGCCTCCGTCACCTTCCGCTTCGTCGCCGTCGTGGCGCAGAAGCGGTACTTCTCCTCCGTCTCGGCCGTGGCGTACGCCAGCCGCTCCGTCTCGGTGAGGTTGACCCGGACCTCGACGCAGTCGGCGGGCGCGATGTAGCCCTGCGCCTCGATCTCCTTCCAGGGGGCGTCGAACCGCTTCGGCCCGATGAGCGAGAAGACGTCCGACTCGCGCCCGTCCTCACGCACGAGCGTCGCGGTCAGGCCGAGGCGGCGGCGCGCCTGGAGGTCGGCGGTGAACTTGAAGACCGGCGCGGGCAGCAGGTGCACCTCGTCGTAGACGATCAGGCCCCAGTCGCGGGAGTCGAACAGCTCCAGGTGGGGGTAGATACCCTTCCGCTTGGTCGTCAGCACCTGGTAGGTGGCGATGGTGACCGGGCGGATCTCCTTCCTCGTACCGCTGTACTCGCCGATCTCGTCCTCGGTCAGCGAGGTCCGCCTCACCAGCTCGTGCTTCCACTGGCGGGCGGAGACGGTGTTGGTCACCAGGATCAGCGTGGTGGCCTTGGCCTGCGCCATCGCACCCGCGCCGACCAGCGTCTTCCCGGCGCCACAGGGCAGGACGACGACACCGGAGCCGCCGTGCCAGAAGCCCTCGACGGCCTGCTTCTGGTACGGGCGCAGCGCCCAGCCGTCCTCGGCGAGGTCGATCCGGTGGGCCTCGCCGTCCACGTATCCGGCCAGGTCCTCGGCCGGCCAGCCCAGCTTCAGCAGCGTCTGCTTGATCTGCCCGCGCTCGGAGGGGTGGACGGCGACCGTGTCCGGGTCGAGCCGCGCGCCGACCAGCGGCTGGACCTTCTTGGACCGGAGGATCTCCTCCAGTACGGGACGGTCGGTGGAGGTCAGCACCAGGCCGTGGGTGGGGTGCTTGGAGAGCGTGAGCCGGCCGTAGCGGGCCATCGTCTCGGCGACGTCGACGAGCAGCGCGTGCGGTACCGGGTAGCGGGAGAACTCGACGAGCGCGTCGACGACCTGCTCGGCGTCATGGCCCGCCGCCCGGGCGTTCCACAGGCCGAGCGGGGTGACCCGGTAGGTGTGGATGTGCTCGGGCGCACGCTCCAGCTCCGCGAAGGGAGCGATGGCGCGACGGCACGCGTCCGCCTGCTCGTGGTCGACCTCGAGCAGGAGTGTCTTGTCGCTCTGGACGATAAGTGGTCCGTTCACGCCTCACCCTTTCCTGATGGCCTTCGGTACGCGGCCAAACATCCAGTGTCCCGCATTCGCGGTCCGCGTGGGGAGGGTGCGACGGCGTGGGGGTGGTGAACGGCCGATCAGGTCGTGCGAGGCCGAGGCCGAGGCCGAAGCCGGGGCCGGGCCCGGCGCGGGGCGGGGCGGGGGCCCGGGGCCGCCGGTCACGGGTGAGGGTGGTGAGCGGCGGCCCCCGCCCGGCGCGGGGCGGCCCGTCGTCGTCCGGCCGGGGTCAGAGCGTGATGTTCTGCAGCAGTGGGCCCTCGATCTGGACCTCGCCCAGCGGTCCGGTGATCGGGGGCAGGGGCAGCGCGGCGGCCGGGGTGACCAGCGCCCCGAGCACGAGCGCGGCGCCTGCCAGGGCGAGGGCGATACGACGGGTCATGAGGGTCCTTCCACGGTCGGGTCCTTCCACGGTGGTCGGCGTACCGGAGGGTCCGCGCCGTGCGGAGCGGCGCGGACCCGGTCGTTACCGGATACGGCGTGGGGCGGGGCG
This sequence comes from Streptomyces sp. SP18CS02, assembly GCF_036322365.1. NCBI lineage: Bacteria > Bacillati > Actinomycetota > Actinomycetes > Kitasatosporales > Streptomycetaceae > Streptomyces > Streptomyces sp. SP18CS02. Next base: position 155,748 of record NZ_JAQYXC010000294.1, read on the forward strand.
ACGTCCGGGCGGCCGGTCAGAGCGTGAGCCCGCCTCCGAGGTCGATGCCGATCGCCGCCGCCTGGGTCGTGAAGGCGCTCAGGAAGGCGACGGCGGAGAGGAGGACGGTGGAGACACGGCGCATGGGGGATACCTCTTTCCTGCGATTTTCCTGCGATGCTGCCCGGTCGATGTCGTCCGGGCGGGACGCCTCGTGGCTGCCCACGCCATGTCGTGGGGATGCGAAATGTCGTCCTGGGGTGGGGTATTGCTCACTCGGGAGTGGTAAATCGGGCCTCCGTGCGCATGGACCGCGCGAAGACGGGGGGCGACGAGGGCGACGGGTGCCCCTGACTCAGACCGCGTCGTCGGCGAGCTCCGCGACGCCCGTGATGCGGTGCAGGGGGTAGGTGCGCACCTCGTCCGCCGTGTGGTCGTACGCGGTGACGAAGCCGCCCTCCACCCGTACCGGCGCGATGACGCGCTGGCTGGCGGTGCCCTCCGCGTTGACATAGCCGATCCACACCACCGAGCCGGTCATCGCGGCCGCCTGGACGGTGGCCAGGGTCTCCGCCGGTGAGGTGCGCGGCAGTTCGCCGTCGGCGGTGGAGCGTGAGCTCGGCTCCTCCTTGCGGACCACCGTGGTGGCCAGGTCCCCCGCGCGGATGGCCTTCACGGCCGCGCCCAGCAGGGTCTCGTCGGGTGTCGGCGGGCCGTCGGGGACGGGCGCGGGCGCGGTGCGCCGCGGGGTGCGGCGGGCGTGGGCGCGGGTGATCAGGACGTCGCCCTCCACGCTCTCGGCGGCCGGCGCGAAGCCCATGGAACGCAGCCCTTCCAGCAGCGTCGCGGGATCGGCCTGGGCGGCCAGCACGGTCGGCGCGAGGCGGCGCAGCCGCAGGGACGCGGACCGCTTGTCGGCGAGGATCTCGCCCAGCAGGGTCTCGTCGTCGCACCGGACGTAGGCGGAGGCGGCGCCCACCCGGAGGTGGCCGTGCTTCCGCGCGACGTCGTCGATGAGGTACGCGAGCGGCTGGGGGACCGGGGTCCGGGAGTGAGCGGTCAGGAACGCGTGCAGGTCGCTGGCGGCCTGTCCGGAGTCGAGCGCGCGGCGCACGGAGGCGGGCGTGAAGCGGTACACGGTGGCACCGCCCTTGGACTCGATGTCCGCGAGTACGGAGAGCATGTCCGCGAGCGGCCGGCGCAGGGGGCCCGGGGCGACGGCGGTCAGGTCGGCCTGGAGCAGGACGTGGTCGACGGGCTCGGGCAGCAGCGGTGCGAGCAGCGCGGCGGCGCGGGCGCCGGGGTTCTCGCCGGCGAGCGGCCCGCGGGCCCTGCCGTGCAGGGGCAGTCTGTCCCCGGCACCGGACGCCTGGGCACCGGACGCCTGGGCACCGGGCGCCTGGGTGCCGGATGCCGGGGCGCCGGCCGGGGAGGGGACCGTGGCCGGGCGGAGGGGTGCGGGGCGCGGTGTCTCCGGGAGCAGTGCCCGGCCGTGGGACGAGAGGGCGCCCCGGCCCGTGACTCCCAGGAGTTCGGCCTCCGTCAGCGTCCAGGTCGCCAGGCGTACGCGCAGGTCCGCGCCCTGGGCGGCGGCGCCGCGCAGGGGCCGTTCCCAGCGCAGCCGGGCGATGAGGGCGTCGGCGTCCGGGGCCGAGCCGGGCGCCGGCGAGGCGAGCAGCGTGAGGACGCGCAGGCGCACCTCGGGGGCCGCGCCCCGGTCCAGGTCCGGACCGAGCACGGCCAGCGTGCGGCCCTTGGAGTCCTGTCCGCCGACCAGGCCGGACGTGCGGGTCGCCGCCAGCCATGCCGTGGCCAGCAGGGACCAGCGCTCCGCGGCCGGAAGCGCGAGCCACTCGTCGTACGCGGGTGTCGGGGCGAACCGCTCGTCCGCCTCGCCGTCGGACGCCAGCAGCCCGGCCGCGTAGGCGAGTTCGATCCAGAACGCGGCGGTCTGCTCGGTCACGTCCAGCGCGGCCGCCGTCCGCTTCAGGTCCCGTACCGACATGCCGCCGGCGCGCAGGACGGCGGGGCCGCCCTCGTTCCACTCCTTCAGCAGCTCCTCGACCGTCGCCAGCGCGGTGTACGCCTGGCCTGCGGCGGTGTTGTCCACAACCTGTGGACGGTGTTCCCTGGCCGCGGTGATCTCCGGGGGCAGCGGCTCCGGCGTCCGGTGCGCCCGCCCGGCGCGCAGATGGAGCGCGGCCTCACGCGGCAGCACCACCGTGCGCGGTGTCGCGGGCAGCAGCAGCCCCCGGTCGCGCAGCCACCGCACCGGCGGGGCCGGGTTGGGAGTCACCTCGCCGTACGGCGGTCCCCACACCAGCCGGTCCAGTACGCCGAGCGCCTCGACCGGCGCCGAGTCCAGCAGTGTGCCCATCCGCTCCCGGTCGGTGAACAGCTCCGTCAGCGCGGACACCGCGGACACCGCGTCATGCGTCGGGGGCAGCCCGGCCGCCGCGAGGATCTCCTGCACCCGCCCCGGCGACATCCCCGCCGTCGCCTCCGCGACCGTGGGGCCGAGACCGGTCGGCGAGGGGTGCTGCGGGGAGGGCGCGAGCAGCTCACGCGCCGTGCGCACCAGCCGCAGCCGCTCGTCGTCGCCCCACACCAGGGCCTGGTCGCGCAGCACGTCCAGCGCCCGCGGCAGCGCCGCCTCGATGTCGGCGTCCCCGTCGTCGCCGGCCATCAGCGCCCGCAGTACGGAGAGGGGCGCGGGGTCCGGGGCGACGGCCAGCGCCTCGGCGGTCTGCAGCGCGAACCGGTCGAGACGTTCCAGCGCCCGCACGACCGAGGCGCGGGTGCCCGCCCTGGTGGCGAGCTGCGTCAGGTCGTTGGGCACCGGCGCGAGGAGGTCGGGCCGCGCCCGCAGCAGCGTCGCCAGCCCTTCGTCGCCACGTGCCCGCAGCGCCTCCGCGAGGGTGCGCGGAGCCGCCGTACCGCCATTGACTTCGGGCACGTGCGCCTCCCGATCGAGCTCACCGGTCCCCATCCGCACCACGTTAGCCCCTGCGCAGGCGCTAACGTCGGGACAGGGCGGCAGCCCGTGGCCGTGGAGGGGCACTGTGGGGATCGAGAGCGACCAGCTGGTCTTCGACTATCTGAGCCGGGTCGGAGACCTGGCACAGCAACAACAGCTGTCCTCACAGACCCGGATGGCGCTTGTGTCGTCCCTGCGGGGCGAGATCGAACGGCAGCGTGCGAAGGACGGATCGGACGGCCCCGCCGCCGTCCGGCGCATCCTCGACGGCCTCGGCGCGCCGGACGAGGTGGTGGCGGCCGCGGCGGGCGGCGCGACCGGCGGCGCGCCCGCCGCGGAGCAGCCGAACGGTGTGCCGGAACAGCGCACGCCCCGTACGCCCGGCACCTCGCGTCCGTCGCGTACGCCCCGCCCGCCGCGCACCGAGCGCGCCTCGCGGACGAATTGGCGCATCCCGCGCCCGCGGGGTACCGGGGCGCAGGCTCCCGAGGCCCCTGCGGCGCCCGCCGAACCGCCCGGTCCGCACATGATCGGCATGGACGAGATGGGTCCGACGGACGGGCAGCCGGACTGGTGGCGGATCGACGAGGGGCCGTTCGGGCCGGGGGACATCGTGCCGGGCTTCCGAGGCGGGGTCGAGATCCCGGAGATGCTGAAGCCTCCGCCGAAGGAGGAGGACGGCACACGGGACGGCACGCGGGACGGCGAGCGGACGGGTGCCGCCTCGAAGGCCGCCCCGGCCGCCGGGGCGTCCGGCGTGGGGGTCGCGCGCCGCCTCGCGCGCCTTGTGCGCCGGTCGCCGCGCGCGGCGGCGGTGGCCGAACCCGTGGCCCCGGCGCCCGCGGTCTCCCCGGCGGCGTCCTTCGGCAGTCCGATGCTGCTGCTCGCGGCCGGGCTGCTGGTGGCCGGCGCCGTCCTCGGCTCGTGGCTGGCGCTCGCCGGCGGCTGGCTGCTCGCGTACGCCTCGCGCCGGCTCAGCCGCGCCGAGGCGAAGTGGGTGGTGCTCGGCCTTCCGGGGCTGGTCCTGGCGGGCGGGGGCGTATGGCTGTGGGGCAGGCTCGACGGCCGCTGGGGCGAACCGATAGCGCCGGGCGGCGACGCGATGGGCGAGGCGCTCACCGCGATGTGGCCGTGGCTGGTGCGGGGCGCGGCCGTCGCCTCCGCGCTCTACCTGGTGTGGCGGGCCCGGCGGCGCTGACGGGCGGCCCCTGTCCGGAACGCGTGCCGGGCGGCGCCCGTCCCGGCCGTCCCGGCGCGGCGTTCGCGGCTCCCGCGTCCTTGTCCGCCCCTGCCCGTCTCCGGCGCCGCCCGGCCCGCGGCCACGGGCCTGCCCGGTCGCGCCCGGTCGCGCCCGGCTCCGGCCTTCCGCCCCCCCGGCCCGGCCGCTCCCCGGCGTCGGGGCCGGTGGGCACAATGGCTGGCATGACCTCGCGCATCCCCACCGTCGGGTTCGACCTCGACATGACGCTCATCGACTCGCGCCCCGGTATCCGGGCCACCTATCAGGCGTTCTCCGCCGAGACCGGGGTGTGGATCGACGCCGACCTGGCCGTCACCCGGCTGGGGCCCCCTCTGGAACAGGAGCTGGCGAACTGGTTCCCGGCCGACCGGATCGACGCCATGGCCGACCGGTACCGGGAGATATACCCCCTTCACGCGATCACGCCGACTCTGGCGCTGCCCGGCGCGAGGGATGCGATTCAAGCCGTTCGCGCGGCGGGTGGCCGGGCCGTCGTCGTCACCGCCAAGCACGAGCCGAACGCCAAGCTCCACCTCGCCCACCTGGGTATCGAACCGGACGCGGTGATCGGCTGGCTGTGGGCCGAGGCGAAGGCGGAGGCGCTGCGCGAACACGGTGCGAGCGTGTACGTCGGCGACCACACCGGCGATGTGCGCGGTGCCCGCACGGCGGGTGCGCTCGCCGTCTCCGTGACCACCGGCCCGTGCGACGAGGAAGAGCTGCGCGCGGCCGGCGCGGACGTCGTCCTGCCCGATCTGACGGCTTTTCCGGCCTGGTGGGAGCGTTACCTGGGGGAGAGCGCCGCCTTGGCCTGACGGCGCTGTGCGGCGATGGACCGCAGCACTCCGGCCGCGGAGACCGCGAAGCCGACGCCCATCAGCATGCACACCGCGTACGCGATGGACGGGAACGGCTCGGTCCCCAGGAAGAGCGGGGCCATGGTGACCAAAGTGGCCACCGCGCCGATGATGAAGACGATCGCGCCGACGCGGACCAGACCGTCACCCGGCGCGGGGCTGCTCGAAGGGGTTTCACTACGCATTCAGCCAGGGTAGTTCCCCGGCCGGAGGAACAAATCGGAGACGTCTTGTCTCCAGCCCCTGGACCATTAGCCTTGGTGCGTCGGGGGTTCCGCCCTGCCCGGGCGAAGCGAAAGCCCGGGGGAGGGTCGGGCGACCCCCGGCAGTGCTATCCAGAGCCGATTTTCGCGGCGTCACCCATCGAGTACGAGGACGAGGACAGACGTGCCTACCGGCAAGGTCAAGTGGTTCAACAGCGAGAAGGGCTTCGGCTTTCTCTCCCGCGACGACGGCGGCGACGTCTTCGTCCACTCGTCGGTGCTCCCTGCCGGAGTCGACGCCCTGAAGCCGGGCCAGCGGGTGGAGTTCGGCGTCGTAGCAGGTCAGCGGGGTGACCAGGCGCTTTCGGTGACAGTCCTCGACCCGACTCCCTCAGTGGCGGCGGCCCAGCGGCGCAAGCCCGACGAACTGGCCTCGATCGTGCAGGACCTGACGACGCTGCTGGAGAACATCACTCCGATGCTGGAGCGCGGCCGCTACCCCGACAAGGTCCACGGGAACAAGATCGCCGGCCTGCTGCGGGCGGTCGCCGACCAGCTGGACGTCTAGCCGGCCGCACGCCCACCGCACGCCCAGGGCCACCGGACCCGGCAGGGCCACCGGACCCGCCACCGCGGGTCCGCCGCCCGGTGGCCCTCCGCCGGTGGCCTCCGCCGTCAGAAGGACAGCGCGTCGGGGCCGAGGGGCGGGACCAGTCCCTCGGCCGCCGCGCGGGTCAGCAGACCCCGCACCGCCGCGTAACCGTCCTCCCCGAGGTCCGCGGTGAACTCGTTGACGTAGAGCCCGATGTGCTGGTCGGCCACGGCGGGGTCCATCTCCTGCGCGTGCTCCAGTACGTACGGGCGCGAGACCTCCGGGTCCTCCCAGGCCATCCGGACCGAGGTCCGCGCCGATTCGGCGAGCACCTTCAGCGTCCCGGCCCCCAGCGACCGCTTGGCGATGATCGCGCCGAGCGGGATGGGCAGTCCCGTCGTCGACTCCCAGTGCTCGCCCATGTCGGCGAGGCGGTGCAGCCCGTACCGCTGATAGGTGAAACGGGCCTCGTGGATGACGAGTCCCGCGTCGACCTTGCCGTCGCGGACCGCCGGCATGATCTCGTGGAACGGCATCACGACGACCTCGCCGACCCCGCCCGGCACGACGTCCGCGGCCCACAGCCGGAAGAGCAGGTACGCCGTCGAGCGCTCGCTCGGCACGGCCACCGTCTTCCCGGTCAGGTCCGTGCCCGCCTCCCGGGTGAGCACCAGCGGCCCGCAGCCGCGCCCCAGCGCGCCGCCGCACGGCAGCAGGGCGTAGTCGTCGAGGACCCAGGGCAGTACGGCGTACGAGACCTTCAGCACGTCGAACTCGCCGCGCTCGGCCATCCCGTTGGTGATGTCGATGTCCGCGAACAGCACGTCGAGCTCGGGCGCGCCGGGCACCCGGCCGTGGGCCCAGGCGTCGAAGACGAAGGTGTCGTTCGGGCAGGGCGAGTACGCGATCTTCAGGGTCATGGTGCCTCCAGGTCCGGGAAGACGGTGGTGCCGAGCAGCCGGAAGGCCTGGCGCAGCGAGTCGAGCGCCGGTCCGATACGCCAGGCGGCGCGGTCGCGCGGGCCGACGGTGTTGGAGATCGCCCGCAGCTCGACGACGGGCACGCCGTAGGCGGCGGCCGCCTCGGCGACCCCGAACCCCTCCATTCCCTCCGCCCCGGCCCCGGGGTGGCGGGCCGTCAGCTCGCTGGTGCGGGCGGCGGTGCCGGTGACGGTCGACACGGTGAGGACGGGTGCGACGAGGTGCGGCAGTCCGCCCGCGCGCAGGGCCTCGGCGACGCGGTCGATCAGACCCGCCGGGGGCAGATGGGCCGAGCGGCCGAACCCGAGCTCCTCGACGGCGAGATAGCCCTCGGGCGTGTCCGCGCCGAGGTCGGCGGCGATGATCGCGTCCGAGACGACGAGGGCGCCGAGGGGCGCGCGGGGTGCGAAGCCGCCGCCGATCCCGGCGGAGACGACCAGGTCGTACGGGGTGGTGGCCAGCGCGCTCGTGGCACCGACGGCGGCGGCGGCCGGTCCGGCCCCACCGACGACGATGTCCACGTACGGGCCGGCCGTCGGAGCCGTCGGAGCCGACGGGCCGGGCTCCGGGCCCGTCGCCGTCCCCGTCGGCGCTTCCGGCGAGGACGAGGGTGACAGGCGCGTCACGGCGTGGCCGCTCGGGAGGACCCCCGCGGCCGACGAGGAGGCGCGGCCGACGAGGCCGGCGGCGACGGAGTCCGCCTCCGCCGCAACCGCCGTCACCACCAGGACGCGCAGGGTCAGGACGCCTTCTTCAGCTCGAAGTGCCAGATGCCGGTCAGCTTCTTCCCGCTGGTCTCGACGATGCTGATCTGGACGGTGTTGGCCACTTCGCCGGTCGCGCTGGAGAAGAAGGCGTTGGCCGGAATGGTCCGGTAGGTCTTCTTGTACGGCTCCTGCTCGGCCTGCTGGCCGGAGAGGAACAGGGTCCAGCCGTTCTCGGCGATCTCCGGGTCGACACCGAAGTGGACCTTGTCGTCCATGGCGACCGTGATGGTCTTCTTGGCCTTCTTGTTCAGGCACGACTGGATCTGCGACTGCTTGATCGCTTCGCCGTCGTTGTAACAGGTCGCCTCGGTGTTCACCGACTCCGTCCCGACCGTCACGGTCGCGAGCGGCGTCGGCTTGTCGCAGGCGGAGAGTACGAGGAGGCCGGCGGAGACGGCACCCAGAGCGACGCCGGCCCGGCGGGCCCTACCGGAAATGAACGCAACGGTCATGGGCCGAAGGCTATCGGTCGTCCCGCGTCACGCCACGCGGGGGTGCGGCGTGCCGCGCCGTCCGGCCGTCAGCAGCCCCCGTACCGTCACCGCCGCGCCCGTCGCGAGGATCGCGGCGGCCACCGACATGCCCAGTGCGCCGTTCAGCGGCAGGGCGATCCCGACGGCGCCCCCCACCACCCACGACATCTGCAACAGCGTCTCGGACCGGGCGAAGGCCGACGTGCGCACCGACTCCGGCACGTCCCGCTGGATCAGCGCGTCCAGCGACAGCTTCGACAGGGCCTGCGACAGCCCCGCCACCGCGCCCAGGACCGCCACGGCCACGCCGCTGAAGAACACCGCCGCGCAGACCGCCGCCGACAGCGCGAGCGTCAGCATGGTGGCGATGATCACCTCGGGGGCCCGCGACCTGAGCCACGCGCCGATCGCCGTGCCGCACGCGTTGCCGACGCCCGCGGCCACTCCGACGATGCCCAGGGACACGGCCGCGCTCTGCCCGGCGAGGGGGTGCTCGCGCAGCAGGAACGCCAGGAAGAAGATCAGGAAGCCGGAGAGCGCGCGATGGGCGGCGTTCGCCTGGAGACCGTGCAGCACGGACGGGCCGACCGTCCGCAGACTCGGCCGCTTCTCGCCGTGCGTCAGCATGTGGGCCTTGCGCTCACCCTTGGCCGAATCGACCTTGGGCGGCATCGACATCGCGAGGAACGTTCCTCCGACGAACAGCGCGCACGCCCCGTACAACGGCCACTGCGGCCCGATCAGCTGGAGCCCGGCCCCGGCCGGGGCCGCCGCGCCCGTCGCCAGCAGGCCCGCGAGCGTCACCCTCGAATTGGCCTTCACCAGGGAGAACCCGGGGGGCAGCAGCCGGGGCACCACGGCCGATCTGACGACCCCGTACGCCTTCGAGGCGACCAGCACCCCCAGCGCCGCCGGATACAGCTCCAGGCCGCCGGTGGCGACCGCCCCCGACATCGCGATCGCCAGCGTCGCCCGGGTGAGCATGGCGCCCGCCATCGCCGCGCGCCGGCCGTGCGGGAGCCGGTCCAGGAGCGGACCGATGACCGGGGCCAGGAGGGTGAAGGGCGCCATCGTGATCGCCAGATAGAGTGCGACCCGGCCGCGTGCCTCGTCCGTCGGTACGGAGAAGAAGACCGTGGACGCCAGCGCGACCGTGATCATCACGTCACCGGCGCCGTTCACGGCGTGCAGCTCGATCAGCTTGCCGAGGCCCGACTCGCCCGCGCCATGGGCGTGCGTCGCTTTTCGGATACCCCGGGCAGCGCCGGTGAACGGCAGTCGCAGGGCACGACCGAACTGCCGGCCCGCCCTCCGGAGCGGCCCGGCACCTTCGGACGACCTCGCGGCTGCCACCCCGTCATAGTGCCCCAGCAGCCCGTCTCGCGAACCGTGATGAGGGCTACTTGGGGCGGGCAGGTGGGCGGGGGGCGACAGAGGGGGTAGCGTGCGTAGCGCGCCACCGGCGGAAGTTCTCGGCCGCGCGCCTCTTCGGCATCCCGCAGAATGGATGACGTTAGGTGTGCCCGAGACATGTCTGGGCGCGGACGTCGATGCGGCCCTCTGGTCCGCTCCGCCCGCCGCCCTTGCACGCGAATCGGCCGGCGCATCTGAGAGACGGCGTAGGAGAGAAGCGAGACCTGTGAGTGCTGCGACGACGCGAAGCCGTACCCCGCGTACCCCCGCCCCGGACCGCCTGTGCGCCGAGGCCGTAGACCTCGCCAGGGAGGCGGCCGAGGAGGCCGCGGCACCGGGCATCGTCGGCGCACACGTGGGCACGGTCGCCGAGGGTGACCGGGTCGTCACGCATCTCTTCGAGTGCGAGCAGTTCGGCTACCGGGGCTGGCGGTGGGCCGTCACGGTCACCCGGGCCTCCCGGGCCAAGGCCGTCACCCTGGACGAGACCGTCCTGCTGCCCGGACCCGACGCGCTCCTCGCACCCGAGTGGGTGCCCTGGAGCGAGCGGCTGCGGCCGGGGGACATGGGCCCCGGCGACCTGCTGCCGACCGAGGCCGACGACCTGCGCCTGGAGCCCGGCTACTCCGGCGATGACGCGCCGCCGCCGGACTCCGCGGTGTCGGACGAGATGGCGGAGCTCGTCGACGCGGAGGACGCGGAGTTCGTCTCCCGAACCCCCTCGCGGGGCTCCATCGCGGCCGTCGCCGAGGAGCTCGGCATGCGCCGGGCCCGGGTCCTGTCGCGGTACGGGCTGCACACCGCGGCCGACCGGTGGGAGGAGTCCTTCGGGGCGAAGACCCCGATGGCCCAGGCGGCCCCTGCGGCCTGTCTCTCCTGCGGGTTCCTGGTGCCGCTCGGCGGGTCGCTGAAGCAGGCGTTCGGCCTGTGCGCCAACGAGTTCTCCCCGGCCGACGGGCGGGTCGTCTCCCTCACCTACGGGTGCGGCGGCCACTCCGAGGCCGCGGTCATGCCCAAGCCCCCGCGGCCGGCGCCCCCGGTACTGGACTCGCTCGGCACGGACGCGTTCCCGCTGCGTCCGGCACGGGACAGCGGCTCGGTCCCGGCGACCTCCCAGGACGAGGCGTCCGAGGACCTCGGCCACAGCTGACCCGCGCCCGTGAGGGCCGGCGGGGAGCCGGGGCCGCTTCGGGTGTCGCCGCTCCGGCCGGCCCGCGCCCGCGAGGGCCGGCGCCCGCGGGCACGGCGTCCGTCTGGCCTCCGGGCCGCACCCCGGGACCGGTCGGCGGTACCGGCCGCCGGCTCCCCGGGCCGGTCCGGGTGCCGGTCGCGTCGCGCCGCGGTCATCCGTACGGGCGGGCCCTGCCGCGCCCCGGTGGCCGTGACGCACACCCTCTTTCGGGGCAGGCTCCGGCGGGTGCCCGGACCGGACCGCACGGCCGGGACCCCGGCCGTGCTCCGGGGCGCCGGGAATCGGCCCCCGGCACCGGGCCGCCGCGTACGGAGGGGAGACGCGGTCCCGGCCCCATAATTGCCTCCCGCCGCCGGGACCGGGGCGGGGCGGCCACCGACGTTAGGCGCGCACCCCGTCGGGCAGGCGCACCCGTGTGTCCGCGATACGTTCGGGCCGCGCGCAGCACAGCACACCACCGCGGGACGCGGTAGACGTGACATCCAAGAGAGTGGAGCACAGCGTGAGCGTGAGGGCGACGGCGACCGAGGGGGCCGACCCGTTCGGAACGGCCAGGCTGCGGCGCGGGGTGCTCGACGCCTGGGGCGCCGGCCCCGCACGGTTCCGGGAGGACGCCAACGCGGAGGAGGACCTGGCCCTCGGCGGCTACCGGGACCGGCTCGTCGTCGAGCTGGCCCAGAACGCCGCCGACGCCGCCGCCCGCGCGGGGGTCACCGGACGGCTGCGGCTGACCCTGCACCCGGCGGACGCGGACGGCCCCGCCGTGCTGGCGGCGGCCAACACCGGCGCGCCGCTGGACGCCACCGGCGTCGAATCGCTGAGCACCCTGCGCGCGTCCGCCAAGCGGGAGGGCCACGAGGGCGCGGTCGGCCGCTTCGGCGTCGGCTTCGCCGCGGTGCTCGCCGTGAGCGACGAGCCGGCGGTGGTCGGCCGGCACGGCGGCGTGCGCTGGTCGCTGCGCGAGGCCCGCGACCTGGCCGCCCAGGCCGCGTTCGCCAGCCCCGGGCTGGGCGACGAGCTGCGCCGCCGCGACGGTCACGTACCGCTGCTGCGGCTGCCGCTGCCCGCCGAGGGCACCGCCCCCGACGGATACGACACGGTGGTCATCCTGCCGCTGCGCGACGCCGGCGCGGCCGACCTGGTCGAACGCCTCCTCGCCGGCATCGACGACGCCCTGCTGCTCACCCTGCCGGGCCTCTCCGAGGTCGTCGTCGAGACCCCGGCCGGAACGCGGACGCTGAGCCGCTCGCAGCACGACGACTACGTCCACATCGACGACAGCGCCACCGGGACCCACCGCTGGCGCACGGTCACCCGGCACGGCGCGATCGAACCGGAGCTGCTCAAGGACCGGCCGGTCGAGGAGCGGCTGCGCCCGCACTGGTCGGTCACCTGGGCCGTCCCGGTGGACGCCGAGGGCGCCCCCGAGCGCCCCCGCACGGCCCCGGTCGTGCACGCGCCGACCCCCACCGACGAGCCCCTGGGCATCCCCGCGCTGCTCATCGCCTCGTTCCCGCTGGACACCACGCGCCGCCACCCGGCGCCCGGCCCGCTCACCGGCTTCCTGGTACGCCGCGCGGCCGACGCGTACGCCGAACTCCTCGGCGCCTGGCAGCCCGTGTCGACCGGCACGATCGACCTGGTGCCCGGCCCGCTGGGCAAGGGCGAGCTCGACGGGGCCCTGCGGGCCGCCGTGCTGGAGCTGCTCCCGCGCGTCGCGTTCCTCGCGCCCGCCGCCCCCTCCGAGGAGCTCGTCGCCCTGCGCCCGTTCGAGGCGGAGGTCGTCGAGGGCGCCGGGTCCGACACCGTGCGGGTGCTCGCCGAGGTGCTGCCGACGCTGCTGCCCGCCGGGCTGGAGCGCCGGACCGAGCTGCGCGCCCTCGGTGTCGGGCGGCTGCCGCTCGGCGACGCGATCGACCGGATCGCGGGCGTGGAGCGCCCGCCCCTGTGGTGGCACCGGCTGTACGAGACGCTCGCGGGCGTCGACCCCGACCGGCTGTCGGGCCTGCCCGTGCCGCTCGCCGGCGGCCGCACCGCGACCGGCCCGCGCCAGGTGCTGCTGCCGCTGCCCGACACCCCGGCCGACCTCACCCGGCTGGGTCTGAAGGTCGCCCACCCCGACGCCGCCCACCCGCTGCTGGAGAAGCTCGGCGCCCTGCCCGCGACCCCGCGCGCGGTGCTGACCACCCCGCAGGTGCGGGCCGCCGTCGCGGGTTCCATGGAGGCCGGGGAGGTCTGGTTCGACGGCGTCGGGGACGAGGCGGCGCCGGACGCGGAGGAGCTCGCCGAGACGGTCCTCACCCTCGTACGGGACGCGGGGCTGGAGCCGGGCGACGAGCCGTGGCTGGGCGCGCTCGCGCTGCCCGACGAGGACGGGGAGCTCGCGCCCGCCGGTGAACTGGTCCTGCCCGGAAGCGCCTTCGCCTCCGTCATGCGCGAGGACGAACTGGCCCTGTGCGACGCCGAGCTGGCCGGCCGCTGGGGCGAGCAGCCGCTCGCCGCGTGCGGCGTGCTCGCGGACTTCGCCCTCGTACGGGCCACCGACGTCGTGCTGGACCCCGACGAACTGGAGCCCCGCGAAGGGGACTTCGCCGAGCCCGACGACGCGGGGCTGCTCGACGCGGTCGACGTCTGGTGCGAGGACGTCCTCGACCGGCTGCCGGACACCCCGGTGCCGCCGGTCGCCACCGAGATCATCGCCGTACGGGACCTGGACCTGGTCGACGACGACGCCTGGCCCCGGGCGCTCGCCCTGCTGGCCCGGCCGCCGCTGCGCGACGCCCTCACCCAGCCGGTGCGCGTCCTGCTGCCGGACGGCACGACCGAGACCGTCCGCTCCTACACCGCGTGGTGGCTGCGCGACCACCCGGTGCTCGGCGGCCGCCGCCCGGCCGGCCTGCGCGCGGCGGGCGGCGACCCGTTGCTGCACGGCCTGTACGACGCGGCCGACGCGACCGGCTTCGAGGACGAGCAGGTGCTGCGCGCCCTCGGCGTGCGGACGTCCGTCGCGGCGCTCCTGGACGAGCCGGGCGGCGCGGCCGAGCTGCTGTCCCGGCTCGCCGATCCGGAGCGCGAGGTGAGCGCGGCGCAGCTGCACGCGCTGTACACGGCGCTGGCCGACCTCGACCCCGAGCAGGTGACCCTCCCCGACGAGCTGCGCGCGGTCGTCGACGGCCGGGTGCGGGTGGTGGACGCCGCCGACGCGCTGGTCGCCGACGCGCCGGACCTGCTGCCGCTGGCCGCCGGGCGTCCGCTGCTGCCGGTCTCCCCGACGCGGGCGGCCGACCTGGCGGAGCTGTTCCAGGTGCGGCGGCTGAGCGAGGAGGTCGAGGCGGACGTCACCTCCGACGGCGAGGAGCACGACGTGCCGGACGCGGTGCACGCCCTGCTGGGGCCCGGTACGCCCGCGACCTATCTGGAGCACGAGGAGCTGCGCGCGGGCGGGGTCGAGCTGGACTGGCGCCGCACCCCGGACGGCACCCTGCACGCGGCCACCCTGGAGGGCGTCGCCGCCGGTCTGGCCTGGGCGGCGGGCCAGTGGCCGCGCCGCTTCGAGGTGGCGGCGCTGCTGGAGGACCCGTCCCGCACGGAGGAGCTGGCCCGGGACCGCTGGTTCGACTGACGGGACCGCCGGGCCGGAGGGGGGCCGGGACGCCGCCCCCTGTCCGGCCCCTCAGGCGGGAGCCGGGACGCCGCCCCCGTCCACCTCAGGCGGGGAACCTGCGGTCGACCCACCGCCAGGCGAGCTCCAGGACCGCGCCGCCCGCCGCCGCGACCCCCACCGCCGCCCACGGCATCGTCGTGCCCACCAGCCGCAGGGCGAAGAAGGTCTGGAGCCAGGGCACGACGAGCACCACCAGGAACGCCAGGCCCATCGCCGCGACCAGCCCGACCCGCCACCACGTGTAGGGGCGGGCGATGATCGCCAGCACCCAGAGGGACACCAGGAACAGCGTCAGCGTCGCGGCGCTGGTCTCCGCGCCGAGGGCGTCCGGGCCGCTGTAGTGGGCGCGCGCCAGCAGATACGTGCAGAAGGTGGCCGCGGCCGCCACGATGCCGCTCGGGATGGCGTAGCGCATCACCCGGCGCACGAAGTGCGGCCTGGCCCGCTCCTTGTTCGGCGCCAGGGCCAGGAAGAAGGCGGGCACGCCGATGGTGAGCGTGGACAGCAGCGTCAGGTGGCGGGGCAGGAACGGGTAGTCGACGCCGCTGCACACGACGAGGATCGCCAGCAGCGCCGAGTAGACGGTCTTGCTGAGGAAGAGCGTCGCGACCCGGGTGATGTTGCCGATGACCCGGCGGCCCTCGGCCACGACCGAGGGCAGTGCGGCGAAGCTGTTGTCGAGCAGGACGATCTGGGCGACGGCCCGGGTCGCCTCGGAGCCGGAGCCCATGGCGACGCCGATGTCGGCGTCCTTGAGGGCCAGGACGTCGTTGACGCCGTCGCCCGTCATGGCGACCGTGTGGCCGCGCGACTGGAGCGCGCCGACCATGTCCCGCTTCTGCCGCGGGGTGACCCGGCCGAAGACGGCGCCCTCGTCGAGCGCCTTCGCCATCTGCTCCCGCTCCTGGGGGAGGCGGCGGGCGTCCACGGTCCGGTCGGAGCCGGGCAGGCCGAGCTTTCCGGCGACCGCGCCGACCGAGACGGCGTTGTCACCCGAGATGACCTTGGCGGCCACGTCCTGGTCGGCGAAGTAGGCGAGGGTGTCCGCGGCGTCGGGGCGCAGCCGTTGCTCCAGGACGACGAGGGCGGCGGCCCGGGCGCCCGCCGCCACCTGGGGGTCGGTGAGTTCGCCGTGGACGCGGGCGAGGAGCAGCACCCGCAGGCCCTGCTGGTTGAGGTCCTCGATCCCTTCGAGCTCCGGGTCGTCCTCGGGCAGCAGCACGTCGGGCGCGCCGAGCAGCCAGGTGCTGGTGCGGCCGTCGCCCTCGCTGAAGGCCGCCCCGCTGTACTGGCGGGCGGAGGAGAAGGGCAGCGACTCGGTGCAGCGCCAGTCGTCGCTGTCCGGGTAGGCGTCGATGACGGCCTGGAGGGAGGTGTTGGGCCGGGGGTCGGACTCACCGAGCGCGCCGAGGACCTTGCGCAGGTACGCCTCGTCCGAGCCGCCCCGGTCCGCCGGGTCCCCGCCCTGCCGCGAGGCGTCGGACGCGGAGCCGAGGATCCTCAGCTCCGTGACGTCCATGGCGCCCTCGGTGAGGGTGCCGGTCTTGTCGAGGCAGACGACGTCGACGCGGGCGAGGCCCTCGATGGCGGGCAGTTCCTGGACGAGGCACTGCTTGCGGCCGAGCCGGATGACGCCGATGGCGAAGGCGACCGAGGTGAGCAGGACCAGGCCCTCGGGGATCATCGGGACGATGCCGCCGACGGTCCGGGCGACGGAGCCCTTGAAGTCGGTGTCCTTGACGACGAGCTGGCTGATGACGAGCCCGGTGGCGGTCGGGACCATCATCCACGTCACGTACTTGAGGATCGTCGAGATGCCCGAGCGCAGCTCGGACTGGACGAGGGTGAAGCGGGACGCCTCCTCGGCGAGCTGCGCGGCGTACGCCTCCCGGCCCACCTTGGTGGCGGTGAACGCGCCGCCGCCCGCGACGACGAAGCTGCCCGACATGACGATGTCGCCGGGCTTCTTGACCACGGGGTCCGCCTCGCCCGTCAGCAGCGACTCGTCGATCTCCAGACTGTCCGCCTCGGCGACCTCGCCGTCGACCACGACCTTGTCCCCCGGGCCGAGTTCGATGCAGTCGCCCAGCACGATCCCGGACGTCGGCACCGGCGTCGACGTGCCGTCGCGCCGGACGGTGGGCCTGGCCTCGCCTATGACGGCCAGGCTGTCGAGGGTCTTCTTGGCGCGCAGTTCCTGGATGATGCCGATGCCGGTGTTGGCGATGATCACGAAGCCGAAGAGGCTGTCCTGGATCGGCGCGACGATCAGCATGATCACCCAGAGGACGCCGATGATGGCGTTGAAGCGGGTGAGGACGTTGCCCCTGATGATGTCGGCGGTGGAGCGGGAGCTGCGGACCGGGACGTCGTTGACCTCGCCCCGGGCGACCCGCTCGGCGACCTCGGCGGAGGTGAGCCCCCCCGCCCGGTGCCGGACGCGTGGCCGGGGCGGGGTCATCGGGTGCACGGGGTCGAGCTCCGCGCCGGCGTCGATGGCGGGCGCCGTTCCGCCCGATTCCGAGCCGTCCGGTTCCGTTCCGTCCGTGTGGATCTTCGCCCGCTGCCTCATGGTTCCGACGGTACGGCCGCGGGGGCGCGTTCACCCGCCGAGCGGCACGAAGATCCGACCGTGGTAGGACACGAATGGTCCCCCGGCCGTAGGGGGTGTCCCGCCGATCGTGCCGGGGTCGCGACGCCTGGCACCCCGCTCCCTCGTAGCCCTTCGGGCACGGGAGGTGCCCCCACCGCGTGGCCACTCTCCTCCGCCGTGCGACGCGTCCCCTCGGCCCCGGAGGGTCTGGGGATGCCCCGGGCACCGAACGCCGCTCACCGGTCCGGACCGATCACCGGTCCGGACCGATCCGAGCGGCGGGGAAGGAAGCAGGCCCGTGCGGGCGGGGCCGGGTGGGGCCGGGTGGGGCCGGGTGGGGCCGAGGGGGCCGAGTGGGGGCCGGGCCCCGGGGTTTCGCTCCGTCAGGCGGTCGGGCCGGTGGCCGCGCCGTCGATCGCCGCGTCGCCCTGGCGCGCCGCGTCGCGCTTGATCGCGGCGTCGCGCCTGCGGACGTACCAGATGCCCACCAGTCCGAGGCCCGCGCCCGCCAGGCAGGTCCACACCCACCACGCCAGGTCGCGGTCGTCGAACCAGCCGTAGAAGGGGAGCTGGACCAGGAAGAGGACGAACCAGATGACCGTCCCGCCGGTGATGGTCGCGACGACGGGCCCCTCCAGGGGGTCAGGTGCCTCGTACTTGGGGGTCCACTTCGCCATGCGTTCAGTGTAGGCCGGGCGCCGCCGGGGTCCGGAGGGTCCGCAGCGCCCAGGTGGGGCAAGGGTCTACGCGCGGAGATAGCGATCTTCGCTTGATGTATTCATACTGAAACGGCTTACGTCTGACTGGTTTTGTTCGTGTGAATGTACAAAACCGATCATCCGGAAGTCACCCCCATCCCATTCCGCTTCCCGTACCTCTGAGGTTTCGCATGCCCTCCTCGGCCACTGCCCCGGTGGACACCGGCGCCCAGCCGCCCGGCCACCAGCAGCCGACCAACGGCCTGGACCGCTTCTTCAAGATCTCGGAGCGCGGCTCCACGGTCGCCCGTGAGGTACGCGGCGGATTCGCGACCTTCTTCGCGATGGCCTACATCATCGTGCTGAACCCGATCATCCTCGGCAGCGCCAAGGACATGTACGGGCACCAGCTCGACAGTGGCCAGCTGGTCACCGCCACCGTGCTGACCGCCGCGTTCTCCACGCTGCTCATGGGTGTCATCGGCAACGTGCCGATCGCCCTGGCCGCCGGTCTCGGCGTCAACACGGTCGTCGCCCTCCAGCTCGCGCCCCGCATGTCGTGGCCCGACGCGATGGGCATGGTCGTCCTCGCGGGCTTCGTCGTCATGCTCCTGGTCGCCACGGGCCTGCGCGAGCGCGTGATGAGCGCCGTCCCCGTCGGCCTGCGCAAGGGCATCGCGATCGGCATCGGCCTGTTCATCATGCTGATCGGCCTGGTCGACTCGGGCTTCGTCTCCCGCATCCCGGACGCCGCCCACACCACCGTCCCGCTCCAGCTGGGCACCGGCGGGCACCTCACCGGCTGGCCGATCCTGGTCTTCGTCCTCGGCACGCTGCTCACCCTGGCGCTGATCATCCGCAAGGTGCCGGGCGCCATCCTCATCTCCATCGTCGTGATGACGATCGTCGCGATGGTCATCAACGCGGTCGCGACCGTCCCCTCCTGGGGTCTGACCACCCCGACGTGGCCCGGCAACCCGGTGGCCACGCCCGACTTCGGTCTGGTGGGTCGCTTCAGCCTGTTCGGCGGCTTCGAGAAGGTCGGCGTCCTCACCGGCTGCCTCTTCGTCTTCACCGTCCTGCTGTCCTGCTTCTTCGACGCGATGGGCACCATCCTCGGCGTCGGCGACGAGGCCAAGCTGATGGACAAGGAAGGCCACTTCCCCGGCATCAACAAGGTCCTGCTGGTCGACGGTGTCGCCGTCGCCGCCGGTGGCGCCACCTCGTCCTCGGCCAGCACCTGCTTCGTCGAGTCCACGGCCGGCGTCGGCGAGGGGGCCCGTACCGGCCTGGCGTCCGTCGTCTCGGGCGCGCTCTTCGCGGTCGCGCTGTTCCTGACGCCGGTGGCCACGATGGTCCCGTCCCAGGCGGCCACCCCCGCCCTGCTGGCGGTCGGCTTCCTGATCCTGGCCGGGTCCGTCAAGGACATCGACTGGAGCGACTTCACCATCGCGGTGCCCGCGTTCCTGGCCATGATGATGATGCCGTTCACCTACTCGATCACCAACGGCATCGGCATCGGCTTCATCGCCTTCAGCGTGCTGCGGCTCGCCGCCGGGCGTGGCCGGGAGGTCCCCGTCGCGATGTACGTGGTGTCGGCGGTCTTCGTCTTCTACTACGCCATGCCGGCCCTGGGTCTCACATAACAACCGGCCTCACCGGCCCCACCTGGCAGTCGCGGCCCACCGGCCTCATCGGCCCCACCTCATGGTCGGGGCCCACCGGCCTCACGTGGGCCGCGTCAGCCCGTAGAACCTCTCCGTCTCGTCGACCGCCGCCTCGAAGCGTTCGTCGAAGTCGTCGCGAATGAGCGTCCGGACCACATAGTCCTGGACGCTCATTCCGCTTCTGGCGGCATGCCGCTTGACCCGGTCGAGCAGCTCACCGTCTATCCGCAGGCTGAGCACTGTCGATGCCATGCCGGTCAGGGTGACCGGCATGGCCTGGTCCGCGCGTCACTTTCCGGCCTGCACTCACCCCTTCGGGTGACGGTCCCGGGAGTGGTCCCCCTCGGCTGGTCTTTAGACTGGGTAATGAGTTATGCTAATGAACATGCCTGACCTTTCCCACGGCGACGACGTGGCCGCCGTGAACGCCCTGCGCTCGGCCGTCATGCGGCTGGGCCGACGCCTGAAGCACCAGCGCGTCGACGAGTCGCTGAGCCCGACCGAGATGTCGGTCCTCGGCACCCTCTCCCTGTGCGGCTCGGCCACCCCCGGCGAGCTGGCCCGCAAGGAGCACGTACAGCCGCCGTCGATGACCCGCATCGTGGCGCTGCTCGAAGCCAAGGGACTGGTCCTGCTGGAGCCGCACCCCGACGACCGCCGGCAGAAGGTGGTCAGCCCGACCGAGGTGGCCGAGGCCATGCTCGAAGAGTCCCGCCGCAAGCGGAACGCCTGGCTGGCGACCCTCGTCGAGGGCCTGGACGAGGACGAGTGGGCCAAGCTTCGCGAGGCCGCCCCCGTACTGGAGAAGCTCGCACATCTGTAGACCCCGGACGCCGAGGAGGCGAACCTTTTGAGTACGGGATCCGGAGCAGACTCCGCCCCCGCACACAACTCCGACCACGACATCGGGAAGCCCGCGACCTCGGGGACGTTCTCCTCGCTCAAGGTCCGCAACTACCGGCTTTTCTTCACCGGCGCCATCGTCTCCAACACCGGTACCTGGATGGCCCGCATCACCCAGGACTGGCTGGTCCTGAGCCTCACCGGCTCGGCGGCCGCCGTCGGCATCACCACGGCCCTGCAGTTCCTCCCGATGCTGCTCTTCGGCCTGTACGGCGGTGTCATCGCCGACCGCTACCCCAAGCGGCGCCTGCTACTCGTCAGCCAGGGCGCCCTCGGCCTGTGCGGCCTCGCGCTGGCCGCGCTGACCCTCTCCGGTCACGTCCAGGTGTGGCACGTCTACCTGATCGCGTTCCTGCTCGGCATGGTGACGGTCGTCGACACGCCGTCCCGCCAGTCCTTCGTCTCCGAGATGGTCGGCCCCGGCCAGCTCCGCAACGCCGTCAGCCTGAACTCCGCCAACTTCCAGTCCGCCCGGCTGATCGGCCCCGCCGTCGCCGGCGTCCTCATCGCCTCGATCGGCAGCGGCTGGGCGTTCCTGGTCAACGGCCTGTCCTTCCTCGCGCCGCTCACCGCCCTGCTGCTGATGCGCCCCGGCGAGCTGCACAGGACGGAACGGGCCCCGCGCGGCAAGGGCCAGCTCCGGGAGGGGCTGCGCTACGTCGCGGGACGGCCCGATCTGATCTGGCCGATCATGCTGGTCGGCTTCATCGGCACCTTCGGGTTCAACTTCCCGATCTGGCTCACCGCGTTCTCCGACGAGGTCTTCCACGTCGGGGCGGGGACGTACGGCTTCCTCAACACCCTGATGGCGGCCGGCTCGCTCGTCGGCGCGCTGCTGGCGGCCCGGCGCGGCAGCTCCCGGCTGCGGATGCTGGTGGGCGCGGCGGTGCTCTTCGGTCTGCTGGAGATCGCGGCGGCGCTGTCCCCGTCCTTCTGGCTGTTCGCGCTGCTGCTGGTGCCGATCGGCATGATCGGTCTGACCGTGAACGTCACCGCCAACTCGTCCGTCCAGATGGCGACCGACCCGGTCATGCGCGGCCGGGTGATGAGCCTGTACATGATGGTGTTCGTCGGCGGTACGCCGCTGGGCGCGCCCCTGCTGGGCTGGATCACCGACACCTATGGTGCCCGCGTCGGCTTCGCCGTGGGCGGCGCGGTCTCGATGGCCGCCGCCGTGCTGATCGGCCTGGTGCTGGCCCGGGTGGGCGGCCTGCGGCTGAAGCTCGACATGCGCCGGGGCCACCCGCACGTGCGGTTCGTGCCGCGCGAGCAGCTGGCGACGGCGGCCTGAGCGTCGCGCGAGGGGGAGAAGCCCTCCTCGCGCGAAGAAGACGGAGCAGGGGCCCCGGCGGGCCGTCCTGATCTTCATCGGCGGAGCGTACGGAGGGGGCGGCGGACCGTGCCAGACTCCCCGCATGAGGCTTTTCGCTGCCGTGCTGCCGCCGCCCGTGGCCGTCGACGAACTCGCCGTCGCCGTGGACCGTCTGCGGGCCCTGCCGGGCGCGGACGAACTGCGCTGGACCGGCCGCCCCGGCTGGCACTACACCCTGGCGTTCATGGGCGAGGTGGACGAGGGGCTGCTGCCGGAGCTGCGCGGCCGGCTCGCCCGCGCCGCGCACCGCACCCCACCGTTCCCGCTGCGCATACACGGCGGCGGGCGGTTCGGCCGGCGGGCGCTGTGGGCGGGCGCGGCGGGCGGCCTGGACCAGCTGCGGCTGCTCGCCGAGCGCGCCGACGCGGCCGCCCGGCGCGCCGGCATCCCCATGGAGGAGCACCGCCGCTACCAGGCCCATCTGACGCTGGCACGCGGCCGTACGGACACCGATCTGCGTCCGTACGTGGAGGAGCTGGAACACTTCGAGGGCACCCGGTGGGACGTCGCCGAGCTGGCGCTCGTACGGAGCAACCTCCCCCGGAGCGGGGTCCAGGGCGACCAGCCCCGGTACGAGACGTTCGGCTCCTGGCCCCTGGGCCAGTGACCCGCGAACGGCGCCGAACGGCGAGCCTCGGCCCAGCGAGCCTCGGCCCAGCGAGCCCCGGCCCGGCGGGCGCCGAGCGGCGAACGCCGGCCCGACGGGGCCGGTTCGCCCTTCGCCCGGCCGGCGCGGCGGCAACGCCTCCGCCGACCCGGCCGGTGCCGGAGGACCCGCCCCGGCCCTCGCCCCCGTCGCGGGGCTGATCAACTTCGCCGGTACGGTCCCGCCTCTCCGGACCGAGGGGCGGGACCGTCCTCGTCCGCGGGCCGCGTTAACCTCGGAGCGTGGACCCGAAGACCCGAAACCGGATCATGGCCGGTGTGCTTGTGCTGATGTTCGCCATCATCGCGGTGGCCTCGGTGGTGTGACGCCTCGCGCGGCGCCGCCCTGTGCCCCGCCTACCAGGCGAAGGCCTCCGGCGACGGCCCCGGCCCGGGGAAGATCGCGTCCAGCTCCGTCAGCACCTCCTGCGGCAGCTCCAGCTCGACGGCCCGCAGCGCGGAATCGAGCTGCTCGGCCGTGCGCGGACCGACGATCGGGCCGGTCACGCCGGGCCGGGTGAGCAGCCATGCCAGGGCCACCTCGCCGGGCAGCAGCCCGTGCTTGTCGAGCAGGTTCTCGTACGCCTGGATCTGCTCGCGTACCGAGGTGTCGGCGAGGGCGTCGGCGGAACGGCCCTGGGTGCGGCGCGCTCCCTCGCTCTCCTTCTTGATCACACCGCCGAGCAGTCCGCCGTGCAGCGGCGACCAGGGGATGACGCCCAGGCCGTACTCCTGCGCGGCCGGGATGACCTCCATCTCGGCGCGCCGCTCGGCCAGGTTGTACAGGCACTGCTCGCTGACCAGGCCGAGGCTGCCGCGCCGGGCGGCGGTCTCGTTGGCCTGGGCGATCTTGTAGCCGGGGAAGTTGCTGGACCCGGCGTAGAGGATCTTGCCCTGCTGGATGAGGACGTCGACCGCCTGCCAGATCTCCTCGAAGGGGGTCCGCCGGTCGATGTGGTGGAACTGGTAGACGTCGATGTAGTCGGTGTTGAGCCGCTTGAGACTGCCCTCGACGGCCCGGCGGATGTTGACCGCGGAAAGCTTGTCGTGGTTCGGCCAGACCTCTCCGTCCGCGGCCATCGACCCGTACACCTTGGTGGCGAGGACGACCTTGTCCCGCCGGTCGCGGCCCCGGGCGAACCAGGATCCGATGATCTCCTCGGTACGGCCCTTGTTCTCGCCCCAGCCGTACACGTTGGCGGTGTCGAAGAAATTGATACCCGCGTCGAGCGCGGAGTCCATGATGGCGTGGCTACCGGCTTCGTCGGTCTGGGGCCCGAAGTTCATTGTGCCGAGGACGAGTCGGCTGACCTTGAGTCCGGTGCGTCCGAGCTGCGTGTACTTCATGAACACAGCCAACGCCCTGGAGCGCGCTCCAGGCAAGAGCGCCCCACCCGCGCGTCGGCGCGGGAGGGGCGTCAGGACGGGCGGCAGGACGGGTGTCAGGACGGGTGTCAGTCGCGCGGGAAGTCGGCGGTGGTGAGGGTGAGGCCGAGAGAGGTGCGGGTCAGGTCGATGTCTCCGCCGAAGGCAACCGTCGTCTCCGTGACGTAGTCGTCTCCCTTGGGCTGGGTGTACACATGACACCGGCCCTGGTACGGGTCGGCGATGAGGTAGACGGGCACCTCGGCGGCGGCGTAGGCGGCTTTCTTGGGGCCGTAGTCGTTGGCGGCGGTTTCCCGTGAGATGACCTCGGCGACGAACTCGACGCTCTGGTGGCGCCACCGGCCGCAGCTGTCCGGCACGGCGCCCGCGCGCATCTTCGCCACGTCGGGGCAGAAGCCGTTCAGCCGGCCGGGGAAGTCGATGCGCACGTCGGAGGTCACCTCGACATCCAGTCCGAGTGCGTCCTCCAGCGCCCGGACGATCCGCCGGATGATCTTCCAGTGGGTGTTCCGCTGCGGCGACATGTGGACGGCTCCCCCGACGATCTCGATCCGGTATCCCTCGGAGAAGGGCTTCCGATCCAGCGCCTCGAACATCTCGTCCAGGATGCGTTCGTCGTCGCTCTCGGCCATGTCGATCCTGTCGGTCTCTACGACGGTCATCGTGGCGCTCCTCCCCGCTGCCGCGTGTTCGCATGCAGCCGCGCATTCCAACGATAGGCACGCGGTTGCCGACACGCCCGTGGCGAGGGCGCGCCGGGCGATGCCGATGTGCGCGAGCCGGGTGGTGAGGCCGTCGACGGGGAATTCCTGGGCAGTTTGATCACTCACCGCTTAGGGTCTGCCCATGACTCTCGCTTATGACGTGACCGGGGACGGTCCCGCGCTGGTACTCCTGCACTCCGGGGTGTGCGACCGGAGGATGTGGGATCCGCAGGTGCCCGCCCTGGTCGACGCCGGATACCAGGTGGTCCGTTGCGACTTCCGTGGCTTCGGCGCGTCTCCCCTGCCCGACCGGCGCCACAACGACGCCGAGGATGTACTGGACCTGCTGGACACCCTCGGCATCGAGCAGGCGGCGCTGATCGCCTCCTCTTACGGTGGCGGTGTCGCCGTCGAGATCGCCGCGCGCCGTCCGGACCGGATATCCGCCATGGCGCTGTTGTGCACCGGGCTGCCGGGGCATGAACCGACCGCCGAGCTGCGCGCGTTCGGCGAGCGGGAGGACGCGCTGCTTGAGGCGGGCGATGTCGCGGGGGCCGTGGAACTCAACGTGGACACGTGGCTGGGGCCGGAGGCGGAGGAGACGGCCCGCGAGGCGGTGCGCGTCATGCAGCGGCATGCCTTCGAGGTGCAACTGGCCGCCCCCGAAGGGGCCGGGCGGAACAAGGTGGACTTCGACCTGTCGGCGGTCAAGGCGCCCTGTCTCGTGCTGTCGGGCGGCCGCGACCTGACGGACTTCCGGGAGATCGCGGCCCGGCTGCCGGGTCTGCTCGCCGACGCCCGGTACCTCGAACTGCCCTGGGCGGGCCATCTCCCCAGTCTGGAGCGGCCCGCCGCTGTGACGGAGCTGCTGACCGGCTACCTGCGGGAGACGGTTCCCGTCGGCTGAGCGCGCCGGCCGGCCGCCTCCATGCTCGCGATCACGCGGCGCAGGACCTTGAGGGCGGAGCGCCGTACTTCTCGTCGCCGATGCCGGTGGGGATCTCCGCCCGGAGCTCGGTGACGAGCGTCTTGAGCCGCGCCGTGGCGGCCCGGCCGTCCTCCGTCAGGTGCGGGTGGCGGCCGTCGGTCGCCACGACGGTCGTCGTGGCGCTTCTCCCCGCTGCCGCGTGTTCGCGTGCAGCGGGGCATTCCGACGGCGGGCACGCGGCAGCCGACGGCGCCGGTGGCGAGGACGTGCCGCAGCGTGGGTCACGCCCCGTCGAGCCCCCCGTGTCGAGCCGGAGGCGTCGGCGGGGACGACCATCCGCAGGCCCGTGCCACGCCACTTGGCGACGGCTGACGCCGACGGCCGACGGGTCGGCAGGCGCTCCCGCGCCGAGTCCCGCTCCTCCGGACGCCTCCGCACTGCGGGCGGGCGGGTTCGCGGGAAGGGTCGCCTCATGGTGCGGCCCGCTCTGATCCGGTCGACGGCGAATCGGCCGCCACGCCCGCAGCGTGGAATATCCGTGAAATCACCTGGCTGGCTGCATTCATTCACGGCCGGGGGAGCCCATCGCTCGGGCGCGGGCACTTCCGGCCGGTGCGATTCACTCGAACGTCAGGTATTCGGCGGATATATCTGATGATCAGCCAGGTAAATTGTGGGATATCCGAAGGGTGCTGCCGCACTGCATTAATGGGTAATTTCCGGTTCTCGCTCAAGTATTCTTGCCGAGGGAATCTTCCTGCGTAATATGCAGCGACAGCAGGAAGGCTTTCCGGGCGGGTAGGGCCCGGCAGGCCACGGCCCCCACAGGAAATGGCCTCTCGATGAAGCTGAAAATCCCTCAAGCGGCGCACCGCCGCGCTCTGTCCGGCTGGCTGGCCTCGGCCGTCGCGGCGACGGTCGCCGCTGTGATGGTTGCCGTGACCCCGACACCGGCCTCGGCCATCGCGCTGCCCGTGCCCCTGGGCACGGCAGCCAGTTTCTCCGTTCTGGCGGGTCAAGGTGTCACCAACACCGGGCCCTCGGTGATCGGCCACGACCTCGGGACGCACCCGAACCCGGCCATCAGCGGATTCCCGCCCGGCCTGGTGCTGGGCGCCGTGCACGCGGCGGACGCCGTGGCCCTCCAGGCCAAGAGCGATCTGGTCGTGGCGTACAACAACGCGGCCGGCCAGGCCACGGACTTCGCGCTTGCGGCGGGAATCGGCGCGGGTCAGACGCTTCTTCCGGGTGTTCACACCGCCACCGCGGGTGTCGGACTCACCGGCGACCTGATCCTGGACGCCGGCGGAGACCCCAACGCCGTCTGGGTGTTCCAGATTCCGGAAGCCCTCACGACGGCGTCCAGCAGCCGGGTGCTCCTCACGAACGGTGCCTCGGCCTGCAACGTGTACTGGCAGATCGGGAGCTCGGCCACTCTCGGCACGAACTCCACGTTCGTGGGCACCATCATGGCTCTGACGTCGATCAGCGTGACCACGGGGACGAACATCGAGGGCCGGGCGCTGGCCCGTAACGGGGCCGTGACGCTCGACACCAACCGGATCTTCCTCGGGTCGTGCGCGACCGGTGGTACGACCACGGGCACGACGACCGGCACGACCACCGGTACGACCACGGGCGCGACGACCGGTACGACCACCGGCACGACGACCGGTACGTCCGGTAGCACGACGACCGGCACGATCGTGGGTCTGACCAGCGGCGGACTCCTGGGCGGCCCGATCCTGGGCGTCTCGACCGGCGGCACCTCGGGGAACATCGCGGGCAACAGCGCCGGGAACACCTCGGGCAACACCGCCGGGAACGTCACCGCCGGCAGCTCCTCGGGCAACACCGCCGGCAACACCACCGGCAGCAGCACCACCGGCCAGAACGGCGGCAAGCCCGAACTGCCCGACTACGGCAACAAGCCGGGCGAGGAGCACGGCGGGTCGTCCGACAAGCCGGGCCAGGAGCACGGCGAGGCGCCCGGCGGGCCGGACTACGGCAACAAGCCGGGTGACGAGCACGGCGGGCCGGACTACGGCAACAAGCCGGGTGACGAGCACAGCGGGTCGTCCGACAAGCCGGGCCGCGGCCACGGCGGGAAGCCCGGTGACCACTACGGCTACGGCGACAAGCCCGCGGGCCACAAGGGTCACGAAGCCTCCGAGGGCCCCGAGGGCCACGAAGCCTCCGAGGGCCCCGAGGGCCACGAAGGCCACGAAGGCCACGAAGGCCACGAAGGTAACCGGGGCTAAGCGGCAGGCCGCAGTAGGTCCGTTCACCGGATGACGGCGCGCGGCGGAATCGTCCTCGACTCCGCCGCGCGCCTTCGGTGAGCGTCCGCAGAAGTGTCCGGCGTGAACAGCGCGTATGAGAAAGACCGGGTGGGCGGTGTCGAGCGGATTGCAATCAGCGGGCGTGGAGGAACTTCAGCCGCCCGATTCCGGTCCGGCCCCACAGGGGTGCCAAAAGGAGGTCCTCGCTCCTGGCAGACGGCCCAGGGGCGCCGGTGTACTGAAAACAGGGCTGTACGCCGCGGTGATCCTGTGTGTACTGACGACATTCGTCCATGCTGTTCTCGTCTTTCTTCACGTGGCTCCCCCCAATACCGTCTCCACCCGTTACCACCGGCAGATCAACGCGTGGGTATACCCGCTCTTCGAGCAGAACTGGCGCCTGTTCGCCCCGGACCCCGACTCCGCCAACCGGCGGATCCTGGCGCGTACCGCACACACCGCCTCCGACGGATCGGTGCGGGTGAGTCCCTGGTTCGACCTGACCGCCGTGGACAACGCGGCGGTCGAGCACAACGTGTTCCCGAGTCACACGGCCCAGAATCTTCTGCGCCGCGCCTGGACCTCGTATTCCGACACGCACGGCGGAGACGACTCGGCGCGCTCGGACCGGGCGGGGCTGCTGCGGGAGTACCTGCGCAACATCGCCGCCGACCGCGTCGCCGCCCACGCGAAGGGCGGCGCTTTCGACTTCATCCAGCTCCGGGTCGTCACGCTGCCCGTCGCCGCACCCGGCACCACGGCCGGGGACCGCCCGCCGACTCCCGTCGAGAACAGGCTCCTGCCCTGGTGGAAGGTGACCCGTCATGGGAACTGAGCAGATCCCCCAGCCCCCTCCCACGGCAGCTGCGCCACAGCACCCCTCGGCCCAGGAGCCTCCGGAAGAGGGCGCGGCACGCCGGCGGCGGCTCCCCGACCGGGTCGGCGCCCTGTGGACGCTGCTCACCGGCCGGCCGGTGTCCCTGTACGCCGCGTCGGCCCTGCGCATCGGCTACGGGCTGCTCTACCTGATCTTCCTGCTGCGCGAGCTCCCGCATCGTCACGAGATCTGGGGACCCGGCTCTCCCTGGACTCCCGAGCTCGCGGAACAGCTCTTCGACCGGACCGGCTGGAGCAGCGTCCTGCTCCTGTCCGACGACCCGGTCTACTTCGAACTCTGCTACGCGGCGGCCCTCGTCACGTCGGCGCTGTTCATGCTGGGCTGGCGGACCCGGGTCACGTCCGTCCTCTTCGCCGTCGCGGTGACCTCGTTCCACGCGAGAGCGATCTTCATGACGGACGGCGGCGACAACCTGATCCTGCTGATGGCCGTCTACCTCGTCCTCACCGCGTGCGGACGACGCTGGTCGCTGGACGCCCGCAGGATCCGGCGCAAGGAGGCCCGTGCGGGCGGCACGCCACGGCCGACGAGGCGTTTTCCCTCGCAGCAGTTCAGGGACGCCGGTCACACCCTGACCACGGTCGTCCACAACTGCGGCATGTTCATCATCGCGGCACAGGTGTGCTTCCTCTACGGATCAGCCGGCCTGTACAAGGTCCAGGGGCCGACCTGGGGCGGCGGCACCGCACTCCACTACGCCCTGAACCTCGAACTCTTCCAGCCGTGGCCCGCGCTCTCCCACCTGGTGGACGACTACGCGATCCTGATCGCGATCGTCAGTTACGTGACGGTGCTTCTCCAGGTGGCCTTCCCGTTCGTGCTCTTCGGCAGGCTCAAGTACCCGGTTCTGACCGCACTGCTGGGCATGCACATCGGCATCGCGGTGCTCATGGGGCTGCCCCTCTTCTCCGGCGCGATGATCGTGGCGGACGCCGTGTTCCTTCCGGACCGCTTCTACACCTTCCTGCCCCGCCTGTGGAGGCGCGCGACGAACCGCGCGCGGGGGTGGCGGCACGTTCCCGCCCGAGCGGCCGGAACCACGTCCGTACCCTCGCAGGGCAGACCCGGTGCACCCGGTACGAAGCGCCGCGCCGCTCCGGCAGGACAGACCGCACGCGCCACCGAGCTCGCGGCCGAACAGAGCTGAGGAACACGAGGCCGGGGAGGTCACCCGACTGCCCCGGCCTGACGCCGGCGAATCCTCTAGGCGCGCCGGCCGGCCGCCTCCACGTTCGCGATCATGCGGCGCAGGACCTTGAGGGCGGCGACGTACTCCTCGTCGCCGATGCCGGTGTGGATCTCCGCCCGGAGCTCGGTGACGAGCGTCTTGATCCGCGCCTTGGCGGCCCGGCCGTCCTCCGTCAGGTGCAGGCGGCGGCCGTCGGTGTCGACAGCGATCCAGCCCCGGTGCAGCAGGTGGTCCACCGCACGGGAGGCGTCGTACGGCGTGTCCGCGATCTCGGCCAGCCCGGTGATCACGTCCTCCCGCGTGGGGTGGCCCGCTCCCTCGGCATCGACGCGGTTCAGCGTCCACCACTGCGGCTGGGTCACGTCGACACGGGCCATGGCGTCGCGGATGTGGTTGATCACTGCCTTGTGGGCCCTGCCGCCCCAGTAGCCGAAGGGCTGCGTGGCGAGGTCCTTGTCCTCGGCGACGGGATCGGCGGGGGCGGGGGAGGGGGAGGGGGTGAGGGAGGAGGAGGGTGCGGGAGAGACCGTTCGTGTCTGTGTCATGACAGGGACGCTATGACCTCAACTAGAGTTGAGGTCAAGGGACTTCCGGACCGAGGAGCATGCTGGTGGCAACGCTTGGGGAGATATCGGCCTTGTTGGGCGAACCCCGGTTCAACTGGTCGGATCCGGCTCCGTGGACCGCACTGGAACGAGAACTCGGTCTCGAATTCCCCCCGGACTTCCGCGAGATCGTGGACGCCTACGGTTCGATCGAGGTCAACCAGCAGCTGTATCTCTGCCATCCGGCCGGTCATCTTCTGCACAGTCTGGGCGAGAGCATCCGAGGGGACCTCGAACTCTGGCGCGACGAGGACATGGCCGAGTTCCTGCCCGGTCCGGTCGGGGCGGGCCCCGGTGAGCTGATGCCGGTGGCAACGGCCACGACGGGGGAAGCGATCTTCCTCCGCGTACCGGACGAGCCCGCGTCGCCCTGGCGGGTAGTGGTCCAGGAGTTCGACAGTCCGGCGTGGACTCTCTACGAGATGACGTTCGGCGACTGGCTGCTGGCCTATCTCAGGGGGAGGGACGTGACGCTGTGCGCACGGAACCGCGCGCCTGACGGCCCGTCCTACGAGTTCCTGCCGTGAAAGGGGACGTGGCAGCGGTGGATCCGGACGTGTACCTCGATCTGGCGGCAGAGGGGGGCCTCGCAGCCGTGCTGGAGCGTGTGGCCGCCGACGCGGGGACGCCGCTTGCCGTGACGCCCGACCGCTGGGACGCGACCCGCAGGGCGGGGCTCGCCGCCTCCGTCCCCGATCGCCATCCGCTCTCGGTCGAGTTCAGCGGCAGCGGCGACGGCCGCTGCTTCCGGATGTACGGCTTGAGCATGGGCGTGACGTTGATCGAGGGGGCGACCTCGGACGCGCGTGACGTGATCAGGGCGGGTGTCGCGTGGGGGCGGGGCGCCTCGCTGCGGGAGATGCGCCGACTCCTCCCCTTCCTGCGCTCCGACGAGCTGGCCGAAGCACACGAACGCGGCCCCGCCGACGCGGTCGCCCTGCAATGGCGTCAGATGCTGGACGACGCGGCGGCCCGGTGGTCCTACCCGGGCTACCGCCCGTTGCTGGAGGCCGCGCACGCCGTCCCCGAGCTGCGGGAGCTGTACCCGTACTCCAGCCACTGGAGACTCGTCCTCAGTGCCTGCACAGGGTTTCCGACAGCCGTCAAAGCCGTCTTCCTTCCCTTGGAGGACGGTCGTTACGGCGTCCGGACCACCTTGTCGCCGGAGACCACGGTCGGCGAGGCCGACACCGTCGAGGACGCTCTCGCACTGGCCGTGTCCCACCTCCCCGCCGGGCTCGGGCCGGCCGTCGCCGGAACGGGGGTCGGCGTCCAGGTCCGCAGCTGGGACGGCACGGTCGAGGCTCGCGGGAAGCACGGTGTGATCTGGGGCCCGGAGCTGGCCGGGCTCGACCCGTCGGCGTTTCCGATGCTGGGGCATGTCATGCCGGACGCGGACACCGTGTTCAACAGCCGTCAGGTGCCGACGTTGCTGGAGGAGATCGCACGGCTGCCTCCCGGCGTGGTCCCCGACGAGTCCGCGCGCGAACTTCGGGAACTGGGCCGGACGGTCCTCGACGGACAGCTCCTGTTGTGGTTCTCAGCCAGTCCCTAGCGCTGTGTCTCCACGAAAGCGGCCCAGGCGTCCGGGGAGAGGGAGAGCCCCGGGCGAGTGACGTCCTTGGAGTCCCGGACGTGGATGGTGTGGGGGCAGGCGGCGACCTCGACGCAGTTGCCGCCCTGGTCGCCGCTGTACGAGGACTTGATCCAGGCGAAGGCGACCTCGACGCAGTCGCCGCCCTGGTCGCCGCTGTAGCTGCTCTTGAACCAGTTGAGGTCGGTGCTCATAGTTCTCGGGCCACCTGTTCGATGAGTTCGGCGGAGTCTTCGGGGTTGAGGGCCTGTGCTCGGAGGATGCCATACCGTCCGAACACATCTCCTGTGTCCGGTTGTTCGCTGAGGAAGTACCGGCCGCCCTGCCCTTCGACGTAGACGAGCTGGCTGCGGCGCTCGGCCGTCTCCAGCAGGGTGAAGGACCCGTTCAGCCCGGCGTGCGTCTGACGGTCCTCGGGCATGACCTGGACTTCGACATGGCGCAGCCGTCCGACGTCGAGGATGTGCAGCAGGTTCTCCTTGAGAACGTCCGGGCCGCCCAGAGGACGTAGAAGCAAAGCCTTCTCCAGAACGAAGCTGATGCTGGGGGTCGGTTTGTGTACGAACACTCGGTGGCGTGCAAGCCGGGCGGTGACCCCTGCCTCGATCTCCTCGTCGTCGAGCGCTGGGCTGTGGCAGCCGAACACCGCTCGGGCGTACGCCTCCGTCTGAAGCAGTCCGGGAATCACATGGGTCTCATACTTGTGGATGCCCGCAGCCTTCGCTTCCTCCTCCAGGTAATCCTCGAACCACGCCGCCACTCCACTCGCCGTCAGTTCCTTGGCCACCTCCAGCAGTGCACCTTGTGCACCCAGCAGGTCGTCGGCCAGCTCGACGAAGTTGCCCCTCGGGCGGCGCTCGCCGCGTTCGATCATGGCCACTTGGGACTTGGAGTAACCGGTGTGCCTGCCCAACGCCTCCTGTGAGACCTTCGCCCGCTCCCGGTGGAAGCGCAGGAGCCTGCCGAACGCCTTCGCGGCGCCCGGACTCCGGTTGTTTCCGATGTTCACGCCAGCTCTCCCCGAGTGCACAGTCCGTCACGAACACCTTGTGGTGCTGGTCACAGTAGAGGCGGGCCGGAAAGCTGGGCGCATGAATTCGCGCATTTCACTTGACACGGTTCCGTCCTGGGTTCCGGCGTCCGGGCACGCCCTGCGGCACGCGGGCATCCACTTCGACGCCGTACGGATCGGGGGGCTGCTCGGCGAGGAAGTCGCCTATGAGCTCATGGCGTTCACGGACTTCCGTGCCGGGCCGATCGTCCGCGAGGCGACGGGGCCGTGCAGCCTCTACTTCCTCCTGCCGCCGCAGACCGCCGCCGCGTACGCGTGGCCCGGGGGCGCCCGGGCGCTGAGCCGGGACGGGCGGAGTGCGGCCTTCGTCGGTGTGCCCGCACTGGAGGGGATGACCTGGCCGCTGGACTGGAGGTCGCGCCCGACGGCGGAAGTCCCGTTCGTCGAACCGGACTTGTTGCACGAAATCGTCTCTCGTGCTGTACGGTAATCGCGACATCACGCTGCGTCGTTAAATGGGACGGTCCCCGGCGGTGCGCCAACACCAACCCGAGGACCTACACCACTAGTGGAATCAAGGTCCACCAGAAATGCTGCTGCATGCTATCGCGCCCGTCCGGCGCTTCACGAAGGTCTCGCACGACGTCGTCAGGAACAGGCGTCTGAACAGCGATGCGAAGATCCTGATCATCTACATCCAGGGCCTGCCCGGGGACAAGGCCGCCGCGGCGCTCAGCAAGCACGCCGAGGAGCTGGGCATGACACCCCGGGCGTTCCAGAGGGCGAAGGAAGCGCTCATCGCGTGCGGCTACTTCCACGAGTGGAAGTGGCAGGGCGGGCGCGGTCGTTGGCACACGGACCAGCTGCTGTCCAACGTCACCCTCACGCGTGAGGGCGCGAACGACGTGCGGGACGGTGTCCTGGTCCTGGACCCGGAGGAGCAGCCCCCGCCACCCCCGGGCGTTCCGATCGCTCCCGGGCTTCCGACTCCCCGGAAACCGGCCGTCGGTGAGCCGGAAGGCCCGGTGGCCGGTCCCTGTCCTCCGGAAGACGAAGACCGGGAGAAGGAACACTCCCACCTCCCACCCGAAACGCCGGACGTGCCGGACGTGCCGGACGCGGAGGCTCCCCCGACTCCGACTCCGACTCCGACTCCGACTCCGAACCCGGCCCCGGTCGAGGTCGTGGAGGCCGAGCGGGTGCTGCTGTCGCTGCGGCACACCCACCGGGAGCTGATGCTGGGGGCCCGGGAGGTGCGCGGACTGGCGGAGGTCGCGGCGGAGTGGCTGCGGCGCGGTCTCTCGACGGCCGACCTGCGGCACGCGCTGACCTCGGGGCTCCCGCCGGGCGGGGTGCGGTCGGCCGCGGGCTTCCTGCGGCACCGCCTGGTCGAGAAGCTGCCCGTCCCGGCCGGCGGGGCGACCCGTGCGCCGGGGGCGCTGGTCGCCTGCGAGGGCCCGGGGCCCGACCACGTCTTCCGGCCCGTGGGCGACGAGACCCGGTGCGGCCCCTGCCGCCTCGGTGCGGCGCACGCGCCGCGTCGCCCGGACGCCGTGTCCTGGCGTGCCCGCCTCGCGTCCGGCGCGCTGTCCGCCCAGGCTCCCGGCTGACCCGGCGGCCATCCGTCCGTACCGGACACGCCGGTGACGGTCCGCCGGGCCGCCACCGACGCCGGGCGGGCGCGGACTACGCGCTCAGCCCGAGCAGCCGGGTGTAGGCGGCTTCGGCGGCTCGGCCCGGAACGACGCCCTCGGGCGCGTGGGCGAGGAAGGACGCGACGTCGCCGGTCTGCCGGATGCGGCCGTCGACCAGGACCGTGACGTGGTCGGCGTCCTCGGCGAGGTCGGCCACGTCGTGCGTCGACATGAGGACCCTGACGTCCTCGGTGAGGGAGGTCAGCATGTCCCGGAACACCCGCCGCTGATGCGGGTCCATTCCCGCGGTCGGCTCGTCGAGAAGCATGACCCGGGCATCGTGCACGAGAGCGGCGGCCACACCCACCCGTCGCAACTGGCCGCCGGAGAGCTGCGTCGTCTTCGCGTCGGCGTGGCTGGAGAGCTCCACGCGGCGCAGGCAGTCGATCGCCCGGTCCCACGCGTCGCGCCGGTTCATCCCCTTGAGCCAGCCGACGTAGGAGACGTACTCCCGGCTGGTGAGAGAGGCGGCGGGGGTGACGTTCTGCGGCATCCAGGAGACCGAGCCGCGGTATGCCTTGTCCGGGGCGCTGAGGTCGCCCAGGGTGACCTTCCCCGAGGTGGGCCGTATGACCGAGGCGCCGATTTTCAGGAGGGTCGACTTTCCGGCCCCGTTGGGTCCGAGAAGGATGGTGAGACCTGCGGGCAGCCGGTAGTCGAGGTCCCGCAGGACCGGTGTCCGCCGACGGCGGTAGGCGTAGGTGCAGGAGTCGAATTCAAGGGTCATGTCAGGCTCCTCGGGGGACGGAACAGGGTGGCGGCACCGGCCAGGAACACCAGTACCGACGCCAGGGCCGCGGGCCAGGCGTCAGCCGGTTCACGAACGACGGTCCACGCGTACGGCCGGCCGCCCCGGCCGGCGCCGAGGAGAATCGCGAGCATCAGCCAGGCCACGGGCGCCATGACCGCGCGACGTCCGGCGAAGGCCCGGAGGCAGAGCATCAGCCCGACCAGGAACGCAGAGTTCCTGCCTATGGCGGCGGCGTCGGGGTGGTCCGCCGGCCACGCCAGGACCAGTCCGCAGAGGACGGCGAACAGGGTGACGGCCACCGTCAGCAGAGCGTCGAGCGCGCGAACGCCCCGGACCCCGGATGTCTCGGGACCGTCGAGCCGCGCGGAGAGCATCTCCATCAGCCCCACCGTGAGGGGGATCGGGGCGAACGACGTCAGTGCTACCGCGCTTCCGCCTCCCAGCAGCGACGGCATGAGGACGACTCCGTCGCGGACGAGCAGCGTGAACGCGAGGAACGCGACCAGGGTCCAGGGAAGAATCCTGTGGACACGACGGACCTTGAGCCACCAGGTCATGGGCGAGGACCGGCCTTCTGGCAGCCCGACACCAGGCTGTCCTGGAACCATTCGGCCTGTTCCGCCTCGGGCATCGCGCCGACGCGGGAAAGCTCGCCCTCCAGCCGGCGCTGCGACCGGGCGTCGGGGAGAGGGCCGACCATGCGCTGATAGGCGGGCTCCTCGTGGGTGACCCGCGCCACCCATCCCTGCACCACGAGTCCTGTCATCGGATCCGGCCGGCGGCAGGGGAAGCGCACGGTGGCGAGCGCCGTCTGGTAGCGGTGGTCCTGCTTCGTCGACAGGGCGGCCAGCGGCAGATGCCAGGTCGTGTCCGTGGACTTCGGAGAGAAACGGCCGCTCTGCATGCTGTCCAGCACCACCTCGGGCCGGTGGGCGACGCCGACGGCGTTGAAATCCCTCAGTACCGAGACCACGTCGCTCCGCACGTCCGGCAAGCGATCCGCGGCGATCTCGGGTACGCAGACCTTCGGTTCCTCGCCCAGGCACCGTTCGGGCGCGGCCCGGGTCGCCAGGGGCGGGTTGTAGTTCCACGTGTGGGCGACGGCCCAGGAGCCGCCCGCGGCGCAGACCACGGCCAGGCAGGCGAGCGCCGCACGGACGAGACGCTGCCGCAGGGGAAGCCACAGCAGCCACAGCCCCACCGCGATTCCGCCCGTGAGCAGAATGTGCGGCGCGAGGGACAGCAGGGTGGCCCGCTCGCCGAACATCAGCGTCGTCGGGAACTGCCCCAGCACATGCCGCACCCACATGGTGTCGACCGTCCATGAGTACGCGACGACCACCCAGACGAGAACCATCATCACGGGTGCGGCGATCATGGGGGAGACGCGCAGACCGACGCCGAACCCGATGCTCGCGTGCGCCATGCAGAGAACCATGGCCATCAGCAGGGGCAGCAGACTGCCGGGGGTCGGAGCCGTCGTGGTCTGGACGAGAGCCACCGTCACGGGCAGGAGCAGCATCAGCCAGGTCAGCACGACCACGGGCGCGAGGGCAGCCGCGGCGATCCGGAAGCGGGACCGCTGGGGAGCGATGTTCCACAGATCGGCCTTGCGCAGCCGCCCGCTCTCCCATACGCCGAGTCCGGAAGCGAAGGCGTAGGCGAAGGCGTACTGGGTCTCGATGGCCTGGGAGACGACCATAGGGGCGTAATGCAGACTGCCGTCGATCGAAACGGCGGAATAGTAAATGAGCGTGAGTATGAGCACGAAGGGCAGGGCCCATAGTGCACTGCTGACCCGGAATCGCGTAAAGAAGTTCACCAGTTGATTCTTTCGGGAGCGTGGCCGGCGAGTGTACGCGACGTCGAATTCCGCCGCCGCTCCTCTGACTCCATGGGGTGGTGTTTCACCTCGGTCCGGCAGGACGCCGAAGAGTGCGCGGCGTCCTGCCGGACGGATTCAGTGCTTAGTCAGCGGCCGTCGTGTCGACGTGGGCCCGCTGAACCAGCACCTTGTCCGTGCCGATGTAATTCCCGTTCGTGGCGAGGACGTCCCAGTAGTAGCTCCCCTTGGGCAGGTCGTGCCATTCGCCCATGCTGTTCGAGGTCGAAGAGCTGAAACAGGCGGTGAACTTCTTGTCGTCGTACGACGGGTCGGGCTGCAGGCTCTTGTCCTGGCGGTACTCGACGGTGATGCTGGGGTTCGCCGAAGCGGTGCTGCACCCCTTGAACCACAGCTGCGAATACTGCTCGTCCGACCAGCGCGTCGACTCCCACCCGGGCACCATCGTCCACTTGCCGTCCGGCGGGGCGGCGCCGAATGCGACTCCGGCCGAAGCGGCCAGAAGCAGCGCGGCACCGCTGGCGACCGCGAACGTACGCTTTCTTTGAGTGCGCTTCATGCGTGGGTCCCTCCCGTTGCCCCCGTATTTCGACAACGCCGGGTTGTCGAACAGGGGTTCTTTTATGGCACGAGAAAGTTAACCAAGCTGCAGCAGTGCGTCAACCATTTTTGGTCAGGGGGACGGGATTGGGGAGGGGTGGGCTCCGGTGGCAGCAATAATGGAAACGGATGAAATTCCTGGCTATTGCCACCCAAAGCGGATCATGACTTGATGATCTTGAAACCGTGACGCCCGCAGGGAATGGAGCATTCCGTTCCGGCGTGGCGTCCGTAAAAAGGGATACGTGCTTTCACCGGGACGGGTATAAAGCAGGATATAAAGCCGATAAAGCCTCGCCGCGCCGTCGTCAGGGGGAGGCGGCCGAGGTGCGGCGGCACGGTGCCGTCCGCTACCGCGTGGCTCCGGCGTACGGCGTGCCCACGTCCCATGCCTGGTGCATCGCGTCCGCGAAGGTCGCCGCCAGCTTGTGCTCACCCGACGGGCCCGGGTGGGTGCCGTCGTAGGTGTCGCTGTGGATGTCGTACGTCCGTGGCGGCGACGCCAGCAGGAGCGGGGAGCCCGGCTCGTCGAGATCGGCGACCGTCTTGGCGAGCAGCTCGTTGAAGCGGGCGCACTCGGTCGCGAAGGGGGCGTCGTTCGCGGCCCGCACGTTCGGGATGACGGGGAGCAGGACCGTGTGGACCCGCGGGTTCGCCGCGCGGGCCTCCTCGATGAAGGCGCGGGCGTTGGCGGCGGTCTGCGCGCTGTTCGTGTAGAAGCCGAGGTCGATCAGGCCGAGGGAGACCAGCAGGACGTCGGCCTTGGAGGAGGCGACCGCCTCGCGGATCAGGGGCGCCATATGGAGCCATCCCTCACCCCAGCCGGCCAGGTGCTTGCGCGCCTTCTCGGGGAAGGCCGGGTCGGCGTAGTCGTGCGAGAGCGGGGCCGCCGCGACCGTGTCGTACAGCTCGGTCCGGGGGCCGACTATCCGGTACGGGCCGCCGAAGGACGCGTTGAGGTGCTGCCACATCCGGTAGCGCCAGGTGAAGTCGCCGGCGCGTCCGATGGTCATGGAGTCGCCGACGAACATGAAACGCATGGGCGCCATCATCCCCGACCGCGCCCGGGAAGCGCGATGTGACCATGGACACTGGGGGCATGGCATCGTTGCGTACGACTGTGGGTGCGGCCCTGGCCGCGGTGTTCCTCGCCGCTGCTCCGGCGGGCGCCGCCGAGGACCGCGGATTCACGATCGAGGACCCGAGGATCACCGAGTCCAGCGGCCTGGCCGCCAGCCGTGCGCACCCCGGCGTCTACTGGACGCACAACGACCAGGACGAGCCGCGCGTGTTCGCGGTCGACTCGAAGACCGGCCGGACGGTGGCGACGGTCACGCTGCGCGGAGTGGGCAAGCCCCGTGACATGGAGGCGATCTCCGTGGGCGCCGACGGCGACGTCTACGTCGGGGACATCGGCGACAACCTCGACGGGTCGTGGGACCACGTCTGGATCTACCGGTTCCGCGAGCCGGACAAGCTCCGCGACCAGACGGTCGACGCGACGCAGTACACGGTGAGATACGCGGACGGGCCGCGCAACGCCGAGGCGCTGATGGTGCATCCCAGGACGGGCCGGGTGTACATCGCGTCGAAGAACGAGGAGGGCGGCGGGCTGTACGAGGGGCCCGCGCGGCTCTCCACGGGTGGGGCGAACGTCTTCCGCCGGATCGCCGAGGTGCCGTGGGTGACGGACGGGGCGTTCTCGCCGGACGGCACCCGGCTCGTGCTGCGCAGCTACTTCAGCGCACGGGCGTACGCGTGGAAGGACGGCAGGCCGGGCGCCGACGAGCGGGTGAGCGTGCCGCTCCAGGGGCAGTCCGAGTCGGTCACCTACACGCTGGACGGGTCGGCGATGCTGTTCGGCTCCGAGGGCAGGCAGAGCGGTGTGGTGAGCGTCGCGGTGGAAGGGGCGCCCGAGGGCGGCGGGGACGAGGAGGGTACGACCAGCTCCGGTGTCGGCGCCGACGGACGCGCGAGCGGGGGGGCCGGGGAGAAGGCGGGGCCGGGCGACTCGGGGAGCTTCGCGCTCGGCGCGCTCGTGCTGGCGGGGGCGGTCGGGCTGGTGATGGGGCTCAAGCGGCTGCTGCGACGCGGCTGAACCGGCGGCGCGGCGCGGACGGGCCGGGGGTCCGGAGGGCCGCGCGGGGCTGAGGGCCCGACAGGCCGGAGCACCGGGCGGGGCTGAGGGCCCGTCAGGCCGGAGCACCGGACGGGGCTGAGGGCCCGTCAGGCCCGTTGCCGGCGCTCCACCAGGGATTCCAGGCCGTCCAGCAGGCAGCGCAGACCGAATTCGAAGTGGTCGAAGTCGACCGAGAAGGCGTCCTCGGACAGGGCGGCCATCAGCGGGAAGTCGCCGCTGGTCATGGCCCGGGAGAGGACCGGTTCCTGGCTCTTCCAGAAGTCCTCGTCGCTGACGCCCGTCTCCTTCGCGGCCTCGACCGTCTGGATCTCCATGCGCGCGATGCCGGTGGCGAAGCTCTGGACGGAGATCATCACCGAGATGGTCTCGGGGTCGCTCAGGCCCATGCCCCGCAGGCCCCGCAGGGCGTACTCCAGGCCGCGCACGGCGCTGGGGCCCAGGACCGTACGGGCCTGGTTGACCTTCAGGAGCCAGGGGTGGCGCCGGTAGAGGGCGAGGTGCGACCGGGCCATCGCGTCGGCGGCGGCGCGCCACTCGGTGGGGGGCGGCTCCGGTGAGTCGAGCGGCGCGCCCTGGACGCGGTCGAGCATCAGGTCGAGCAGTTCGGCCTTGCCGGGGACATAGCGGTACAGCGACATCGTGCCGACGCCCAGTTCGGTGGAGAGGCGGCGCATCGAGACGGCGTCCATGCCCTCCGCGTCGGCGACCTCGATGGCCGTGGTGACGATCCGGTCCAGGGTCAGGCCGCGCTTGGGGCCACGACCGGGACGTTCGCCGGTGCCCCAGAGGAGGTCGAGGCTGCGCGTGATGTCGCCGCTGCCGGTCGTCGTCTCGCTGCTGGTCATGGCGCCAGATTAAACCTTGTCCCGAAAATCCCCGGACAAAAACTGAGTACGGTGTACGCTCTGTTGGGTACGGTGTACTCAGTTGTGGGAGGGCGGCATGGAGACATACGCGGTACGGGCCGAGGGGCTGGAGAAGAGGTACGGCGAGAAGCACGCCCTGGACGGCTTCGACCTGGCCGTACGGCAGGGCACCGTCCACGGCCTGCTCGGCCCCAACGGCGCGGGCAAGACCACCGCCGTGCGCGTACTCGCCACGCTGCTGCGGTTCGACGGCGGGCGCGCCGAGGTCGCCGGGGTCGACGTGGCGCGCGAGCCCCGGCGCGTACGGGGGCTCATCGGGCTCACCGGCCAGTACGCCGCCGTGGACGAGGTGCTGACGGGGCGGCAGAACCTGGAGATGTTCGGCCGGCTGTTCCACCTGGGCGCCCGGCGCGCGGCGGCACGCGCCGGGGAGCTGCTGGAGCGGTTCGGGCTGGGCGAGGCCGCCGACCGGGGTGTCGAGGGCTACAGCGGCGGGATGCGGCGGCGGCTGGACCTGGCCGCGTCGATGATCCTGGCGCCCCGGGTGCTCTTCCTGGACGAGCCGACGACCGGACTGGACCCGCGGGGGCGCAGTGAGGTGTGGGACGCGGTGCGGGACCTGGTCGCGGGCGGCACCACCGTGCTGCTGACGACCCAGTACCTCGACGAGGCCGACAAGCTGGCCTCCCGCGTCACGGTCATCGACCGGGGCCGGGCCATCGCCGAGGACACCCCCGACGCGCTGAAGAGCCGGGTCGGCGGGGACCGCATCGAGGTCGTGGCCGCCGACCCGGGAGACCTGCCGAGGGTCGCCGAGGCCGTCGCCCGGGTCTGCGCGGGCCGGCCGCGCGTGGACGAGGCCGAGCGGCGCGTCCACGCCCCGGTCGCCGACCGGGTCGCGGCGCTCACCGAGGTCGTCGGAGTCCTCCAGGACGAGGGTGTGCAGGTCGAGGACATCGGCCTGCGCCGGCCCAGCCTCGATGACGTCTTCCTGCGCCTGACCGGAGAGGGGGTGGCGGCATGAGCGCGCCGGTTCTGGGCGGGATCGAGGAGGCCGGGCCGGTCGGGGCCGGGCCGGTCGAGACGGGGAGCGGGCACGGACGGGCCTACTGGGCGGTGGTCGACTGCTGGAACGTCGTACGCCGCTCCCTGACGCACTACGGGCGCAAGCCCGTCTACATCGCCTGGCAGCTGGGCTTCCCGATCGTCTCCGTCCTGCTGTACGGCTATGTCTTCGGCGGCGCGATGCGGCCGCCGGGCGGCGGCGGGGCGGCGGACTACCGCGACTACCTGATGCCGGGCATGTTCGTGATGACCATGGCCTTCGGGTTCATGAACACCGCGACGACGGTCGTCACCGACGTCCGCAAGGGTGTCATCGACCGGTTCCGGTCCATGCCCATGGCGCCGTCGGCCGTGGTCACCGGCCGGGGGGTGACGGACCTGATCATCGCCTGCGCGGAGCTCGCCATCCTGGCCGCGACGGCGTTCGCCATGGGCTGGCGGGCGGACGGCGGAGTGGCGGCGACGCTGGGCGCCTTCGCGCTGCTGCTGCTTCTGCGGTTCTCGCTGATCTGGGCGGGGATCTGGCTGGGGCTGCTGCTCCCGGACCCGGACGCGGCCGGCAGCCTGTTCGCCGTCGCCTTCCCGCTCACCATGATCTCCAGCGTCTTCGTGGCACCCGCCTCGATGCCGGGCTGGCTGGGCACGATCGCGGCCTGGAACCCGATCTCCTCGACGGCCTCGGCGGCGCGCGAGCTGTTC
This sequence comes from Streptomyces sp. SP18CS02, assembly GCF_036322365.1. Taxonomy (NCBI): domain Bacteria; kingdom Bacillati; phylum Actinomycetota; class Actinomycetes; order Kitasatosporales; family Streptomycetaceae; genus Streptomyces; species Streptomyces sp. SP18CS02. The sequence continues at coordinate 198,219 of NZ_JAQYXC010000294.1, forward strand.
GGCAACCCGGTGGGCGGTGACGGGAGCTGGATCCAGGAGAACGCGCTGCTGATGGCGGCCGTCTGGCCGGTGCTGCTCACGGTGCTGTTCCTGCCGCCCGCGGTGCGGCGGTTCCAGCGGTTGAGCCGCTGATCCCCCGATGTGACGGGGACGCGCGGAACGGGGGGAGGGTGGGCCCGCGGAGGGGGGGAGCGGGCCCACCCGGTCAGGGGCCGGCGCCGGCCGTCACGGCGGCGCCGGCGGCACCGTCCGCCGTGGCTACGCCGGGCACTCCTTCCAGGCGAGCCGGTAGATGGTCTTGATGTCGCCGTCCGTCGAGTCCATGGCGATGAAGCTGTTGGTCTTTTTCGGGTCCGAGGTGCCCGCGTTGACCCGCAGCTCGGTGTTGATGTTGAAGTGCCGCTTCACGCCGCAGGGCGCCCAGACCAGCTGGCCCCAGTCGGTCTCGTCGGTGGCCTGCCAGTTGTTGTCGTAGGGCCCGCTGTAGGGGTGGGACCTGCTCGCCGTGTCGGGGGAGCCCTGGAAGTAGTAGGACGCCTTCTGGACGGCGTTGGCGCCGGACTCCAGGTGGGCGTAGCCGCGGTAGTCGGCGCTGGCGACCGCGTAGGTGAAGCCGCCGGGGACGTGCACGATCAGGCTGAGCTGGCAGTTCTTGCGGAAGTCGGTCGGCTTCGAGCCCACGCCGACCTGGGCCAGGTAGTCGCTGTAGGTGACGGTGAAGGCCGTGTTGTCGGGGGAGACGGCGATGGCCGCCGTGCCCTGGGGACAGCCGGATCCGTTGACCGTCGCGATCTCGATGACGATCTTGTCGGGTGGAGCGACGATGCCGCGGGTCGTGACCGCGGACGCGGGGTTCGCCAGCAGGGCCGAGGCGAGGACCGTCGCGGCCGCGCCGGCGGCGAGCAGGGGTCTGGACATGGTGCTCCGATCGGTTGTCGGCAGACGTGGGGGGTCCAACCGAAAACGACATGGACATGTCAAACGTTCAAGCGGTTCCGGCGGTGTTCGGGGACGCGGTCGCGTCCCGGGGTGCCGGATCGCCACGCCGTGGCCGTCAGGTCCCGCCCGGCCCGCCCTTCAGGCGGACGTCGCCGCCTTCCGGGCACTCCCACGGATGGTAGAAACCAATGCCGGTGCCGGATAGAGCGGTTATCGGCCGCACATCCGGCCATGGGAACGGCGGGCCCGGGGCTCGTCCACGCCGGGCGCCCGGACCCGCGCCGGGCTCCCCCGGCGGGTGCGGACCCGCCGCCTGGACCCGCGCCCGGCGCCCTCGGCGGGTACGGACCCGGTCCGCGCGCCGGTCCGCGTACGCCGAGGGGCCCGGCCGCCTCACGCGGTCCGGGCCCCTCGTACGTCGTTCGCCACCCGTCCGGGCCGGCTTGAAGGTCAGAGCTTCTCGATCACATAGTCGACGCACGCCGTCAGCGCCTCGACGTCCGCCGGGTCGATCGCCGGGAACATCGCCACCCGCAGCTGGTTGCGGCCCAGCTTGCGGTACGGCTCGGTGTCCACGATGCCGTTGGCGCGCAGCACCTTGGCGACCGCGGCGGCGTCGACCTCGTCCGAGAAGTCGATCGTGCCGATGACCTGCGAACGCTTCGCCGGGTCGGTGACGAACGGCGACGCGTGCTTGGACTCCTCCGCCCAGCCGTACAGGGCACGCGCGGAGGTGGCGGTGCGGCGCACCGACCAGTCCAGGCCACCCTGGCCGTTCAGCCACTTCAGCTGCTCGTTCAGCAGGAAGAGGGTGGACAGCGCCGGGGTGTTGTACGTCTGGTTCTTCAGCGAGTTGTCGATCGCCGTCGGCAGCGAGAAGAACTCCGGGATGTGACGGCCGGACGCGTGGATCCGGGCCGCGCGCTCCAGCGCCGCGGGCGAGAACACGCCGATCCACAGACCGCCGTCGGAGGCGAACGACTTCTGGGGCGCGAAGTAGTAGACGTCCGTCTCGGCGATGTCGACCGGCAGGCCGCCCGCGCCGGACGTCGCGTCCACCAGGACGAGCGAGCCCTCGTCGGCGCCCGCCACCCGGGCGATCGGGGCGGCGACACCGGTGGAGGTCTCGTTGTGCGTGAAGGCGTACACGTCGACGCCCTCCTCGGCCTTCGGCTCCGGGTGCGTACCCGGGTCGGAGGAGATCACGCTCGGCTCGGCCAGCCACGGGGCCAGCTTCGACGCCTTCGCGAACTTGGAGGAGAACTCACCGAAGGTGAGGTGCTGCGACCTGGACTCGATGAGCCCGTGCGTCGCGATGTCCCAGAAGGCGGTGGAACCGCCGTTGCCCAGGATCACCTCATAGCCCTCGGGGAGGGAGAACAGGTCGCGTACGCCCGCGCGCACCTCGCCGACCAGGTTCTTGACCGGGGCCTGGCGGTGGGACGTACCGAGGAGGGAGGTGCCGGTGGCGGCCAGGGCGTCCAGCGCCTCCGTACGCACCTTGGAGGGGCCCGCGCCGAAACGGCCGTCGGCGGGCTTGATGTCAGCGGGAATCCGGATCTCAGCCACGGCTGGGAGCCTAGTCCCTCCCGACGGCGGCCGAAGCCCCTGTCCGTCGGGTGAGACGTCGGCTCCGAGGCACGGGACGGCAGGGGCCGGCGGACCGGCCCCCGCCCTCAGCCCAGACGAACCGGCAGGTCGAAGAGGTCGTTCTGGGTCACGACCGGCTTGTTGCGCAGCTCCGAGGCGGGCACCGCCAGGGTCAGCGCCGGGAAGCGCTCGTAGAGCGCGGGCAGCGCCACACCCGCCTCCAGCCGCGACAGCGCCGCACCCGGGCAGACGTGCGGCCCGTGGCCGAAGGCGATGTGCCGGTTGGGGGAGCGGGTGATGTCGAAGTCGCCCGCCGTCGGACCGTGCTGCTCCTCGTCCCGGCCGATCGCGGCGTACGACACGATCAGCGCCTCGCCGCCGGGCAGGACCTTGTCGCCGACCGCCACGTCCTCGGTCGCGAAGCGGATCAGTACGTGCGAGGTGGGCGTCGACCAGCGCAGGGTCTCCTCGACGACCGCGTCCCAGCTCTGCTCGCCCGAGCGGACCAGTTCCAGCTGATCGGGGTGGGTGGACAGGTTGACCACGGCGTTGACGATCAGCGAGATCGTGGTCTCGTGCCCGGCCGCCACCATCAGCTGGAGCGTCGAGACGATCTCCTCGTCGGTGAGGTGGTCGCCGTTCTCCGATGCCTGGATCAGGGCGCTGGTCAGGTCGTCGCCCGGCTCGGCGCGGCGGGCCGCCACGACCTCGCCCATCATCCGCGCCAGCTCGCCGAGGGTCGCCACGACCTCGTGCGGCGGGGTCTGGGTGGAGAAGAACTTGTCGAACAGGACCTTCAGGCGCGGGTGGTCGGCCGGGTCGATGCCCATCAGGTCGCTGATCACGTACATGGGCAGCGGATAGGCGAAGGCGGCCTTGAGGTCCACCACGGGCCCGCCCGCCGGGCCCGTTCCCCCGGCCCCGTCGGCGGCGGTGGCCGCGAGGCCGTCCAGCAGTCCCCGCGTCAGCTCGCTGATGCGCTCCCGCATCCGCTCCACCCGGCGCGGCGTCAGCGCCTGGGCGACCAGGGCGCGCATCCGGCGGTGGTCCTCGCCGTCCACGGTCAGCATCGAGCGGCCCGGGTTGACCAGGCCGATCAGCGGCCAGTCCGCCGGGATCTCGCCGCGCCGCCAGGCGCCCCACACCTCGATGTCCTTCACCAGGCGCGGGTCGGTCAGCAGCTTGCGGGCCTCCGCGTGGCGCGTGACCGCCCACACCCGTACGCCGCCCGGCAGTTCGACCCGGGCGAGCGGGCCGGCCGCGCGCAGCCGGGCGCTCTCGCCGTCGAGGTCGCCCACGAAGGGGTCGAGGACGATCGGCGCGTCGGCGTCGGCGCGCACACCCGCCGTCGTGTCCGTGCTGGTCATGCGGAGCCTCCCAGGGCGGGGGTAGGAGTGAACGTCACGGGCAGTTCCGTCAGACCGCGCAGCCAGGGCGACGGGCGGCGGGTCAGCGACTCGGCCGGTACGGCCAGATCGATGTCGGGCAGCCGGTCGAGGAGCACCTCGATCGCCGTGCGGGCGATCACCTCGGCGATCTCCTGCGCCGGGAAGGGACAGCGGTGGTCGCCGTGGCCGAAGGAGAAGAAGGCGCTGTTGCCGCCGGTGAGGGCCGCGTTGTCGATGTGCACCTGCGGATCGGCGTTGGCCGCGGCCAGACCGAGCAGCAGCATGTCGCCGGCCTTGATGTGGCGGCCGCCCAGGTGGGTGTCGCGCGACGCCCAGCGGCCCGCCACGTTCTGGGTGGGCGTGTCCGCCCACAGCACCTCGTTCATCGCCTCGGCGACGCTGTGCCGGCCGCCGGAGAGCGAGGCCGCGAACCGGTCGTCGGTCAGCATCAGCCGCAGCGAGTTGCCGATCCAGTCGGCGGTCGGCTGGTGGCCGGCCGCCATCATCACCATCAGGTCCTGCGCGATCTCCTCGGCCGTGAAGCCGGACGGGTCGGCCAGCATCCGGGACACCACGTCCTCGCCCGGCTCCTCCTGCCGGGCGGCGAGCAGCGCGGCCATCGCCCCGGCCAGGTGCTGCTGCCCCGCCAGCGCGCGCTCCCGGCCGTCGATCATGTCGTTGAGGGCGGTCACCAGCTCCGGGCCCTGTTCGTCGGGCACGCCGTAGATCTTCACCAGGACGCGGACGGGCAGCAGCGTGGCGTACCGGGCGACGATGTCCGTCGAACCCTCGCCGCAGAAGGCGTCGATGAGGGCGTCCGCGTACTGCTCGGCGTACCGGCGCAGGGCGAAGGGGTCGACGGATTCGAGGGCGTCGCCGATCATCGCGGCGCGCTGGCGGTGGCGCTCGCCGACCGTGTAGAGGATCGACGGCTGCTTGCGGCCGATCATCGGCAGCAGCGGCCAGTCGTCGGGTATGCGGTCCCACTCGTTCCACAGGCCGGAATCGCGGCTGAAGAGCACCGGATCGCTGGTGACCTGGTGCAGCTCGCGGTAGTCCAGCACCAGCCAGGCCGGGACGTCCCCGTCGAGCGCGACGGGCGCGACGGCTCCGTGATCGCGCCGCAGCTCCCGGTACAGCTCGGCGGGTTCGGTCTGGAACCGTGGCCCGGACAGGGGCACGCGGGCGGTCATCTGGGCTCCCGGAGAAGGGTCTGGAGATGCTCGACGAGGGTGATCAGCACGTACTTGCTGGAGGACCGGTCGCGGGCGTCGCACTCGACCATCGGCACGTGGTCGGCGAGGTCGAGCGCCTCGCGGATCTGCTGCTCGGTGTGGACCGGGCCGCCGAAGTCGTTGCAGGCGACGATGAACGGCGTGCCGTGGTGCTCCAGGCGGTCGATCGCGTACCAGGAGTCGGCGAGCCGGCGGGTGTCGACCAGGACGACGGCGCCCAGGGTGCCGGAGAACAGCCGGTCCCACAGGAACCAGAAGCGTTCCTGGCCGGGGGCGCCGAAGAGGTACAGGACGTTGTGGTCGTCCAGGGTGATGCGGCCGAAGTCGAACGCCACGGTGGTGGACGTCTTCGAGCCGATCTCGGTGATGTCGTCGACGGCCTCGCCCGCCCGGGTCATCGTCTCCTCGGTGTTGAGGGGACGGATCTCGCTGACGGAGCGGACCAGGGTGGTCTTGCCGACACCGAAGCCACCGACGACGACGATCTTGAGACCGTTGTCGACGGTGCTGCGCAACGGGGTTCGTTCAGAGGTTGCGGAGTCCAACGAGCACCTGCTCCAGGATGTCGGGGTCGGGAAGGCGGTAGGCGGTGTCCGGGGCCTGGCCGGAGGCGGTGCGGGCCATACGCGGGTGGCGGGCGCTGATCCGGCCCGTACCGAGCAGGTCGGAGAGGAGGATGCGCACGATGCTCACCGGCAGGCCCAGTTCGGCGGCGACCTCGACGACGGCGGTGGGCCGTCGGCACATCCGCAGGATCGCGACGTGCTCGGACTGCATGCCGGGCGTCGGCTCGGATTCGGTGACGACCAGGGTCACCAGGTCGAACGGCGTGTCCGAGCCGGAGCGGGAGCGTCCCCCCGTGACGGTGTAGAGCCGGTCGGGGGACTCGTCCCGGATGCTCCGCACGCCGTTCGCCGGGGTGCTCACGAGGTCCGGGGCTCGGCGCTGAGGTACTCGCCGAGCTGTTCGACGAGCTCGCTCATGTTGTGGCCCACCAGGCCGACGTCGGAGTCCTCGGCGGCGACGACCGCGAGATGCGCGCCGTCCCCGGCCTCCACGATGAGCAGGACGCCGCCGTAGAACTCGGCCATCGCCGACCGCACGCCGCCGGACCCGTCTCCGAACTCGATGGACGCCCCGTGGGACAGGCTCTGGATGCCCGCCGCGATGGCGGCCAGCTGGTCGGCCTGGTCGACGGAGAGTTCGGGGGTGCGGCACAGCTTGAGGCCGTCCCGGGACAGGACGAGCGCGTGGCGTGCGCCGGGGGTGCGCTGGAGCAGGTTCTCCAGCAGCCAGTTGAGCTTTTCGTCGGTGGTGGTGCCGGTCATCGGGGGGTGCCTTCCGTGGTGTTGCGTACCGCTTGGCGGAAGCTGCTGAAACGGGCCGCCCGGGCCTGGGGGTCGACGGGGGCGGCTTCGGGGGCGGGCGCGGGAGTGCCCTGGGGGTGGGCGGCGGCGAGGGTCTGGCCGCGGCGGCGCCTGGGCAGGGTGACGCCGTCGGTGGTCGTGCCGGTGGTGTCGCCGCTTCCGGCGGTGCCGGTGGTGGAGCTCTCGGTGCCGGTGCTGGTGCTGGTGCCGGTGCTGGTGTTGCTCGCGCTGTCGGCGGCGTCGGTCACGGCGTCGGTGGCGTCGGCGTCGGTGGCCGGCCGGGGGCGGGGCAGGGCCCGGTCCACCGGTGCCTTCGGTCCCGCTTCGAGCGCCGGCCGTGGCGTGCGCGGCGCCTCGTCGGCCGCCGGGGCGTGGTCCACCGGGCGGGTGCGGCTGATCAGCTCCTGCGGGATCATCATCAGCGCGCCGGTGCCGCCCCGGGCGGAGGGCCGGAACGAGACGGTCAGGCCGTGCTTGCGGGCGAGGCGCCCGACCACGGCGAGACCCAGCCGGGTGCCGGAGAGGGAGGCCAGTTCGGCGTGGTCGGCGCTGACGGCCTGCTCGGCGCGGCGCAGCTGCACGTCGCTCATCACCAGTCCGCTGTCCTCGACGGTGACGACGAGCCCGGCCGGGACCTCCTCGACGTACACGTGCACCTCGGCGGTGGGCGGCGAGAAGTTCGCCGCGTTGTCGAGCAGTTCGGCCAGGGCGTGCATGACGCCCTCGGCGGCGTGGCCGGCGATGGCGGCGTCGCTGGTGGTGTGGAGCCGTACGCGCTGATAGCCGCCGATACGGCCCATGGCGCCGCGCAGGATGGACTCCATGACGATCGGCCTGGCCCAGCGGCGGCCGGAGCGGGCTCCGGTGAGGATCGCGATGGAGTCGGCGAGACGGCCCGCCTGGGCGGTGCGGTGGTCGAGGTGGAGCAGGTCGGTGAGGACGTCCTCGTCGGTGTGCCGGTGCTCCATCGCGCGCAGGTCGGCGAGCATGCTGGTGGCCAGGGCCTGCATGCGCCCGGCGGCGTTGGCGCAGGCGGCCACGGCGGCGGCCCGGCCGGTCTCGCTGCGCGCGGCCGCGGCGCGGGCCCGCTCGGCCTCCTGGCGGGCGGCCGCGGTCTCCCGCCCGGCCCTGGCCTCGGCCTCGGCGATGGCCTCGGCGGCCCTGCCGTGGGCCTCGGCGACGGCGAGGTCGGCCTGTTCCCGCGCCTCGGCGACGGCCCGCTCGGCCTGTTCCCGGGCTTCGGTGACGGCCCGCTCGGCCCGTTCCCGGGCCTCCGCGGTGACCCGCTGGGCCTTGGCCCGGGCTTCGGCGGTGGTACGGGCCGCCTCGTCGGCGGCCCGGGTGGCCTCGGCGCGGGCCTCGGCCACGGCGCGGGCGGCCTCACCGGCGCGGTGCGCGGCGTCGGCGGTGAGCCTGGCGTTGCGCTCGCGCAGCCGGCGGACGTTCTGGAGGGCGTGCACGGCGGTGCTGACCGCGGCGGTCAGCACCACGGCGGCCGCGGCCGAACCCCAGGCCAGCGGGGCCCGTACGGAGTCGGGAGCGACGGCCACCGCCCCCACGCACAGGAGACCGGCGACGGCCGCCGTCATCAGCAGGACCGGCGCGACCGGCCGGAGGGAGGGGCGCAAATCTTCAGTCCTCGGAGGCGAGAGGGGCAACTGGAGTCGTCAATTCCCAAACAATTCGGGGTCACTATAGGAGAGTTGACGTTCACTTTGGGAAGTTCTTGTGGGTTTTCTTGCAGAGAATGCACGCCCAGGGCCTTCTGCCGGTCCGCCGGACTCCCTCCCGCACCGTGCGCGGGCGCTGCCTGCGGCTCCGTGCCCCGGAATCGGTGCCGGGCTCCCGCTCGCGCCGACGGGGCGCCGGCCCGGCCGCCGCGCGGTGCGGAGGAGTGGATTCCGTGGGCTCGGAGCCGGTACGGGGATGTGGATTCCGTGGCTCGGGGCCTGGCGCGGAGGAGCGGATTCCGTGACTCGGAACTCGGCACGGCGGAGTGGATTCCGTGGCCCCGGACTCGGCGCGGGGGAGTGGATTCCATGGCTCGGGAACCACCCGGTCGCCCCCGATCGCGCGGCGCAAGGCCCACCATGGCTGCATGGGTGAGCGGACGCGACGGCAGACGACGACAGGCATCGAGCGGGCGCTGAGGGACGGCGTGCGGGGTGAGGTCGACTTCGGGGTGGCGGCGCGGGCGCTGCACACCATGGACGCCTCCAACTACCGCAGGGTGCCGCTCGGTGTCGTCGCCCCGAAGGACGCGGCCGACGTGGCCGCGGCGCTGGAGGCGTGCCGCGCGCACGGGGTGCCGGTCGTGGCGCGCGGGGCGGGGACGTCGATCGCCGGGCAGGCCACCGGCACCGGAGTCGTACTGGACTTCACCCGCCACATGCGCGCCGTCGTGGCCGTCGACCCGGCGGCCCGCACGGCCGTGGTCCAGCCCGGGGTGGTGCTGGACGAGCTGCGGGCCGCCGCCGGGGCGCACGGGCTGACCTTCGGCCCCGACCCCTCGACGCACAGCCGCTGCACGCTCGGCGGGATGATCGGCAACAACTCCTGCGGGTCGCACTCGGTGGCGTGGGGGACGACCGCCGACAACGTCCGGGAGCTGTCGGTCCTCACCTACGGCGGCGAACCGCTGCGGCTGGGGCAGGACGGGCAGGGGGCGCCGGAGGGCCTGAGGGAGCTGGTCGGGCGGAACCTGGCGGTCATCCGGACCGGCTTCCCCGAGGGCCTGCCCCGCCGCATCTCCGGTTACGCCCTCGACGCCCTCCTCCCCGAGCGCGGCACCGACCTGGCCCGCGCCTTCTGCGGCAGCGAGGGCACCCTCGGCGTCCTGACCGAGGCGACCGTACGCCTGGTGGAGTCGCCGCCCGCCCGCGCGCTGGCCGTCCTCGGGTACGCCGACGAGAGCGCGGCGGCCGACGCGGCGGCCGGCCTGCTGCCGTACCGCCCGCTCACCGTCGAGGGCATGGCCGAGGACCTCGTCCGCGACCCGGCCGCCCGTGCCGCGCTGCCCCGGGGCGGCGCCTGGCTCTTCGCCGAGACCGGCGGCGCCACCCCGGCCGAGGCGGCCGCCCGTGCCGCCGGGCTGCTGCGCGCCGCCGACGCCCTGGACGGCGCGGTGATCACCGACCCGGCCGCCCGCCGGGCCCTGTGGCGGGTGCGCGAGGACGCCGCCGGGACCGCCACCCGCACCGTCGACGGGGCCGAGGCGTGGCCCGGCTGGGAGGACTGCGCGGTGCCGCCCGCACGGCTCGGCGCCTATCTGCGCGACTTCCGCGCCCTGCTCGCCGGACACGGTCTGCGCGGCACGCCGTACGGGCACTTCGGGGACGGCTGCATCCACGTCCGCGTCGACTTCGACCTGATCGAGCCCGAAGGGGTGCGCCGCTTCCGCCGGTTCTCCGAGGAGGCGGCCGACCTCGTCGTCGCGCACGGCGGCTCCCTGTCCGGCGAACACGGCGACGGGCAGGCCCGGGCGGAACTGCTGCCGAAGATGTACGGGAGCGAACTCGTCGGGCTCTTCGGGCGGTTCAAGGACCTGTGGGATCCGGAGGGCGGTCTGAACCCGGGCATGCTGGCCCGCCCGGACCGTCTCGACGAGAACCTGCGCTTCGAGGTCCTGCCGCGCGAGCGCGTCGACGTCGCCTTCGGCTACCCGCACGACGGCGGCGACTTCACCGCCGCCGTACGGCGCTGCGTGGGTGTGGCCAAGTGCCGGGTGGCCGGGCCCGGTACGGGCGCGGGGGTGATGTGCCCGTCCTTCCGGGCCACCGGCGAGGAGGAGCACTCCACGCGCGGCCGCGCCCGGCTGCTGCACGAGATGCTGGCCGGCGAAGTGGTCACCGACGGCTGGCGGTCGACCGAGGTGCGCGACGCCCTCGACCTGTGCCTGTCCTGCAAGGGCTGCCGCAGCGACTGCCCGGTCGGCGTCGACATGGCCACGTACAAGGCGGAGTTCCTGCACCACCACTACGAGGGCCGGATGCGCCCCGCCGCCCACTACGCGATGGGCCGGCTGCCCCGCTGGCTGCGGCTGGCCGCGCCCTTCGCCCGGCCGCTGAACGCGGCGGCCCGGCTGCGGCCGCTGGCGGCCCTGGCCAAGCGCGCGGGCGGGATCGCGCCGGAGCGCGAGATCCCGGAACTGGCACCGGAGACGTTCACCCGCTGGTTCCGCAGCCGACGGGCCGGGGGGCCCGGGGACGGGGCAGGAGCGGCGGGAGCCGGAAACCAGGCATCAGGGTCCCGGATGACCGGGGCCGGTGGTCAGGCGCCCGGGGCCTCGGCGACCGGGGCCGGTGGTCAGGCGTCAGGGGCCTCGGTGACCGGGGCCGGTGGTCAGGCGTCAGGGGCCTCGGTGACCGGGGCCGGTGGTCAGGCGTCAGGGGCCTCGGTGCCCGGGGCCGGTGGTCAGGCGTCAGGGGCCTCGGCGACCGGGGCCGGTGGCCAGGCGCCCGGGGCCTCGGCGACCGGGGCCGGGGACGGGGCAGAAGGGGCGGGAGCCGCTGGTCAGGTGCCCGGGGCCGGTGGTCCGGACGTGTTCCTGTGGCCGGACACCTTCACCGACCACCTCACCCCTTCCGTCGGGCGGGCGGCCGTGGAGGTCCTGGAGGCCGCCGGTCTGCGGGTGGACCTGCCGCCCGGGGGCGGGACGCGGGCGCGCACGCCGTCCGGGCGGCTGTGCTGCGGTCTGACCTATGTGTCCACCGGCCAGCTCGACCACGCCCGTGCCGTGATGCGCCGCACCCTGGACGTGCTGGGTCCCGCCCTGGGGCGGCCGCTGGTGGTCCTGGAGCCGAGCTGCGCCGCCGCCCTGAGGACCGACCTGCCCGAGCTGCTGTCCGGGGATCCGCGCGCCCGGGTGCTGGCGGATTCCGTACGGACCTTCGCGCAGGCGCTGGAGGAGTTCGCCCCCGGGTGGCAGCCGCCCCGTCTGGACCGTCCGGTCGCCGGGCAGACCCACTGCCACCAGCACGCGGTGCTCGGTGACGCGGCCGAGCGCCGGCTGCGCGGGCGCGCGGGGCTGACCGGCGAGCTGAGCGGCGGCTGCTGCGGACTGGCCGGGAACTTCGGCTTCGAGCGCGGTCACTACGAGGTGTCGGTGGCGTGCGCGGAGGACCGGCTGCTGCCCGCCGTCCGTGCGGCGGGGGAGGAGGCCGAACTGCTGGCCGACGGCTTCTCCTGCCGTACGCAGCTGCACCAGCTGGCCGGGCGCCGCGCCCGGCACCTGGCGGAGGTGCTGGCGGAGGGGCTCAGGAAGTGAGGCCGGCGGGCCGCGTCTGCCCTCCGCGCAGGGCGTCCGGCGCGGGGTTTCCCGCGCGGCGCGTCCGCGCGGGCGCCGCTTACGGTGGAGAGGCGCCCCTGTCCGGTGACCGTCCCCTCCGGAGGGGACCGAGGGGTGCAGTATGTTTCACTGGTAGTCCAACAGGATGAACTGCCTTGAGAGGGGCTCCCCGGTGAACGACGCCCGTACCGCAGACACCTCGGCCGTCGCGCTGCCGGAGGCCGCCGCCGCGCATCCGGCCGGCCCGGTACGGCGCCGAGGGACGCTCGGGCCCGTCGCCCTGGTGGTGGCCGGCGGGCTGTCGGTGCAGTTCGGTTCGGCGGTCGCCGTACTGCTGATGCCCCGGGCCGGGGCGCTCGGCGTGGTCACCCTGCGCCTGCTGCTCGCCGCCGCCGTGCTGCTGGTGGTGTGCCGGCCGAAGCTGCGCGGGCACTCGCGGGCCGACTGGGGGACGGTCGTCGCCTTCGGCATCGCCATGGCCGGGATGAACATCCTCTTCTACCAGGCCGCGTCCCGTATCCCGCTGGGCGCCGCCGTCACGCTGGAGGTGCTCGGCCCGCTCGCCCTCTCGGTGATCGCCTCGCGCCGGCTGGTGAACGTCGTCTGGGCCGGGCTCGCCCTGTGCGGCGTGGTGATGCTCAGCGGCGGGGGGTTCGACCGGCTGGATCCGCTGGGGGCGGTGTTCGCCCTGTCGGCGGGTGTGATGTGGGCGACGTACATCGTCTTCAGCGCCCGCACCGGACGGCGCTTCCCGCAGGCCGACGGGCTCGCCCTGGCCATGGTGGTCGGCGCGGTGGTGAGCCTGCCCCTGGGCGTCGTGGAGGCCGGGTCGAAGCTGCTGGTGCCGTCGACCGTCGGGCTGGGCCTGGCGGTCGCGCTGATGTCGTCGGTCCTGCCGTACACGCTCGAACTGCTCGCCCTGCGGCGGCTGCCCGCGCCCACCTTCGCGGTGCTGATGAGTCTTGAGCCGGCGATAGCGGCCGGGGCCGGATTCCTCGTGCTGCACCAGGCCCTCTCGCTCGTCGACGCGCTCGCGATCGCGCTGGTCATCGCGGCGAGCATGGGCGCCGTGCGCTCCCAGATGGCCAAGAGCGCGCCGCAGGGCTGAGGCGGGCGGCGGCGCGAGGCACCGGGACGCGTGGCCCGGGCCGGGGCGGGCGGCGGTGCGAGGCACCGGGACGCGTGCCGCGGGGCTGAGGCGGCGGCGCCGGGAAAAAGTAAAGCAAGCATGCTTGATTGTTTCTTTGGGCGCTGCCATGCTCCGGGACGACCGCAGTCGTGTCCCGGAGGGAGCGCACCGTGTCCGACGCCCACGCCGCCGTGCTGGACGACCTGAGCGACGAGAGCGCAGAGCTCGACCGTCTCGTCGGCGGGCTGAAACCGGAGGGCTGGGCCACCCCGACGCCCGCGCCCCGCTGGACCGTCGCCCACCAGATCGCGCACCTCGCGTGGACGGACCGGGCCGCGCTGCTCGCCGTCACGGACGCGGACGCCTTCGCGGCGGAGACGGCCAGGGCCCTCGCCGCCCCCGGCACCTTCGTCGACGAGGGCGCCGAGGCCGGCGCGGCCGGGCCGCCCGGTGAGCTGCTCGCCCGCTGGCGCGACGGCCGCGAACGCCTCGGCCGCGCCCTGCGCGCGGCTCCGGCCGGCGCCCGCTTCCCCTGGTACGGGCCGCCCATGAGCGCCCTGTCCATGGCGACCGCCCGGCTGATGGAGACCTGGGCGCACGGCCAGGACGTGGCCGACGCGCTGGGAGCCGTACGCACCCCGACCGCCCGGCTGCGCCACGTCGCCTGGATCGGGCTGAGGGCCCGGGACTACGCCTACGCGGTGCGCGGGCTCCCGGCGCCGGCGGAACCCTTCCGGGTCGAGCTGACCGCGCCCGACGGCTCCCGGTGGGCCTACGGCCCCGAGGACGCCGCCCAGCGGATCACCGGCCCCGCCCTCGACTTCTGTCTGCTGGTGACGCAGCGGGCGCACCGCGACGACCTGGCGCTGCGGGCGGTGGGCGCCGACGCCGACCACTGGCTGGGGATCGCCCAGGCGTTCGCCGGACCGGCCGGCCCCGGCCGCGCCCCCGTGGGGGCCTGATGCGCCGGCCTCTGCGCATCGCGAACGCCTCCGGCTTCTACGGCGACCGGTTCGACGCCGTGCGCGAGATGCTGACCGGTGGCGGGCTCGACGTACTGACCGGCGACTACCTGGCCGAGCTCACCCTGCTGATCCTCGGCCGCGACCGGCTGAAGGACCCCCGGCTCGGGTACGCCAAGACCTTCCTGCGGCAGATGGAGGAGGGCCTCGGGCTGGCCCACGAGCGCGGCGTGCGGATCGTGACAAACGCGGGCGGACTCAACCCCGCCGGCCTCGCCGACGCGCTGCGGGAGCTCGCCGCCCGGCTGGGCGTGCCGGTGCGCGTCGCCCATGTCGAGGGCGACCAGCTGCCGGTGCGGGACGGGGCGCTGACGGCCAACGCGTACCTCGGCGGAGGAGGCATCACGGCCTGTCTGCGCGGCGGCGCCGATGTGGTGGTGACCGGCCGGGTCACGGACGCGGCGCTGGTCAGCGGGCCCGCCGCCTGGTGGTTCGGCTGGGGTCCCGAGGAGTACGACCGGCTGGCGGGGGCGGTGGTGGCCGGGCACGTCCTGGAGTGCGGGACGCAGGCGACCGGCGGCAACTACGCCTTCTTCGGGGAGCACGACGTACGGCGGCCCGGCTTCCCGCTCGCCGAACTGCGCGACGACGGCTCCTGTGTGATCACCAAGCAGGACGGCACGGGCGGTGTGGTGGACATCGGGACGGTCACCGCCCAGCTGCTGTACGAGACGGCGGGCGCGCGGTACGCGGGGCCGGACGTGACGGCCCGGCTGGACACCGTGGCCCTGGCCCAGGAGGGGCCGGACCGGGTGCGGATCACCGGCGTACGCGGCGAGGCGCCGCCGCCGACGCTCAAGGCCGGGCTGAACCGGCTGGGCGGCTGGCGCAACGAGGTCGTGTTCGTCCTGACCGGGCTCGGCGTCGAGGAGAAGGCGGCGCTGGTGCGCGAGCAGGTGGAGGACGCGTTCGGGCGGAACGGCTCACGCCCCGCCGAGGTGCGGTGGGAACTGGCCCGCACCGACCGGCCCGACGCGGACACCGAGGAGACGGCGAGCGCGCTGCTGCGGCTGGTGGTGCGCGACGCGGACCCGGACCTGGTGGGGCGGACGGTGAGCGGCGCGGCCATCGAGCTGGCGCTCGGCAGCTACCCGGGCTTCCACGTCACCGCGCCGCCCGGGAAGGGCTCCCCGTACGGGGTGTTCGAGGCGCGGTACGTCGACCGGGACGCGGTCACGCACGTCGCCGTACTGCCGGACGGGCAGCGCGTCCCGGTCGGCGACCCGGTACGGACCCGGCCCCTGGAGGCCGTCCCCGAGCCGGCGCCGCCACCGCCCCTCCCGGCGGGCCCGGTGCGCCGGGCGCCGCTCGGGCTGGTGGCCGGGGCGCGCAGCGGCGACAAGGGCGGCGACGCCAACGTGGGCGTCTGGGCCCGGACGGACGACGGCTGGCGCTGGCTGGTCCACGCACTGACCGTCGACCGGTTCCGCCGGCTGGTTCCCGAGGCCGACGGGCTGGAGGTGCACCGCCACCAGCTGCCCGCCCTGCGCGCGCTCAACTTCACCGTCGCCGGGCTCCTCGGCGAGGGCGTCGCCGCGCAGGCGCGCTTCGACCCCCAGGCCAAGGCGCTCGGCGAATGGCTCCGCTCCCGCCACCTCGACATCCCGGAGGTGCTGCTGTGACGCTCCTGGCCCGCCGCCCCGGAGGTCCCGTCGTGACCTGGCCGGCCGCCCCGGCCCGGCGTCCCCGAGGAGCCGTGGCGGTCCCGCCCGCCCCCGCCCCCGACATCCCGGAGGTCCTCCTGTGACCGTGCTCGCCTCGGCCCTCGACACCACGGGCCCCGACTTCGACGGCCACCGCGCGTCCATGCTCGCCCGGCTCGCCGAGCTCGACACCGAACACGCCAAGGCCCTGGCGGGCGGCGGCGAGAAGTACGTGGCCCGGCACCGGTCGCGCGGCAAGCTCCTCGCCCGCGAGCGCATCGAGCTGCTCCTGGACCCCGACAGCCCGTTCCTGGAGCTGTCGCCGCTCGCCGCCTGGGGCAGCGACTACCCCATCGGCGCGTCCATCGTCACCGGCATCGGGGTCGTCGAGGGCGTGGAATGCCTGATCACCGCCAACGACCCGACCGTCAGGGGCGGCGCCTCCAACCCGTGGACGCTGAAGAAGGCGCTGCGCGCCAACGAGATCGCGTACGCCAACCGGCTGCCCTGCGTCGCGCTGGTGGAGTCCGGGGGCGCCGACCTGCCGTCGCAGAAGGAGATCTTCATCCCGGGCGGCGCGCTGTTCCGCGACATCACCCGGCTGTCGGCGGCCGGCATCCCCACCATCGCGGTCGTCTTCGGCAACTCGACGGCCGGAGGCGCGTACGTGCCCGGCATGTCCGACCACACGATCATGATCAAGGAACGGTCGAAGGTCTTCCTCGGCGGACCTCCGCTGGTGAAGATGGCCACGGGGGAGGAGAGCGACGACGAGTCGCTGGGCGGCGCCGAGATGCACGCCCGTACCTCAGGGCTCGCCGACCACTACGCCGTCGACGAGGCGGACGCGCTGCGCCAGGCGCGGCGGATCGTCGCCCGCCTCAACCACCGCAAGGCGCACCCCGATCCGTCCTCGGCCGAGCCGCCCCTGTACGACCCGCAGGAGCTGCTCGGCATCGTCCCGGGCGACCTGAGGACGCCCTTCGACCCGCGCGAGGTCATCGCCCGGATCGTCGACGGTTCGGACTTCGACGAGTTCAAGCCCCTGTACGGGACGAGCCTGGTGACCGGCTGGGCCGCGCTGCACGGCTACCCGGTCGGCATCCTCGCCAACGCCCAGGGCGTGCTGTTCTCCGCCGAGTCGCAGAAGGCGGCGCAGTTCATCCAGCTCGCCAACCAGCGCGACATCCCGCTGCTCTTCCTGCACAACACCACCGGCTACATGGTCGGCAAGGAGTACGAACAGGGCGGGATCATCAAGCACGGCGCCATGATGATCAACGCGGTGTCGAACAGCAGGGTCCCGCACCTGTCCGTCCTCATGGGCGCGTCCTACGGCGCCGGCCACTACGGCATGTGCGGGCGGGCCTACGACCCCCGCTTCCTCTTCGCCTGGCCCAGCGCCAAGTCCGCCGTCATGGGCCCCCAGCAGCTCGCCGGGGTGCTGTCGATCGTCGCCCGCGCCTCCGCCGCCGCCAAGGGGCAGCCCTACGACGACGAGGGCGACGCCGCCCTGCGCGCCATGGTGGAGCAGCAGATCGAGTCCGAGTCCCTGCCGATGTTCCTGTCCGGACGGCTGTACGACGACGGGGTCATCGACCCCCGCGACACCCGGACCGTCCTGGGCATGTGCCTGTCGGCGATCCACACCGCCCCCGTCGAAGGCGCGCGCGGCGGCTTCGGCGTCTTCCGGATGTGAGGCCCTGATGACCATCGACACCGTCCTCGTCGCCAACCGCGGCGAGATCGCCTGCCGGATCTTCCGCACCTGCCGCGAGCTGGGCATCCGTACGGTCGCCGTGTACTCCGACGCCGACGCCGGGGCCCTGCACGTGCGGGAGGCCGACGCGGCCGTCCGCCTCCCTGGGGCCGCCCCCGCCGACACCTATCTGCGCGGCGACCTCGTCGTGCGGGCCGCGCTGGCGGCGGGCGCGGACGCCGTCCACCCCGGGTACGGCTTCCTCTCCGAGAACGCCGGCTTCGCCCGGGCCGTGACCGACGCGGGCCTCACCTGGATCGGGCCGTCCCCCAAGGCGATCGAGACCATGGCGTCCAAGACCCGCGCCAAGGAGCTGATGGCGGCCGCCGGGGTGCCGCTGCTCGCGGCCGTCGACCCCGCCACGGCCACCGAGGCCGACCTGCCCCTGCTGCTCAAGGCGGCCGCCGGCGGCGGCGGGCGGGGCATGCGGGTGGTCCGGGACCTCGCCGCGCTGCCGGGGGAGCTGGCCGCCGCGTCGGCCGAGGCCCGCTCGGCGTTCGGTGACGGCGAGGTGTTCGCCGAGCCCTACGTCGAGCGCGGCCGCCATGTCGAGGTGCAGGTCCTCGCCGACACCCACGGCACGGTGTGGGCGCTGTCCACCCGGGACTGCTCCCTCCAGCGCCGCCACCAGAAGGTCATCGAGGAGGCGCCCGCCCCCGGCCTCGGTGACGAGCTGCGCGCGACCCTGCACGAGGCCGCCGTGGCGGCGGCCCGGGCCGTCGGCTACACGGGCGCGGGCACGGTCGAGTTCCTGGTCGCCGGCGACCGGGCGTACTTCCTGGAGATGAACACCCGGCTCCAGGTCGAGCACCCCGTCACCGAGGCCGTGTACGGGCTGGACCTGGTGGCCCTCCAGCTCCGGGTAGCCGAGGGCGCCCCGCTCGACGCCGCCCCGCCCGGCCCCCGGGGCCACGCCGTGGAGGCCCGCCTCTACGCCGAGGACCCGGCCCGGGACTGGACCCCCCAGACCGGCACCCTGCACGCCCTGGAGGTGGAGGCGCGGGAGAACCTGCGCGTCGACACCGGGTACGCCGCCGGGGACGTGATCGGCGTCCACTACGACGCCATGCTCGCCAAGGTCGTCGCCTGGGCGCCCACCCGGCCCGAGGCCGTCCGGGCCCTGGCCCACGCCCTGTCCCGGGCCCGGCTGCACGGGCCCGTGACCAACCGGGACCTGCTGGTGAGGTCGCTGCGCCACCCCGACTTCGCCCACGCCACGCCCGACACCGGGTTCTACGGACGGAACCTGGCCGCCCTCACCGAGCCGCCCGCGGGGGAGGCGTACGCGGCCGTCGCCGCCGCACTGGCCGCCGCGGCCCGCAGGGGCGGCCGCTTCGGCGGCTTCCGCAACGTACCGTCGCAGCCCCACGGCGCCCGCTACGGCGACCACGAGATCCGCTACCACCCCACCCGCGCGGGCGGCTTCGTCGTCGACTCGCACCCCGAGGCGCGGGTCGTGCGCGCCGCGCCGGACCGGGTGACCCTCGAACTCGACGGGGTCGTCCACCGCTTCGACGTCACGGAGCTCGACGGCACCGCCTACGTCGACACGGCGGGCGCCGCCCACCGGCTGGCCGTCCACCCCCGCTTCACCGACCCGGCCGAGCGGACCGAGCCCGGCTCACTGCTCGCCCCCATGCCCGGCACCGTCGTCCGCGTCGCCGGCATCCCGGTCGGCGGCCGTGTCGAGGCCGGCCGGCCCCTCGTCTGGCTGGAGGCCATGAAGATGGAGCACCGCATCGCCGCTCCCGCCTCCGGCACGCTCACCGCGCTCCACGCCGCCCCCGGCCACCAGGTCGAGGTCGGCGCCCTGCTCGCCGTCGTACAAGCCGAAGCACAGGAGGAGACCTCATGACCGCCGTCACCACCAGCGTCGTCGAGAGCGAAGAGAACCGCGCCCTGCGGGCCGCCGTCGCCGCGCTCGGGCAGCGCCACGGCCGCGTCCACGACCGGGAGGCGCTGTGGGCGGAGGCCGGCAAGCTCGGCTACCTCGGGGTGAACCTGCCCGAGGAGTACGGCGGCGGGGGCGGCGGCATGGCCGAACTGTCCCTGGTGCTGGAGGAGCTGGGCGCGGCCGGGTGCCCGCTGCTGATGATGGTCGTGTCGCCCGCCATCTGCGGCACCGTCATCGCCCGCTTCGGCACCGAGGAGCAGAAGCGGCGCTGGCTGCCGGGCCTGGCCGACGGCACCCGCACCATGGCGTTCGGCATCACCGAGCCGGACGCGGGCTCCAACTCCCACCGGATCACCACCACCGCCCGCCGGGACGGCGACGGCTGGGTGCTCAACGGGCGCAAGGTGTTCATCTCCGGTGTCGACATCGCCGACGCGACGCTCATCGTCGGCCGCACCGAG
This sequence comes from Streptomyces sp. SP18CS02, assembly GCF_036322365.1. Taxonomy (NCBI): domain Bacteria; kingdom Bacillati; phylum Actinomycetota; class Actinomycetes; order Kitasatosporales; family Streptomycetaceae; genus Streptomyces; species Streptomyces sp. SP18CS02. Next base: position 217,933 of record NZ_JAQYXC010000294.1, read on the forward strand.
GACTCCCGTACGGGGAAGCTCAAGCCGTGCCTGTTCGTCGTCCCGCGTGACACCGAGGGCTTCCAGCGCCGGCAGATCGACATGGAACTCCACGCCCACGAGAAGCAGTTCGAGCTCACCCTCGACGAGGTGCGCCTGCCCGCCGACGCCCTCGTCGGCGACGAGGACGCGGGGCTCCTCCAGCTCTTCGCCGGGCTCAACCCCGAACGGATCATGACAGCCGCCTTCGCGGTCGGCATGGGACGCCACGCGGTCGCGAGGGCCGTCGGTTACGCCAGGGAGCGCCAGGTGTGGAAGGCCCCCATCGGCGCCCACCAGGCCATCGCCCACCCGCTCGCCCAGGCGCACATCGAACTGGAACTGGCGCGGCTGATGATGCAGAAGGCCGCCCACCTCTACGACGCCGGTGACGACATGGGCGCCGGCGAGGCCGCCAACATGGCCAAGTACGCCGCGGCGGAGGCCTGTGTGCGGGCCGTCGACCAGGCCGTGCACACCCTCGGCGGCAACGGCCTCACCCGGGAGTTCGGGCTCGCCGAGCTGATCACCGCCTCCCGGGTCGCCCGGATCGCCCCGGTCAGCCGGGAAATGATCCTGAACTTCGTCTCCCACCAGACCCTGGGTCTCCCCAAGTCGTACTGACAGGAGCGATTCTGGGCCACACGAAGCGCCACCACGCCGCACACGTCATCGCGCCGATAGGGGCTGTCATGGTGTTCCAGAGCGAGTACGCGAACGTCCCCGCCGTCTCCCTGCCCATCCACGAGGCGGTACTGGGCCGGTCGGCCGCCGCGTACGGCGACGAGGTCGCCCTCGTGGACGGGGCGGGCGACCTCACCCTCACGTACGCCCAGCTCGACGCGTACCACCGGCGGATAGCCGCGGCGCTCGCCGAGGCCGGTGTGCGCAAGGGCGACGTCGTGGCCCTGCACAGCCCCAACACCGTCGCCTACCCGGCCGTCTTCTACGGAGCCACCCGCGCCGGGGCGGCGGTCACCACCGTCCACCCCCTGGCGACCCCGGAGGAGTTCGCCAAGCAGCTGCGGGACTCCACCGCCCGCTGGATCGTCACCGTCTCGCCGCTCCTGGAGGCGGCGCGACGGGCCGCCGAACTCGTCGGCGGCATCGAGGAGATCTTCGTCTGCGACCAGGCGCAGGGGCACCGCTCGGTCCTCGACATGATCGGCTCGACCGCACCCGAGCCGGTCGTCCGGATCGACCCGGACGAGGACATCGCCGCCCTTCCGTACTCCTCCGGCACCACCGGGATCCCCAAGGGCGTGATGCTGACGCACCGCTCCATCGCCACCAACCTCGCGCAACTGGAGCCGCTGGTCCCGACCGGTCCGGGCGACCGGATCCTCGCCGTCCTGCCGTTCTTCCACATCTACGGGCAGACGGCGCTGATGAACGGCCCGCTGCGGCGGGGCGCCACCGTCGTCGTACTGCCCCGGTTCGAGCTGGACCAGTTCCTGGGCGCCATCGAGAAACACCGGGTCACCGCCCTGTACGTCGCCCCGCCCATCGTCCTGGCGCTCGCCAAGCACCCGGCCGTCGCCCGCTACGACCTGTCGTCGGTGCGGTACGTCGTCAGTTCCGCCGCCCCGCTCGACGCGCGGCTGGCGGCGGCGTGCTCGGCACGGCTGAACGTGCCGCCGGTGCGGCAGGCGTACGGGATGACGGAACTGTCGCCGGGCTCGCACGTCACTCCGCTGGACGCCGCCGACCCGCCCGCCGGCACGGTGGGCAAGCTGGTGCCGGGCACCGAGATGCGGATCATCTCCGTCGACCGGCCCGGCAAGGACCTGGGGGTGGGGGAGGCGGGCGAGATCGCGATCCGCGGCCCGCAGGTGATGAAGGGCTACCTGGGCCGTCCCGAGGCCACCGCCGCGATGATCGATCCGGACGGGTGGCTGCACACCGGCGACATCGGCCGGGTCGACGAGAACGGCTGGCTGTTCGTCGTCGACCGGGTCAAGGAGCTGATCAAGTACAAGGGCTTCCAGGTCGCCCCGGCCGAACTGGAAGCGCTGCTCCTCACCCACCAGGGCATCGCCGACGCGGCGGTGATCGGCGTGTACGACGAGGACGGCAACGAGGTCCCCAAGGCGTACGTGGTGCGGCAGCCCGGAACGACGGATCTCTCCGCCGAGGACATCATCGCCTTCGTGGCCGGGCAGGTCGCTCCGTACAAGAAGATCCGGCGCGTCGAGTTCATCGGGAGCGTGCCGAGGGCGGCGTCCGGGAAGATCCTGCGGCGCGAACTGAGGGAGCGGGAAGACGCATGACGCTCGTCACCGCCGCGCATGAGCGCGGCATCACCACTCTGACCCTGGACTCGCCGGACAACCGCAACGCCCTGTCGGCGCGGTTGGTGGGCGAACTGGCCGAGGCGCTGACCGCGTGCGGGAAGGACCCGTCGGTACGGGCGGTGGTGCTCACCCACACCGGGACCACCTTCAGCGCCGGCGCCGACCTGAAGGCGCCCCCCAGCCCGTACACCTTCGTGGAGCTGCTGCGGCGGATAGTGGAGCTGCCCAAGCCGGTGGTGGCCCGGGTGACGGGGCAGGTACGGGCCGGAGGGCTGGGGCTGGCCGGGGCGTGCGACATCGTGGCGGCCGGGACGGCGGCGGACTTCGCGCTGACGGAGGTCAGGATCGGAGTGGCGCCGGCGGTCATCTCGCTGCCGCTGCTGCCCCGCCTCGACCCGCGCGCCGCCGCCCGCTACTACCTCACCGGGGAGCGCTTCGACGCGGCCGAGGCCGCCCGCATCGGGCTGGTGAGCGTTGTCGCCCGGGACGGCGAGGACGTCGACGCGGCGCTGGCGCCCGTGCTGGACGGGCTGCGCAGGGCCTCACCGCAGGGGCTGGCCGAGTCCAAGCGCCTGGTCACGGCTAGGGTGCTGGAGACCTTCGAGCGCGACGCGGAGGACCTCGTGCAGCGCTCGGCCTCGCTCTTCGCCTCGGCGGAGGCGCGCGAGGGCATGACGGCCTTCCTCGAACGACGGGACCCTGCATGGGTGGTGTGATCTCGGCCCCCAAGGAGCCGAAGCAGGACAGGAGCCGGGCCACCAGGCAGCGCCTCCTGGAGTCGGCCGTCGCCTGCCTGGCCGAACGCGGCTGGGCCGGCTCCACGGTGACGGTCGTCGCGGAGCACGCGGGCGTCTCGCGCGGCGCCGCCCAGCACCACTTCCCGACCCGGGAGGACCTGTTCACGGCGGCCGTGGAGTACGTCGCCGAGGAGCGCTCGCAGGCCCTGCGCGCGCTGCCGGTACAGGACCGCGCGGCCGTCGTGACGGCGCTGGTCGGCCTCTACACCGGACCGCTCTTCCGGGCGGCCCTGCACCTGTGGGTCGCCGCCTCCAACGAGGAGCAGCTGCGGCCGAGGGTGACCGAGCTGGAGGCCCGGGTCGGGCGCGAGACCCACCGCATCGCGGTCGAGCTGCTCGGCGCTGACGAGAGCGAGCCGGGCGTGCGGGAGACGGTCCAGGGCCTGCTCGACATGGCCCGCGGCCTGGGCCTGGCCACCCTGCTGACGGACGACACCGCCCGCCGCGAGCGGGTCGTGGCGCAGTGGGCGGCGCTGCTCGACGCCCGCCTGGGCTGACACCCGCGGGCGCGGGACGGCGCCGCACGCCCCGCGTGCGGCGCCGTCACCCGTGGCGAAGGGCCCGGGGCCCGCGACCGGCCCGTACCGCCGGCGTCGTCCTCGGCCGGTGGTGTCCTCAGCCGGTGATGTCCTCGAAGCCGGCGATCTCGCGCGGGTCGCGGGAGCCCGGCCCCACGTACCGCGCCGACGGGCGCACCAGGCGGCCGGTGCGCTTCTGCTCCAGGATGTGGGCGCTCCACCCGGCCGTACGGGCGCAGGTGAACATCGACGTGAACATGTGCGCCGGCACCTCGGCGAAGTCCAGCACGATCGCCGCCCAGAACTCCACGTTCGTCGCCAGGACCCGGTCCGGGCGACGGGCGTGCAGCTCCTCCAGGGCGGCCTTCTCCAGCGCCTCGGCCACCTCGAAGCGGGGGGCGGCCAGCTCCCTGGCGGTACGCCGCAGCACGCGGGCGCGCGGGTCCTCCGCGCGGTACACGCGGTGGCCGAAGCCCATCAGACGCTCGCCCTTGTCGAGGGCCTGCTTCACGTACGCCGTGGCGTCGCCCGTGCGCTCGATCTCCTCGATCATGCCCAGCACCCGGGAGGGCGCGCCGCCGTGCAGCGGCCCGGACATGGCACCGACGGCGCCGGACAGGGCGGCGGCGACGTCCGCGCCGGTCGACGCGATGACGCGGGCGGTGAACGTCGAGGCGTTCATGCCGTGCTCGGCGGCGGACGTCCAGTAGGCGTCGACGGCCTTCACGTGCCGGGGGTCCGGCTCCCCGCGCCAGCGGATCATGAACCGCTCGACGACCGACTCGGCCTTGTCGATCTCGTTCTGCGGGACCATCGGCAGGCCCTGCCCGCGCGCGGACTGGGCGACGTACGACAGCGCCATGACGGCGGCGCGGGCCAGGTCGTCACGGGCCTGCTCCGCGTCGATGTCCAGGAGGGGCTTCAGCCCCCACACCGGCGCGAGCATCGCCAGGGCCGACTGGACGTCGACCCGGATGTCACCCGAGTGCACCGGGATCGGGAAGGGCTCGGCGGGCGGCAGGCCGGGATTGAACGCCCCGTCGACCAGCAGGCCCCAGACGTTCCCGAACGAGACATGACCGACCAGATCCTCGATGTCGACGCCTCGGTACCGGAGCGCGCCGCCCTCCTTGTCCGGTTCGGCGATCTCCGTTTCGAACGCGACGACTCCTTCGAGTCCGGGTACGAAGTCGGACATCAGGCGGCTCCTCATGACGGTTGCGACGGCTGTGGGGTTTACCCCGTGATGCCCCGGACAGCCGCTGGTCATCCAGCGGCGTCGCGGGGGGACGTGACAGTGGAGAGGCGACAGTGACCCAGCGCCTGAGTCTGTCGGGTTCCTCCGATGCGGGGAAGCGTGACATCCGGCACACTCCGCCGTTCCGGTGCGCGGGGATTAACGGCATTCGGTGCCGGGCAGGCTCCGGCTCTGCGGCAGGATGAGTCCCGTGACCGACGCTCTGGATCCCGCACTCGACCCTGCCGTCATGCGTGAGCAGTACCGCACCTCCGAACTGTCGGAGGCGGACCTCGCGGCCGAGCCGATGAGTCAGTTCGCACGCTGGTTCGAGGACGCGGCCCACAGTGCCGCCGTCCACGAGCCGAACGCCATGGTGGTCGCGACGGCCACGCCCGACGGCCGCCCGTCCACGCGCACCGTGCTGCTCAAGCACTACGACGAGCGGGGCTTCGTCTTCTTCACGAACTACGCCTCCCGCAAGGGCGGTGAGCTGGACACCAACCCCCATGTCTCGCTGCTCTTCCCGTGGCACCCGATCGCCCGGCAGGTCATCGTCACGGGCACGGCAGCCCGCGTCGGCCGCGACGAGACCGCAGCCTACTTCCGTACCCGCCCGCACGGCTCCCAGCTGGGCGCCTGGGCCAGCGCGCAGTCCTCGGTGATCGCCTCCCGGGCCGAGCTGCTGGCCAGGTACGACGAGCTGGCCGCCCGCTACCCGCGGGACGCGCGGGTGCCGGTGCCGCCGGAGTGGGGCGGCTTCCTGGTCGTGCCGGAGGCGGTGGAGTTCTGGCAGGGGCACGAGAACCGGCTGCACGACCGTCTGCGGTACGTGCGCGAGTCCTCGGCGTGGCGGGTCGAGCGGCTGTCGCCCTGACGGCCGCGGGCCCACAGGTCCGCCGCGCGCCGTCACTCCGACGGTGGCGTGGCGGGTCCGCCGGTCCGCCGCGCGCTGTCACTCCGACGGGCGCCGGCCCGGGGCCGCGGAACCCGCCGCACAACGCAGTAACCCGCGGGCTCGGGTCTCCTCCGGGGAGGAGGCCGGCCGGACGTACCGGCGAGCCCGCGGGTCGGTGACTGCTGGGATTGGCCGGCGGAGAGCCGGCACCGCACAGAGTGCGACAACGGGCCGCTAGCCCGCAGTCACCTCACGCGTCCGGTTTGCATACATCTGCCGAACCACCTCCCTTCTCGTGTGCCCAACACCTTAAGAAGCGCTCCGGCCCGCGTTCAACTGTTTTTCCGTCCGGCCCGCCACCGCCGTTCCGCCCGCCGCTCCCGGCTCCCGTACCTCCCACGGGGACCGTCCGCACACCCGCGCACACCCATGGATTTGCCCGAACGGGGTGTGTCCTGAGTCACGTTCCAGTTGAATGGCGGCCGAGCGTGCGTCTGCACGTGAGTACACGTCCTGCAGGGGGTGCCGGGATGAGTGCGTCCAGGAGTGAGACCGCACATGCTCTCGGTCCGGACGAGCCGGACCGGGGAGGACCCGGGCCGCAGACGCCGGACCGGGAGGGGCCGGGAGCCGATCTGCTCGCCGCGCTGCTCGACGGCATGGACGCGGCGCTCTGCGCGTTCGACGCGTCCGGTGTGGTCACCCACTGGAACCGCGAGGCCGAACGGATCCTGGGCTGGGGTGCCGAAGAGGCCGTCGGGCGCGAGGGGTTCGCCGGATGGGCCGCGCTCGGCGCCGACGCCGACGAGGTGCGGGACCGGGTCATGGCCGCCATGGACGCCCCGGGGCGCCAGGTGCACGAGTTCCCGCTGCTGCGCAGGGACGGCGGCCGGGTCCTCGTGCGCACCCAGTCGGCCGGGATGCGGCGGGCGGACGGGCAGCCCGCCGGGGTGTACTGCGCCTTCAGCGAGGTGCACGCGCAGATCGACCTGGAACGGTCCATCGCGCTGAGCGAGGCGCTCTTCGAGGACGCCTGCTGGGGCGTCGTCCTCGTCGACGCCGACCTGCGGCCCGCCATGGCCAACGCCCACGCCGCCCAGCTCATCGGAGCACGCCGGACGCATTTGCTCGGACGCCCGCTGGGCGAAGTGGTCCTCCAGGGCGTGGAGGAGCTGGAGGGCGCCCTCCAGCACGTCCTGGCCGAGGGGGCGCCGACCGCGCCCGTGGAACTCTGGGTGGCCCTGCGCGGCCGTGAGGGGGAGCAGCGGCGCCGGTGCTGGCGCAGTGGGTTCCTGCGGCTGGCCTCGCCCCTCGCCGAGGAGCCGGTGCCGCTCGGCGTCGGCTGGCTGTTCCAGGACGTGACCGAGGCGAAGCTGGCGGAGCAGGAGGCGGACCGGCTGCGCTTCCGCTCCAGTCAGCTGCACCGGGCCGGGAACGCGGCGGCCGAGTGCGAGGACCCGATGGAGGCGGCCACCGTCCAGCTGGACTTCGCGCTGGCGGGCTTCGCCGACCACGCGCTGCTCGACCTGGCGCGCGGCGACCGCCTCGTGCGGGCGGCGCAGACCCCTTCCGGTGCCCCCGGGCCCGTGGCGCGGATCGCCCGCGGGGAGATCCCCCTGCGGTACGCGGCGGGACACCCGGCGGCGCAGGCGGTGGAACGGGCCGGGTCGGTCCGGGCGAGCGGCGAGTCCGGGCGGGCGCGCGAGTGGGCGGCGGAGCGCCACTGGCCCGCGGACGCGGCGCACGTGCTGTGCGCGGTGCTGCGCAGCCGGGGCCGGACGCTGGGCGTGGTGACGTTCCTGCGCATGGGCGGCAGACCGGCCTTCGGGCGTCAGGACGTGGTGTACGCGGAGAGCGTGGCGGCCCGGGTGGCGGCGTCGGTCGACCTGGCGCGATCGCTCCAGGACTGAGGCGGCCTCGCTCCGGGACCGGGGCGCCCCGGCTCCGCCGCCGTCGGGGCGGGCCGGGAGGACTCAGTGGCGGAAGAAGATGCGGTCGGCGTACTCCGCCATGACCCGGCCGTTCCACTCGTGGCCGCCGTCGACGTTGCCCGAGCGCAGCAGGGGCGGCTCGATGCCGCGGTGGACCAGCTCTTCGGCCGCGGCGGCCATGGTGGCCTGCATCAGGGCGCTCGTGACGACCGTGGAGGCGGGCGCGAACGGCGCCTCGACCCCCTCGTGGGTCAGCTCCGCGTCGCCCACCGCGATCTTGGAATCCAGCACGATGTCGCAGTGGTCCTTGAGGAAGGTGCCCGAGGTGTGGCGGGAGCGGGTCTCCTCGGCGTACGCCACCGAGGTCACCCCGATCACCTTGAGGCCGAGCGCCCGGGCGTTCATCGCCATTTCGACGGGCAGGGCGTTGCGCCCGGAGAGCGAGACGACGATCAGTACGTCACCGGGCCGGGCCGGGGACGAGTCCAGGACGGCGCCCGCCAGGCCGTCCACCCGCTCCAGCGCCGAGCCGAGCGTCGCGGGCATCACGTCCACGCCGACGGCGCCGGGCACGGCGAGCAGGTTCATCAGGGCGAGCCCGCCCGCCCGGTAGACGACGTCCTGGGCGGCGAGCGAGGAGTGGCCGGCGCCGAAGGCGAAGAGGCGGCCGCCCGCCGCCACGGTCTCGGCGATGGCGGCCCCGGCGGCGGCGACGTGCTCGGCCTCCTCGTCCCGCACCCGCTGGAGCAGGCCGATCGCGGCGTCGAAGAACTGACCGGCCAGCTTGCTCTCGCTCATCGCCGAAGCCCCTTCTCATCGTGTCGCGGATCACGTTGCGGTCTGGACCATTGCTCTGTCAATACCGGGTCGATTCCGGCGCGACACGGTTGTCCCCGGGATGCGCAAGAATTGAGACAGGGCCAGCCGCACCATTCTTTGGAATGTCACAGCATCGAGGGGCACGTATGTCCGGACTGATCGACACTACGGAGATGTATCTCCGCACCATCCTCGAACTGGAAGAGGAAGGCGTGGTGCCCATGCGTGCCCGAATCGCCGAGCGGCTCGACCAGAGCGGCCCGACCGTCAGCCAGACGGTGGCACGGATGGAGCGTGACGGCCTGGTGACCGTCGCGGGCGACCGCCATCTTGAGCTGACGGACGAAGGGCGCCGTCTGGCGACCCGCGTCATGCGCAAGCACCGGCTCGCCGAATGTCTGCTCGTCGACGTGATCGGCCTGGAGTGGGAGCAGGTCCACGCCGAGGCGTGCCGCTGGGAGCACGTCATGAGCGAGGCGGTGGAGCGCCGTGTCCTGGAGCTCCTGCGCCACCCCACCGAGTCGCCGTACGGGAACCCGATCCCGGGGCTGGAGGAGCTCGGGGAGAAGGCCGAGGCCGAGGCGTTCCTGGACGACGGCATGGTGTCGCTGGCCGAGCTCGACGCGGGCAGCGAGGGCAAGACCGTCGTGGTGCGCAGGATCGGCGAGCCGATCCAGACGGACGCCCAGCTGATGTACACCCTGCGCCGCGCGGGCGTGCAGCCCGGCTCCGTGGTCAGCGTGACGGAGTCGGCCGGCGGCGTGCTGGTCGGCAGCAGCGGCGAGGCCGCGGAGCTGGGTGCGGACGTGGCCTCCCACGTCTTCGTCGCCAAGCGCTGACGGTCCGCCACGCGGCCCGGGAGGCCCGGGAGCCTTCTGGGCGTGCGGGCGTCCTTCTGGGCGTGCGGGCGTCCGGTGTCCCGGACGCGGTCCCGGCCCGGTCCGCCGGGAGAACAGCCCGGCGCCGTCTTCCGGTGCCCGACGGTCCGCCGTCGGCACCCGAAGGCGGCGCCTTCGGTTTTTTCGGGGTCTTTGGCTCTCCGGGAATTCCGGTATGCGTCGTCGTGGGCGTGGTGCGTGGGGTTCTGTACGCCCCATGACCGTCCCTTTGCCCTTGGAACGCGCTTTCCGGCCGGAATGGCAGCGCTCGGGCGCCTCCCGTGCCAGTCTTGGCTCAGGCATATGACCTGAGGTCGCGGACCGGGGCTCCGGGTCCGGGGAGGGAGCAGGTGATGCGCCCGATGCGCCACGCGGGCTGCGGACGGTCCGGGACGTGCCCCGGCGTGCGCCCCGTCGCACGTACCGCCAAGTGGACCGGCATGCGAAGGGCCCCGGCGCTCAAGAGCGCCGGGGCCTTGCCTCCCCTGTGTCGACCCGGAGCCCCGAGCTCCCAGGGTCGATCCCCTCGGACCGATTTCCCCGAGCGGTCCGCCTCCCGATGAAGATCTCCCCTCGGCGACGGCCGCCAACCCTTGAGCCGGGTCACTCGAACGAGCGGTGTTGCAGCCGTACGGCCCGTTTTCGAATACGAGTTCGATAGTCTGGCGGAGTCGGTTCGACACGACCTCGACGCGAGCCCGGTGCGGTACGCCGCCATCCGGTCACCCGCGATCCCGTCGCGATCCGGCGCGACAGCCCGACAGCCCGACAGCCGGACAGTCCGACCTGGACAGCCTGAACAGAAGGGGGTGCCTGGACATGGTGCGACGTACCGACCTCACCGGTGCCGACGGCGTACGCCTCGCGGCCTGGGAGTTCGCCGACCCGCCCAAGGCGACCGGCGACGGCGACCCGGCGCCCGGGGTCTTACTGCTGCACGGCCTGATGGGCCGCGGCGCCCACTGGGCGTCGACCGCCCGCTGGCTCTCCGGGCGGTACCGGGCCGTCGCCCTGGACCAGCGCGGCCACGGACGCAGCGAGAAGCCCGTCGACGGCCCCTTCACCCGTGAGGCGTACGTCGCCGACGCGGCCGCCGCCGTGGAACAGCTCGGGCTGGCTCCCGTGACCCTCATCGGCCACTCCATGGGCGCCCTCACCGCCTGGCAGCTCGCCGCCGAGCGGCCCGACCTGGTCCGCGCCCTGGTCATCTGTGACATGCGGGCCTCCGCACTCGGCGCCGCGTCCCAGCGGGAGTGGGAGGACTGGTTCCACTCCTGGCCCGTGCCCTTCGGGACGCTCGCGGACGTCCGCAAGTGGTTCGGCGAGGACGACCCCCGGGTGGAGCGGCCCAACCCGGCGCGCGGGGAGTTCTACGCCGAGGTGATGGCCGAGCGCGCGGACGGCTGGCGACCGGTCTTCTCCCGCCGCCACATGCTCAAGGCCCGGGAGACCTGGGTCCACGACGCCCACTGGGAGGAGCTCGCGCACGTCACCTGCCCGACCCTCGTCGTCCGCGGCCTCGACGGCGAACTCGGCCGGGCCGAGGCCCAGGAGATGGTCCGGGTCCTGCCGCACGGGCAGTACGCGGAGGTGCCCGACGCGGGCCATCTGGTCCACTACGACCAGCCGGAGGGCTGGCGCGCGGCGATCGAGCCGTTCCTGGAGGAGACCGCAGGCCGCCCCGTACCGGCCCCCTGACCGGCCGGCCACCCGTACCGGCCCCGGACCCGCCGGCCCCGGCATCGCGCCGAGCACCGCGAACGACAGCCCCATCGCCTCCGGCGGACCCCGCCGGTCGCCCAGCACCGCAGCCGTCAGAGCCGTCACCGCGACCGCGTACGGCAGGGTGATCACCAGCAGTGCCAGTGCCCGTGCCCGCAGCTCCGTACAGGCGTCCCGGGGCGACGGGATCGTCATGGCGACCATCCAGCAGGCCGAGGTGCCCTGGCCGGACTGGGGGTACATCCGGATGCCGGGCCTCCCCACCACCGGACACGGAGATCGACCCGGTGCCACGCCAGGCGTACAGCGGCGGGGCCAAAGCGGCGGCCGACAGCAGTAGTTGCCAGGCCGCCGCGCCGTACGCGCCCTCGCCCGACGACTCCACCGCACCGTCGCCGACGCCGGCGGGACCCGGCGCACCACGGTGGCCACCGGGTCGAAGCCGAGGGACCACCCGCACGAAGCGGCCCGACCTGGCGCGATCGCCGGTCGGGCGGACGGGGGCCGAGCGGGCATCGGGCCCGTGGTCAGGCGCCGGTGACCTCCGGTCAGGCGTGGCGGGTGCGCGCGGCGGCCGCCTCGCGTCCGCAGGCGTACGCCAGTGGACTGATCAACTCCTCGGCGTCCGGGAGCCAGCGGTTCGCGGGCGTGGGACGACGCGCCCACTGCACCGCGCCACGACCGCCCACCCGGGTCGGGGGCGCCGCCACGTAGTGACCCTCCCCGCGCGCGACGAGGTCGATGCCGCTCGGCGCCCAGCCCAGCTTGCGCACCAGGTCCGGCACCTTCGCACCGGCGCCCGGCAGGACGAAGAACAGCATGCGACGGTCGGGCGTACAGGTGACCGGACCGAGCGTCAGTTCCATCCGCTCCATCCGCGCCAGCGCCAGGAAGCCCGCCGACTCCGGAACGTCCAGCGCGTCGAACGTCCGGCCCGTCGGCATCAGGATCGACGCCCGCGGGTGCTTCCCCCACAGGCGGCGCGCCGCCACCGCGCTGCCGGTCGCCTGGGTCGCCCAGTCCGGGCGCGCGGGGTGTGCGCCGGGGGTGGCGCACAGCGCGACCCCGCACGAGCACCGCTCCTCGCCGTCCACGGCCTCCAGCCAGGTGCCGGGGAACACGTCCCAGTGCCGCTCTTCCGCGTACCGCACGGCGCTGTCCAGCAGCTGCTCGCCCCGCTGCTTGGGGATCTGCGCGGCTTCCGTGGTTCCGATGGTCTCTTCCACGGAGTGCACAACTCCCCTCACCAGCCGGGGTTACGGGGCGCGGGAGGGGAGGCCGAGGAGCATCGATTCCGCACCTGGGGCGCACCGATGCACTGGTGGGGGCGCGCACGGGGGACGGAAGCGGCCGAGGGGTAGCCAGAGTCGGGGCCGGACTGCAATGTGGCAGTCTCCTGGCATTGCACGGTATTGGGTGGCGTTTCTTGGTATTCCAGCACCAGCTTCTGCATTCTCCGCATATCAGCCGGGCAGTGATCAACTGACTGATCACCGCGGCAACAGGGGGTAGTCATGGCAGCGAGGCCGCTCGTCGCACGTCAGCCGAACGAACGGCTGCAGGCACTCATCCAGGAAGCGGGATGCTCCAACGCCGGGCTCGCCCGACGCGTCAACATGGCGGGCTCGGAGCGCGGACTGGATCTGCGGTACGACAAGACCTCGGTGGCACGTTGGCTGCGCGGCCAGCAGCCACGGGGCCGGGCCCCCGGGATCATCGCCGAGGCGCTGGGCCGCAAGCTCGGGCGCACGGTCACGATCGACGAGATCGGGATGGCGAACGGCAAGAACCTGGCCTCAGGCGTGGGGCTCCAGTTCGCGCCGACCGTCCTCGGGGCGATCGAGCAGGTCTGCGAGTTGTGGCGCAGCGACGTGGGACGAAGGGACTTCCTGTCCGGCTCCACCGTGGCCGCCTCCGCGCTCGTGGAGCCCAGCCGGGACTGGCTCATCACGGGCGCCGACGTCCAGATCGCGCGGCAGGCCGGCTCCCGGGTCGGCATGTCCGACGTCGAGGCGGTCCGGGCGATGACGGACGCGCTGGTGGAGCTGGACCACCGGTTCGGCAGCGGCCATGTGCGGCCCGTCGTCGTGCACTACCTCAACAGCGTGGTCTCCGGACTGCTCGCCGGGTCGTACCGGGACGCGGTCGGCCGCCAACTCTTCGCCGCCGTGGCGCGGTTGACCGAGCTCGCCGGGTACATGGCGGTGGACACGGGCCAGCCGGGGCTCGCCCAGCGGTACTACATCCAGGCGCTGCGCCTCGCGCAGGCCGCGGGCGACCGGGGCTACGGCGGCTATGTGCTGGCCGCGTCCATGAGCCACCTGGCCGCGCAGCTGGGGAACCCGCGTGAGATCTCGCAGTTGGCGCGGGCCGCGCAGGAAGGGGCGCGGGGGCACGTCACGCCCCGGGCGGAGGCGATGTTCCTGGCCGCGGAGGCGCGGGGGCACGCCCAGCTCGGCGACGTGCGCACCTGCCAGGAGGTGGCGGTGCGCGCTCTGGCCGCCCTGGACCGGGCCGATCCCGGATCGGGCGACGACCCCGCGTGGATCGCCCACTTCGACCACGCGTACCTCTCCGACGAACTGGCCCACTGCTACCGGGACCTGGGCCGGCCGCAGGAGGCTGCCAGGGCGGCGGGCGAGTCCCTGGAGGGGCACCCGCCGGCGCGGGCGCGACGACGCGCGATCGGCCTGGTGCTGCTCGCCTCGGCGCAGGTCCAGCAGCGCGAGGTGGAGCAGGCCTGCCAGACCGGTACGCGAGCGCTGGAACTGCTGGGCACCTTGCGCTCCTCACGGGGCGCGGAGTACCTGGAGGATCTCCAGCAGCGTCTGGAGCCGTACGCGGACGAGTCCGCCGTCAGGGAATTCAATGCCCGACTTGAACTCCAGGCAGCCTGAACTCCGGCCTTAACAGCGTCTTCGCCACGCAAATTGTTACTGCGGCCACACACGTGTGCGCGGGCCCTGATACACCCGGTAGCGTGAACCGACGATTCCGTAGGTACACACGTAGGAGTCCCGGTGACGCAGAGCGGACAGGGTCAGGAGCCGCATCCTCCGGCGGCGCGGCCCGCGCACGAAGGTGTCGTGCTGCCCGCCGAGGGAGGCGGCGAGACCTGGGGCGCGCCGGCCGCAGGGCCCACCGGCGGCCGGCCCTGGGACCAGCCGTGGGGGCCCGCGGGCAGCGGGCCGGGGACCTCCGCCGGGCAGCCGGAGCCCTATCCCGGCCAGCCGTACCAGGGCCAGGCGTACCCGGCGCAGCCGTACCCGGAACAGCAGGACCAGGGCGGTCAGGCGTACCAGGGCCAGACGTACCCGGGACAGCAGCCGTACCCCGGTCAGGCGGGCCAGGGCGCCGCGCCGCCGCAGCAGCCCGGCGCGTACCCGCAGGGCGGATACGCGCCCGTCGCGCAGCCGTTGCCCCCCGAGGCCGTGCCCGGTGACGCCGACGCCACGCAGTACATACCGCCCGTGGCGGCCGGCGCCGGGCCCATGCCCGTACCGGGGGAGCGGCCGGAGGAGTCCACGCGGTTCCTCGGCACCGGCCCCCTGCCGTCGCCGCAGCAGTCGCCCGCCGTCTCCGACGCGGACGCGACGCAGTACATCGCGCCCGTCCCGGCCCAGCCCTCCGGCGCGCCGTACGGGATAAGGCCCGGGTCGCCCGACGAGCGCCAGCCGCCGGCCGAGTTCGACAGCCTGTTCCGCGACGACTCGGGTTCCACGCAGCAGATGCCCCGTCTCGACGCGGGCGCCCCGCAGCCCGCCGCACGCCACCAGGCCCCGCCCCGGCAGGCACACCACCAGTACCAGCAGCCCGTCGCGCCGCAGCCGTCGTACGAGGAGCCGGTCCGGCGCCGCTCATCGAAGGTGCCGGTCATCGCCGCCGTCGTCGTGGGCTGCGCCGTGCTCGGGCTGGGCGCGGGCGCGCTGCTCAGCGGTGGCGGCGACGAGCCCGAGGGCGGCACCGACAAGACGAGCGTCGCCGCGGCCACCTCACCCGCCTCCAGCGGAGCCCCGCAGCCCGCGGCGGACCCGGCCAGGGCGCAGGCCGAGGCGCTCGACAAGCTGCTCGCCGACAGCAACAACAGCCGCGACGCGGTGATCCGCTCCGTCGAGAACATCAAGAAGTGCCAGAACCTGGACCAGGCCGCCGGCGACCTGCGGGGTGCGGCCGAGCAGCGCCGGGGACTGGTGACCAGGCTCCAGGGCCTCTCCATCGACAAGCTCCCGGAGCACGCCGCGCTGTCCGCCGCGCTCACCAGGGCATGGCAGGCGTCGGCCTCGGCGGACGACCATTACGCCGCCTGGGGCGACCAGGTCAAGGGCAAGAAGGGCTGCAAGGACGGCAAGGCCCGTAGCACGCCCCGGTTCGCGCAGGGCAACGAGGCCAGCGGCGAGGCCACCGCGGCCAAGCAGGAGGCCGCCGGGCTGTGGAACGGGATCGCCGGGAAGTACGGCCTGACCACGCGTCAGCCCGCGCAGCTGTAGCCGTCCGGCCCGCCCGGCCGCGGACACCGCGCGGCCGGGCTCAGTCGTACGTGGTGTGCCGGAGCGTCGGACCGGTGTGCACGAAGCCGGCCTTCTGCGCCACCAGGCGTCCCTGGCGTACGACCTGGAAGGTCACGTCCCCGTTGACGATCCGCGGGAACCGAGGGGTGCCGAGCATGTCCTCGTAGCGCCAGCGCAGCGAGGGCGTGAGGCCGCCGGTGTCGACCTGGACGCCCCGGTCCAGCGCGTGGGAGACGCTGTCCGCGGTGACCTCGCCGTCGCCCAGGGACTCCACGGCCCTGCGCAGGACCGTGTACGCGATCCAGGTGGTCTGGACGCCCGTGTCGGCCGGGTCGATGCGGTTGTCGGCGAAGGCGTGGTCCCGGATCACCTGCTTCATCGGGTCCCAGCCCGCGTCCCCGGCGTGCGGGTACCAGCCGGTGACGTAGGCGCCTTCGAAGGGGCTGTCGGCGCCGCCGGTGCGGTCCACGAGCGGCTGGTCGACGCTGCCGAGCACCGAGGCGACCTTGACGTCCCTGCCGTCGGAGGGGAGCCGCCGGAAGGAGTCGAAGAAGGTCGCCGTGCGCTCGCCCAGGGTGGCGGTCACGCAGCCGCCCTCCTCGCCGACCCGCTCACGGGACTCGCGGGCCTCGTCCGTGTACTCGCCGGCGTCCTCGGGGGCCGCGATGTCCCCGGCCAGGGTCCGGTCGCCCTGCCTGAGGCCCGAGTTGAGGAGCTTCGGCGCGCCGTCGCCGATGACGGTGTCGGGCCGCACGAGCGAGACCCGCCGGCAGGCGTCCGCGAGCTGCATGCCGTTGCCGGCCAGGAGGGTCGCCTGGCCGCCGTTGACGGGGTAGGAGAGGTAACTGGTGAACTCGTACTCCGAGACGCCGTAGCCGCCGATGTACGGGATTCCGGCGGCCTCCAGCGGCGCCATGAAGGCCCGGCCGTTCTGGCTGTAGGAGCCGACCACGGCGACCACGTCCTCCTTGATCGCACGCTGCGCGCAGGCGGCCGCGCCGGCCGGGCTGTTGCGTTCGTTGCAGGTGAGGACGCGCAGTTCGTGGCCGTTGATGCCGCCCTGGGAGTTGACCCAGCGGGCGTACGCCTGCGCCATGCCGGGCATGCCGGGCATATTGGTCGCACGGGTGCCCTCGGGGGCCCAGGTCATCACCGTGAGGGGGTCCGTGGAGCCGCCGCCGGCCCCGGGGAGCACCCCGCAGCCGGTGAGGAGGCACCCCGAGACGAGCGCCATGGCCCATGCGGAGCGGGGGAAGGTCGATCGCCACCTGCCGATACCGGTCATGGACAGGCACAATTCCGCCTCATGGGTAACGCTTGAGTGAGGCCGGTTCAACGCTCGGTGACGGCGAGGTGAATTGCGGGGGCTGGTCTGTCCGTACTGCGGGGGAACGTACGATCGAAACGTGTCAGCTTCGATGAACTCTTCCCGTCGCGGCCGTCGCTCCACCACCATGGGCGGCATGCCGCTCAACGACATGCCCTGGTGGCGCTGGCGCACGCACGTGCGCTCGGCGCTTCACATGCTCTCCGATCCCGCGTTCCAGCAGGAGTACTGGCTGGCCGGCCGGGAGGGCTACGGAGACGTCACCGACGCCGTGTACCGGCTGGTCGAGGACACCTGGCTCGACAACTGGTCCGCCGAGAAGTACGTCGGCACGATATTCCGGGACTCCGGCGAGGCCGCCCTCGTCGACGTGGCGGTGCTGCGGGTGCTGCGGATCATGCACCAGGTCGGCGCGGACGCGCCCGTCTCCGCGTACATGGCGCACCACGGCTGGCCGGAGGCGGTACGCGCGGCCCGCGAGGCGCACCTGCGGCTGGCCGCCAACGACGGCGACGACCCGGACGTGACACCGCGCTCGCTGGACACGCTGCGGATCATCACGGGAGCCGCCTGAGCGCAGGGGCGCCCCCGGCACGGTCTCGCGGACCGGTCACGGGGGTCCGCCTGACGGACGTCCGGCCGAGGGGGAGCCCGCCGTATGGCATCCTGCGAGGATGACTGACCAGTACGTCCTCACCCTTTCCTGCCCGGACAAGCAGGGCATCGTGCACGCCGTGTCGAGTTACCTCTTCATCACCGGCTGCAACATCGAGGACAGTCAGCAGTTCGGAGACCGGGACAGCGGCCTGTTCTTCATGCGGGTCCACTTCTCGGCCGAGGCGCCGGTGACCGTGGACAAGCTGCGGGCCGGCTTCGCCGCCGTCGGGGACTCCTTCCGGATGGACTGGCAGATCCACCGCGCCGACGAGCGCATGCGGGTGGTGCTGATGGTGTCGAAGTTCGGGCACTGCCTGAACGACCTGCTCTTCCGCTCCCGGATCGGCGCACTGCCCGTCGAGATCGTGGCCGTGGTCTCCAACCACACCGACTTCGCCGAGCTCGTCGCCTCGTACGACGTCCCCTTCCACCACATCGCGGTCACGAAGGACACCAAGGAGGCGGCCGAGGCGGAGCTGCTGGAACTGGTGCGGGGCGAGAACGTCGAGCTGGTCGTGCTGGCCCGCTACATGCAGGTGCTCTCGGACGACCTGTGCAAGCAGCTCAGCGGCCGGATCATCAACATCCACCACTCCTTCCTGCCGAGCTTCAAGGGCGCCAAGCCGTACCACCAGGCGCACGCCCGCGGTGTGAAGCTGATCGGGGCGACCGCGCACTACGTGACGGCCGACCTCGACGAGGGCCCGATCATCGAGCAGGAGGTCGAGCGGGTCCGCCACGAGGTCAGCCCGGAGCAGCTGGTGGCGATCGGCCGCGACGTGGAGTGCCAGGCGCTCGCCCGCGCGGTGAAGTGGCACGCCGAGCGCCGCATCCTCCTCAACGGCCGGCGCACGGTCGTCTTCAACTAGGACTCCGCCCCAAGGCCTTCAACTAGGACTCCGCCCCAAGGCCCCTCCCCAGCCGCTTCGGGACCTGCCCGGGGCCGTGCCGGGTCCCGTCGGACGCGGTCAGGGGCCGGGCCGCCGAGAAGGCAGGCCGGTCAGAGGCGGCTCATGGACGCGGCCGCGAACAGGACGTCCTTGATCGCCTCGCGGTCACCGTCCTGTCCCGCGGCCGCCTCGGTCGGGGAGACGTGCCCCGCCACCAGCTGGCAGAACTCGACCCCGTCCAGCGCCACCTGGGCGACCGCGCGGTCCGGTGAGCCGACCGCCGCCGGGGAGTCCAGGGCGATGTACCAGTGGCCACCGCCCGAGCCCTCCACCTCCAGGTGCAGCGAGCGCCCCGGTGAACCGGCCGTGACCAGATCGCGGGCGGGCCCGGCCAGACCGGCCCGACGCCGGTCGGCGAGCGCGGCGGGCAGCAGCCGGGCCGCCAGATCGATCATCCCGTGCAGATGGGCGCCGCTGGGCGGCTCGTACGGATAGTCGACGGCGGCCGCGATGTCGTCCGCGTGCACCCAGCACTCGAAGGCCCGGTCGAGCAGCGAGTCGCGCAGGGGCAGCGAGAAGTCCCCGTACGAGACCGACAGTTCGGCCACGCCCCGGCCCGCGAAGGAGATCGTGCGGA
This sequence comes from Streptomyces sp. SP18CS02, assembly GCF_036322365.1. NCBI lineage: Bacteria > Bacillati > Actinomycetota > Actinomycetes > Kitasatosporales > Streptomycetaceae > Streptomyces > Streptomyces sp. SP18CS02. The sequence goes on from NZ_JAQYXC010000294.1 coordinate 237,064, forward strand.
TCAGGGTGTGGCTCTGTTCGCGCCAGGGCGTGCGCACCTGGCCGGTGGGCGGATGGTGCGCCCCTCTCCAGTACGCCTCGGTGCGCTCGGCCGGGACGTACGGCGCCTGCGGTGCGGCCGGTCTTCCGGGCGGGGCGGGGGCCAGCGGATCGCCCAGCCCCAGGGCCGACGAGACGAGTCCGTCCACCGCCAGCAGATGGCTGATGACCCCGGCCACGGTCGTGCGCCGGCTCACCGGACGCTCGCCCTCGAACCACTTGAGGCGCACCGGCGCGTGCCACTCCGACTCGCCGATGTCCCGCAGCAGGGCGTCGAGCCGGGCGGTCTCCGCGTCGTACGGACCCGCCCAGTCCGGGACCGGGATGCGGGCGGGCCGGCGCCCGAGGCAGTTCTCCAGCACCCGGGAGCGCAGCAAGGGGTCGAGGTCCAGGTCCCGCTCGGCGTGCAGCAGCCCGACCGCGTCGCGCAGCCGCAGGGCCTCCTCGGCGCACGGCGCGCACTCGGTCAGGTGCGCCTCGACGGCGAAGGTCTCCTCGGCCGAGCACGCGGACAGCGCCCACGCGCCGAGCAGCGACTTCAGCACCCCGTGCGGCAACGCCGGGTACGCGTCCTCGGTCTGCGGCTCCGCACCCCGGGAGGAACTCATCTGCGGGTGCGGGTGCGGGTGCGGGTGCGGCTGCGGGTTCGGGTTCGGGTGTGGCTGCGGCTCTGCCGGAGGCGGCGCGGGAAGCGGGTCGTAGTTGTCGGCGGCCCGCCTCGGAGCCGGTATGCGCGGCACGTTCTCGGCACCGTCGTGCCCGTCCTGACGGTCGTGGCCGTCGTGGCCACCGCCGTCGAGCGGCCCCGTCACAGCGCGCTGCCGTAACCGGGCGGTGAGGAGCCCTCCAGCGGGCGGGTGTTCGCGGTGGACAGCAGCTGGAGCCCGAGCCGCAGACGCCGCCGCGCCTCGTCCTCGGTCACCCCGAGGTCGGCCGCGGTCTGCCGGTAGTCGCGGCGCTGGAAGTACGCCAGCTCCAGGGCGGCGCGCAGCGGCGCGGGCATGGAGGTGACGATGTAGTCCGCGCGGGCGGCCACCGCGGCCCGGCGGACCTTCTGCTCCAGTTCCTCCGCCGAGCCCCCGCCGCGCTCCGCGAACGCCGCGGCCTCCGCCTGCCGCAGCCGGTGCACGGCCTGGCGGCGGGTCAGCCGGGCGATCCACGAGCGCATGGAGCCCTCCTGCCTGGGGTCGTACGCGTCCGGGTTCTCCCACACGTAGCCGAAGACCTCGCGGGTGACCCGGTCGGCCGCCGCCTCGTCGTCGAGCACCCGGTGGGCGGTGCTGTGGACGAGCGAGGCGAACCGGTCGTAGAGCTCACCGAGCGCGGCGGCCTCGCCGCGCGCCAGCCGCTGCTGCATCCTGCGGTCCCAGCGCGGTGGTGTGTCCTTCGCCATACGGAGCCCTCCCGACCCGACTCCTTTCGAATGTAGTGCGCGATACCTGAATTCACTCCCCTTTGTGCCAAGTGCGCCCCCGATCCGGTCGCCGGTGGTATGGAAATCGTCACTCCTCGCGGATCGTGTTTCATGGTGTGGCGGCTGGGCAGCAGCCGCGAGGGGAAGGACTGCCTCCGGATCGACGAAGGGTACGGCGCGTGACACTCACCGTGGACGAAGCCGAGTGCGGTGCCTGGACGGTGCTGCACATCCGGGGCGAACTGGACCTGGTCTCCTCGCCCGTCATCCGCCGGCACGTCCACGACGCGGTCGCCCAGGGCCGCCACGATGTGGTGCTGGACCTCTCCGACGTGCTGTTCTGCGACTCCAGCGGGGTCGGCGTGCTGATCGCCGCTCGCCGGCTCCTGCACTCGTGCCGGGGCCGGCTGCGGCTGATCCTGCCCGCGCGGGGCGCCGTCGAGGGCTCCCACGTCAACCGCGTCCTCAGCGCGCTCGGCGTACGGCGGCTGTTCGCGGTGTACGCGGACGTCGCCTCGGCCACCGCGGAACGGGCCGAACCGCTGTCGGCCTGACGAGCGCGGCACGCGTCCGCCCCGCGGGCCCGACGGGGGCTCACCCGGCGGACGCTCCCCATTCCGGCCGGTCGCGTCGTACCCTCCGGGGCATGGAAGAAGAGGACCTGTACCAACGCCGGATCGCCTCGCGGTTCGCCGCCTTCGACCAGGACGGCAACGGCTACATCTCGCGTGAGGACTTCACCACGGCGGCCACCCGGCTGCTCGACGAGTTCGGCACGCCCTTCCGCTCGGACAAGGGCCAGGCCCTCTCGGGCGGGGCCGAGGCCTTCTGGCAGGGCCTGGCGGGCATCGCCGACGTGGACGGCGACCAGCGGGTGACGCGCGGGGAGTTCGTCGGCGGCGCGGTGAAACGGCTGCGCGACAGCCCGGACCGCTTCGCCGAGATCGCCCGCCCCTTCGTCCGCGCGGTGCTCGCCGTCGCCGACGTGGACGGCGACGGGCAGGCGGAGCCGGCGGGGCTGGAGCGTGCGCTGCGGGTGCTGGGTGTCGACTCGCACACCGCCGCCCTCGTGGCCGAGTCCCTGGACGTCGAGCGCTCGGGCCGGATCGACGAGGAGGAGGCGGTCAGCGCCTTCGGCCGCTACTTCATGACGTCGGAGTCCTAGGGCCCGCCCTGCGGCACGGGCGGCGCCCCCGCCGCCGGGTGGCGGACGGGGCGTGAAGGCGGGGAGTGCCGCTCCTCGACCTCTTTGGCCGAAATGTTCTCGCTCGTACGGATGATGACGTTCCTGGGACGATGGCACGAGCGAGGTGGACGGAGACCGGGAGGCGCCCGGGACCGCGGCGATCAGGGATCACGCGCGCGGTGAGGCGGTCCGCGCCGGGGACGCCCCGCCCCGGCCCGGCGCCGGCCGCCACGGCCTTCGGCGCCCCGGCGCCGAGGGTGCCGGTCCGCGATGCCGGGTGCCCCGGTCCCGGCGTCGGCTCCCGTGCGAGTCATGGCGGGGCCGACGGACGGACCCGGGGCCCGCTTCGCCCGGCGACTCCGCTACGGAGGGTGACGATCACCGGCTGTCAGCGCGGGCCTTCGTACCGGCCGGCCCGACGCGACGACTGATGACGCAGCGTCGATACCGGGTTGTGTCCTTCGGATGTCCCGTCACACCCCGGAGTCGGCACTTCGCTCCGGTACTCTCCGTAGGATGCGAGTGGTTACGAGGCTGGGGTGTCCCGGTGTTGCCAGTGCGGCAGCTCCGGCCCCGGGAATGCCCGCCGCTCGTGCCCCAAGGTGGCGCTGTGCGCCCCCCTGTTCGACTACCCGCAGCGTGCGTCGCACAGTATGGACCAGGCGTACTCCTTCGCGCTGGAATATGCCCGAAGCGCTTGTTGCGGTGACTGTACGTCAACCATGCTGTCTCACAAGGAAATCACGTTCAGTGACGACTGTTACGGCTGTGGTCGCTGTGAGACACGAGGCGATGTGTCCGCCGGTTCGGATGGTGTGAGCGGTGCAGGTGCTTCAGGTGCAGTTGGAGATCGGCCCCGACCCCGCAGAGGTGGGACGGGCCCGGAGATGGGCGCGATCCCGCCTGGCGGGCTCCGGTATAGGGGAGGACGAACCCCTTGCGGAAACGCTGGTGCTGCTCATCTCGGAGCTCGTCACCAACGCCGTGGTGCACACGGGCTGTCCCGCCGTTCTGCGGATGCTCTTCGGGGCGGGCGCGGCCGAGGCCGGGACGGTGCGCGTGGAGGTGGCCGACCGCAGTGCGTGTCCGCCCAGGCCGCGCCACGCGGACGGCGACGACACCAACGGCAGGGGTCTGGAACTGGTCGACGGGCTCGCCGACCGCTGGGGCTGGCAGCCCGAAGGGGCGGGCAAGAGCATCTGGTGCGAGGTCGACAGGGGCGCACCGACGGTGACAGCGGTGGTGCGCGACCCCGGCCAGTTCAAGCCGTCGCGCGCCGTCACGCACAGGGCTTAACGGGTGCTCCTGCACAGAGCTGTTGACGTGCCGTGCCCGACCTGATCACCCTTGGATCAGCGATTCGTGGCGAGGGGACGCCGAGGGCTTGACGCCCTCGGCGAGTGCGGGTCGTGGCTCGGCGGCAGCGCATGCAGCGCCCCACAAGGCTGCTGTGGCGCGCCGGAGCCGGGTGGCGGCCCACCGTGCCGTGCTCGGGGTGCGCACGAGTGCGCCGCCACCCCAAGGATCGTCGTCGTCCCGCGCGGCGCGCGGCTCCGGGAGAACCGGCCGTGGAGCCACCGGTGTTCGCGCGGTGCCGCGCCTTGTCGACGCGGCCGGACCCGACGCGGCCGGTCCCGGCGCCGCCGTACGGGTGAGGAGAACGGGCCCGACCGGTCCGGAGCCTGCCGGGGGAGCTCCGCCGTCGAGTGCCGTCGAGCGCGTGCCCAGGGCGCAACACCCGTTCCGCGGAGGCCCGATGACGGAGCAGGAGCCACGGCGGAGCGGAGGAGTCGCGCGGGTGCGGTCCGTTCCGGCGTCCGACGTCCGGTAATCGTGTTGCGTTCGCGCCCCGGTCCCTGACTACGGTCGGCCATGCCCTATCGCGAGTTGCTCACCCGGCCGGTCCTGATCTGGGGCGCCGTCGCGGTCGGTGCCCGGTTGCCCGTCGCCATGGCGCCGCTCGCCCTCGTCTTCATGGTGCGGGAGCGGCCCGGCGGCTACACCCTCGGGGCGCTGCTCGCCGCCGTGTACGTCCTCGGTGAGATCCTCGGCGCCCCCGTCCTGGGCATGCGGATGCGTGCCGAGCGGGCACGCCCCCACCTCGCCGCCGGGCTCGCCGTGGGAGCCGCCGCCTTCCTCGGCCTCGGCCTCGCCCACCAGGCGTCCCCGGTGGTCCTCGGCGGACTCGCGCTCCTCGCCGGGATCGGGCCCGCGGCGACCTCCGGCGGCCTGCGTGCCATCCTCACCGGGATGGTGCCGCCCGAGGCGACCGCCAGGGCCATGAGTCTCGAATCCGTCCTCATGTCCGGTATCTGGGCGCTGGCCCCGGCCCTGACCACCGCCCTCGCCCTGGGCGTCGCCCCCTACGTCCCGCTGCTCCTCGCGGGCACCCTGATGGCGGTGGCCGTCGCCGGACTGTGGGCGCTGCCCGCGGGGTGGGCGACGGACGGTGCCGTCGGCGGTTCCATGGTGCGGGCCCTCACCCGCGCCTGGCCGCTCTACGTCATGGGAGCCGCCGGCCTCACCCTGCTCGCGATCGCCGAACTGGTCCTGCCCGCGCTCCTGGAACAGCGGTCGATCGGCATCGGCTGGGCCGGACCGCTGCTCACCGGTTACGCCGTCGGCTCGGCGCTGGGGGCGTTCGTCTACGGGGTGCGGAAGTGGCCGGGCCGGCTCGCCACCCAGGGAGAGGCGCTGCTGCTGACCGTCACGGGGTGCGTGGTGGTGGTCGCGCTGACCCCCTGGACCGGCGGGATCGCGTTCGGGTTGCTGCTGGCCGGGGCGCTGGCCGCCGCGTCCTCGCTGTCCCGCAACCTGATGCTGCGCGAGGTGCTGCCGCCGCACGCGCTCGCCGCCGGGTACTCGGTGATGTACGCGGCGGTGAGCGCCGGTTACGCGGCGAGCGGCACGCTGTCGGGGGCCCTGCTGAGCACCGTCGCGCCGTCCACCGCCGTCCTCGCGGGCGTCGGCCTCACTCTCGTCCTGCTGTTGATCGGGACGCTGGGCGAGCGGCGGATGTCACCTGTGGCCGACGGGGCTCCCGGGCCGGAAGGTGCGCCGGTAGACGCTGGGCGGGACGCCGAGCGCAGCCTGTAGGTGCTGGCGCATCGACTGGGCGGTGCCGAATCCGGCGCGCCGGGCGACCTGGTCGATGGACAGGCCGGTGGACTCCAGCAGGTGGCGGGCGCGTTCGACGCGCTGCTGGGTGAGCCACTGGCCGGGGCTGACGCCGACCTCCTCGCGGAAGCGGCGTGTGAAGGTCCGTACGCTCATCGCCCCCTGCCCGGCCAGGTCGCGCAGCTGGAGCGGCTCGTGGAGGTGGGCGAGCGCCCAGGCCCGGGCTCCGGCGGTGGTGGTCAGCTCCGGCTCGGGCACCGGGCGCCGGATGTACTGCGCCTGGCCGCCGTCCCGGTGCGGCGGCACGACCGTGCGCCGTGCGACGTCGTTGGCGACGGCGGCCCCGTGGTCGCGGCGCACGATGTGCAGGCACAGGTCGACGCCCGCGGCGACACCGGCCGAGGTGAGGACGTCGCCGTCGTCGATGAACAGCACGTCGGGGTCGACGTCGACGGCGGGGAACATCCGCTGGAAGTGGTCGGCCGAGGCCCAGTGGGTGGTCGCGGGCCGTCCGTCGAGGTACCCGGCCGCCGCCAGGACGTAAGCGCCGGTGCAGATCGAGACGAGACGGGTGCCCGGCCGGATGTGGGCGAGAGCGGCGGCCAGTTCGCCGGTGAGGCGGCCTTCCTCGTGGACGGGGCCGAGTTCGTACGAGGCGGGCACCACGACCGTGTCGGCGGTGGCGAGCGCCCCGGGGCCGTGGGCCACGTCGATGCTGAAGTCCGCGTCGGTGCGGACGGGCCCGGCCTCCAGGGCGCAGGTGACGGTCTCGTAGAGCGGCCGGCCCTCGGCGTCCTTGGCGCGGCCGAAGATGCGATGGGGGATCCCGAGCTCGAAGGGGAGCAGCCCGGTGAGGGCGAGAACGACGACGCGGTGCGGCACGCGGACTCCTCGGTCGTGGCCGGGGGCGGGGGGCTCCGTGGGCGGGCCCGGTGGCCCGGCCTGCCGACGGGCCCGATGGCCCGATCCTAGCGAAAGCTGTCGTTCGGGCTAGTGGTCCGGATTGCCGCCCGGCCGAATGCTGAGTGACGTGACCCAGACAAGCCCGGAACGTTCCGAAGCCGCCCCGACGGCCCGCGCCCCCCGCCCCCGGACCACCCGTCCCCGGATCCACCGCGCCTGGTTCGTGGCCGCCGTCGCGTTCGTGACGGTCATCGGCGCCGCCGCCTTCGCCTCCCTGCCGGGTCTGCTCATCGATCCGCTGCACCGGGAGTTCACGTGGTCACGTGGCACGATCGGCTTCGCGGTCTCGGTCAACCTCGCGCTGTACGGCCTCACGGCGCCGTTCGCCGCCGCCCTCATGGACCGCTTCGGCATGCGGCGGGTCGTGGCGGTCGCGCTGACGGTGATCGCCGTCGGCTCGGTGCTGACGGTGTGGATGACGGCCGCGTGGCAGCTCGTCCTCTTCTGGGGTGTTCTCGTCGGTCTCGGCAGCGGCTCGATGGCGCTGGCCTTCGCGGCGACGGTGACCAACCGGTGGTTCGTGGCCCGGCGCGGTCTGGTGACCGGCATCCTGACCGCCGCGGGCGCCTCCGGCCAGCTGATCTTCCTGCCGTTGCTGTCCTGGCTGGTGGAGGAGCACGGCTGGCGCCCGGCCGCCGTCACGGTCTCCCTCTCGGCGCTCGCCGTCGTCCCGTTCGTCTGGCTGCTGTTGCGGGACCACCCGGCGGACGTGGGGCTCGCGCCGTACGGGGCCGAGGAGTTCGTGGCGAAGCCCGCACCGGTCGAGGGTGCCTCGCGGCGTGCGGTGAGGGTGCTCCTCTCGGCGGCGCGCACGGGACCGTTCTGGCTGCTCGCCGGCACCTTCGCGATCTGCGGCGCGTCGACCAACGGCCTGGTGAAGACCCATTTCGTGCCGGCCGCCCATGACCACGGCATGCCGGTCACGGCAGCCGCCTCGCTGCTCGCCGTGATCGGCGTCTTCGACATCGTCGGCACGATCGCGTCGGGCTGGTTCACCGACCGCTTCGAGGCACGCCGCCTGCTGGCGGTGTACTACGCCCTGCGCGGCATCTCGCTGCTCTTCCTGCCCCTGCTGATGGCGCCGGCCGTCCACCCGCCGATGATCTTCTTCATCGTCTTCTACGGCCTGGACTGGGTGGCCACCGTGCCCCCGACGATCGCCCTGTGCCGTGCGCACTACGGCGAGGACGGCGCCATCGTCTTCGGCTGGGTGCTGGCCTCCCACCAGGTCGGTGCCGCGGCGGTGGCCTTCGCGGGCGGTGTGGCCCGGGACGTGTTCGGCTCGTACGACGTGGTCTGGTACGCCTCCGGTGCCCTGTGCGCCGCGGCGGCCCTGATGGCTCTGGTGATCCGCCGGCGGCCGGCCGTGCCGACGGCCCTGGCGGCGTAACGGACCCCCCCCCGCGTCCCCGCCCCTCCCACCAGGAGGAAGATCCCCCGTAGGAGGGGTGATCAGGGATGACACAGTCGGTGGTGGCAGGGGAGCGGCACCCGTCGGCGCCCGGGCGGGGGGCCTTCGCCCGGTACGGCGGGGCGCTGCTGCTGTCGATGGGCGCGCTCTTCGTGGAGGCGGTGATCGGCTTCGTCGTGCTCGTCGTGGCGGGTACGACGCGGGAGTCGCCGAACGTCGCCGCCTACAACGGCCTCGGCCTCTTCATCCTGCCGATCCTCCTGATCATGGGGGCGTTCGCGGGGTTCGTCGTCTCGTCGGCGCTGGTACTGCCGTCGGTGGCGCTGGGCGGACGGTTCGGCCGCCGGATCACCGGGCGCGAGGCCCGGTGGGGGGCGCCGGCCGCCGCCGCGGCCCTTGTGGCGCTGCCGACGCTCGCCGTGGGCGTACCGGCCGGGGCGGGCCCCGGAACCCTGTTCCCGACGTGGCTGGTGGGGACGGTGGCCGTCGGCGCGGCGGCCCTCGTCGCGCGGCCGGTCGCCCTCCGCCGCCCCACGGTCGGCCTGGGCCGGGCGGTGAGGCGGCTGGCGGTGTACGGCGCGCTGGCCGTGGTGGGGACGGGCGCGCTGGGCGGCGTCGGCCTCTGCACCGGCCTGATCGAGGAGTACCGCCCCCCGAGCCTGTCGCGGGAGCGGGCCGTCGGCACATGGTCGGACGGTGAGGGGGGCACCCTGCGGCTCGCGGCCGACGGGACGGCCACCGCGGCCGGCATCGACGAGCACACCGCCTTCGGGGAGGCGAGCGAGTGTTCCGGCCGGGGGAGCTGGTCGTACGCGTCGGGACGTGACCGCTGGGACCAGGAGGTGTCCGTGTCCGTCGAGGGCTGCGAGGCCGACTGGATCGTGGGCGGCGAGAGCGAGCGGCCGAAGCTGTACGTCTACATCGGCGACCCGGACTCCTGGAACCTGTACGAGCTGACGAAGAACCCGTAGGAACGGCCCGCGCGGGCCCCTCGGGGCGGGGCCGGGGCCCGTCGGCCGTGCGACGAGGGGTGCGCGTGCCGGGAGCGGGGCTCGGCGCCTGCGGGCGTCGGGGCTTCGGCGGGACGCCGTTGTCAGTGGCGTGCAGTACCAATGACTCGACGGACTTCGCAGCGGGCGGCCCGACGGGCCTCTCCGCGTGCTTCGACGCGGGTCCGTCCACGTGCGTCTTCGCGGGAGCCCGCTGGAGTGCGGGAGTTCGCGGGGAGTTCGGCGCGTGGCAGGGGGGTGGGGCGGGGGCCCCTGGACGGTTTCTTCGGGGGGAGGAAGTCATGGGTGGCAGGCTCAGGCCAACGGCGGACGGCGGGCGCGTCCCGTGCCGTGACGACGTCCGGCGCCACGGCACCCTGTCCGCGCATCGGTGGCACCGGCGGCATCGGCGGGTCGACGCCGGGCTCCGGCAGCCATGCCCTTCCGGTGCGGCCCACTCCGGTACGCCCCACTCCGGTGCGGCGACGGGCCGCCGCCGATCCCGCTCGTGGTCCGGATGGTCCGGAAGAGCCCACGTCGGGCCGGACCGGTGACCCGACGGCACGTCATGGACGGCTGTGTGCAACGGAACAGCCGGCCAGTACAACTTTCATCAGGTTCCGGCGGTCGTCCACATCGCATCGCCGCTCCTCCAGGAACACAAGGAGATTCATGAGTACGCCTTCCGCCGGCCGTGCCGTGCGACTCGGCGCCTGTGCCGCCGCAGCCGGACTGGTCACGCTCGGGATGGCCACCCCGGCCCTCGCCGACAGCGACCAGCTGTGGATCCAGGCCCCTTACGAGTTCGTGCTGCCCGCGGCTGCCACCGGCGGCCAGCAGCCCCCGGCCTCGACCATCGGTCTGGGGCTGTACCACGACAACAACAACTTCACGGTGACCGACGGCCGGCTGACCGTCGACATCTCCGGCCTGGCCGGGATCGCCGACGTCACCTGGCCCGAGAGCTGCGCGCCGACCGGCTCCACCGCCGTCTGCGCCATCCCCGAGGTCCCCGCGAACGGCGGGACCCCCGTGCAGCTGACGGTGCGGGCGGCGTCCGGCGCGCAGAACGGCACCACCGGCCGCATCACCTACCAGGGCAGGGCCGCGACGACGATGGAGGGCGGCGAGCTCACCGCCGTCGAGTCCGAGACCACGGTCAAGGTCGCGTCGGGTCCCGACCTCGTCCTGGACCGTCCCGACGCCGTGACGGGCGTGCAGCCGGGCAGCACCGTGCCCGTGCCGGTCTCCGTCGTCAACAACGGCAACGAGTCCGCCAACGGCGTGCAGGTCACCCTGTACGTCACGCGGGGACTGACGCTCTCCGGACTCGCGCCGCAGTGCGTCAGCACCCCGGTCGGCGAGGGCGCGATCAAGCCCGTCACGCGGGTGAGCTGCGCGTTCGACGACGTCGTCGCGCCGGGCGGGAGCTTCACGCTGCCGCAGCCGCTGACCGCCGCCGTGGCCGCGTACGCGCTCGCCGAGCGGGTCGACATCAACGTCGAGCCGCGCGGGGGCGTGGAGGACCTGTCCCCGAGCGACAACGGAGGGGTCGCCGAGGTCAAGGCCGTCAACACCGCGGACTTCGCGGTGCGCGGTACGAAGGTGTCGGCCGCCGCGGGCGAGACCGTGCGGGCCGCGCTCACCTTCCGCAACAAGGGCCCGGCGTGGATCGCCAATCTGGGTTCGGGCGACCCGGTCGCGAACGTCGACTTCGTCGTGCCCAAGGGCGCCACGGCCACGGGCGTCCCGGAGAGCTGCGAGCCCCGCACCCTTGAGGGCGACTGGGCGGAGAACCGGATCGGAGCCCCGCGCTACAGCTGCAACCTGCCGATGTGGGTGGCCGAGAAGCAGACGGTGACCTTCCCCTTCGAGCTGCGGATCGACACCGTCATACCGGGCTCCGTCGGCAAGGTGACGCTGACCCCGCCGTGGGGGGACCAGCCGCTGCCGTTCGACCCGAACCGGGCGAACGACAAGGCGAGGGTCGTGCTCAACCCGGCCGTCTGACGGCCGCGGGACACGTCGGGCACCGCGCGCGTCCGAAAGGGGGACGTACGGAAGGCGTATGAGGGCGCGCGAGGCGCATGAGAGCGCATGAAGGCGCATGAAGGCGCATGAAGGCGCACGAGGATGCCGTGGTGCCAGACGCCCGACGCCCGACGCCCGACGCCCGACACCCGGCACCCGGCACCCGGTTGCCCGGCCCTGACGCCCGGGCAGCCGGGCCGGGTCGCTGCGGTTGCCCGGCCTCCGGGCCTCCGATCCTCCGGGGGCGCTCGTCAGGAGCGGCGGGCGGCCGCGGTGCCCGCCGCGGCGATCGCCTTCGCGATCTTCCGGGAGTCGATGGCCAGTTCGCGGAGCATGCCGCTGATCGGGTTCGTGAAGCCCGTGAAGTACAGGCCCGGCGCCTGCGGGGGAGTGCGGGCGCCATGGACGGCCGGGCGGCCGCGGTCGTCCAGCACGCCCAGGTGGCCGACCAGGCCCTCCAGGGCTCGGTGGTAGCCGGTCGCCGCGATCACCGCGTCCGGGGCGATCGTGGAGCCGTCGGCCAGGACCACCTTGCCGTCGTCGAAGGAGGCCACCGCCGCCACCGGTTCGACGCGGCCGCGCTTCACCGCGTCGATCAGACCGACGTCCTGCACCGGGATCGCGCCCTCGCGCACCCGCGAGTACAGCCCGGTGTCCGGGCGCGGCAGGCCCCGCCCGGACAGGTCCGGGACCGAGAGCCGGCCCAGCAGGCCGCCCGCGGCGTCGACCAGGCGTACCGGCAGCCGGCGCACGAGGATGCCGGTCGCCTGCGCGGGCCAGCCGGCCGTGGAGCGGCGCACGATGTGCGGCGCCGTGCGGATCGCGAGCCGCACCCGGGCCGCGCCGCCCTCGACCAGGTCGACGGCTATCTCGGCCCCGGTGTTGCCGACGCCCACCACGAGGACGTCCTGGCCGGCGTAGGGGGCCGGGCCGCGGTAGGCGCTCGCGTGCAGCAGCCGCCCGCCGAACGAGTCGGCTCCGGGCCAGTCGGGCAGCCTCGGGGTGTGGTTGAAACCGGTGGCCACGACCACCGCCCTGCCGGTCAGCCGCCGCCCGCCGGTGGCGTGCAGCACCCACTCGTCTCCCGCCGCCTCGATGCGGGAGACCTCGACTCCGGTGACGATCTCCAGCTCGTGGACCTCGGCGTACTTCTCCAGGTACCGGACCACGTCGTCGCGGGACACCCATCGCCCGAACGAGCGCGGCATCCGCAGGCCGGGCAGCGCGGACAGGCGCCGGGTGGTGTGCAGATGGAGCCGGTCGTAATGGCGGCGCCACGAGGCGCCGACGGCGTCGGACTTCTCCAGTACGACGGCCCGTATGCCCTGCGCGCGCAGGGCGGCGGCGACGGCGAGGCCGCCGGGGCCGCCGCCGATGACGTAGACGGGAGCGGCGCCGTGGGTGGGTTCGGTCATGAATGCCGAGCGTAACGGCGCGCTCACTTGTTGGGTCTCGGTCAAGACGGAAATCGATTGCGAATCGGTCACGCCCGCCGGCCCTTCCGCCGGGCGTCCCGCCCAGGGGCCTCAGGGCCAGAGCAGTTCCCGCTCCCACGTGCCGTCGGGGGAGCGCCGGTAGCGCAGGCGTACGTGCCGCCTGCGCTCGTCCCCCTGGAAGAACTCGACCTCGTGGGGTTCCAGCGCGTACACCGTCCAGGTCTCGGCGTGCGCGTCCGGCTCGGCCCGCGCCCGTTCCCAGGCGGCGCCGCTTGCCCGCTCCAGCTCGGCCACCGAGGCCAGTACCTCGCTCTGGCGCCCCACCAGCGCCGAGGCCAGCGCCCCGGTCGAGCGGGTGTGCAGATCGGCGTACGCCTCCTCGGGCGTCCCGGTCGACACCTGCCCCCGCACCCGGACCTGCCGGCCCTGGGCCGGCCAGTAGAAGCCCAGCGCGGCATCCGGCCGGGCGGCCAGCTGGCGGCCCTTCGCGCTGGTGGCGTGGGAGGCGAAGTGCCAGCCGCGGTCGTCCGCCCCGTGCAGCATCACCGTGCGCACATCCGGCCGGCCGTCCGCGTCCACCGTGGCCAGGGACATGGTGTGCGGCTCGGGCTGCCCCGCGTCGGCGGCGGCCACGAACCACTCCCGGAACAGCCCCAGCGGTGCGTCGGGAGCGGCTTCCGGGTCGAAAGCGGGCAGTTCGGTGTCCCACACCTTGAGCGAGCGGAGGGTCTGGTCGAAGCGGCTGCCGGCGGCCGCGGGCGTCCCGCCGGGCCCCGGGGCCGTGGTCGCCTCGGGGGACCCGGCGATGGCGGGGGTGGCGGCGGTCAATGGGCTGATGGGCTTCATGGGGGTCATCCCACACGATCGGGACGCCGTCACCAAGGACCGGTGGCCCTTGACCGGGGTGGCGTGTGCCGCCTTCCGGGTGCCGTCCCGGATCCTCCTCGCGACGAGGTTCCTCCCCGGCAGGTGCGGCAGCCGGCCCGCCGCCGCCGTCCGCGGCCGGATGGGGCGCTCCGGCGGAAGCGGCGCGGTCACGGCCGGGGGCGTCGAAACGCCGGCGGCCGGGCACCGCGTGGCGGCGACGGATATGACGGGCCATCAGCTACGCTCGTGCGCAGACCTTCGAGTGCCGCTCCCTGCTCTCCGGCGGCCGGTGACCGGCGGCCGGGCGCGGGAACGCCGGCGGGGCCCGGAGGGACCGCCGCCGGCGTGACAGGTGTGGACAGTGCGGCGCGGGGCGTGCCGAGGGTGCCGGAGCGCGGGACGTGCCGAAGGTGCCGGCGTACGGGACGTGACGTCGTCCAGGACGTGACGACGTGCGGGCCGTACGGGCGCGGGCGCGTCAGGCGCGGGCGGAGGCGGCGGTCGTGGGCGAAAGGGTGCCCGAGGCAGGGGCCGCGGGGTGTGACGGGTGGCGCGGGGCTACTTCGCCGGCTTCTTGCCCGTGATGCCGAGGTGGACCAACAGGGCCAGGTTGGGCTTGAGTTCGGCCTGCTTGACGCCCCAGGTCTGGAAGCCCTTCTGGTGCGAGGCCACCGCGGCCAGCATGGCGACAAGGGAGCCGGCCACGGCTGCCGGGCTGGCGTCCTTGTCGACCTTGCCCTTGGCCTGGAGCTCCTTCACCGCCTCCGTGAGGGAGTTGGTGACCGAGTTGAGGATCTTCATGCGGATCTTGTAGAACCGCTTGTCCCCCTCGGCGGCGCCCAGATCCACCACGCGAAGGATCGCCTCGTTCCTGCGCCAGAAGTCGAGGAAGCCTTCGACGAGTTCCTCGGACGTCTGCCATGCCGCCTTGCCGACCCAGGAGCGCCCGGAGACCAATTCGGTCAATCCAGAGCCTTCCTTGGCCATTTCTTCGGCGATTTCGAGAACCGCACCCTCGACGTCCGGGAAGTACTGGTAGAACGTCGCGGGTGAAGTGCCTGCCTTGCGGGCCACGTCGATGACTTTGACGTCCCGGTACGGCGAGGAGCTGAGCATCTCGCTGAGGCAGTCGAGCAGCTTCTGCCGCGTCGCCTGGCCTCGTCGGCCGGCCACGCGGCCGTCGACGGTGCGCACTTGTCCTGTCATGCCGTCAGCTTACCGACGGGTGATCAGGGCGCGATTCGGCCGACTGCAAATGGGGTGCGACCCCCTTCGAGCCCCCTGTGTACCCAATAAGCTTATTAACAGCCTGTGGAAAACTTCGGTGGATAAGCCGAGGGCGAGAGGGCTCCGACCGGCCGCTCGTAGCCGCTCCCTGTCCCGATAAATGAACGTATGTTCGTATCTCTTCCCTGCGCACCACGCGCCGCGCCGCTAGCGTGACTGTGACGGGCACCACACGCGTCGCGCCCCGAGCGAGGGAAGGGACCGGGTCCATGGCCGCATTCACAGAGGGCACACCGTGCTGGGCGGATGTGCTGCTTCCGGATCTCGAAGCCGGCAAGCGCTTCTACGGCGAGCTGTTCGGCTGGACCTTCGGTGACGGCGGCGGCGAGAAGTACGGGAACTACACCCACGCCTTCAGCGACGGAAGGCGTGTGGCGGGCCTCGCGCCCAAGCGGGACGGCCGGATGCCCACCGCGTGGGGCGTCCACTTCGCCACCCCCGACGCGGTCGCCCTCACCACCAGGATCAAGGACGCGGGCGGCCGGATGGTGACGGACCCCGTCCGGATCGGCGACGCCGGCACCATGGCGCTGGCCGTCGACCCGGGCGGCGCCGTCTTCGGGCTCTGGGAGGCGGGTGAGCGCAGCGGGTTCGAGAAGCAGAACGAGCCGGGCTCCTTCTGCTGGACCGAGGTCTACACACGGGAGAAGGACGCCGTCGACGCCTTCTACGAGTCGATCTTCGGCTTCCAGGTGAGGGACCTGGACGACCCCACCATCGACTTCAGGGTCTGGTCCCCCGCCGGTACGAGGCCGGGCGACGACACGGCGATCGGCGGCCGCAGCGTGATCACCGACGCCTTTCCGGCCGAGATGCCCGGTCACTTCCTCGTCTACTTCGCGGTCGAGGACTGCGACGAGACCGCCGCCGTCGCCACCCATCTGGGCGGACGCGTCACCGAGCCGCCCTTCGACACCCCGTACGGCAGGATCGCCCTGATCGCCGACAACCAGGGCGCGGTCTTCGCGGTGCTCGCCGAGCCGAAGGCGGCCTGAACGCGGCGGGGCGGGATCGCCCGTCGGCCTGAGCGCTCCCGCCCGCGCCCCGGCCCGCGCCCCGGCCCGCGCCCCGGCCCGCGCCCCCGCCCGCGCTCCCGGCCCCGCCCGCTCCCGGCCGCCGGCCCCGGCCCCGGCGCTCCCGCCCGGGGTGCCGGGGTGTGCGGGACGCCGGTCCCCGGGACGCCGGCCCCCACCCCCGGCGCCTGCCGGGGTGTCCGGATCGGGGTGAGACACCCCGATCCGCCCCCGGGTTCGCCACCACCGCCCCGGACAGGAAGAATCAGGGGGCACGGGGCCGTACTCTCATGGCCCCGACGGGGAGGTGGCAGGCAAGTGGAGCAGCTGACGCAGCACGACCCACGGCGGATCGGCCCGTTCGAGGTGCTGGGCCGGCTCGGTGCCGGAGGCATGGGCCTGGTCTATCTCGCGAGGTCGGCGTCGGGGCGGCGCGTGGCTATCAAGACGGTACGGACCGAGCTCGCCGAGGACCAGCTGTTCCGCGTCCGCTTCACGCGGGAGGTCGAGGCGGCCAGGGCGGTGTCCGGTTTCTACACGGCTGCCGTGGTGGACGCCGATCCGCGGGCGGCGGTGCCGTGGCTGGCCACCGCGTACGTTCCGGCTCCCTCCCTCGAAGAGATAGTGAATGAGTGCGGGCCGATGCCGGCCCAGGCGGTGCGCTGGCTGGCGGCGGGCGTCGCGGAGGCCCTCCAGTCCATCCACGGCGCCGGCCTCGTCCACCGCGACCTCAAACCGTCGAACGTGCTGGTCGTCGAGGACGGGCCGCGCGTCATCGACTTCGGCATCGCCTCAGGGGTCTCGAACACCCGGCTGACCATGACCAACGTCGCCGTCGGCACCCCCGCCTACATGTCGCCCGAGCAGGCCAGGGACTCGCGCAGCGTGACCGGTGCCAGCGATGTCTTCTCGCTGGGTTCCACGCTGGTCTTCGCCGCCACCGGGCACGCCCCCTTCCACGGGGCGAACCCCGTGGAGACCGTCTTCATGCTCCTGCGCGAGGGCCCGGACCTGGAGGGGCTGCCCGATGAGCTGCGGCCGCTCATCGACTCGTGCATGCAGATGGACGCCTCGCTGCGGCCCACGCCCGCCGACCTCCAGGCACAGCTCGCGCCCCACCTGTTCTCCGGCAGCGACGACAGCGGCACGGCGTCCGCCTGGCTGCCGCACAGCGCCACCGCGATGATCGAGCACCGCCGGGGCGGCCGCCCGAACCCGCCGCCGCCCCCGGTGGCCCTGCCCTCGCCGCCCGCGAACCCGCCGGGCCCGCCCGTCGGCCCGCCGACCCCCGCGCCCGGCTTCTCCTCGCCGCGCTCCGGTCGTGACTGGGACGCCGCCTGGCGCCCCGGCGGCGACCCGCGCACCGGACAGGCGCCGCCCGTGTCGGCACCCGCCCCCGGCTCGCCCGTACGGCTGCCCGGCGCCCCGGTGCCGATCGGCCCCGGCCCCCGGGTCGCCGACACCCGCAGCGCGATCGTGGCGGACGCGGGTGCCACGACCGGGTGGATCCGCCCGCCCGCCGGCGGCCCGAACAGCGTCGAACCCGCCCCCTCCGGCCCGCCCCTGCCCGCCCCCGGCCCCTCCCCGGACGGCGGCGCGACGGCCGCCGCGCCGGGCCCGGGCCACTGGCGCCCGTGGCGGTTCCGCATGTCCAACGACGTGTGGGGCACGCCCGTCGTCTCCGGTGATCTGCTGTACGTCACGTCCTTCGAGGTCCACGCCCTGGACGTGGCCAGCGGGCGGCGCCAGTTCAAGACGCGGGACGTCGCCTGGTCCATGGCGGTGGCCGGCGGCCGTATCCACGGCTCCGACGGCCCGTCGCTGTACGCGCTCGACGCGCTGGACGGCAGCGAGCGGTGGCGGCTGGGGACCGACGCGTGGGTCTACTCCCTCAAGGTGGACCGGGGCACCGTCGTGACCGGTACGCGCGGCGGTGGAGTGCAGGGCTGGGAGGCGTCCAACGGCGCGAAGCTCTGGGAGATCACCGGGGCCCAGACCGACTTCGAGACGCCGGAGGCCGGCCCCGCCGTCCACGGTGACACCGTGTACGTGTGGCAGGACGCCCGTCTGCGCGCGCTGGACGCGCGTACGGGCACCGAGCGCTGGTCGTACCCGATCGGCGACGCGGCGTCGTGCGGCGGCGTGCCGATGCGGGTCACCCCGGCGGAGGACGGCTATGTGTACGTCTCCGCGGGCACCCGGGTCCTGTCGATCGACATCGTGTCCGGCCATGTCCGCTGGCACTTCGAGGCCCCGGCGGTCTTCCTCTCGCCGCCCGCCTTCGCCCCCGGCCCGGCGGTCACGGGCGGCGGGGTCTACCTCGCCGACTACCTGGGCACCGTGTACGCGCTGGACGCGGCGACCGGCAAGGACCGCTGGCGCATCGCCACCGAGTCCCGCCAGTCCATCGAGCCCGTGCTCGTGGCGGACGGCAACATCCACGTCGGCAGCGGCAGCGCCGTCTACACGCTGGACGCGGTCACGGGTACGCCGAAGTGGCGCTTCGCGGCGGGCGGCGGAATCATCGGCTCGCCCGTCGTCGCCGAGGGCCGCCTGCACTTCGGTTCGGCGGACCACGTCCTCTACACGCTGGACGCGAGCGGCGGTCAGCTGCGCTGGAAGCTCACCACGGGAGGCGAGATCACCGGCTCGCTGGTGGCCCGGGCGGGCGTCGTGTACGCGTGCAGCAAGGACCGCTGCGTGTACGCGCTGGACGCGGTGAAGGGCACGGCCACGGGCCGGGGCGGACCGGCGCGCTAGGGCCGCCGGCCAGACGGGACTTCGAGGACACGGCCTAGCGCCTCTCGTCCGTGCCGGGCCGGTCCCGCGGATCGTCCGGGCGGTACGACGGGTCGGTGCGGTGCGGCTGGTCCGGGTGGTACGGCCGGTCGGGTCCCCAAGGGTCGTCCGGCGCCGGACGGTGTCCGTGGCCGTCGCCCGGCGGCCCGTACCGCGGGTCGCGGCGGTACCCGTCGTCCTGTTCCGGGCGGTACCCGGCGTACCGGGTGTCGTCCGCGCCCGGGTACGGCCCGTAGCCCTCGTAACCGTCGTATCCCTGGTACCCGTCGCGCGCCCGGTCGGGTTCGCCGCGGCGGCCGTGCCGCTCGGGCCCCCGCCGGGGGTGGCCGGTCATCAGCGCCGACGCGAGCAGCAGGAGCACACCGCCCGCCGCCGCGAGCGCGACGCCCGGGCCCAGGCCGGAACCGCCGGAGCCCACGGTGAGACTGCCCTCGGCCTGGCCCTGACGCACCATCCACACCACGGTGAACCCCAGGACCAGCAGCCCCGCGAGTGCGACCAGCAGCCGGGACCGCAGCAGGAGACCGGCCAGCGTCATCACCATGGTGAACAGGAACGGCAGCAGCAGCGAGGTGAACAGTTCCGCCCGGGTGGCCGTGATCCCCTCAAGCAGGTCGGCGATGCGGTAGTGGCGACCGAGACGGCCGTCGTACCAGGCACGGAAAGGGCTGAGGACGGCGGCCGTCGCTCCGGTGAGAGCGAGGACCGCGCCGAGGACGTTACGGACCATCGTCGGCCTCCCTCGGGATCCGGCTCTCGCCCCCGACGCTACGCCGGGTGGAGGGCCCGTGCCACCAGAAGCACCCCCTGAACGTACGTGATCGACAAGGTCCTGATCGTGGGCGGAGCGGTCCCCGGGCGCTGCTAGGGTGACGTGCGCCCGTCAAGTTGATCGCCTTTCGGCCGGCCTTGACGGGCCTGTCATGCCGCCTGCCCTACGGCCGGCGGCCCGGGGGTGTCTCCCCGGGAAGGGTTCAACGGGGGTTCCACATGAAGATTCGCCATGTCCGCGCTGTCGCCGTCTTCGGCGTCGTGCTCGTCGCGCTCACCGGTGCCCGGGGCTCCGGAGGCGGCAGCTGCGGCGGCGGCCACAGCAGCAGCTCCGGCTCCGGCCACGACAACGACAGCAGCTCCAGCTCGGGCGGTTCCAGCGGCGGTTCCCTGCCGGGCGGCAGCTCCAGCGCCAAGAAGGCGGAGCGGGACGTCCGTATCGACGAGTGCGCCATGGACGCGACGGGCAAGAACCTGGTCGCCAAGATCACGATCACCAACAGCGACTCGCTCGCCTACACCTACGACGTGAGCCTGCAGTTCAAGGGCGAGACCGGCGGTCCCGCCGCCGACCTGGCCATCGCCCGGGCGGACGACGTCCTGGTGCCCGCCTCCGGTTCGCAGTCCGCCGAGGCGACCACGCCGTACACCGGCAGCGGCAACGGCTCCGAGTACAAGAAGTGCGAAGTCATCAGCGCGAGCCGCGTCGCCGGCTGAGCCCCTCGCGGCACCGGACCGGCACCCGCACCGGACCGGCACACCGGCACCCGCACCGGTGCCACCCGCCGGTGCCGTGCGCGGGCGGACCGGTCCGGACCGGTCCGGACACTCCCTAGTTCCAGGGCGCCGTCGGGGCGTGGTTGTCGCTCTGCGGGGTGACCGGGGTCGCGCTGTCGCCCTTGTGGGCCGTCGGCACGTGTGCGGCGGCCTGCGGGGCGAGCGGGATCACCGGGACCGGGGCGCGACGGTCGCCCTGGGGCGCCACCGGAGCGTGGTTGTCGGCGAGTGCCGGAGTCGCGGTGCCCGCCGCGAGGGCCGCGGCTATGAAGGTTCCGGCCAGAAAACGCTTGGTGGCAGACATGCCATCTCCTCGTTGACGTGGGTCTTGGCTCGATGACGAGCTAACCGCAGCTAAAACGTCTGTTCGAGGGTGGGACCGTTTTCGGACAGATCTTCGGCCGGGATGTGGTCGCCCACGCACACAGCGGCCGCGGCGGCTCCCCCTCCGCGCCGCCGCGGCCGCACCCCGTCGGAGTGTGGGTCTCAGATGGTCGTGGGCGGGACGGGCGCGTGGTTGTCCGCCATGGTCGTGAGGGTGTTCTTCGGCGGTGCGGGCGCGTGGTTGTCCGCCAACGTGGTGATGGAGTCCTTGGGCGGGACGGGTGCGTGGTTGTCCGCCATCGTGGTGATGGAGTCCTTGGGCGGTGCGGGCGCGTGGTTGTCCGCCATCGTGGTGATCTCTTCGTTCTTGTCGCTCATCGTCAACTCCCCTGTTCGCCGGCTGACGGCGGTAGACGGTGCGCCTGTTCGGCAACTCCCCCGAGGGTCGCCGAACAGGCGCTTCGGGACCGTTCACCTTAGCGGTGAACCCCTGGCGACCCGTGTGCCCCCCGACGCGACGGACCGTTGGAAATGAGAGTGCACGACCGTCATAAACGAATGCTGAACGCCGTGCGGGAGAGCGCCCGCCGAGACCGCGGCGGACGCCCTCAGGTGGTCGCCACGGTGGACAACAGGCGCTGCGCCTCGGCCGCTTCGGGGGCGTCGAGCTGCTGGTAGATGGCGAGCGCCTCGCGCCAGCAGGCCCGTGCGCGGTCCACCTGGAGGAGCGAGTCGAGGGCCTTGCCGAGCACCGTCAGGGCGTTGCCCCGCATCCGGTCACCGCCGATGCAGCCCAGCGCCAGGGCCTGTTCGGCGTGCTGGGCCGCCTGTGCCGGCCGCTCGACCCGCAACTGGGCCTCGGCGATCCGGTAGTGCGTCGTCCCCTCCCAGAGGCGCTGACGGTCCTTCCCGAATATGCGCAGGGCCTCCTCGAACTCCGCGAGGGCCGCGGTGGACCGGCCGGCGTTGGACAGGGCGATCCCGAGCGCGTACCGGCCGTTGGCCAGGCGCAGGGCCAGTCCCATGCGGTCGTAGATCTCGATGCCCTGCCGGGCCAGGTCGATGGCGGTGCTCGGCGACCGGCCCATGAGCACGTACACCCGTGAGAGGTTGCACAGGACGTTGGCCTCGCCGGGCAGGTTCCGGTCGGCCCGGGTGGACTCCAGGGCCCTGAGCAGGTGCTCCTCCGCGTCGTCGAGCCTGCCCTCCATCAGGGCGATGATGCCCCGGTCGTTGTCCGCCCAGGAGATCGGGGCGATGTCCTCGGCCGCGACCGCCAGATCCCGCGCGTGCCGGGCCTCGTCGTCCGCTTCCTTGTACCGCCCGCCCGACAGGTGGACGTTGGTCAGCGCGGTCCGTGCCCGGCCCTCCGCGCGCCGGTCGCCCGAAGCGGCCGCAGCGTCGCGCGCCGCGCGGGCGACCGCCTCGTACAGCTTCGAGTTGGCACCGGACTCCGCCAGGTCCTTGGACGCCCACAGCAGGTCGACGGCCCGGCGCAGGCGCCCGTCCGACGTGCTCTGGCGGGCGCACGCCAGCAGGCACGTCCCCTCGGCGTACAGCCAGTCGAGCGCCTCGTGCCGGTTCGCGAACGCCAGGCCCTCGTGCCGGGTCGGCTCCAGGTGGTCGACCGTACGGTCGCCCGGCCGCTCGATCGCGTACACCCGGGCCGCCGAGGCGAGATAGAAGTCCAGCAGGCGCGACAGCGCCAGCTCCCGCTCCACCGGCGGCTGTTCGTCGCGCTCGGCGCAGGCACGCGCGTAGAGGCGCACCAGGTCGTGGTAGCGGTAGCGGCCCGGGGCGGCGGACTCCAGCAGCGAGGTGTCGACCAGAGACTCCAGCAGGTCCTCCGCGTCGCGCGGCGGCAGGTCCAGTACGGCGGCGGCCGCGGCCAGCGAGATGTCCGGGCCGTCCGCCAGACCCAGCAGGCGGAACGCCCGGGCCTGGGCGGGCTCCAGCTGGCCGTAGCCCAGCTCGAAGGTGGCCTTCACCGCGAGGTCGCCCGCCTGCAGCTCGTCCAGCCGGCGCCGCTCGTCGGCGAGCTTGGCCGCCAGCACCGAGACCGTCCACGTACGGCGGGACGCCAGCCTGGACGCGGCGATGCGGATGGCCAGCGGCAGGAACCCGCACGAGGCCACCACGTCCAGGGCCGCCTCCCGCTCCGCCGACACCCGCTCCGAACCGACGATCCGGGTGAACAGCCGCAGCGCCTCGTCCGGCGACATCACGTCCAGGTCCACCAGGTGCGCGCCCGCCAGGTCGACCATCCGGATGCGGCTGGTCACCAGCGCGGCGCAGCCCGCCGTCCCCGGCAGCAGCGGCCGTACCTGGGCGGCGTCCCGCGCGTTGTCCAGCAGGACCAGGACGCGTCGCCCGGCCAGCGCCGAGCGGTACAGCGCCGCGCGCTCGTCGAGGGTGTCGGGGATCGCCGCGTCGGCCGTGCCCAGCGCCCGCAGGAACGCGCCGAGCACCGTCTCCGGCTCGGTGGCCCGCGCCCCCGCCCCCTGGAGGTCCACATAGAGCTGGCCGTCCGGGAAGTGCGGCCGCGCGGCGTGGGCGACGTGCACGGCGAGCGTCGTCTTGCCGACCCCGCCGATGCCCGCGAGCGCCGACACGGCCATGACGGAGCCCTCGGCGGTGGCCAGCCGGTCGCCCAGCTCCCGTACGAACGCGACCCGGCCGGTGAAGTCCGGCACGGTGGCCGGCAGCTGCGCGGGCCGGGACACCGCGGGCGCGGGCGCCGGTTCGTCCACCGGGCCGGCCAGATCGGCGTCGGCCCGCAGGATGCGCTGCTGGAGCCGGGAGAGCTCGGGGCGCGGGTCGACGCCCAGCTCGTCGGCGAGCAGCCGGCGCGTATCGGCGTACACGGCGAGGGCCTCGGCCTGGCGTCCGCCGCGGTACAGCGCCAGCATCAGCAGTTCGCGCAGCCGCTCGCGCAGCGGGTGGGCGGCGGTGAGCGCGGTCAGCTCCGACACGGCCTCCGCGTGGCAGCCGGCCTCCAGGTCCAGGTCGAGCCGCGTTTCGAGGAGCTGGAGCCGCCACTCCTCCAGACGGGCGCGCTGCGACTCGGCGTAGGGGCCCTGGAGCGAGGCGAGCGCTTCGCCGTCCCACAGCCCCAGCGACTTGTTGATCAGTAACCGGGCCTGGTGGCGGTCCCCGCCGGCCCGCGCCTTCTCCGCCTCGGCGGCCAGCTCCTGGGCGACGTTCAGGTCGAGGGCGTCGGGCCGGCCCCGGATCGCGTACCCGCCGGCTTCGCTGACCAGCACCCCGGGCGGCAGCACCTTGCGCAGCCTGGAGGCGTAGGTCCGCACGGCCGCCAGGGCCTGCGAGGGCGGGTCTTCGCCCCAGATGGCGTCGATCAGCTCCGAGGCGGTCGCCGTGCGCCCGTCGCGCAGCAGCAGCGCGGCCAGCAGCGCCCGCTGCTGCGGCGATCCGGAGGGCAGGGCTTCGCCGTCGAGCCAGGCGCGTACCGGACCGAGCACGCCGAAGCGCAGATCGGTGCCTGGTGCGGCGTGCGGAGCACGCTGCTCCGGCACTCGCGGCCCGTCTTCACGGTCCATAGCTCCCCCTGCTCCGTACCGCTGGTATCGCCCTCGACAGTCTGCCTTGTCGGCGGCGTACGCGTCAGCAGTGGGTGACGCTCTGCACAAGGTCTGACCACGATCCGCCGCTTCTGCGGTTGACGGGTGATCAGACGGGCGGAGGGCGTACGGCGGCCGGCCGGCCGGGGAACGGCGCGGGCGGCCGGGCCGGACGGGGCGGGGCCCGGCGGAGTCGGCCCAGGTGGGGAGGCGGATGCGGTCCGGGCCGGGGGAGGCGGGGGAGGACCGGAGGGGCCGCCCGCCCCCGGACCACGAGGCCCGGGGGCGAAGGAGGGTTCCGTCAGAGGACGCCGGAGTCGGCCACGACGATCTTGGCACTGGTCGCGCCGTTGCGGCTGCCGTAGGACTCGATCTTCTTGACCAGCTCCATGCTGGCCTCGTCGGCGACCTCGCCGAAGACGACGTGCTTGCCGTCGAGCCAGTCCGTCACGATCGTGGTGATGAAGAACTGGGAGCCGTTGCTGTTCGGGCCGGCGTTGGCCATCGACAGCAGGCCGGGCCGGTCGTGCTTGAGCGTGAAGTTCTCGTCGGCGAACTTCTCGCCATAGATGCTCTTGCCGCCCGTGCCGTTGCCCCGGGTGAAGTCACCGCCCTGGAGCATGAACTGCGGGATGACGCGGTGGAAGGGGGAGCCCGCGTAGCCGAAGCCCTTCTCGCCGGTGGCGAGGGCGCGGAAGTTCTCGGCCGTCTTGGGAACGACGTCGTCGAACAGGTTGAAGTTGATCCGCCCGGCGGGCTCGTCGTTGATGCTGATGTCGAAGTAAACCTTGGTCGTCATGCTGCCATCCTGACATTTCCCTCACCGGTCGGCGTCCCGGGGCCACTGTCAGCGGCCGGGTGTTCAATCGACGCATGGCGATCAGACACGAGCGGACCGGCCCCGGACCCTCCCCGGACCGGGGCCCGGGCCCCGGCGGGGAGCGGGTCGTCCGGGGCGAGGACTGGTACGGCCGGGAGCTGGGCGCCGGGGACACGTACACCGGGTACACCTTCTACGACACGGACTGGACCGAGGTCGTCGACGAGGGCGCCGTCTTCGACGGGTGCACCTTCTCCGGCGTGCGGTTCAACGCGTCACGGCACATCGGGGCGGCCTTCACCAACTGCACGTTCCGCACCTGCAACTTCTTCGACGCCCGCTTCGAGCGGTGCAAGGTCGTCGGCAGCCGGTTCCAGCAGTCGGCCTTCGCCCTCCTGGAGGTCCACGGCGGCGACTGGTCCTTCGCCGGCCTCCCGGGCGCCGATCTGCGCAAGGTGGTCTTCGACGGCGTCCGTCTGCGCGAGGCCGACCTCGCGGGCGCCCGCCTGGAGGGCGCCGTCGTCACGGGCTGCGACCTGGGAAACGCCCTGCTCAGCGGCGCGGACCTGACGGGCGCGGACCTGCGCGGCAGCGACCTGTCGTCCCTGGACCCCGGGACGGTGCGGGCGGCGGGCGCGAAGATCGACCTGGAACAGGCAGCGGTGATCGCCACGGCCCTGGGGTACGAGGTGGGGTGACGGGGTGGGCGTCAGGCCCGCCAGTGCGGCTGCGTGCTCTTCATCCCGGTGAGGAACGCGTTCCATCGCCCACCGGAGAAGACCAGGGCCGGGCCATCCGGGTGCTTGCTGTCACGGACGGCGGCAGCCTCAGCGAATCGGGCGACTTCGACGCACTCGTTGTTGCCTCCGCTGTACGTGCTCTTGTGCCATTTCGCGTCCGACAGATCCGGCTGGCAGGGCCGCGAGCTGATCATTCTCTGTGCTCCTTGGCGATCTTTCGGATCAAAGCGATGGACTCCACAGGCGACAGCGCTGCCGTTCGGGCATCGTCGAACAGGGCCCGATAGCGAGCAACCTCCTGGTCCTGCTCCAGCCAGATCGACCCCGTGGGGTTGTCTGCCAGCACCACATCCAGCGCTGCCGTCTCCGTAAAGCTGAGTATCAAGTACGGCCCGAACATACTCGCGTGAGCGCCTCGCTGGAACGGCAGGACCTGAATCTCGACGTTCGGCAGATCCGTGATCCGTGCCAGGTGATCCAGCTGTGCCCTCATGACCGCGGCTCCGCCGACCTGTTGTCGCAGTACTCCCTCGGCGATGACCGCCCAGACACCGAGCGGTTCACTGGCCGTGAGCCGGCTTTGCCGGGCCAAGCGGACCTGCACGAACTGCTCGATCTCGTCGGGGGTCCGCCACGCCTTCGACGCCACAGTGACAGCACGGACGTAGTCGGCTGTCTGCAAGAGGCCGGGCACGAGCTGTCCTTGGAAGGTCCGGATGCTCGCTGCCGTCGCCTCAAGAGCGATGTAATCGCGATAGGTGTCGGCGAGTACAGGGCCGTACTGATTCCACCAGCCCGTCCGGCGGCGACGGTTGGCCGCTCGGGCCAGGGCGGTCAGGCGATCCGCCATCTCCCCTTCGTGTCCCACGCCGTAAGCCCGGAGAAGAGCCAGCAAGTCCGGTGTTCTCACCGGGACGCGCCCGTTCTCGATTCGGCTGATCTTCCCCTTGGTGCAGTCGAGTACAGCTGCCGCGTCCGCAGTGGTCAGCCCCGATGACTCCCTGAAGCGGCGCAGCTCGTCACCGAGTTGGCGTCCGAGCACGGTGGAGGGCTTCTCGGGAGAGCGCGCCGGTGTCATATCAGCTCCCATGTCGGACGAATGTTCTGGCCTTCACTGCAACGGTCGTATTGGGCAACGGATTTATTAGGCAACGTTGCCCGAGACTCCCGCGGCACTGCATCCTACTGAGCGTAGATGCGACACAAGCGCTGGGTGAGCGCCCATCCCTCGCCCAGGTCCTTCGACTGCGCACATGAAGAACCCCCGCGACCGCGCGACCGGTCCGGGGGCGTGGCCAACGCCTACAAGGAGCGCCGACATGCCGAACCCTATCGCCCGTCTCCTCGAACCGCTGTTGCGGCGACTGCTCCCGCCGTCGGGACGGCGTCGCCGCACGGCGGGCGAGGCGGTGCTCGTCGTCGCCGTGGGGCCCACCGGCGCGACGCTGGGGGGCCCGGCGCTGAGGGGTGAGGACAGCGCACTCGTACGCCCTTACCTGGAGGCCCATGAGAGGAGCCGGCGGACGCGGCGGCAGCTGTGGCTGGCCCCGCGCGGAACGGACCTCGCGTACGGGTTGGTGGCGCGCTGATGGATCAGTCCACGGACGAGCTGGTACGGCGATGGACCTGCGACCCGCGATGCGTCGGGGCGGCCCGGCGAGCCCTGCGTACGGCGTTGACGGGCTGGAACCTCGGGGCGATCGAGGACGCGGCGCTGCTCGTCCTGTCGGAACTGCTGACGAACGCGGTCCGGCACGCACGGGTGACCGGGAGACAGGTGGAGACCCGCTTCCGCCGAGTGCCGGGCGGTCTGCGCATCGAGGTCCACGACGCCTCGGAGTCCCGGCCGGAGATGGGGCTGCCGGACGCGGACGCCGTCGGTGGCCGGGGCCTCCCCCTGGTCGACGTGCTCGCGGACAAGTGGGGCGTGTGCGAACGCCAGGGGCCCGGGAAAGTGGTGTGGGCCGAGCTGACGCCAGAGGAGACCGTCACCCCGCCGTGGGGTCCTCCCCCCGCCCGTACCTGAGCAGGACCACCCCGTTGCCGAAGGTCCGGGTTCCGGTGAGCCGGAGGGGGGTCGTGGTGTCGAAGGGGCGGAACAGCGGGTTGCCCCGGCCGATGAGGACGGGGTGGACGTAGACGCGGTACTCGTCGATCAGGTCGTGCTCCCTGAACGTCGCCGCGAGGTCGGCGCCGCCCAGTGCCAGATCTCCGCCCGGCTGCGCCTTGAGCGCGTTGATCTCGTCCACGTCGACGGTCCGCCTGATGGTGGTGTTCCAGTCCGCCCGTTCCAGCGTCCTGGAGAACACGATCTTCGGCATGTCCCGCCAGATGGCGGCGAATTCGACCATGGGCCCGGTGCTCGAAGGGTCCGAGTCGGCCGTCGGCCAGAAGTCCGCCATGAGTTCATGGGTGACGCGGCCTTCCAGGAAGGCGCCCATCGACCCGCACTCCTCGTTGAAGTGGCGGTGCAGCTCGTCGTCGACCAGGTGCCAGTCGATGCGGCGGTCCGGTCCCTCGAAGAACCCGTCGAGGGACACCGACATCATCACGACGATCTTCCTCATCGCGGTCCTCGCAAAGAAGGGGGGGCAGAGGCGGGCCCTCGACGGTCCCACCCCGGCCCGCCCCTGCCGTGCGCGACATGCCGAGGTCCGCCGCACCGGCGCCCCCGGCGGCCACCGTGTGTCGCGCCTCTGGTCCGCGCGGGCCGGCGGGCGGCACCATCGGGGCATGAGCCTCACCATCGCAGCGGCCGACAAGATCCTCTCCGACAACTTCGCACCCTGGGTGCTCGCGCTGGGACTGACGGTCGAGGAGGCGGGCGAGGCGCATGCCGTACTGCGCCTGCCGTGGACCGAGGAGCTGGCGCGGGAAGGAGGCGGACTGTCCGGGCAGGCGCTCATGGCCGCCGCCGACACGGCCACCGTCATCGCGGTGTCGTCGGCCCGTGGCGGTTTCGTGCCCATGACCACCGTCCAGCAGTCGACCACCTTCCAGCGGGCCGTCGTGGGTGCGGACGTACTGGTCGACGCGCGGATCACCAAACTGGGCAAGCGCATGGCGTTCGCCGAGGTGACCATGGCGGCCGAGGGCTCGGCCGAGGTGGCCGCGCGGGCCTCGACCGTGTACGCGCTGCTCGGCTGAGGCGGGAGGGCGGGGCGTACGCCTCGTACCCGTACGGCGGGTTACGGGCCGTCGTCCGGACGGGCCCGAGAACGCGACGGGAAATTTTGAAAACGGTCAAATCGGACAGTGCTGCGGTTCCCGCATATCGAACGACCGGGGATTGCGCCTACCAATCGTTCGGGAAGGTCGGATGGCTGGCTTTCTTTCCTTGCCGTGGCGGGATTCGTGCCGTGCAAAGCAAGGCAAAGATCGCGGACTTCGACCCTCCGGATGTGGAAACCGCAGCACTTAACGTCCTGTTCATGACTCAGCTGGATGCGCGGCCCCAGGCCGGAGACACGGTAAGGGGCGTCACCTCGTCGGGCGACACCGGTGGCGTACGCGGCAAGGGCCTCGGCGGGAACTCCGTCGGGTTGACGGGCAGTGCGGTCATCGGCATCTCGACCGTCGCCCCCGTCTACTGCCTCACCTCGACGCTGGGCTCCACCGCGGGCGAGGTCGGGCTCCAGATGCCGGCCGTCTTCCTGGCCGGTTTCCTCCCGATGCTCCTGGTCGCCTTCGCCTACCGGGAGCTGAACCGGGCGATGCCCGACTGCGGCACGTCCTTCACCTGGACGGTCAAGGCGTTCGGGCCCCGGGTGGGGTGGATGTGCGGCTGGGGCCTGGTGATCGCGACGATCATCGTGCTCTCCAACCTCGCCGGCGTGGCGACCTCCTACTTCTGGCTGCTCGCGGGCGAGCTGAGCGGCAACGCGTCGATCGCCGCCCTGGACGACAACAAGGCCGTCCACATCGTGACCTGCCTGATCCTGATCGCCATCGCGACGGCGATCAGCTACCGCGGCATGACCGCGACCAAGGGCGTGCAGTACGCGCTGGTCGGCCTCCAGCTCGTGGTCCTCGCCATCTTCGTGACGATGGCCTTCGGCAAGGCCGGATCGATCGCCGGATCGCTCGACTTCTCCTGGTCGTGGCTGAACCCGTTCGCCGTCCAGTCCTTCGCCGCCTTCACGGCCGGCCTGTCCCTCTCGATCTTCATGTACTGGGGCTGGGACGCCTGCCTGACCGCCAACGAGGAGACGACCGGCAGCGAGAAGACCCCCGGCCGCGCCGCCCTCATCGCGATGGTCGTGCTGGTCGGCTCCTACCTGGCCACCGGCGTCGCCGCGCAGATGGCCGTCGGCTCCGGCGAGTCGGGTCTCGGCCTCGCCAACCCGGACACCTCCGACAACGTCTTCGCCGCCCTGGCGGGCCCCGTCATGGGCCCGGTCCTCGGCATCCTGCTCTTCGTCGCCGTCCTCGCCTCGGCCGCCGCCAGCCTCCAGACGACGTTCATCCCGGTGGCCCGCACGGTGCTGGCGATGTCCGCCTACGAGGCCCTGCCCGCCTCGTACGCCCGGGTCCATCCGCGCTTCAAGACCCCCGGCCGGGCCACCGTCGTCGCCGGCGTCGCGACCGGTGTCTTCTACACGGTCATGACCCTGGTCAGCGAGCACGTCCTGGTCGACACCATCTACGCGCTCGGCCTCATGATCTGCTTCTACTACGCGCTGACCGCCTTCGCCTGCGCCTGGTTCTTCCGCCACGAGCTGCTGCGCTCCACCCGCGACCTCGTCTTCAAGGGCGTCTTCCCGCTGCTGGGCGGCGTCCTGCTGGCGGCGGTCTTCGGCAAGACGCTGTACGACATGTGGGACCCGGCCTACGGCAGCGGCTCCGCCGTCCTGGGTGTCGGCTCGGTCTTCGTCATCGGCGTCGGGCTGCTGCTGCTCGGAGTGGTGATCATGATGGTGATGCGGCGCCGCAGCCCGGCGTTCTTCCGGGGCGAGGTTCTCACCAAGGAGACCCCGGCGCTGGTCGTCGCGGACTGACGCGGACCGTACCCGGGGCGCGCGGACACGTCCCGGGTGCTCCCGATGCGCGGGTTCCCGCCACGGGGCAAGGTGGATCGTATGTATGACCTCAACGTCATCGCCAGGGAGCATCTGGCCGCGGCCCGCGACTCCGAGCACGGCCGCAGCGCCAATCTGGTGCTGCGGGCCCGGCCGCTGCGGCAGACCGTCATCGCGCTCGTCGCGGGCGTCTCGCTCGACGAGCACAACGCACCGCCCGCCGCCTCGCTCCAGGTGCTGCGCGGGACGGTCAGGGTGACGTTCGCCGCCGAGGAGGTGGAGCTGTCGGCGGGTGCCCTGTATCTGATCCCGCCCGAGCGCCACGGACTGACGGCGGTCACCGACGCCGCCGTCCTGCTGACCGCCGTCAACGACTGAGCGGGCAGCCGGCCGCACCGGCGGGCCCCGGCCTCACGGGTCCGCCCGCCGCACCGGCGGGCCCCGGCCTCCCGCGCCTCAGCCGTCGGAGGCGGGGCTCAGCTCGGCCATCGCGCTCCAGCCCTGGCCCGGCACCTCGACGTTGATGATCTCCGGGGTACGGGCGATCGCGCCGGCCATCGTCTCCATGCCGGCCCTGAAGTGGTCGGACGCCACATGCGCCGCGCCCGCCTCCGCGTCGGCGAACGCCTCCAGCAGCACGAACCCGTTCGGGTCGTCGACGCTGCGGGACCACTCGTAGAAGAGGTTGCCGGGCTCCGCGCGGGTGGCCCGGGTGAAGTCGTCGACCAGGGTGAGCCAGGTGTCGCTGTACTCGGGGCGGACCGTGAACTTGACGGCGATGAAGATCATGGAATCCAGCGTGGACCGGGCCGGCCGACGCTGCCACCCGGACCACCCCGGATTCCGGCGGTGCCGGAAACCGCCGGCCCGCGCCGGGGCCTCCGGCACGCGACCGGAGCACCCCGTCCGACGGCTCAGACCCGCCCGGCCGCCCGCGCCACCGCCGCCCGGAGCTCCCCCTGGCGCCGGCGGAAGTCCCGGGTCGGCAGCGACACCGACAGCGCGTGCACCACACCGTCCGCGCCGCCGCCCCCGCCCGGCCCCCCGTCCGGCAGCGTCACCGCCAGACAGGTGTACGCCGGATCCGCCTCGCCCACCGACACCGCGAAGCCCTGCCCGCGCACGACGGCCAGCTCCGCCTCGAAGCGCTCGGCGCCGGTGATCGTACGGTCGGTCAGCCGTGCCATCCCGTGGTCGGCCAGATACCGGCGGCGGACCGCCCGGGGCACCGCGGCGAGCAGCGCCTTGCCGTGTGCGGTGGCGTGCGCCCGCGTCTCCGGTCCGGGCAGGAAGGGGTGGCCGGTGCCGGTGACCGGGGCGGTGCTGTCGACGACGGTGATCAGACCGTCGCGGTACGCGGTGAAGTACGCCTCCGCGCCGGTGGCCCGCCGCAGCCGGGGCAGCAGCTCGGCGATGCCCGGACGCATGCCCTGGTGCCGCTGGAAGGAGCGGTGCAGGGCGATGACGCGGCCGCCCGGGGCGTACCCGCCGCCGGCCCTGACGAGATGGCCGCGCGCGAGCAACGGCCCGAGCAGGTGGTACACCGTCGACAACGAGCAGCCCAGCCTCCGGGCCAGGGCCTTC
This sequence comes from Streptomyces sp. SP18CS02, assembly GCF_036322365.1. NCBI lineage: Bacteria > Bacillati > Actinomycetota > Actinomycetes > Kitasatosporales > Streptomycetaceae > Streptomyces > Streptomyces sp. SP18CS02. The sequence continues at coordinate 269,227 of NZ_JAQYXC010000294.1, forward strand.
GCGCCGATGGGACCGGGCGCGTCCGCCACGGCGTCGAGTATCTCCAGCGCGCGGTCGACCGAGCGGGGGCCGGTGTCGGGGGCGGGCATGTGCGCGGTCCTTACGGTTCTGGTCCTTGCGGGGTGCCGCCGCAACCCTACGGGCCCGGCCCCGGGCACCCGAAGGCCGCTTCCGGCAGGCGCCCGAAGGGTCCGGCGCCGGCCGGCCCCGCCCCGCGCCGTCGGGCCGGCCCGCTTCCCGGCGTCGTCCGGCCCCGCCCCGCGCCATCGGGCCGCCCCCCTCGCGGTCCCGGGCCGGCCCGTCTCACGCCCCCAGGAACACCGGGTTCGTGAACGCCGCCAGGGCGCCCGGGAGCCCCGGGACGGCCGGGGCGTGCCGCACCTCCGCCCGAACATGGGCGGCGTACCCGGCCGTGGTCGCCCACTCCACCGTGCCCGCGCCCGACACCGGCAGTTCCGCCGTGTGCAGCACCCCCTGGTCGGTGACGAGCCGGGCCGTGCACCCCGGTGCGCCGGTCACCTCCAGACGGACCGTCACCGGCGCGTCCGGGGGCACCCGCAGGCGTTCGCCGATGCCCGCGAGCGCGCCGCGGCCGCCCGCCGCGGAGAAGGACACCGAGACGGCCGAGGACTCGGCGACGTACGAGCGGCCCGCGCGCAGGCCGTCCAGGATCGCCTCGCGGGTCAGGTCATCGGCCAGCACCACCGTCTGCGGCTCGCCCACCCGCTGCGGCTCGCGGTGCGCGTCGCTGCCGCCCATCGCGGGGATCCAGTCGTTCCGGCGGCCGGTGAGCGTGCTGTCCCAGTCGGCCAGCGCGACCTCGTCCTCCGGTGTCCAGGGCCCGTTCCACACCTCGATCACGTCGGCCTCGGCGAAGCCGAACCTCCAGGCGCACCCGACGCAGGTGGCGTGCGGGTGCGCCGGGACGACCAGACCGCCCGCGCGGCGGATCTCGCGGGCGTGGTGGGCGAACCGGTTGTCGCGGGCCCGGTAGCGCCAGTCGACGAAGGTGCCGGGGTCGGTGCCGAGGGCCACGACGTGACCGGTGCGCGTGGTCACCTCCTCTCCGGTGAGGATCAGCAGGTCGTCACCCCACAGGCCCTCCCAGGCGGCGTGCGCCGCATGCGTGTTGTGCTCCGACGAGTTGATGAAGTCCAGCCCGGCGGCGCGCGCCGCGGCCGCGATCCCGGCGGGCGTGCGCCGGCCGTCCGAGTGCACCGAGTGCAGATGGCAGTCGCCCCGGTACCAGGCCCGCCCCCGCCCCCGGGCCCGCTCCGGTGGGTACACCGGCGCGGGCGTCGGGCCGCTCGCCCCGAACCGCAGCGTCACCGTCACCGTGTACGCCAGCCCCTGCGGGGCGACCGTGTACGGACCGAGCGCGATGTGCCAGGTCCCGGCCCGTACCGGCCCCGGCAGGTAACCGGGTGTCGCCGCGTCGGACCGGATGAAGAACTCGCTGCGGGCACCGCCCGACCAGCCGCGGAACCCGTGCCCGGCACCGGCCCGGCCCCCGGCGGCGATGCCCCGCTCGTCGAACACGCCGATGTCCAGGGCGTTGCCCTGGGTCCCGGCGGGCACGGCGGGGCGTTCGTACGCGTACGCCACATGGATCTCGCGCACCCCGTGGGGTACGTCCACCGGAAGATAGACGTAGTCGGGTGAACCGGGTGGCAGGACACCCCGCGCCACCTGCGTGCGGGCACCGCCGGGCGGGCCGGACGCGAAGCTCAGGCCACCGCCCGGTGCCAGGACCGCCGCCGCTGCCGCCGCTCCCGCCGTGACGAGTCCGCGCCTGCCGATCACTCCGCCCATGCTGGTGACTCCCCGGTCTTTGCGGTGACTGTCGCACGACTCTGCTATTCAGCCGTCAACCCGGCGGGAACGGAAGGCGAATGCCGGCCGACACTCCAGGAATGACCGGGCGTACCCCGTACGTTGAGCCCGTCGGACCGCACGGCACGCCGACCACGGAAGGACCCGTATGCGCATCGCGACCACGATCTTCCTCACGGACGAGACCATCACCCCGGTACGGCTCGCGCGCGAGCTGGAGCAGCGCGGATACGCCGGGCTGTATCTGCCCGAGCACACCCACATCCCCGCCGAACGCACCAGCCCCTATCCGGGGGGCGGCGAGCTGCCCCGCGAGTACGGCCGCACCCTCGACCCCTTCATCGCCCTCGGACAGGCGGCCGCCGTGACCGAACGGCTCGGACTGGGCACCGGGATCACCCTGGTCGCCCAGCACGACCCGATCGACCTGGCCAAGCAGATCGCCACCCTCGACCACGTCTCGGGCGGACGCTTCACCTTCGGCGTCGGCTACGGCTGGAACAAGGAGGAGGCCGCCGACCACGGGGTCGAGTGGGCGACCCGGCGCGCGCGCACCCACGACCGGCTGGCGCTGATGCGGGCCCTGTGGGCCGGCGAACCCACCGCGTACGACGGCGAGACCGCCTCGGTCCGGGCCTCCTTCGCCCACCCCAAGCCGCACGGCGGGGCGCCCCGCACCCTGTTCGGCGGCGCGGCCGGCCCCCGGCTCTTCGACCGCATCGCCGAGCACGCCGACGGCTGGATCCCGGTCGGCGGCGGCGGCCTGGCCGAGTCGGTGCCCGCGCTGCGCCGGGTGTGGGAGAAGGCGGGCCGCGACCCCGAGGCGCTGCACATCGTCCCGTACGGCGTGCACCCCTCCCCGGGCAAGCTCGCCCACTTCGCCGACCTGGGGATCACCGAGGCGGTGCTGCAACTCCCGCCCGCCGACGAGGCGCGGGTCCTGCGGGTCCTCGACGACTACGCCCAGTACCTATGAGCGGGCCGACCCGCTCGTATGCTCGGGGAATGACCACTACGGGAACCGGACCGACCGAGAACGCCATGCGCCGCGCGCTCAGGCGCGCGCGCGACGGGGTGGCGCTGGACGTGGCCGAGGCCGCCGTACTGCTCCAGGCACGCGGCGACGACCTGCGGGACCTGACCGCCTCGGCCGCACGGGTCCGCGACGCGGGGCTGGCGGCCGCCGGACGGTCCGGCGTCATCACGTACTCGAAGAGTGTCTTCATCCCCCTCACGCGGCTGTGCCGCGACAAGTGCCACTACTGCACCTTCGCCACCGTCCCCGGCAAGCTGCGGCGGGCGGGACACGGGATGTTCATGTCCCCCGACGAGGTCCTCGACATCGCCCGGCGCGGTGCCGAACTGGGCTGCAAGGAAGCGCTGATCACCCTCGGGGACAAGCCCGAGGACCGCTGGCCCGAGGCCCGCGAGTGGCTCGACGCGCACGGCTACGACGACACCATCGCGTACGTACGCGCCATGTCGATCCGCATCCTGGAGGAGACCGGGCTGCTGCCCCACCTCAACCCCGGGGTGATGTCGTGGACCGACTTCCAGCGCCTCAAGCCGGTGGCCCCCTCCATGGGCATGATGCTGGAGACCACCGCGACCCGGCTGTGGAGCGAGCCGGGCGGGCCGCACCATGGCTCGCCCGACAAGGAGCCGGCCGTGCGGCTGCGGGTCCTGGAGGACGCCGGACGCTCCTCCGTGCCCTTCACCAGCGGACTGCTCATCGGGATCGGCGAGACGTACGAGGAGCGCGCCGACTCGCTGTTCGCGCTGCGCCGGGTCTCCCGCTCCTACCACGGCATCCAGGAACTGATCATCCAGAACTTCCGCGCCAAGCCGGACACGGCGATGCGCGGCATGCCGGACGCGGAACTGGACGACCTCGTCGCCACCGTGGCCGTCGCCCGGCACATCATGGGCCCCTCCGCCTGCCTCCAGGCCCCGCCGAACCTGGTGGACGACGAGTACGCCAGGCTGATCGGCGCGGGCATCGACGACTGGGGCGGCGTCTCACCCCTGACGCCCGACCATGTGAATCCCGAGCGGCCCTGGCCGCAGATCGACCAGCTCGCCGAGCGGTCCGCGCAGGCCGGCTTCCGCCTGGAGGAACGCCTCTGCGTCTACCCCGAGTTCGTCCAGCGGGGCGAGCCGTGGCTGGACCCCCGGCTGCTGCCGCACGTGCGCGCGCTGGCCGACCCTCGGACCGGGCTCGCCCGGCCGGGCGCGATGCCCGCGGGGCTGCCCTGGCAGGAGCCCGACGAAGGGTTCGGCGCCTCCTCCGGCCGTACCGACCTGCACCGCACCATCGACACCGAGGGCCGCACCCACGACCGGCGGGACGACTTCGACGAGGTGTACGGCGACTGGGAGGCGCTGCGGGAGGCCGCCGCGCCCGGCATGGTGCCGTCCAGGATCGACACGGACGTCATGGCCGCGCTGAAGCAGGCCGCCGACGACCCGGAGAAGCTCACCGACGACGAGGCGCTGGCCCTGCTGCACGCGGACGGACCGGCCCTGGACGCCCTGTGCCGGATCGCCGACGACCTGCGCCGGGACACGGTCGGCGACGACGTCACGTACATCGTCACGCGCAACATCAACTTCACCAACGTCTGTTACACCGGCTGCCGTTTCTGCGCCTTCGCGCAGCGCCGCACCGACGCCGACGCCTACACGCTCTCCCTGGACCAGGTCGCCGACCGGGCCCAGCAGGCGTGGGACGTGGGCGCGGTCGAGGTGTGCATGCAGGGCGGCATCCACCCGGACCTTCCCGGCACCGCGTACTTCGACATCGCGCGCGCGGTCAAGGAGCGCGTGCCCGGCATGCACGTCCACGCCTTCTCCCCGATGGAGGTCGTCAACGGAGCCACCCGCACCGGGCTCTCGATACGGGAGTGGCTCACCGCCGCCAAGGAGGCCGGGCTGGACTCGATCCCCGGCACGGCGGCGGAGATCCTCGACGACGAGGTCCGCTGGGTCCTGACCAAGGGCAAGCTGCCCACTTCCACCTGGATCGAGGTCATCAAAACGGCGCACGAGCTCGGCATCCGCTCGTCGTCCACGATGATGTACGGGCATGTGGACCAGCCCCGGCACTGGCTCGGCCACCTCCGCACGCTCGCCGCCGTGCAGCAGGAGACGGGCGGGTTCACCGAGTTCGTGACGCTGCCCTTCATCCACACCAACGCACCCGTCTATCTGGCGGGCATCGCCCGCCCCGGCCCCACGGACCGCGACAACCGGGCCGTCACCGCGATGGCCCGCCTCCTCCTCCACCCCCACATCCCCAACATCCAGACCAGCTGGGTGAAGCTGGGCACGGAGGGCGCGGCCGAGATGCTCCGCTCGGGCGCCAACGACCTCGGCGGCACCCTCATGGAGGAGACCATCTCCCGTATGGCGGGGTCGGGTTACGGCTCGTACCGCTCGGTCAAGGACCTCGTCGCCATCGCCGACGCGGCGGGCCGGCCCGCGCGGGCCCGCACGACGCTGTACGGGGAGGTCGCCGAGGAGCGGATGCGGGCCGCGGCCGCCTCGGACGGGCATCTGCCGGAACTGCTGCCCGTGCTGGAGTAGCCCTGGAAGACTGACCACCATGCGGTCGGGGACGGGATCGGGGACGAGGGCGGCGCGGCCGTCGATGCAGCAGCTGATCGAGGGCCGCGCCAGGGCCGGGTTCGTCGGGCGCCGCGACGAACTGGCCCTGTACCGCGACAACCTGGCCACCGACCCGGAGGACGAACGGCACCGGTTCGTCTTCCACGTCCGCGGCAACGCGGGGGTGGGCAAGTCCACCCTCGTCCGGGAGCTCCAGGACACCGCCCGCAAGCGCGGCGCCCTCACCGCGTACGTCGACGAGGGCGTCAACAGCGTCCCCGAGGCGATGGCGGCGATCAGCGAACGCTTCGGACGGCAGGGACACCCCTTCAAGATCCTGGAGCGGATGCTCGCCACCTACCGGCAGCGGCGGTACGAGGCGGAGGCGGCGTCGGCGGCCTCCGCCGACCCGCAGGAGGCGCCCGCCCCCTCCACGGCCACGCTGGCCGCCACCCGGGCCGGGCTGATCGGCGCGGGCATGCTGCCGGTGGTCGGCGCGTTCGCCGGGGCCGTCGACCCGGACCGGGCCGCCCTCGGCGCCGACCGGCTGCGCGCCGCCCTCAGCGCCCGCTTCCGCAACCAGGAGGACGTACAGCTGGTCCTCGACCCGGTGCGGGTGCTCACCCCGGTGCTCGTCACCGAGCTGGACCGGGTGGCCGGCGAGGTGCCGTGGCTGGCGCTCTTCTTCGACACCTACGAGCGCACCGGCCCCTTCCTCGACACCTGGCTGCGCGACCTGCTCACCACCGAGCGGTACGGGGCGCTGCCCGCCAACATCGTCCTCACCCTCGCCGGGCAGAACCGCCTCGACCCGGGCTGCTGGTCCGACCACGCCGCCGCGTTCATCGAGGACCTGCCGCTGGAGCCGTTCACCGAACCCGAGACCCGGCAGCTGCTGACCGCCAAGGGCATCGTCGACGAGCGGGTCGTCCAGGACGTGCTGCGGCTCTCGGGCGGTCTGCCGGTCCTCGTCTCGACCCTCGCCGAGAACCCCGGCGAGGCCGACGCGGCCGGGGCGAGCGCCGTCGACCGCTTCCTCAAATGGGAGCCCGACCCGGGCCGGCGGGCCGTCGCCCTGGCCTGCGCCCTGCCCCGCCGCTTCAACGAGGACGTCTTCACGGCCGCCGCCGGCACCGTCGGCACCGCGTCGGTGGAGCTCTTCGGCTGGCTTCGCTCGCTGCCGTTCGTCTCCGAACGGGACGGCCACGCCCGCTACCACGACGTCGTACGCGATCCGATGCTGCGCCTCCAGCGGGCCGCCTCGCCGCACGGCTGGAGCGAGCGGCACACCCGGCTCGCCGAGGCCTTCGGGCGGTGGCGCGAACAGGCGGCCGGCGGGGTGGAGCCGGACGAGCTGTGGAAGGACGCGCACTGGCGCGAGGCGCGCGACGAGGAGCTGTACCACCTGCTGTGCGCCGAGCCCCGCACCGCGCTGGCCGCCGCCCTGCGGGACGGGGTGGACGCCTGCCACGAGGGCACGGCCGTCGCCCGCCGCTGGGCGCGCACCCTGGCGGCGGCCGGCACGGACACCGGATCGGACGCCGTGCTCCGCTGGGGCACCGACTGCCTGGAAGCCCTCGCCGACGAGGCGGACGGGCCGGTGCGGGTCCTGGACATACTGCTGGCCAGGGGCGGGCTGGACACCGACGACCGGGTGCGGGCACTCACCGCCCGCTCGTTCCACCACCGGGCCGCCGAACGGTACGACGAGTCGTTCGCCGACTGCGAGCGGGTGCTGGCCCTGGACCCCGACGGCTGGCGCGGCCACTTCGACCGGGGCATCACCCACCGGCACACCGGCGCCTGGGACGACGCCCTGGCGGACCTCGCCCGCGCCGAGGAACTCCACCCGGGCACGGCACGGATCGCCCGTGAACGGGGCGAGACGTACCGCAGGGCGGGGCGCGCCGAGGAGGCGGTCCGTGAACTGGACCGCGCGATCGCCCTCGACCCCGCCGACGCGATGGCCCTGGCCAGCCGGGCCGCCGCCCACGAGACGCTGGGCCGCACCCGGGAGGCCCTGGCGGACGTGAACCTCGCGCTCGACATCGAGCCGGACTACTGGTGGGCGCTGATCCGCCGGGCCCATGTGCTGCGCGGCACGGGCGACACCCGGCGGGCGCTGGCGGACCTCGACCGTGCCGAGGAACTCAACCCGGACGACCCGTGGATCGTCGGCGAGCGCGGCGAGGCGTACCGGAGCGCCGGACGGTACGAGGAGGCCGTCGCGGAGTACGACCGGGCGCTCGCGCTCGACCCGGAGTACGCCTGGGCCTACGGCAGCCGGGCCATGGCCCGGCAGGCCCTGGGCCGCACCGACGAGGCGCTGGCGGACCTGGGGCGGGCGCTGGAACTGCGGCCCGGCTATGTGTGGGCGCTGTTCCGGCGTTCGGAGATCCTGCGGGAGCGGGGCGACACCGAGGGCCGGCTGGCCGACCTCGAACGCGCCGCCCGCAGCGAGCCGGGCAGGCCCTGGACCATCTCGCCCCTCGCGGTCGCCTATCACGACGCCGGCCGGCCGCGGGAGGCCCGCAGGGAGCTGGACCGCGCGATCGAGGCGGACCCCTCGGCGGGCTGGGCGTATCTGCAGCGCGCCTGGATGAACCGGACGGCCGGCCGGCTGTCCGCCGCCCTCGCGGACGCCGACCGGTGCGTGGAGCTCGGCCACGGGGTCACCTGGGCCTCCCGGGAACGAGCGTTGATCCACCTCTACCGCGGCCGCCCCGACGAGGCGCTCGCGGAACTCGGCACGTACGCGCAGGACGGCGAGGACGACCGCGCGGCCGCCCTCCAGCTGCGGAGCAGGGCCCACCGCCAGGCGGGACGGCTCGACCAGGCCCTGCGCGACGCCGAACGACTGGTGTCGTTCGACCGCGAGTCCGGCGTCTTCCCGCTCGCCATGGCGGTCAGCCGGGCGGCGGGCGGGTCCGCGCCCGAGGCCGTCGAACGGTGGCGGGAGGTGGAACGGCTCGCCAAGGACCCCGAGGACCGGCTGGTCGCCGCCTGCGCCCTCGGCGACCTGCGGGCGGCCGACGCCCGGCTGCGGGACCTCCTCGACGGGAGGCCCACCTGGGACCAGCTCGCGTTCGCCGAGGACGCGCTGGCCGAACTGCTGCGGTGCCCGGGCGCGGACCCGCACCGGCTGGAGCCGTTGCTGCACCGGGTGCGCGGCGCGCGGGGCTCCCGCACGTGAACCGTGAAGACCGCTCAAAACAGTCTCGGAGGGCGTCCGCGTACATAACGTTCCGGGCCCGGATGCACCAGACCCCGTCGATTACAGTGCTGCGCCGGACGTACGTGACAGGGGACGGGAGGGGCGCACGGTGAACGCAGCGGCGGCTGTCTGGGGCCGGTCCGAGCAGCAGGACTTCCGGTCCCGGGTGCGCGGATGCCTGCTCGGCGGCGCCCTGGGCGACGCGCTGGGCGCCGGCGTCCGCGACCTGTCCGTCGAGGCGATCCGGGAGGCGCACGGGGCGGAGGGGCCGGCCGACCCCGTGCCCGCCTACGGCCGCCGGGGCGCCATCACCTCCGCCACCCAGCTCACGCTCTTCACCGTCGACGGCCTGATACGCGCCCAGGTCCGGCGGGACACCGGCGCCTGGCACCCGCCCACCGACGTCCACCGCGCCCATCTGCGCTGGGCCGCCACCCAGCGCGACTGGGGCCCCGACGAGCGGCGCAAGGACAACGGCTGGCTCGCCAACGAGGAGTGGCTGTACGCCCGCCGCGACCCGGCCAGGGCCAGCCTGACCGGTCTCGGCGACGAGACCATGGGCACGCTCGCCCAGCCGAAGAACCCGATCGCCCGGGACGCGGGCGCCGTGGTGCGGTCCGCCCCCTTCGGGCTGCTCGTCGGCTGGGAGCCGCAGCTGGTGTGCCAGCTCGCCGTCGAGTGCGCGGCCCAGACGCACGGCCACCCCACCGCCTATCTGTCGGCGGGCGCCTTCGCGGTCATCGTCCACGGCCTGGCGCGGGGGGAGTCCGTCGACGGATCGGTCCAGCGGGCGCTCGCCCAGCTGGCCTCCCGCCCCGGCCACCAGCCCGTCACGGACGCCCTGAAGCACGCCCTCGGAGCCGTACGGCAGGGCATACCGAGCCCGGCCCGTATCGCCTCCCTCGGCGACACCGACGGCGAGGCCGCCGAGGACGCCCTGGCCATCGCCGTGTACTGCACCCTCGTCGGCGAGGACGTCCGGCACGGGCTGCGTCTGGCCGTCAACCACGACGGCCCCTCCGAGGTGACCGGTGCCCTGACCGGCGCGATGCTCGGAGCCCTGCACGGGGAGACCGCCCTCCCCCCGGCCTGGCTGGCCGAACTGGAAGGGCGGTCCACGCTCCTGGAGCTGGCCGACGACTTCGCCATGGAGATGACCCAGGGGCCCGCCCTGCACGGCCCGGCCGTCTCGGCGCCCGGCTGGCTGGCCCGCTACCCGAGGGCGTGACGGCTCAGCCCCGCACGGGCGACGTGTCCCCCTTGGTTTCGCCGGGCCCGGCCGGCCCGGGAACCGCCGCGCCGCCACCGGTGCCGCTCCCGCCGTCGTCCGCGTTGATACGGGCCAGCACCTCGTCCCGCTCCGGGGTGTCCTCCGGCTTGACGAAGCCGATCACGATGTACAGCACCAGCGAGACCGCCAGCGGCGAGACGATCTGGATCTGCAGCTCGACGCCGTCCAGCCCGTAGTTGGTCAGCCAGAAGGTGAACAGACCGGCCGCCCAGGACGTCAGCGCCGCCGTCGGTCCGGACCTGCGGAACGTGCTCAGCAGACCGAGCATGAACGGGATGGCGATCGGTCCCATCAGGCCGGCCACCCACTTGATGACGACCGTGATGATGTCCTTGAACGCCGGTGAGTTGACCTGGGTCGCGACCGCCATGGACAGGCCGAGGAACGCGACGGTCGACCAGCGCGCGGCCAGCAGCCCGGCCCGGTGGGTCCAGCCGCGCGCCGCCTTGCTGAGGGCGGGCGCGATGTCCCGGGTGAAGACGGCCGCGATCGCGTTGGCGTCGGAGGAGCACATGGCCATGGTGTGCGAGAAGAAGCCGACGATGACCAGGCCCAGCAGGCCGTGCGGCAGCAGCTGCTCGGTCATCAGGGCGTACGAGTCCGAGGCGTCCGGCTTCTCGGGCTTCACCAGCAGCGGCGCGACCCACATCGGGAAGAAGAGGACCAGCGGCCACACGAACCACAGGACCGCGGACAGCCGCCCGGAGCGGGTGGCCGCGCGCGCGTCGGGCGTGGCCATGTAGCGCTGGGCCTGGTTCCACATGCCGCCGCTGTACTCGAACGTCTTGATGAAGAGGAAGGCGAGCAGGAAGGTCACCGTGTACGGTCCCGCCGTCGGCGCCGTGTGCCCCTGGAGCTCCGGGCGGTCCCACACCGTCCACAGCGCGCTGAACCCGCCGAGCTTCGACATGACGGCGACGAGCATCGCGATGCCCGCGAACAGCTGGATGATGAACTGGCCCAGCTCGGTGAGGGCGTCGGCCCACAGCCCGCCGACCGTGCAGTAGATCCCGGTGATGACACCGGTGATGAGGATGCCCTGGTTGAGCGAGATGCCGGTGAAGACGGACAACAGGGTCGCGATCGCCGCCCACTTGGCACCGACGTCCACGATCTTCAACAGGACGCCGGACCAGGCGAGCGCCTGCTGGGTCGGCAGGTTGTAGCGGTTCTTCAGGTATTCGAGCGGCGAGGCGACATGGAGCCGCGAGCGCAGCCGGTTGAGCCGGGGAGCGAAGAGGTGCGCGCCGATGGCGATACCGATGGCGATGGGGAAGGACCAGGTGACGTACGACGTGACGCCGTACGTGTAGGCGATGCCCGCGTACCCCGTGAACATCACGGCGCTGTAGCCGGACATGTGGTGCGAGATGCCCGACAGCCACCACGGCATTCTGCCGCCGGCCGTGAAGAAGTCGCTGACGTTGTCCACACGTTTGTGGGACCAGATACCGATCGCGACCATGACACCGAAGTAGCCGATGAGCACGGCCCAGTCGAGACTGTTCATGTGCCCCCTCCAGGGGTCCGCCTTGTGAACATCGGGACTCTTCGTCAGTACGGTGTCTCCCTCGCCGTTCGAGGCGTGAGAGGTACCCCCATGCAGTGCTTTCCCCGGTGCGGGAGCGGGGACTTGGGGGATTGAACCGTCTGCTCGGGCAGCCGGTCAAGGCCCTTCTTGGTCATAGATGTGAACGCAGGTCAGCAAGGCGAACGTTTTTACCTGTTCTTGACCCTCCGGGGCGTTGTTGTGGCCGGACGGCGGCCACACGATGTGGAAGTCCCCCGCCGGAGGCTGGGGGAGGGCACTTCGTCAGGCTCCCGGCATACGGAAGCGACCGCACGGGATGCGGGTCCCGTGCGGTCGAGGACATGCGAAGAAGGAAGAGGACCGAGACGGCTCAGAGGGCCGCAGGCTGCCGAGAAGGCGGCCGAGAAGGTCGAGAAGGCGGCCGAGGAGGCCGAGAGAGGCCGGGGTGGAGAAAGGGCCGAGCCCTCTCGGCCGGGACGGCGGACCAGTCGAGAGGGCTCATCGGTGAAGCGGGGGCAAGCTCAGAGGGACCCCGTGCTCACTTCACGCACGAACGCGCTCCACGACCCGGGCACGAACGTGATCGACGGCCCCGAGGGAACCTTCGAGTCGCGGACCGAGATCGCCTGGACGACCGGCGACTTGACTTCGACGCACGCGCCGTTGCCTCCGGAATAGGAGGACTTGGTCCAGGTGTCGGTGCCACCCTGAATAATTGCCATCGTTTTTCGCTCCGGTTCTGCCAGTAGGGAGTCGCACCAACCTGTCCTGCAGGCTGGCGTGATCGACGCTACTCGTCGGCATCGGCGCGCGGGACGGGCGTTCACTCGACCGGATGGCATATTCCATGCGGCCCTTCCGCTGTAAGCGGGCCCCGGTGTATCGTCCCGGCCTTTCCTTTCAAGGCACGGCCGAATGCCTGCCTCTCAGGGCAAATTCGGCCATTGGGATAGGGGCGCGAAGCAGGGGCGGAAACGGCCGCGGATCCACCGTCGGCTCAGCGCGCGTACTCCTTGGCGATGTCCGCGACGAACTGCCGGGTCTGATCCACGTTCAGCGCCTGGGCGCGCAGATGCTCGTACATCACGCTGTACCGCTGGACGTCGTGGGCCTTCTCCAGATAGAGGTCGCTCGTGACGCCCTCGATGTAGACGACCGACGAGTCGGAGGTGTCGGGGAACTCCAGCACCGCGTAGTGCCCGCTGATGCCCGGATGGGCGCCCATGTCGAACGGCAGCACCTGGACCGTGACGTGCGGCAGCTGCGACTGCTCGATCAGGTGCTCAAGCTGCTCGACCATCAGCCGCTTGTCCCCGACGACGCGGCGCAGTGCCGATTCGTCGATGACGGCCCACAGGCGCAGCGGCCGCTCGGTGTCCTTGATGCGCTCCTGGCGGCGGGCACGGACGCTCACGCGCTTCTCGATGTCGGCCGGCGAGGACTCCGGCAGGGCGCCGGAGATCAGCGCCTCCGCGTACTGCCGCGTCTGGAGGAGGCCGGGCACCACCTGCGGTTCGTAGACCCGCAGCGAGGCGGCGTCCGTCTCCAGTCCGATGTAGACGCTGTACGGGATGTCGCCGAACGCGTGCCACCAGCCCTGCTGACGGGAGTCCTTGGCCATCTGCATCAGCGAATCGACGATGCGGTGGTCCTCGACCTCGTACACCCCGCACAGATCGCGCACATCGCGTTGGCTGATGGAGCGGCGGCCGTTCTCCAGCCGACTGATCTTCGACTGCGAGACGAGCAGGCGCTCCGCCACCTCCTCCGCCGTCATGCCCTTGAGCTCGCGCAGCCGGCGCAGCTCCTGGCCCAATCTGCGTCGCCTGACGGTGGGGTTGACGTTGGACGCCACGGGAAACTGCACCTCCGGCTGCGTAGCGGTAGCTCGTTGCTCTGCGTATCTACTGCTCAGCAGACTGCCACCAAAGCGCCGACCGCGCTGGAAAACGGCCACACGCGTGCATACGTGCGAACGCGCGGGGCGGCCCATGGGGCCTGCCCCGCGCGTCCACGCGGCTCCCGAACCGGGTCTGGGGGACGTCGGTGCGGCGGACGCGCGGCCGTACCGGGGGCGCTGGTCGCCGACCGGTACTCCCCGCGCGTGTGGTGCCGGGTGTGTGCCCGTGGTGCTGTTCGGTGGTGCTCGGTGCTCGGTGCTCGGTGCTTTTGTCCTCAGTGCGCGGCGACGCGGGCCATGGCCCCGCTGTGCGACGCGGACTGCATCGGTGCGGGCGCCTGGCGGCCGCCGCCCGGTGCCGGGTTGCGGCGGGGCTGTGCGCCCACACCGTTCTGGACGTCCATCACGGCGTGCGCCACGAGGCCGCCCATGGGGTCGTGCCTGATCAGGTCCCGGAGCCGGGAGCGCGATGAACGCCCCTCGTTGCCGGGGTAGAGGTGCTTGCCGAGACCGACCGCGTGGGCCAGGGCGGCGAGCGCCGCGGTCCGCGGGTCCGGCGGTACGCCGGTGCGGATCGCACTGTCCAGCCGGGCCCTGATCTCCCGGCTGATGGCCGTGTCCGTCGCCTGGTAGCGAGTCGTCGGCAGCACTCCGCACATCTGGCCCTCGACGGCATGCACCATGCCGCACCGTTCCAGATGCGAGAGATACGTCTGGCGCAGCCCCAGGCGGGGCCCGCCGATCCAGTGGACGGCCCGCACCGGGCTGCCGCGTCTGCGCAGCAGTTCCAGCGCGGAGTCCAATGTCGGATCTCCGGTCGGCCGTGGCATCACCACGGCGATACGATCCCCGTCTGGGGCTATCCGTCCTGCCAGAGCCAGCTCCACTAGCTGTGCTCCGGCCAGGCCGAGGTCGAGCGACTGCGGCTGCGCTGTGGTACCCGTGGTCGGGTCCAGAGCGAGCAGCAGAAGCTCCTCCGGAATAGTTCTGCGGCTCCTGCCCATCCATGCCTCCCCGCGTGGATGAATGACAGGGTGACCCCTCTCACATTCATCTGTCGAGAGCGCCTGGGTGCTTCGTACGGGAACCGGCAGGTATGTCGTTCTCGTCTAGCACGGGAGCCACGTGCTCACACAGGACACTGGTAGATGGTTCGGACAACGCTTTGTTTGAAGGAGGCACGGTGGCGGGCGAGTCCCCCGACAACTCGGAGCAGCAGAAGACGCCGGGGGAGACGGCTTCGGGCGATCGCGATCCGCGGCTTGCCGTGTTCGGTGACGAGCGGTCGTCGGACGGGGGCGGCGCCGTGCGCGTGGACCAGCCCACGGCCGTCTTCAAGACGGTTCAGCGCGCCTCGGAGCGGGACGAGGGCGATTCGGCCCCGCCGGAGGGCGACGCCCGCCTGCGGGCCGCTGTGGCGGCCTGGGTGGCCAACGAGGGCGACGGTGAGGGCGAGGCCGGCGAGGCGTCCGGGCGTGACGTTTCTTCCGCTCCGGAGTCCGGGCCCGGGCCCGGGTCCGCTTCCGAGCCCCGGTCCGCCTCCGCTCCCAGGCCCAGGTCCGGGACGGCGTCCGGGTCCCCCGTGACGGCGGATGCCGACACGCCGAAGGACGTATCCGGCGATAAGGGCGACAAGTCGGGCAATTCCGGCAAGTCTGATGACGTGTCGGACAAGGTGCTCGATTCCACCGAAGCGGACGCCTCCGGTGTCTCCGCAGCTTCCGCCGCTTCGGATGACGCGGCCGGCGAGGCTGCCGAGCCGGACGCGTCGGACGCGTCGGATGGGCCGGACGCGTCGGACAAGCGTGATGACGGCGACAGGTCCGGCGAGGACGGGATGTCCCGCGAGGCCGGTGAGGCCGAGGAGCCGGGCGCGCCCGCAGCGGCTGACGACGCGGACGACACGGCCGGGCAGGACACCGCTGACGAGCCCGCCGAGGAGCCGGCCGACGCCTCCGAGCGGCCCGTGGACCAGCCCACCGCCGTCTTCAAGGCCATCCAGCGCACCCCGGTCGACCAGCCGACGACGGCGCTCAAGTTCGTCGCGCCCAAGGGTTCCGCCGCCGAGTCGTCGGCCGGCCCGTCATCGACCGGCCCGTCGGCCGCCGAGCCGTCGACCGGCCCGTCATCGACCGGCTCGTCGTCCACCGGGACGCCCGCGGGCAGGACTCCCGCCCCCGAGGCGCCCGCCGAGCGGACCAGCAAGTTCGTACCGCTGCGCGCGGACGACGTACGCCCTGCCGTCAAGCGGCCCCAGCCCGGCCCGTCGGTGCCGGCGCCGGCCCCCAAGGCGACGCCCAAGCCCGCGCCCGGGCCCGAGCCGGTGGCCGCCGCCCCGGCCGCGCCCACCCCGCCGCCCTCCCTCACCGAGGCCGAGCGGACCAAGCAGCAGCCCGTGCCGCCGCTTCCGCCGCTCGACCTGCTCGCCGAGCTGACCAACACGCCTCCCCCGCCGCAGACCCCGGTCCGCACGGCCGTCCGGCGCGTGAAGATCTGGACCCCGCTCGTCGTCCTGCTGTTGATCGTCTTTGCGACCGTGCAGTTCGTGCGGCCGCTGCCCGCGCCGGTGCTGACGCTCTCGGCGTCCCCCTCGTACACCTTCCAGGGCGGGCCGCTGTCGATGCCGTGGCCCAAGGAGGGCCAGGGCGCCGTCGAGGTCGAGGGCGTCGGGTCGATCGGGACGTACGGCGCGCAGAAGCCCGCCCCGCTCGCGAGCGTCGCCAAGACGATGACCGCCTACGTGATCCTCAAGAACCACCCGATCAAGGTGGGTGCCAAGGCCCCGCAGCTCACGATCGAGAAGCTGACCGCCGAGCAGGCGAGCAATCCCGACTGGTCGGTGGCGCCCGTCAAGGAGGGGCAGAAGTACACCCTGGAGCAGATGCTCCAGATGCTGATGATCCCGTCGGCCAACAATGTCGCCCACCAGCTCGCCCGCTGGGACGCGGGCTCCGAGGAGGCGTTCCTCAAGAAGATGAACGACGCCGCCAAGGACCTGGGCATGACGAACTCCACCTACACCGACCCCAGCGGCTTCGAGAAGACCACCGTCTCCACGCCCACCGACCAGCTGAAGCTGGCCAAGGCGGTCATGCAGTACGACGTCTTCCGCGACATCGTCGACCGGCCGAACCTGACGTTGCCCGGCATCGCGAAGCGCATGGAGAACGGCAACACCATCCTCATGAGGGACGGGGTCACCGGGATCAAGACCGGCTCGTCCACCCCGGCCGGCGGCAATCTGCTCTGGGCCGCCAACACCAAGGTCGACGGTGAGGTACGGCGGATCGTCGGCATCGTCATGGGCGCCCAGGACGCCCCAATGGTGCGGGAGAAGCTGAGGCTGGCCGTCGAGACGTACAGCTATGGCCTGATCAAGTCGGCGCAGGACGGCGTCACCTCCGCCACGGTCGTCAAGAAGGGCGATGTCGTCGGACACGTCGACGACGGCCTCGGCGGTCTGACGCCGGTCGTGGCCACCCGGGACCTCAAGGCGGTCGGCTGGCCCGGCCTCAAGGTCGATCTGCACATCGCGGCAGGTGGCAAGTCCGTCCCCCACTCCGCGCCCGCGGGAACGGTGGTCGGTGAGGCCTCGGTCGGCATCGGCACGGGCAAGGTGAGCGTGCCCGTCGCGCTCCGGACGGAGCTGGCGGAGCCGGGCCTCGGCGACAAGCTGACCCGCCTCGGCTGACGGCCGGAAAGACACCGCGGCCACCACGGGCGCCCCGGAACCCCGGGGCGCCCTCGTGTTAGCGTCCGGGCAACTGCCGGACGCCGGGACGCGTCTTCGCAGCCGGCAAGGAGCATGGGGGACGACGCAGAGAGCAGAGAGCCGCAGTGACCACCGCTGAGCCGACACGCGCCGAATGCGACCCCGGCACGGGGAAGCGAATAGGGCTGTCCCAGCCGCCCGGACTCGTCCTCCTCCGCCGGGCGGTCCCGCTCCGGCATCCGGTCACCCTGGCGACCCTGGTCGCCGCGCTCACGCACATCGTCTGGTTCCTGTTCTTCGCCAACAGCGGCGGCGACCTCGCCGCACAGGACGCCTGGGCGGAGTTCGTCGGCCGTCACCCAGACTCCGCGTACAACCTCGCCTGGTACGGCGGCATGCACCCGGTGTCGTACAGCGTCGTCTCGCCGTATCTGATGTCGCTGCTCGGCGTGCGGACGACGATGATGATCGCCGGTACGGTGTCGGCCGCGCTGACCGCGCTGATCCTCGTCCGGGTCCGGGCCGTCCGCAATCCGCTGGCCTGCTCGCTCGCCGGCGTGTTCGCGTTCCTGTGCAACGCGCTGTCCGGCCGGGTCACCTTCGGCCTCGGCATGATGTTCGCCCTGGGCGCGGTGGCGGCCGTGTTCTGCTGGCCGCGCCGCTGGCGTGCCCACCGCAGGGCCAAGGCGGCGGTCGCCGCGCCGCTCGCCGGACTCGCCACCGCCGCCAGTCCCGTGGCCGGACTGTTCCTCGGCGTCGCGGCGGCCGCCCTCTTCCTCAACCGGCGCCGGCCAGGCGCCTACGCCCTCGGCCTCGCGCCGGTCCTCGTCGTGGCCCTGTCGTCCTGGCTGTTCCCCTTCTCGGGTACACAGCCGATGTCGCTGGCCTCGACGACGCTGCCGTTCCTCTTCGGCGTCGCCGTCCTCGTCCTCGTACCGCGGGACTGGCGCACGGTCCGCACCGGCGCGGCCGTGTACTCCCTCGGAACGCTGCTGACCTGGCTGATCGACTCGCAGATCGGGTCGAACGTGTCACGGCTGCCGATGCTGTTCGCCGGAGTGGTGCTGCTCGCGGCGCTGCCGTACACCGTGCCGCGCTCGCTCAAGTGGTACGCCGTCCTCATCGCGTTCGTGTCGCTGAACGGCTGGATCGGCTTCAAGAGCGCCGACGACATCATCCGTACCGCGCCGGACGCCTCCTGGGCGCGGGAGGCCGCGCCGCTGATCAACCAGCTCCAGCAGCTCGGCGCCGAGAAGGCCCGGGTCGAGGTCGTCCCGGCACGCAGCCACCGGGAGGCCTCGGCGCTCGCGCCCTACATCAACCTGGCCCGCGGCTGGAACCGCCAGGCGGACATGGAGCGCAACCCCCTCTTCTACGACGACACCCTCAACGCCGCCAACTACCGCGACTGGCTCAACCGCTGGGCCGTCCACTACGTGGTGCTGCCCCAGGGCGAACCGGACACCGGCGCCGAGCAGGAGGCGGAGCTCGTCCGCGACGGCCAGCCCTACCTCAAGCCCGTCTGGTCCGACGCCAACTGGCGGCTCATGTCGGTGGTCGACCCGACGCCCCTGGCCGATCCGCCGGCGACGGTGGACCGCGCGGGCGCGGGCGAGGTGCGGATCCGGGTACGGACGGCGGGCCGGGTCCTGATCCGCGTGCCGTACTCCCCCTGGCTGGCGCTCCTGGACGACGAGGGCAAGAAGGTGGAGCCGCCCCAGGAGACGGAGGCGTCCAAGGAGCGGGACGAGGGCCCGAAGGACTTCACGAACGCACAGGGCTGCCTGCTGAAGGCCGAGGCGGACGCGGAGGGCGACGAGTGGACGGAGCTCCTCGCGCCGAAGGCGGGCGTGTACCGGCTCGCCGCGCCGTACAAGATCTTCCCGCGCGGTACCACCTGTCCCGAGGAACTGCGCTGACCCTCCCTGCTACCGGGAGTATCCCTGCATAGTGGTCCGCTATGGCAAGCGAGCGACTTCCTCGTACGCGAAGGACCGTGCTGGTGGCCGGAGTCGTGGCGGCCCTGGGCTGCCTGACGGCGGCCCTGTCCCTGGTCGGCGGTTCCGGCGGGACGCCGGCCGCGCAGGACGAGGACGACGGGCCGCCACGGGGGCTCCCGTCCCGCATCGCCCCCACGGCCGCCCCCGGGGCGCCCTCGTTCACGGTGTGGGCCGGCCCCGGCTGCACGAGCGGCCGCTACAGCGAGCAGAACCGCTTCAGGAACGGCTTCGCCGGCTGGTACACCGTCAGGTCCGGAGGGTTCCGGGACACGTCCTGCGACGGAAGCTACACGGCCGTCCCGATGTCCGGCAGCCCGGACCGGGACGGCCGGAACAGCGCCACCTGGTCCTGGTCGGTCGGCGAGGACTACGACCGCTGCGCGCTGGCGGTTTTCGTGCCGAAGGGCCCGCGCGACATCGATGTCGCGGGCAACCCGACGGTCTACCGGATCCTGTCCGACCCGAAGGACCCCGCCTCGGCGTACGCCACCTTCGGCGTCCGCCAGCCCGCCCATCGCGGCACCCTGGTCGAGGTCGGCACCTATCCGGTCCGCTCCGCCGTCTTCACGGTCCGGCTCGTCGACCGGGGCCGCGACTGGGGCGACTCCTCCCTGTCGGGCGCCCACCACGCGGCGGCCCAGCTGCGGCTGTCCTGCGAACCGGGGGAGGGGTGAGCGGAAGGACCGGGGAGGGTGAGCGGAGGGACCGGGGAGGGAGAGCGGAGGGACCGGGGAGGGTGAGCGGAGGGACCGGGGAGGGAGAGCGGAGGGACCGGGGAGGGAGAGGACGGGGCCCGGCGGGACCGGCGGCGGAGAGAGAAGGAGCCCAGAGCGGGGGAGCGGAGGAGGGCGGGGAACACGCCGGTGACACGCGGTTGATCCGTGCGGCATTCCGCTCCCACCACACTGGACACGTCAGTCCGTGGAACCGGCGTCCGACCCATGCCGTCACGGGCAGGGACCACAGCTCCCGAGCCACCACGGAGGCGGAGTGCTGCACAAGGCGCTGGTCGTGACGGCCATCCTCTTCCTCGCGTTCCTGCGCGGCCCCGGCACCGCCGTGGCACTGCCGGCGGAGGTCATCCTCGTGTCGAACGACGTGGTGGCCGCGCGCAGCGAGAACGGCACGACGACGTTCTCGGTCGTGCTCCTCAACCTGACCGACGAGCCCATCAACGTGACCATCGAACCCCCGGCCTCGGCCGCCGGGTGCGGGACGGTGGGAGGGCCGCCGAACATTCTGAAGGGCCTGCGGCAGCAGAGCTTCCAGATCGGGATGCGGGGCTGCCGCGCGGCCGACGCACAGGACACCTTCATGGTGAAGGTCAAGGCGGGATCGGCGGCGTTCGACGTGACCGTCGTGACCGCGTCCGTCGCCGCCCAGCCCCCGCCGCAGTCCGGCGTCCAGCCGCAGTGGGACCTGCTGTGGGCCTTCTTCTGGGCGCCCTTCGCCGCACTCCTCCCGGTCGTCTACGCGTTCGCCCGGTGGGAGGGCGGATCCCAGCTCGACTGGCGGACCGAACTGCGGTACATCAAGGACGGCTGGTCCTTCAAGGACTCGTGGGCCAGCAACGTCACCGTGGTCGCGGCGGGCTTCTCCGGCGTCTTCGGTGCCACCGGCGTGCTGAACGCCCTGGGCGACAGCGGCGGCGCGGTCCTCTCACTGGTGACCGTCGCGGGCGCCATCTCGCTGGGCCTGACGGGGGCCGCGCCCCTCCTCGTCCAGTTCACCCGCAGGAACGGGTTCGTCACCCCACTGGGCCTGGGGCTGGGCGCACTCGTGACCCTGTCGGCCACGGGAGGCCAGCTGGCCGTGATCGTCGGCGGGGCCCGGAGTCTGGACCTGGGCGGCTTCGAGGACCGGGGGCTGACCCTGCTGGGGGTGGCCGGAGCCGTGCTCCTGCTGGGCTACGCCGGCCAGTCGCTGCGCCAGAACCTCGTCATCGGTGCCACGGACCCGTCGGTCCTGGCCTCCCCGGCGGCGATGCGCAGACTGTCGGCCGATCTGGAGAGGGCGGCCGGAGCGATCGAGGAGGACGCGAGGAAGAGGGGGAAGGCCGCGCCCGAGCCGGGCGCCGAGCCCCTGCCCGAGTACCTGCGCCACCTCGGGGCGGCCGCGGGCGGCGACCCGAGGCCCTCCGCGCTCCTCTGAGACACGGGCTCCTCTGAGACACGGGCCCGGGGACGTGCCCGCGGGGCCGGGTCAGCCGGGGTGCCGGGGCCGGACCGCGTCCGCGAGGGCGGCCATGGAGGCCGTGACCGATTCCGCCCCCGCTGAGGTCAGGGCTTCGAGCTTGCGCGGCTCGTCGGCGAAACCGATGGCGGCGCTGCCGACCGCGTGGGCGGCCTCGACGTCCGCCACGGAGGCGCCGACCAGCGCGCACAGGGTGACGTCGACGCCGAGGAGCCCCGCGGCCGTGATGAGCGCGTACGGATTGGGCCGCATCAGGTCGGGCTGGCGGGCCACCCGTCCCACCACCTCCAGCACATGCGGGGACAGGTCGTACCGGTCGAGGAACGCGTGGACGCAGTCGGCGGAGTGGTCGCTCACCACCGCGATCTTCAGCCCCGCCGCCCGTACCGCCTCCAGCGCCGCGACCGCGCCCGGCGTCGGCCCGCCCGCCGCCCCTACCGCCTCGACCTCGGCGGCGGTGAGGGCCCGCTCCGCCTCCAGCCCGAGTTCCGGGTCGGCGGCGTGGACGAGGCGCAGGACTTCGAGGGGGTCGTCCACCCCGGTCAGCTCGGTACCGAGCGCCGGACGCCTCTCCGCCGAGACCCGTGCGAGCGCCCGGGCGACCCGCGGTGCGGGGTGCGCGGCGAAGACGTCGCAGAGAGGCCCGTCGAAGTCGAACAGCACGGCGGCCGCGCCGGCCAGGACATCGGCCAGGGAGCCGGCCGGGGTGTCGGCCGGGGTGCCGGCCAGGTTGTCAGTGCCCATTCCGATCAGGTGCCCGTCCCGCGGCTGCTCAGACCTCCTCCGCGCGGGTTGTCCGCGAGCCGGCGCCCTGATCGATCACGGTGGCGCGTCGATCCCCGCTGTTACGGTTCCCGCCATGCCCACCAAGACACTGCGGATACCCACCCCGGACGGCCAGGCCGACGCGTTCGCCGCCTTCCCCGACGGTGGCGGGCGGCACCCCGGGGTGCTGATGTACATGGACGCCTTCGGTACGCGGCCCGTGCTGCGGGAGATGGCCCGCGAACTGGCCCGGCACGGGTACTACGTGCTCGTCCCCAACCTCTACTACCGGCACGGCCCGGAGCCGGTGATCGAACTCCCCGAGCACATCGGAGAAGAGATCCGGCCCGCGGTCTTCGACCGGCTGATGCCCCTGTTCACGGCGCACACCACCGAACGTGCCCTGCGCGACGCCGACGCCTACCTCGGGTTCCTCACCGCCCAGCCCGAGGTCGGCGCCGGACCGGTCGCCGTGACCGGCTACTGCATGGGCGGGGCCCTGGCGATGCGCACCGCGGCGGCCCACCCCGACAAGGTGGCCGCCGTCGCCGGATTCCACCCCAGTACGCTGGTCACCGACGCTCCCGACAGCCCGCACCGCGTCTTCCCCAGGATCACCGCACAGGTGCACCTCGGCCTCGCCGAAGGCGACATGACGCCCGAGAGCAGCAGCGAGCTCAGCCGGGCCCTGGACGCCGCGGGTGTCGGCCACACCGCCGAGATCTACCCCGGTACCGTCCACGGCTTCACCATGGCCGACACCGACGCCTTCGACCCCTCGGGCCTGCAGCGCCACTGGGACCGCCTGATCCCCCTCCTCGACCGCACCCTGGCCGACCGCTGAGACCCCGGCCCCCCGGCCCGCGAACCGCACCTGAGGTACGGCGCCCGGGGGGCCTCCCCCCGTCCGCCTGTCGGGAGGGGGGCTCGGTTTGGTGCTGTTCGGTGCTGTCGCTCAGCGGTGCGGCTCACGCGGCCTCGTCCGGCTCGATCGCTGCTCGTCGTGCCGGCCGTCAACGGCGCTGATACGGTCCACCGCCGCGTGCTGTTCGTCGTCCCGCACGGCGCCGTGCTCCTCTTCGAGGCGGTCGGCCAACCCGCGCTCGGGAACTCCGCTTCGAATGGGACGGCGATGCCGTGCGTATCCCGTACTGGCTCGCGCCAGGACAGCGGATCGCGCTGCTGACGGACTTCCGCAGGACGAGGATGCGTGAAGCTGCGGAAGTCGAGCGGGCACACCAGGCTCAGAACGTCTGCGAGGCCGAGCATGGCCATGCCCAGACACGTACGAGCGGCGAGCGCAAGGAAAGCTGATGAATCACAGCGCGTGGAGGACGCGCCGGGCCCGACAGCTTGCGGGTGGGACGGTGGAGCACGACCAGGAATACGTCGATGCGCGGCTGGCCGGCGATCTCGGGCAGGCGGTCCACCGCCGTCGGATCGAACTCGGACTTTCCCAGGCGGAGCCGGCAGAGCGGGCTGGAATGACTCAGCCCCAGGTCTCCCGGATGGAGGGCGACGACACCGTTCCGACCCTCCCGCTGCTGCGGCGCCTGGCCAAGGTCCTGGAGGGCACATCGCACCTGACCATCGACGAAGCGAAGATCGTCCTCCGATGGCTTGCGTCCTGTTTGCGCGGCCCACGCACGCTCGACGTGAGAAAGCAGCACCTTCAGCGCCTTTTCCTCGTCCACCTTGCGCCAGGTCCCCGCAGCCGCCAGAGACGTCGGCAGCGTTGCGAGCCGGTCTACGACGCTGGTGAGTGCGGAGCGGACCAGACGCGACGCACTCCCGTCTGTCACGATCACCAGCCTGTCTCGCGCTTCCTCGATTCCTCGGTCACCCGTCCCGGCCAGGTACTGTGCGACAGCCTGGTCCACGGCGGCCCCGAGGTCCGTGTTCGCCGCTGCGCGTAGCTCCAGGCCGTTCTTCGACTGGATGAAGACACGGCCGCCCGCGTCGGTCAGCACGCCGACATCGTCCATCTGCTCAGCCGTCTGCAGGCCGACGGCTGAGACGCGGGCCTTCGGGACCCAGTCTTCCTTCGGCAGGGGTTCCCGTGCCAAGGCATGCGCTGCCAGCCACGCGAACAGCCAGGGCTCTACCCCTACTCCACGCGCGGCCCCCGCACCGCCGGAAGACGAACGATTAGTCATGCCGCCAGTGTCGCAAGCCCCGCTGACACAATCGAAGCTTTGGCGGTGATCCAGTTGACGAAACGGCCAGCATCTTTGGGGCCGTTGGGTGCGTAAACGGCGGGGGCTTGGCGGGAGGTGTATGGGCAGGGCAGGGAAATCGGATCCGTGCTGGGCGGTCCAAATAGTGCCGCGGGGTGCTGTTCTCCCTCATCGGCATTGTGCGGCACGGTGCCGCGTCCTGAAGTTGATGCCTGGGCTGGCCCGTCCGCCTCACGCACTGCGCACGCACGGCACCTTGCCTACTAGCCGTTTCGGAGACCGTATCGACGAGGTTGCAGGCGCGGGCCGGTCAGCACATGCGGGACTCACCCGCTGAACCCTGGTCTGTACCGCTCGTTCACCCGCCTGCGTCGACCTGAGGGCAGAGCGGCGCTGCTGGTAGCCGACGGGTACATCCAGGCTGCCGGCAGACCCGAACGCTCTCGTTTCTCTGAGGTGCCTGCCACAAGGTGTGTCAGAACAGGCCAGGGTGCTCGGTACACAGCGCGGCCAGGCTGGCGATGCCCAGGCCGGACCGCGTCGCCAACGTCCTCGGGCACCGCACTTACCCGGGGATGTCGAGGTCCTTCAGGTACGTGAGGCGGGCGTTTATTGCTGCGGAGAAGTGACGCCAGTCGAGGCTCTCGACCAGTTCGATCGGCTTCGGGTTCTCAGCCGAGGACGTGACGTAGCACGCGGCGTCGTAGAGCTGTTCGCCCATGAGCCTCTCGCAGAAGATCCCGAACCGGTCCTGATACGACGTGTTGTGCCAGATCTCATCTGCGGGAAGGGCGCCCTTGGCCGTCTTGACCGGCCTCCGGGATCCTTCACCATCCTGCATGATGAAGAAGTAGCCCAGCCAGGGCTTCTCCTTCGGGTACAGCTCGGCAAGGGCTGCCCGGCGCAGGTCTACGGCGCTACCCAGCGCCTCCTCGACCCTGTTGTTGTAGTTGTTGCCGTACGACGGCCCGCCCAGTGCCTTCAGCTCGAACGCCGCCACGAGAACGTTCTTGTGGACGACCACGAGATCCCACTGTTTCTGCGGCCGGTAGTAGCCGGGCAGTTCAAGGCCCTGTGACTTGGTGACGCGGATACTCTCTGGCGGGTACCCAGCGTCGAGGAAGAACTTTGAGAGCAGCACGGCGATGGCGTCGAAGTGCTTGCCGCCTCGTACGGCACCTGCCGTGCCCGCTCCCACAGCGGCCTTGATCGCCGACTGCTCTCTCTGAAGTTCCTTGGCGCCCCAGTACGCCGCGATGGCGTCTTCGAAGTCTTGGCGGGTGACCGTCAAGATTCGTTCCTCCTAGTCAGGCAGCTCGGCGAGCCCGTAGACACGCAAAGCGGCCTCGGTGGCGGCCTCCACATCCCGCTTGTTGAAGGCTTCGGCGAGAGCGGCCTGGTCGCTTTCGCTGATCGTCGCCGGGTCTGGAACGCGGATCTTCCGGAGGTACTGGGCTTGGAAGCGGAGGGTTCCCCCGCGCATCTTGACCGCGTATGCCTCCACGAACGCTTCCGCGACCTTGGACAGCAGCAGGCCACCGAGTACGCGCATGTCCCAGACGTCCGAGACGATGAAGTACAGGTTGTGGTGAGGGTACAGGCCGCCTTGATCAAGGACAGGGTGGATCCGCAGCTTCATGTCCGGAAACAGCAGCTTCTGGCGACGGGTGAGCTGGTGGTCGACCTTGTCGATGGTCTTGTACCAGCGCTGAGGCTGCTTGACCGCGACGTATCGCTTGCGCAGGGCCTCGCCGTGCTTCTCGAAGTAGGAGGCGAGGCGCGGATAGGCGTCGAGGTCGACCAGGTCGCCGCTGGCCGTCCAGGGATTGACCAGGTACATACCGTCCCAGTCGATCGTGCCGCTGGTGGTGTCGCGGACCATGGCCATGGGGAGCAATCGTTCCTCTTCGACCAGGTCCTTCTCCTTGGTGAGAAAGATCTTGTCTGCGCCGGTCGCGATGCCGATCCCAACCTTCGTTCCCGTCTCGGCGTCCTCAAGGAGCCGGAACCGCTCGGTGAGGTCTTCAAGGACGGCGAGCCTGGCCGGTGAAGCGGCCGGCCACGAATCCTCCTCCGGGAACCAATGAGGCATGCGAGCAGCTTGATGGGAAGCCGTGACGACCGTCGACGGCTCGCCCTCCAGGTACCAGTCGGCAAAGATCCGCGCCTCTTTCGCTCCGAAGGACCGGTTCGTGTCTGCGGCCACCGCCGCACCTTGGGGCTTGTTCGAGATGAGCGTGATCGCGGGATAGGCCGAAACCTGCTCGTCGAAGGCGTCGACATCGTGCATCACGAGGGCGAGGTCCATGCTGAAGTGCTTGGTCACCAGCTGCCTCAGCCGTCGGCCGTACTGGTTCCGCATCCAGCGGTCGGCGCAGATGAAGCCCAGCTGGCCGCCTCGGTTGAGGCTCCGCAAGGCCACCTCGTAGAAGCCGATGTAGATGTCGGCTCGGCCACCCATCGTGGAGCAGGCAGACCGGTAGGCGGCCATCCGGTCGTCGGGAACGTCTTCGAGCCGGATGTACGGAGGGTTACCCACGACGTAGTCGGCGCGATGCTCGGCGTCCGACTGGAGAAGGTAGTCGCCCTGCTTCACCCACGCGGTGGCGATCTTCCTTGCGTCCTCCGCCGCCCAGCCCTCTTCTTGCAGCGCTGCCGTGACCAGAGCCTGGCTTTGCTCCACGTTGCAGCCCAGCAGGTCGAAGGCGCGAACGGCGTCGATCGCATCGATGATGGGGCGCTGATGCGCATGGCATGACGCACTGATCCGAGACGCGATCACGGTCAGGAACGCGCCACCGCCGCAGGCCGGCTCCACGAGCCTCAAATCGCAGAGGTCCCTATCTGCCGTATAGCCGAGAAGGTCCAGGATGAGCTCGACCACCCAGGCGCGCGTGAATACCTCACCGTGCTCCACGGCCTCCTGCAGAGACTCGGGAAGGGAGAGGTCGTCGGTGCTGAACAGCGCGATAGTTGCCACGCAAGGACAGTACCGCCCGGCCCTCCTCAAGCCCGACCTCTATCCACAGGGTGTAGTTAGGTAATAACAGATCCGACAACCTGTGTTCGTCGGATCACGAGGGCGTCGGGTCTGTAGGGGCCGATGGGGACCGTGCAGGTCCGGCGATTCGGCGCGGACAGCAAAGATCAGCTCCTCCCACTAAAGGGTGACCGGCTGCCTTTCGCCCGCGCGCCTGTGCCGCCTGGAGAACCATCATTCAAGTGGGAAATGAACCAGAAATGATCGGATCGGGGAATGGGCCGAGGCGGCGCTACACGTACCCCGAGGCGGCGGAGATCCTTCGAGTCAAGGAACGGTGGCTTCGGGAGAACATCAAGCGACTTCCGCATTCAAGGAAGGGCATCACCGTGACGTTCTCCGAGGCCGATCTCGACTCGATCGACGCGATGTTTCACCCCCAACCTGCTGTGCCCGTGGTTCCCACTCTCCCGCAGGGGACCCACCCGCTCACCAGCATCAAGCCGACCGGCTCCCGGAGGCGCCAGCAGTAGCAGCGGAGCGCCGGAAACGTGATCGCCTCGCCAGGCGCCTCAGTCCAGTCAGCGGCTGGACTGAGGCGAGGGCATGCAGTCTTCGGTGCTGTCAGACCGCATCAGGCAGAGCCCGGAGGCGGTCGCGAAATTCGCCCACGGCCGGCACCGTGGAGAGTGAGGTTCGAGGTAGTTGCTGAACTTCGTCAGCCGGACGTACGCCCGGTCGGACTGGACGCGGTTCTCCAGCAGCTCCAGGCCGACGTTGGCAGCGTCCAGAGCGCCGTCCAGCTCCCGAGCGGCCAGCCGTGCCGTCACGAGGAGACCGGAACGCACCGCCCGGTCGCGCGGGAGTGCCTGATCCACCGCGACCGCGAGGGCGCTGGTGGCTCGCTCGGGGAAGCCGGAACGCAGCATGATCTTGCCCTCGGTCGACTTCAGCTGGGCCCCGCCGTACCAGCCGAGCCAGTCGGGGCGGTCGCCTTCGCGGTGGGTGCCCCACAGGTCGTACGCTCGGTTGAGGGACTTGCCGGCCGCCTCATGCTGGGTGTCTCGGGACAGGGCTTCGGCCTGGTGGAGATAGAGGTACGAGGTCGCCGCAGGCGCGATGGCCGACGGAGCGTTGCCGATGGCGTTGTCGATCAGCTTCACGCGCGCGGCCGTGTCGCCCGAGTCGGAGATGCGGACCCCCATCTCGGCCAGGATGAAGGCGCCAAAGCCGTCGTCCTTCGCACTGTGAGTGGGATCGAATCCGTGCCAGGCGGTTCCAGACCATGCCGTGCGGTGCTGTTCTGCCTGATCAGCGCCGCGCGGCTCGGCGCCTGATCCTGCGCGTGACGCCTGGTGCTGCCTCGTCCGCTCACACGTGGAGTGGCCGCCTGCCCGAGGTCTCCAAGCATCCGAGTCGTGGCGCTCATGGCCTTGTGCCCCCGGGCGGGAGGGTGGAGGGCAGTCCCTTCACATAGCATCACAAGCGAGAGCACCGGGGGGCCATGGAGCTGCTAATGCAGTCGGCGAGACGGGGCGCACTGGGCGGCGCGAAGAATGAGGCAGGTGCCACCCACCGGGCCGGCATTGCGGCGTTGCTCGTCACATACGGGCTGCTCGGAGAGCCGGTGCCCTGGCTGGAGTCCCCCTCTGTACCGACGACGCTGCGCATGGAAGCAGATCTTCACGTCGACGACGTCGTGCTCGATCTCAGCGACGGTACGTGTGCATTCATTCAGCAAAACTGTCTGGAGCCGACAAAGCATTCAAGGACACCGTTGATCATGTGCAGGGCAATCGATTCAGGGGAGCAACAGGAGGTGGTGCTTTTAAGCAGCGCGAGATGTTCGCGGCGGTCGGCGTCGCCTGCTCCGAGGACGGCCCAGTCTTCGCCACCAGGAACGGCCGGACGGTGGAGCCGCGGAACGTCTACCTAGCGTTCACCCGCGTCGCGGCCGACGCCGGACTTCGTGTGGTCCGGCTGCACGATGCCCGGCACGGGTGCGGCACGGGTGCGCCACCTTGCTGACCGCCGCCGGCGTCGCTCCCCGGGTCATCATGGAGATCCTCGGCCACAGCCAGATCAGCATCACGATGGACGTGTACACGCACGTCGTACACGACACCCAGCGGGAGGCGATCAGCCACATGGACCGCCTGCTCAGGCGCCGCCGACCGGCCGCCTAACGACGGCAATTCAGCGGCCGTTATTGCGGTTTTGGACTCCGCCCGATTCTGACTCTCCCAGTAACCTAGCAGCAGCCCGCCCGGGTTGAACCGGGCGGGCTGCTGCGCTCTGCTCATCTAGTGCTCATGAGCCACGCAGACAGACTTACTGTCAGTGGTGTAGCAGCACTGGTGCCTCGGTTCGGGCCCGCCTTCCGCCTCAACCCACTGGGAACCGTCCCACGCGTGAGTCGGAGAGGTGAAAATGATGTCCATTTTTCCGTCTGGGGCGATGCCTTGTTCGCGCCCCATCCCGCGCTGCTCCAGGTACTTGACGGGATCTGCAACCAGCGCGGCCAGGTCCTCGGGGGGAACGTCGTAATGGAAGAGGGGGGCGTCTCCTTCCATCCCAGGGACTCCAGGGCCCGCCAGTTGCACCACATTTGAAACTGGATAGTCGTTGGCCATCAACTTTCTCCCGCCTTCTCCGGCTGGCGGCTGCGCATATCTAGAGCCGCCTCACATCGGCACCTTATGATCGAAATCACCGCACAGTTCTCATTGGGTGCAGAGTGTTGCTGAAGGTGAGGCAAGTGGAGGAATGTGGGATTCAGGGCCGCGTGATTCGCTGACGCACGCATGCGGGGGAAGGGCCTGGTTGGCTCATGCGATAGTGCTCGGGCTGCCGTCAGGTCATAGCTCCAAGCGGTACGCCGACCTGTATGCCCAGCAGCGAACAGCCACGCGCCGCCGCGCCCGCCCACAGCCAAGCATGATCTGGCACCCTCCGCCAGGACACGGCCTGAGAGGCGACTGCCGTCAAATGATGCCGTCAAAAAGGCCCGGACCATGATGGGTCCGGGCCGTTTTGCCTGGTGCCCCCGGCAGGATTCGAACCTGCGACACCCGCTTTAGGAGAGCGGTGCTCTATCCCCTGAGCTACGGAGGCGTGGGCCGTCGTGCTGGGCAGCCCAGGACAGGGTAGCGGATGTGTGCGCTGCGCATCCGGTGGGTCGGGGCATGCGGGGCGGCGCGGGTGTCGCGGGTGCAGCGGGGAGGGTGTGATGGATGGCTGATACATGAATCTTGACGGCTCGGCGCGTGAGGCATAGCGTCGGCCGAGGGACTGAGCAAGCGCTTAGGAAGAGGGTCTCGTGCCGCACACCGATCCGATCGCCGCGCTGACCGCGCCGGGGGCTCCGTTCGCCGTCATGGACGGCGGGGACGGGAGCGTCGTGTACGCCGGCGGGCCGCGCACCCTGCGGGAGTTCGTCGAGGCCACCTGGGCCCACGGGGAGCGCGTGTTCCTCGTCGCCGAGGGGCGCCGCTGGACGTACGGGGAGTTCTTCGCTGCGGCCAGCGCGCTCGCGCGGCGGTTCGTCGAGGTGTACGGGCTGCGGCCGGGGGACCGGGCCGTCGTCGCGATGCGCAATCACCCCGAGTGGCAGATCGCCTTCTGGGCGGCCCAACTTGCCGGGCTCGTCGCCGTGCCGCTCAACGCCTGGTGGACCGAGGACGAGTTCACGTACGCCCTCGACGACAGCCGGCCGGGCGTGCTGCTCGTCGACGGCGAGCGGGTGGCGCGCGTGCGCGGGTGGGCCCGTGCGGCCGGAGTGCCGGGGGTGGTCTTCCACGGTGAACCCGGGGCGGCCGAGGAAGGGTTCGAGCGGTACGAGGACCTGCCCGCCGCCGATCCCGCGCTCGGGCCGCCCGATGTCGAGGTCCGGCCCGAGGACGACGCCACCATCATCTACACCTCCGGCACCACCGGCCGCCCCAAGGGCGCCGTCGCCACGCATCTCGCGCAGGCCGGGGCCGCGATGAACCCCCGCTTCCACGCCGCAGTGGCCGCCCTGGACGCCGGGCTGATCCCCGGGCAGGGCCCGGCCCCGGTGTCCCTGACGACGTTCCCGTTCTTCCATGTCGCCGCCTTCACCTCGTTCTACTCGGTGATGGCGGTCGGCGGAACGCTCGTCCTCATGCGCAAGTGGGACGCCGGGAAGGCGCTGGACCTCATTCATGAGCACGGCGTGACCCACTACGCGGGCGTCCCCACCACCGCACTGCAACTGCTGGACGCCGCCGCCGACCGGGGCCTGGGCACGCTCACCCACCTCAACACGGGCGGGGCCGCCGCGCCGCCGGAGCTCGTCGGCCGCCTCGCGGCGCGGTACGGGGAGGGCATCGAGCCCCGCAACGGCTACGGCCTCACCGAGACCGGTGGCGGCGTACTGGCCAACTTCGGCGCCGCCTACCGGCGCTTCCCCGGCAGCGTCGGCCGCCCCACCCCCGTCACCGAGACCCGGATCGCCGGGCCGGACGGCCGGGCCCTCCCCGAGGGCGAGGTCGGCGAGCTCTGGCTGCGCGGGCAGTCCCTGGTGCGCGGCTACTGGGAGGACCCGGCGGCCACCGAGGCGGCCTTCACCCCCGACGGCTGGTTCAGGACCGGCGACCTCGCCACCGTGCGCGACGGGCGGATCAGCGTCGTCGACCGGCTGAAGGACATGGTCATCCGGGGCGGCGAGAACGTCTACTGCGTGGAGGTCGAGGCGGCCCTGTTCGAGCACCCCGACGTGCTGGAGGCGGCCGTCCTCGGTGTGCCCCATCCCGTACTGGGCGAGGAGGTCGCCGCCGTGGTCCGGCTGCGCGACGGCGCCACGGCGGACGCCGGGGAACTGCGGGCGCATGCCGGAAGGGGGCTCGCGGCGTTCAAGGTGCCGGCCCATGTCCTGGTCCAGGACGGCCCGTTGCCGCGCAACGCCACGGGCAAGGTGCTGAAGCGGGACCTGCGGGCCGACGTTCAGGCGCGGGTGACGCGCACCCGGTAGGCGCCGGACGGCTCCTCGGTCAGCACGGTGATGGTGATGCCGCTCTCGGTGTCCTCGAAGGACTCGCCCGGCCGGTACGGCGCGTCCGAGAGCTCCGCGTGCACATTGGGCCGCCGGGTGCAGCCGCCGCTGTCCTCGTCGCTGTCCGCGACGGTGACGGGCCCCTGCCCCGTGTTCACGTCCGACGCCACGCGGTAGATCAGGACCCCCGGCTCGCACACCGCCTCGTCGTTGCCGTCCCGGGTGCGCACCTCCACCGCGTACCCGCTCTCCGCCGTCAGGGGCACGAAGGCCAGCTTCGGCCCGCCCTTCTCGGCCAGGGGCGTCAGCGTGTAGTCGCGGCTGCCGGACGCCGAGGCGCAGCGGACCTGGTCGTTGTCGAGCCAGCCGAGCTTCCACTTGTGCCAGCCGAGCATGTCGTTGTTGGCGCCCCAGTCCTCGGACATGATGTCCCAGTGCCCGACGGAGCCGCCGCCCTCCGTGGTGTACAGGTCGGGCAGCCCGAAGACATGGCCGTTCTCGTGGGGCAGGACCCGGTAGCCCGTCTCGTGGTACGAACCGGAGCCGTCGTCCTGGCGGCTGTAGACGAACGACGTGTTGGCGAGCGGCACCCCGTCCGCGTGCGGCGCCTCCGTGTTGCCGGAGAACGTCACCGACAGCACGGTGTCCAGCGCCGACGGACCCGCGTTGGGCGTGACGAGCACGTTGATCAGGTCGTACGCGCTGAAGTCCACCTTCGGGTCGGCCGCCGTCACGATGTCCTCGACGAGCCCCCGGTAGCCCGGCTCGTACGGCGCGCCGCGTTCTATCCCGTACGAGGCGAACGGCATCGGCATCCGCAGCCAGTCCGGCAGCGGGGCCTCGGCGCGGTAGGTGAGCCGCCCGTACGAGCTGGTGCGGAACCAGTCCGCGGTCTGGGGGAAGAACTCGGCGTACCGGCTCATCGCCAGGCCCTCTCCCGGCGCGTCGGAGAAGTCGACCATCAGGTTGAGGGCGCGGACCTCACCGGTGGAGCGGGAGTAGCCGGGGGAGGTGGGCAGGCCCTCGGACATCTGCACGCCCATGGTGGTCGCGATGCGGCACGGGGTGAGGCCCAGCTCGTCGGCGGCCTCGGCCGCGATCGGGCCGGCCGAGGCGCGGGTCCGGTCCGGGAGGGCGGAGCTCGCCGTGACCAGGGCGGCGAGGCCGAGTGCCGCGACGGCGCCGAGCGCGACCGGTCTGCGTATCCGCCCACGGATCTGCTGCATGCGAACGCCTTCGGTCGGCGGCAGCCGGCCGGATCCGTGCTGCGCTCCGTCCGATCAGCCTGTGACGGGCGGTGCGTGCTCGCGCGCCGGGTGGCCCGATCGTGGGTTTCTCCGTCAGGAGCGGGAGGGGTGGGGCCGGGAGGCATGGGAGGGGCGTGGGCAGGGGCGCCGATCGGGAAGCGGCGGGGGAGCGTCGCCGGCCCGGGGGCCTGGGGGCGGGGGCTCGTGCGGCTCGTGCGGCTCGTACGGGGGAGGCGAGCGGGGCGGGCTCCGGAGAGTGATGCGGGTCACATCCCTGGCGGGAAATAAGTGGGGATGGCTTCCCCGTTTGCACCCGTGTCAGCGAGCAACCGGGGAAGACCTCCCCGGTTGGCGTCCAAGAGCCCTCCGAGAAAGGTCGTGGAGCCCGTGAGCAGCCCTGCCGAGACCAGCGCGCGTCGTGTCGCCCGGCCTCGGGCCGACGCGTTGCGCAACCGGGAGCGGATCGTCACGGCGGCCCGCGAGATGTTCGTCGAGTCCGGCCCCGAGGTGCCGTTCGACGAGATCGCCCGCCGGGCCTCGGTCGGCAACGCCACGCTCTACCGGCACTTCCCGGACCGCACCGCGCTCGTGCACGCGGTCGTCCTCTCCGTCATGTCCCGCACCACCCAGCGGGCCGAGGAGGCAGCCGCCGAGGAGGCCGACACCTTCGAGGCGCTGCGTCGCTTCACCCACGCCGCCGCCGACGAGCGGATCGGGGCCCTGTGCCCGATGCTCTCCGGCGACGTCGACATCGACCACCCCGCACTGCTCGCCGAGCGCACCCGGCTGGAGGAGGCCGTCCAGGGCCTCGTCGACCGGGCGCAGAAGGCAGGTCGTCTCCGCGCCGACGTCGCCGTCGGAGACCTGATGGTCGCCGTGTCCCAGCTGACCAGGCCCCTGCCCGGTACCGGCTGTCTGGACAACGACCGCTTCGTCCACCGTCACCTCACGCTCTTCCTCGACGGCATGGAGGCCCCCGGGCGCTCCGCGCTGCCGGGATCGGCCGCGACCCTGGGAGACCTCCGGGACCGCCGCTCGTGAAGTCCTGAGTCCGACAGGTCCCGGGGCGTGGGCACCGTAAGCCTCGTGGGCCGCTCACCTCGCACGCCCACCCGTCACGGACGACCCCGAAGGCCGGGTGGTCCGCTCCGCGCTGCCCGGAACCAGGCCGGCTGAGCCGGCCGGCCGCCCCGCCCTGTCTCCGCCCTCTGCGCCCTCTTCTTCCTCTGCTTCCTTCCTCTTCCTTCCCCTCGTCGATACGTCCGCGGGCCCGCCCGCCAGTCCGTCCGTACTTCCGCACGTCTTTACATCCGCTTTTTCGCTTACGTACCACTAGGTGGCTACCCCCATGTCAAAAACGCCCTCCCCGGCGCTCTCTCCGGCCGATGCCTCCCTTCCGGACCCCAGCCGCTGGAAAGCCCTCGTCTTCATAGCCCTGGCCCAGCTGATGGTCGTGCTCGACGCGACGATCGTGAACATCGCGCTGCCCTCCGCCCAGCAGGATCTGGGGATCTCGGACGCCAACCGGCAGTGGGTCATCACCGCGTACGCACTCGCCTTCGGCGGTCTCCTCCTCTTCGGCGGCCGCATCGCCGACCTGTGGGGCCGTAAGCGCACCTTCGTCGTCGGCCTGCTCGGCTTCGCCGCCGCTTCCGCCCTCGGTGGCGCGGCCACCGGCGAGGCCATGCTCCTCGGCTCCCGGGCCCTCCAGGGTGCCTTCGGCGCGCTGCTCGCCCCGGCGGCGCTGTCCCTGCTCGCGGTGATGTTCACCGACGCCCGTGAGCGGGCCAAGGCGTTCGGCATCTACGGTGCGATCGCCGGTGGCGGCGGCGCCGTGGGCCTGATCCTCGGCGGTTTCCTCACCGAGTACCTCGACTGGCGCTGGACGTTCTACGTCAACATCCCCTTCGCCGTCGTCGCCGCGGCCGGCGCGTACTTCGTGATCCGCGAGCCCGCGGGCGGCCGCAACCGCTCCCCGCTGGACATCCCCGGCGTCGTCCTGTCGACCCTCGGCCTGGTCGCCCTCGTATACGGCTTCACCCGCGCCGAGTCCCAGGGCTGGTCGGACGCCGGCACCGTCGGCCTGTTCATCGGCTCCGTCGTCCTGCTCGCCGCGTTCGTCGCCGTCGAGGCGCGGGTCACGTCGCCGCTGCTGCCGCTGCGTGTGATGACCGAGCGCAACCGCGGTGGCGTCTACCTCTCCCTGGGCCTCGCCATCATCGCGATGTTCGGGCTCTTCCTCTTCCTGACGTACTACCTCCAGGTCGTGAAGGGGTACTCCCCGGTCAAGACGGGCTTCGCGTTCCTGCCGATGATCGCGGGCATGATCACGGGCTCCACCCAGATCGGTGCCCGGCTGATGACCCGGGTCCCGCCGCGGCTGCTCATGGGCCCCGGTTTCCTCACGGCCGCCGTCGGCATGCTGCTGCTGACGCAGCTGGAGATCGACACGTCGTACGCCGGTCTGATCCTGCCCGCGCAGCTGCTGCTCGGCCTGGGCATGGGTACGGCCTTCATGCCGGCCATGTCCCTGTCGACGCACGGCGTCGAGGCACGCGACTCCGGAGTGGCCTCCGCGATGGTGAACACCTCGCAGCAGGTGGGCGGGGCCATCGGTACGGCGCTGCTCAACACCATCGCGGCCTCGGCCACCACCGCGTACGTCACCGACCACGCGGCCGCGGCGACGACCCCGCAGGCGCAGAAGCTCCTCCAGCTCCAGGGCATGGTCGAGGGGTACGCGGCCGCCATCTGGTGGGCCGTCGGCATCCTCGCGGCGGCCGCCGCCATCGCGGTCACGTTCATCAACACCGGGCGCCCCGGGGCCACGACTCCCGCCGCGGAAGGCCGCGCGAGCAGCGACGGCGACATCGCGGACGAGATCAAGATCCCCGTCATCGCGCACTGAGGCGTCGTCCGGGGGTCCCGCCGGGTCCCCCCGGTTCCGGCGGCCCCGGGTCCCCCCGGGCCCGCCGCCACCGAACCGTCCCCGTCGGGCTTCCTCCGGAACCCGGCGGGGACTCGCGCGCAACCGGGCGCGGTGCGAAGGGGGACGCGGCGCCAAGGGTGGTGCGGTGGGCGCGGTGGGTGCAGCGCCAAGGTTGGGCGTGTGGCGGATCGTTGGTCCGGCGGGCGGTACGGCATCCGAGCGGTACGGCATCCGGACGCGGCCCATGGCCGGATGCCTTGGGCGTGGCTCAAAATGGGGCCGACAACAGGACCTTTCCGCACCCCAATTTCTCCTTATGCTTCTGGCGTGTTCGATTCCCGGTACATAAAGACCTTCCACGAAGTGGTCAGGACCGGTTCCTACTCGGCGGCGGCCCGTTCCCTGGGATACACCCAGCCGGCCGTCAGCCAGCAGATGAAGGCCCTGGAACGGGACGTCGGCACGCCCCTGTTCAGCCGGGTCGGGCGCGGGCTGCGCCTGACCGAGGCGGGGGAGACCCTGACCAGGCACACCGTGACGATCCTCGACAGCCTCGCGGCCGCGCAGCAGCAGATCGACGCCATAGCGCGGCTGCGGTCGGGCCGGGTGCGCGTATGCGCCTTCCCCAGCGCCGGGGCGACGATCCTCCCCGAGGCGATGGCCCGGATGGCCGCCGAGCACCCCGGCATCAGGGTGGAGCTGGTGGAGTGCGAGCCGCCCGAGTCGCTGCGGCTGGTCGCGCGCGGCGAGTGCGACATCACGCTGGCCTTCAGCTATCCCGGACTGCGGGTCGAGGTCCCGGACGGACTTGAGGAGATCCGGCTGCTGGAGGACCCCGTGACGGTGCTGCTGCCCACCGGGCACCGGCTGGCCAGACGCCGTGCCGTGCACCTGGGGGATCTGGCGAACGAGCGGTGGATCGCCGGCTGCGCGCGTTGCCGCGCGAACTTCCTGCACGCCTGCGCCGAGGAGGGGTTCACCCCCGACATCGCGTGCACCACGGACGACAACCTCATGATGCAGAGCCTCGTGGCGGCGGGCGTCGGCATCGCGATGGTTCCGTCGCTGGTCCTGTCGTTCCTCTGCCACAAGAAGGTCACCGGACGCATCGTGGAGCCCCACACCCGGCGTCAGGTGTACGCGTACGTGCTCCAGGATCACCTCCGGATCCCCGCCACGGCCCTGATGCTGGAGGAGCTCGTCGCGGCGGCCGAGCGGCGGACGGGCTGCTGAGCCGAACCTGACCGGGCGACCGCACGCATAAGCGTGTGTTGGGGGTTGGGCAAACAACCCTCCTTGGACGCGGAGGACCCGGCGGCCGGACGCTGCCCGCATGACCACTCCGACCGCGTCCGCAGCCCCGACCACCACCCGCCTGCGCGACCTCGTCGCGGAGATACGCGAGACCGTCGGCCGGGGGCTCGCTCCCGGCCCGACCGCCCGGCTCGTCGCGAAGAACCTGGCACCACACCTGTGCGCCCCCGACCTGCTCACCGACGCGCAGTGCGAGGGCGACCCCGACCACTACCGCCAGCACGTCCTGCACGCCGAGAGCGACGGCAGCTTCTCCGTCGTGGCCCTGGTCTGGCTGCCCGGCCAGGTCACTCCCATCCACGACCACGTCTCCTGGTGCGTGACCGGCGTCCATCAGGGCGAGGAGCACGAGCGCCGGTACCGGCTCGTCCCGTACGGCGGGTCCGCCCGGCTGGTCGCCACGGAGGACGTGGTGAACCCGGTGGGCGCGGTCAGCGCCTTCGCCCCACCCGGCGACATCCATCTCGTACGCAACGGCGGCACCGGCACAGCGCTGTCCCTGCACGTCTACGGGGCCGACATCTCCCGGCTCGGCACCAGCATCCGGCGCGTGTACAGCGCGCCGGCCGACTGCTGATGGCCCTCACGGGCTCACGCGCGGGGAACGGAACCCCGCGGGCCGCCGCCTCACCCACCGCCGTCCGGACCCCTCCGTCCACCGCCCGGACCTCTGCGTCCGCGGCCCGGACCCTTCCGTCCGCCGTCCGGCGCGGGCCGGCACCCGGGCTTGCGCTGGGGGCCGCCGGGGCCGGCGCGGCATGGCTGGCGCATCTGCTGCTTCCGGCCGTGCCCATGCTGACCGCCGCCGTCGTCCTGGGCATCGCCGCCGCGCACACGCCGTGGCTGCGCGCCCGGGTGCGCGGCCGCTGCCGCCCGGGCCTCACCCTGGCCGCCAAACGGCTGATGCGCGTCGGTGTCGTCCTCCTCGGCCTCAAGCTGAGCCTGTCGGACGTCCTCGGCCTCGGCTGGCAGTCGGTCGTCATGGTCGTCGGCGTCGTCGCCGCCACCCTCGGCGGTACCTGGTGGCTGGGGCGCCGGCTCGGGCTGCCGGGCGACCAGCCCCTGCTCATCGCCGCCGGCTACGCCATCTGCGGCGCGTCCGCCATCGGGGCGGTGGGCGCCGTGCGGGACAGCGACGACGACGATGCCGCCGCCTCGGTGGCGCTGGTGACCCTGTGCGGCACCCTCGCCATGGCCGTACTGCCGCTGCTGCACGGCCCGCTGGGGCTGACGGACGTGGAGTTCGGGCGATGGGTGGGCGCGAGCGTCCACGACGTGGGCCAGGTGGTGGCGGCCGCCCAGACCGCGGGCTCCGGCGCGCTCGGCGAGGCGGTCCTGGTCAAACTGGTGCGGGTGGCGCTGCTGGCTCCGCTGGTCGCGGTGCTGGTCCTGACGGCCCGCCGCCGGGGCGGGGCTTCGGCGAACGGAAGCAGGCCCCCGCTGGTGCCGCTCTTCGTCGCAGGGTTCCTGGTCATGGTGGCGGTGCGCTCCACCGGACTGCTGCCCGCACCCGTCCTGACCGCCGCCGGGACGGCACAGGAACTCCTGCTCGCCGCGGCCCTGTTCGGCCTCGGCAGCGCGGTGCACCTGCCGACGCTCTCCCGGACCGGGGTACGGGTGGCCGCCCTCGGCCTCACCGCCTGGATCCTGATCGCGGCGGCCTCCGTCGCGGGCGTGCTGCTCACCGTCTAGGGAGTGCCCGGAGAGTACCGGCGTCCGTCCGCAGGACGGTGCCGGCGGCGGGGGCGCCGGTGCCGACGGCGCCGCCGGGGGCGAGGGGATCGAGAGGGGGCGAGGGGGCGGGGCGGGGCTCGGGCCGCTCAGCGGAGCCAGGGGAGATCTGCTTTGGGGTCCTGGGGCTGGAGCCCCTCGGACATCACCCGCATGATCTCCCCGAGCTGCTCCACCTGCTCGGCGGAGAGCCGGTCGAAGATGGCCTGGCGTACGGCCGTGACGTGGCCCGGAGCACTCCGCCTGAGCACGTCGTAGCCCTCGTCCGTCAGATACGCGTTCTGCCCGCGCTTGTCGGACGGACAGTCCTCACGGCGTACCCAGCCGTTCTTCTCCAGCCGGGCTATGGCGTGCGAGAGCCGGGACCGCGTGATCTTGGCGTCCTTGGCGAGCTCCGTCATCCGCATGCGGCGGCGGGGCGCCTGGGAGAGCTGGACGAGCAGTCCGTAGTAGATGTGCGGCATCCCGGCGTCGCGCTGGAGCTGCCGGTCCAGATGGTCCTCCAGCAGCGTGGTGGCGTGGAGATACGCGCGCCAGACGCGCTGCTCCTCGTCGCTGAGCCAGCGCGGTTCGTCCGTCCCGCCGTTCGATGCCGTGTTCATGTATCCCACTCTAAGGCTTCTTGAAAGTTGAACTAGATGGGCGGTACGGTGGGCGGGCAAGAAGCTTGAAGGTTCAAGCAGCTGCTCGCGGCCGTACGGCTGTGCACACCACCGGGAGACGTCCATGACCGACCTCAAGGAGCGGATGCCCGCCCTCTACCTCTCCCACGGCGCCCCGCCGCTCGCCGACGACCCCGTCTGGCCGGCCGAGCTGGCCGCCTGGTCCGCCGGTCTGCCCCGGCCGGCCGCGATCCTGATGGTCTCCGCCCACTGGGAAGAGGCGCCGCTCGCCCTCGGCGCCACCGAGCCCGTCCCCCTCGTCCACGACTTCTGGGGCTTCCCCGAGCGCTACTACGGGGTCCGGTACGCCGCTCCGGGTGCCCCCCGGCTCGCCGCGTCGGTCCGCGGGCTGCTGCGTGCGCCCGGGATGCCCGTGCAGGACATCCCGGACCGGGGGCTGGACCACGGGGCGTACGTCCCGCTGGTCGAGATGTACCCGGACGCCGACATCCCCGTCCTGCAGATCTCGCTCCCGACGCTCGACCCACGCCGGCTGATGGAGATCGGCCGCAGGCTCGCGCCCCTGCGCGACGAGGGCGTACTGATCGTGGGCAGCGGTTTCTTCACCCACAACCTGGCCGCCCTGCGTCATGCCGGCATCCCCGCGTGGTCGTCCGAGTTCGACGACTGGGGACGGCGGGCACTGGCGGCCGGAGATGTGGACGCGCTGCTGGACTTCGAGCACAGGTCCCCGGCGGGGAAGCTCGCGCATCCGCGTACGGAGCACTTCGCGCCGCTGTTCGTCACGCTGGGCGCGGCCGACGCCGCGGGCGACCTCGGTGACGGGCGGAGCGTCATCGACGGGTTCTGGATGGGGATGGCGAAGCGCTCGGTCCAATTCGGCTGAGGCGGGGGCGGGTTGCACGTCCCCGGGGAGCGGTCGCCCGGAGCGCCGACGGCGGTCGTCGGGAGCGGTCGCCCGGGTGTGGTCGTCGGTGGCGCGCCGGGGCGGTCGCCGGGGTGCCCGGCCCGCCGCTCCCGGCGGGGGGCGTGTCCTGCCCGGGAGGCCGCCGCGCTCCTACGTGTCCCCGTCGAGGCCCAGCCGCTTCTCGTACCAGGCGACGTCCCAGTACCGGCCGAACTTCCGCCCCACCTCACCGAACTGCCCGACCGGACGGAAGCCGAAGCGGGTGTGGA
Organism: Streptomyces sp. SP18CS02; assembly: GCF_036322365.1. Lineage (NCBI taxonomy): Bacteria > Bacillati > Actinomycetota > Actinomycetes > Kitasatosporales > Streptomycetaceae > Streptomyces > Streptomyces sp. SP18CS02. The sequence goes on from NZ_JAQYXC010000294.1 coordinate 310,463, forward strand.
GGCGGATCGACGCCTCGTTGGGCACCGTGATCCCGGCGTAGGCGCGGTGCACGTCCTCGTCCGCGAGCGCTTCGAAGAGGTGCTTGTACAACAGCGTCCCGACGCCCCGTCCGCCGGCGTCCGGGGACAGGTAGACGCTCGCCTCCACGGAGGTCGAGTACGCGGCCTTCGGCCGGAACGGGCTGGTCGTCGCGTACCCGAGTATCGTCCCGGCATTCCGGACATCCTGAGCAACCAGAAGGCGGTGGGGGCCGTCTTCGGAGTGGGAGCGCAGCCAGGGCCGCCGATCCTCAACGGTGAGGGGCGACGTGTCGAATGTGATGGCGGTCTCACGGATGTAGTGGTTGTAGAGCTCGGTGAGGGCCGCGAGATCGGCCTCGACGCCCGCTCTGACCTGCACCTCTGTGTATCCGTGTGACATTCGGCCTCCTGGGGTAGCCGGACAGGGTACTGCATGATCGCCAAAATCAATGAGTGGCGGGGGAATTCTGTCCGGATTCCAGTCGTTGTTTCCGTCGGATGCAGGGCACCCGGAAGGGTGTCGCGACCTACTCAGTAAGGGAGCTCGCATGGCAACCCGTGCCGTCGCCCGTCGTCAGTCCTCCGCCAGTGGGGCAGATCGGGCAAGCAGCGTTCGCGCCGTGGGCGGGGAGATCGCCGACCGCGACCTGGTCGGCATGTACCTCGACGAGATCGCACGCACACCCCTGCTCGACGCCGCCAAGGAGGTCGAGCTGTCCCAGACCATCGAGGCGGGCGTGTACGCCCAGCAGATCCTGGACGGCGAGGTCGAGTCCGACGCGGGTGGTGCGTCCCGCGAGGAGCTCGCACGCCTGGCCGCCGAGGGCGAGCGCGCCAAGGACGTCTTCATCCGCTCCAACCTGCGGCTCGTGGTGGCGGTCGCCCGCCGCTACCCGCGCAGCGGGCTGCCCCTGCTCGACCTGATCCAGGAAGGCAACGCGGGCCTGGTGCGCGCGGTCGAGAAGTTCGACTACGCCAAGGGCTTCAAGTTCTCGACGTATGCGACGTGGTGGATCCGCCAGGCCATCACCCGGTCGATCGCCGACCAGTCGCGCACGATCCGGCTCCCCGTCCACCTGGTGGAGGAGCTGGGCCGCATCCGCCGTGTGCAGCGCGAGTTCAACCGTGAGAACGGCCGGGAGCCGGAGGCCGCCGAGGTCGCCACCGAGCTCGGCTCGACCCCGGAGCGGGTCACGGACGTGCTCGACTGGGCGCGCGACCCCGTCTCGCTGAACATGTCCGTGGACGACGCCGGTGAGACGCAGTTCGGCGACCTGCTGGAGGACACCTCCGCGGTCTCGCCCGAGCAGTCGGTGATGACCCTGCTGCGCAGCGAGGAGCTGGGCGACCTGATCGGCAAGCTCGACAATCGCACGGCCTCGATCATCCGTATGCGGTACGGCATCGAGGACGGCAGGGAGCGGACCCTGACGGAGGTGGGCAAGGAGCACGGTCTGACCCGCGAGCGCATCCGTCAGATCGAGAAGCACGCCCTTCTGGAGCTCAAGCGCATGGCCCACGACACGGGCTTCGACGCCGCCGCCTGACCCGCCCCGTCCGCCTGACCCGCCCTGTCCGCCCGACCCGCGTCACCCGCCGCCCGGGGCGCGCCCACCGCGCCCCGGGTCGCTTCTGCCCCATGGTTATGTCCCACGGGTCTGCCCCGCGGGTCTGTCCCGCGCGGGCGGATTCCGCCGTCGGGCGGGAGCACGACCGGCCGCCCTCGCCCCGGAGCCCCGGTCCTGGGATGCGCCGCCTCATCCCGGCGAGCGGGTCAGGCGTGCGCCGAGCGCGTCAGGCGTGCGCCGAGCTCTCCCACGCAGGACACCAGCGCCGGGGGCCCGTGCACCGTGAACTCGCAGTCCACCAGCGCCAGTCGCAGTGCCAGCCACTCCAGCGAGTCCGCCGAACGGACCCGCAGCCGACAGGTGTCGTCGCCCGCCGCCGTGGGCGCCAGATGGCCCGGCAGCCGGGCCGCCACGAACTGCGCGGGTGCCGAGAACGTCACGTCCACGTCGTGCTCCGGCTGCTGCCGGGACACCGTGCGTGCGAGCAGCTGCGCCGCGTCCCCGGTCGGCAGCTCCCGGGGCGTGAAGCGGGCGCCCGTGGCGAAGGGGTCGCTGACCCGGTCGACGCGGAACGTGCGCCAGTCCTCCCGCCCGAGGTCGTACGCCACGAGGTACCACCGGTGACCGGTCGACACCAGGCGGTACGGCTCCACCTGCCTCCTGGTCTCGGTGCCGTCGCCGGCCCGGTACCCGAAGCGGAGCCGCTCGTGGCCGGTCACGGCGGCCGCGAGGGACGTCAGCGTCTGCGGGGCGACGAGCGCGCCGTCCCCGCGCGCCAGCGGGATCGTGGCGTTCTGCAGCGAGGAGACCCGGTGCCTCAGCCGGGACGGCAGAACCTGCTCCAGTTTGGCCAGGGCGCGTACGGAAGCCTCCTCGACGCCCTCGATGGCGTGTCCGGCCCCCGCGCGCAGCCCGACGGCGATCGCCACGGCCTCTTCGTCGTCGAGGAGCAGTGGGGGCATCGCCGCGCCGGCCACCAGCCGGTATCCGCCGATCACCCCCTTCGTCGCCTCGACGGGATAGCCGAGGTCACGCAGCCGGTCGATGTAGCGGCGGATGGTCCGCGGGCTGACGTCGAGTCGTGCGGCCAGCTCGCTGCCCGGCCACTCGCGAGGGGTCTGAAGGAGCGACAACAGATGCAGAAGCCGTGCCGGTGTGTCCGTCATACCTTCAGGATGCGTGTGAACTAGGACGTCATCCGACCTATATCCGGATTAGTTTTCCGTCATGACCTCCTCGAACGGCCCCGCGCCCTCCTCGGGCGTTTCCGACCCCAAGGCTTCCGGGGCGTCCCCGGCCTCCGCCTCCCCGGCTCCGGATTCCCTGGTTCCCTCCGCCGGCCCCGCCGTGTCCTCCGCCTCCGGGAGCCCGGTCGCCCCGGGCCCGGCAGGCCCGGACCCGGTCGCCTCGGACCGGCGCCGGTGGCTCGCGCTCGCCATCGTGATGACCGCCGCGTTCATGGACCTCGTCGATGTGACGATCGTCAACATAGCGATCCCGAGCATCGAGCAGGACCTGTCCGCCTCCTTCGGCGCCATCCAGTGGATCACCGCCGGGTACGCGCTCGCCTTCGCGGCCGGGCTCGTCACGGGCGGGCGGCTCGGTGACATCTACGGCCGCAAGCGGCTCTTCCTGATCGGCATGGCGGGCTTCACCGTCGCCTCCGCGCTCTGCGGCTTCGCCGCCGATCCGGAGATGCTGGTCGCGTCCCGCCTGCTCCAGGGCGGTATGGCCGCGATGATGGTGCCGCAGGTGCTGGCGATCGTCCACGTCACCTTCCCGGCCCATGAGCGCGGCAAGGTCTTCGGGATGTTCGGCGCGATCGTGGGCCTGGGGGCCGTCTCCGGCCCGCTGCTGGGCGCGCTGCTCACCCAGTGGAACCTGTTCGGCCTGGAATGGCGGCCGATCTTCCTGATCAACCTCCCGGTCGGTATCGCCGGCCTGATCCTGGGCCGGAAGTTCATCACCGAGTCCCGCGCCGAAAAGGCGCTCCGCCTCGACCTGGTCGGCGTCGCGCTGGTCACGCTCGGCCTGCTGATGCTGATCTACCCGCTCACGCGCGGCCGTGAGCTGGACTGGCCGCTGTGGGGGCACCTGTGCATGGCGGGCAGCCCGGTCGTGTTCGCCGTGTTCGTGGCGTACGAGAAGTACAAGACGCGCAAGGACGGTTCGCCGCTCGTCGAGCTGTCGCTGTTCAGGGTGAAGAGCTTCGCGGCCGGTATCGCCGTACAGCTGACCTTCGGCGTCGTGCTGGGCATCTTCTTCCTGGTCTGGACGCTCTATATGCAGGTCGGGCTGGGCTGGTCCGCGCTGCGGGCCGGACTCACCGGTGTGCCGTTCTCGATCGCCGTCTCCGTGGCGGCGGGCCTGTCCGTGCAGAAGCTGGTGCCCCGCTTCGGGCGGAAGGTGCTCCAGGCGGGTGCGTTGACGAAGGCCGTGGGTCTGCTGCTCTACATCTGGGAGGTCGATCGGTACGGCACGGCGATCACCTCGTGGCAGATGAGCCTCCCGCTGATCGTCATGGGTGCGGGAATGGGCCTGATAGTCGCCCCGCTCACCGACGCCGTGCTGTCGGAGGTGCCGCGGGAGCACGCAGGGTCGGCGTCCGGGCTGATCAACACCACCGGGCAGATGGGCACGGCGCTCGGTCTCGGACTCGTGTCCGTGGTCTTCTTCGGCACCATCGACGAGGAGCGGCCGGCGCCGGGCGCTGTCGGCACGGCGTTCGCGGACGCGTTCCAGAACTCCCTGTGGTGGGTCGTGGGGGTGCTGGCGGTGATCTTCGCGGTGATGTTCGCGCTGCCGGCGCGTCCGAAGCACAACATGGAGGGCGCGGCGCTGGAGGCCGAGGGTGACGGCCAGGACGTGCCGCTCCGGAAGGCGGACGCGGACCGGGACGCCGTCCTCAGCCGCTGACGCCCTGCCGCCGCTCCTGCCGCTGACTGCCGCTGCGCCCTGTCTCTGACGGCGGGGCGCGGCGCGGTCCGGGCGGCGCGGTCCGGGCGGGCCCGGGCGTGTTCGGGTGGTGTGGGGGCGGCGTGCGGAAGGGCCGCGCAGGAGTGAGAGGGCCCGGCCCCCGGGGGGTGTGAACCCCGGGGGCCGGGCCCTCCGCTTGCCCGGGCGGCCCCGGCCCGATGCCGCAGGGTGCCCGTTTCGCGCGTTTTCCATGCCCGAACCTGTTTACTTCCCCGAGAACGGGTCGTAGCCTGCAAGTGAAACAACAGGTTCGGGCATGGAACGGATGTAAAACCACATGTACGCACCGGAGCGCCAGCAGGAGATCCTGCGCCTCGCCCGTGAGGGCGGCCGGGTCGAAGTGCTCTCCCTCGCCGAGGAGTTCCAGGTCACCGCCGAGACGGTTCGGCGCGACCTCAAGGCGCTCGACCGCGCCGGACTCGTCCGCCGGGTGCACGGCGGGGCCATCCCCGCCGGGCGCCTCGACTTCGAGCCCGACCTCGCCGAGCGCGAGAGCACCGCCGCCGACGAGAAGGACCGCATCGCACGGGCCGCCCTCGCCGAGCTTCCCGAGCGGGGCAGCGTCATCCTCGACGCCGGCTCCACCGTCGCCCGGCTCGCCGCCGGACTGCCGCCGGCCTGCGACCTCACCGTCGTCACCCACGCCCTGCCGGTCGCCTTCAGGCTCGCCGACCACCCGGGCATCGCCCTGCACCTGGTGGGCGGCCGGGTCCGGCACCGTACGCGCGCCGCCGTCGACGCCTGGGCCCTGCGCGCCTACGGGCAGATCCGGGCCGACGTCGTCTTCCTGGGGGCCAACGGCTTCTCCGCCCAGCACGGGCTGACCACCCCGGACCTCGCGGAGGCGGCCGTCAAACAGGCCCTCATCTCCGCCGCGCGGCGCGTGGTGCTGCTGGCCGACTCCGGCAAGTTCGGCACGGAGCAGTTCGCCCGGTTCGGCGACCTGGCCGACGTGGATCTGCTCATCACGGACACCGGACTCAGTCAGGAGGCCGCCGAGGCCATCGAGGCCGCCGGTACGGAGGTCGTACGCGCATGATCCTCACCGTCACCCCCAACCCCTCCCTGGACCGGACGTACGAGGTCCCGGCCCTGGAGCGCGGCGAGGTGCTGCGCGCCACGGGAGAGCGGACGGACCCCGGCGGCAAGGGGGTCAACGTCTCCCGGGCCGTGGCCGCCGCCGGGCATCGCACCGTCGCGGTGGTGCCCCTGGGCGGCGCGCCCGGCGCGCTCGTCGCGGAGCTGCTCGCCGGGCAGGGCATCGAGGTCGCCCCGGTACGGGTCGCCGGGCACACCCGCTCCAACATCGCCGTCGCCGAGCCGGACGGCACCCTGACGAAGATCAACGCGCCCGGCCCCGAGCTGACGGCCGACGAGGCGGAGGCCATCCTGCGCTCCGTCGGCGTGCACGCGCCCACCGCCGACTGGGTCGCCTGCTGCGGCAGCCTGCCGCGCGGACTGGCGCCCGAGTGGTACGCCGAGCTGGTCGCCCGAGCCCACGGCCACGGTTCCCGGATCGCCCTGGACACCTCGGGCCCCTCACTGCTGGCCGCGCTGTCCGCCCGGCCCGACGTGGTCAAGCCGAACGTCGAGGAGCTCGCCGAGGCCGTCGGCCGCCCCCTCGCCACGGTGGGCGACGCGGTCAAGGCGGCCGAGGAGCTGCGCGCCGCGGGCGCCGGCGCCGTACTGGCCAGTCTCGGCGCGGACGGCCAGCTGCTCGTCTCCAAGGCGGGTGTCCTCCACGGCTACGCGGCCGTCGCCGCCGTACGCAGCAACGTCGGTGCGGGTGACGCCTCCCTGGCCGGCTTCCTCGCGGCGGGCGGTGAAGGGCCCGGCGCGCTGGCGGCCGCGGTCGCGCACGGCGCGGCGGCCGTCCAGCTGCCGGGCAGCGAGATGCCGACGCCCGCCGACCTGAACCCGTCGGCGGTCACGGTGACCGCCGACGTACCCCTCGACCGAGCACTGAGCGAGTAAGGGAGCCCGCGATGAGCGACATGATCACCGCGGACCTGGTCGATCTCGACCTGGCCGCCGACAACAAGGAAGAGGCGGCCCGTTCGCTCGCCGAGCGCATGGTCGCGCTGCGGCGGGTGACCGACCTGGACGGCTTCCTGGCCGACGTGGCGGCCCGCGAGGCCCAGATGCCGACGGGCCTGGACGGCGGCATCGGCATCCCGCACTGCCGTAGCGCGCATGTCACCGAGCCCACCCTCGCCTTCGGGCGCGCGGCCCGGGGCATCGACTTCGGCGCGCCCGACGGGCCGGCGGACCTGATCTTCCTCATCGCGGCTCCGGCGGGCGCGGACGACGCCCATCTGACGATCCTCTCCTCGCTCGCCCGCCGCCTGATGAACGACGACTTCACATCGGCGCTGCGGTCCCTGACGTCCGCACCGGAAGCGGCCTCCCTGATCCGCGGCGACACCCTGCCCGCACAGGCACCGGAGGCGACCGCGCCCGAGTCGTCGACGTCGACGTTGCCGCCGTCCGCGCCGGAGGCGGCACCTGCCGCTGGGGCCGCCTCCGGCGCATCCGGCACTCGGAGCACGGGCGCCGCAGGAGGCACGGAGGCCACTGAGAGCTCCGGTACCGCGGGTGCCGATCGTCCTGCGGGTGCCGATCGTCCTGCGGGTCCTGCGGGTCCTGCGGGTCCTGCGGGTCCTGCGGGTCCTGCGGGTCCTGCGGGTCCTGCGGGTTCGGCCGGTTCTGCGGGTTCCGCCGGTTCTGCGGGTTCTGCGGGTTCGGCTGACTCCGCGGGTTCCGCGGGTGCCGTCCCGTCGTCCGGCGGCCCCGAGCACCCTGTCGCGAGCGGCGAGGGCGAGCGACCCGCGTTCCGGATCGTCGCCGTCACCTCCTGCCCCACCGGGATCGCCCACACCTATATGGCCGCCGAGTCCCTGGAGAAGGCCGGTACGGCCGCCGGGGCCCAGGTGGCGGTCGAGACGCAGGGGTCCGCCGGGTTCACCCGGCTCGACCCCGCCGTCATCGCGGCCGCCGACGGCGTGATCTTCGCCCATGACGTACCCGTCCGGGAGAAGGAACGATTCGCTGGAAAGCCCACCGTGGATGTCGGGGTGAAGGCCGGGATCAACCGCCCTGCCGAGCTGATCGCCGAGGTGCGCGGCAAGGCCGAACGCGGTGAGACCACCGAGCCCGCCGGTCCCGGCACGCCCGTCGACCGGGCCGGGGACCAGGGTGAGGGCTACGGCACCAAGCTGCGCAAGTGGCTGATGTCGGGCGTCAGTTACATGGTCCCGTTCGTCGCGGCCGGTGGTCTGCTCATCGCCCTCGGGTTCGCCATCGGCGGTTACACCATCGACAAGGTGCCCTCCGTCGCCGAGCAGTTCATCTGGACCGACCAGACCAGCTGGGCCGCGCTGCTCTTCCAGATCGGCGGGCTCGCGTTCGGCTTCCTCGTACCGGTCCTGGCCGGCTACATCTCGTACGGCATGGCCGACCGGCCCGGACTCGTTCCCGGCTTCGTCGGCGGCGCCGTCGCGCTCACCATCGACGCCGGCTTCCTGGGCGGCCTCGCCGCCGGTCTGATCGCGGGCGCGGTGGTGCTGGCGATCCAGCGGGTCAAGGTGCCCGCGCCACTGCGCGGGATCATGCCGGTCGTGGTCATCCCGCTGATCTCGTCGGCGATCGTCGGGTTCCTGATGTTCCTGGTGATCGGCAAGCCCATCGCCTCGCTCCAGAAGGCACTCACCGACTGGCTGTCCGGCCTGACAGGCGCGAACGCGATCCTGCTCGGCGCGATCCTCGGCCTGATGATGTGCTTCGACCTGGGCGGCCCGCTCAACAAGGTGGCGTACGCCTTCGCGGTCGGCGGCCTCGCCAGCCCCAACGAGGGGTCCCTCAAGGTCATGGCCGCCGTCATGGCCGCCGGAATGGTGCCGCCGCTCGCGATGGCGCTGGCGACGACCGTGCGCGGCAGGCTGTTCAGCAGGACCGAGCGGGAGAACGGCAAGGCCGCCTGGGTGCTCGGCGCCTCGTTCATCACCGAGGGCGCGATCCCCTTCGCCGCCGCCGATCCACTGCGGGTCATCCCCTCGGCGATGGCGGGCGGTGCGGTGACCGGCGCTCTGTCGATGGCCTTCGAGTGCACGCTGCGCGCCCCGCACGGAGGCATCTTCGTGGTCCCGCTGATCGGCAACCCGTTCCTTTACCTGGTGGCGATCCTCGCCGGCACGCTGGTGAGCACCGCTCTCGTCGTCCTGCTCAAGAGCGCTCGCAGGACGCCCGTCGAGGCCGCTCCGGCGGAGCCGGAGACCGCGCGGCAGGTCGCCGTGGTGGCGTGAACCGCGGGGTCGCCGCCGTGGCGTGGCGCCGGGGCCCGGAGGGCCGCGACGCACGCCCGTCGGTCACCGCGCCCTCCACCGGCCGCCATCCCGCGGGGCAGTCCCGGGGTGGCGGCCGACGGCATCGCCCGCGACGGCCGATGCCGTCCCGCGCGACGGCAGGGCCAGGGCCCGCGACGGTCGGGTTGGGGCCCGCGACGGTCGGGCCGGGCGCCGGCCCAACGGACGGCCCCGTGTCAGCGCACCCGCGCGCGCAGTTCCATCGCCTCGCGCGCGGCGTGCTCCTGCTCGTACACCTCGCACATGTGCCGGCCGTCCGGCGTCGCCGTGTGCTCGACCTCCCACACGCTCACCTCACTCCCGTCCAGCAGCAGGAACGCGTGCTCGTACAGGGTGAAACCGGCGTCCTTCCCCGCCACGCTGCACTGCCTGCCGAAGACCTGCTTGATGTCGTGCGCGAACGACTCCCGCAGCCGCGCCGCGACCGCCTCGCCCGGCCGGTCCGCGTTCTCCGCGCGGCGCAGCACCCGGCGGGCGTGGTCGGCGGAGTTGTCCGGCACGTAGCGGCGGGGCGGCGGCGCCGAAGGGCGGGACAGCAGCGAGCTCAGCAGCTCCAGATCCATGTCCAGCCCGTCCCGTGTCCCCTCGGGGCCGTCAGGGCCGCCGAAGCGCGCGAAGCCGACCGGCAGCCGTGAGGCCGCCAGCCGGACCTCCGCCTCCTCGGCATACAGCTCGTGCTGCTCGCTGCCGTCCCGGCCGGTGTTGTGCACCAGCTCCCACAGGGTCAGCGAGGCGCCGTCCATGAGCAGATACGTATGCCGGTACGTCGCCCGGTGCAGCGCCGCGCTGTGCTGCGAGGAATGCAGGGAACTGGCGTGCGCCAGCGCCGAGTCCAGACGCTCTATCAGGGCGTCCGGCAGGTCGAAGGAGTTGAGCGCCCGACCCAGGAGCCGCTCGAGGTGCGACTCGGGCGTCTCGTACGGATCGGGAGAATCGATCGCGCGGACCGGATCGTTCGCGCGGACCGGATCGTTCGCGCGGATCGGATCGTTCGCGCGGATCGGATCGTTCGGCTCGTTCAAGAGGGTCTCCAGGCCGTCGCCGGGTGTCACTTGATGCTTGCTTAAGGTAGTGCCTGGGTCTGACAACGCGACCTGCTTCGACAAAACGTAGGGCGCACGGGCCTGGTTCCCGCGCGCCCCCTTACGGGACGGCTACCCCGTCCGGCGCCCGGCGCCGTACAGGGAGCGGTACGACGGGAAGTCGCCACCGGGGCCGGACACCGGATCGGCGGCCAGCACGGCCCGCACGATGGCCCTGGTCACCACGTCGGCGCCGGCCGCCAGTACGCCGTTCAGCGCGAGCGGTGCCCCGCCGTCCAGCGTCCGCGCACCCGTCGCCAGGGCGAACACGGTGTCCCCGTCGTTCATCAGGTGCACCGGACGCACGGCGCGAGCGATGCCGTCGTGCGCCGTGCCCGCGAGCTTCTGCGCCTGTGCCCGGGTCAGTCCGGCGTCGGTCCCGACCACCGCGAGCGTCGTGTTCAACGGCGGCCAACCGCTGCGCTCCCGTGCCTCGGCCAACCGGCGCGACGCCGCCGCGTGTACCTCCGCATCCGGGTACAGGGGGCGTGCGCCCGCGTACGCCCCGTACAAAACGCCCGTTGCCGGATCGATCGCCGAGCCTATGGCGTTCACCACCACCAGAGCGGCGACCGTGATTCCGGACGCCAGCACCGTACTGGCCGTACCCACCCCGCCCTTCATCCCGCCGATCACCGCGCCCGTGCCGGCGCCCACGCTGCCGCACTCCACCGGGGCGCCCTCCGCCGTGGCGGCCGCCGCCTCCACCGCCGCACGGCCCGTGGCGGCGTCCGGGCGGGCCTTCCAGTCACCGCCCCGGCCCAGGTCGAACACGCAGGCCGCCGGAACGACCGGTACCACATGCGTCGGTTCGGGTCCCACCCGCACTCCTCGCCCCCGCTCCTCCAGCCAGGCCATCACGCCCGCCGCGGAGTCCAGCCCGTACGCACTGCCTCCCGTCAGCACCACCGCATCGATCCGCTGGACCAGGTTGCGCGGGTCGAGGGCGTCGGTCTCGCGGGTGCCGGGGCCGCCGCCCCGTACGTCCACAGCCGCGATCACGCCCCCCTCGGGCGCGAGGACGACGGTGGTGCCGCTCAGCGCGTCGCCGCCCGGCACGCGCGCATGACCGACCCGCAGGCCCGTCACATCCGTCAGCCCGTCAGCGGCCGTGTCCGTGAGCCCGTCCGCCGATGCGTCCACCTGTGCGTCATTGGTTGCCATGAACCCTGCGTACCACGGCGGTCCGGACGCGCGCCCGGTCATCGTGCCGGGTTCACCGCGTCCGTGGCCGCCCGCGCGGTCAGAGCCACCCCCACGCCCACCGCAGCGGCCGCCACCAGCCCGGCCGCCAGCACGGCCCAGCGTCCCGCGAACGTACAGAGCACCATGGCCAGCGCGGCACACGGCAGCACCAGCTGCTGTGCGATGCCCACCTTGAAGTAGCGGGAGTGCAGCGCCCACACCAACAGCATGAAGAGCGCCGAGGGCAGGGTGACGGCGGCCGCCGCCGAGGCGGGTGACAGATGGGCCTCGCCGACCGCCTGCTCGACGGCGACCTCGATCCCCGCGCCGATCGCCGCCGCCGAGGCGAAGATCAGATAGTGGCCGTAACCCCAGAGGAAGCCCTGCTTGTTGGTGATCAGCCGGTGGTGCGCCGGAACGACGAAGTAGATCCACCAGGCGGCGAACACCACCAGGAGCCCGCCGGCCGCGATCGGCAGCAACTCGCCCAGCGCGTCGTTCTCGTCGATGCCGGACTTCACCGCGACCGTCGCCGCCGCGATCGTCTCGCCCAGGACGATGATCGTGAAAAGGCCGTACCGCTCGGCGATGTGGTGCGCGTGCCAACTGGTGCTGAAGTGCTTCTCGGCGAACGGCGGGACGGCCATCTCGGCGATCGCCATCAGCAGGAAGACCCATCCCCGGGCCGCCTCCGGCACGAACAGCAGCGCCGTCCAACCGACCTGGCAGGCCATCACGCCGCCCGCGTACCGCAGAGCCGCGCTCCGCTCGGGGCCCAGCGCCGCCCGCGCGGCGCGCAGCCACTGCGAGGCCAGCGCCAGTCGCATCACCAGATAGCCCAGCCACACGAGCAGGAAGTCATGGTGTGCGAATGCCGTGGACACCCCGGCGGCCAGGATCAGTACACCGGCGATCTGGACCAGCGTCACCACCCGGTAGAGCACGTCGTCGTTGTCGTACGCCGACGCGAACCAGGTGAAGTTCATCCACGCCCACCAGATGGCGAAGAAGACCATGGCGTAGTTGAGGATGCCGTCGCCGGCATGTCCTTCGGCGATGGCGTGCACGAGCTCCGCGCCCGCCTGGGCCACCGCGACGACGAAGCAGAGGTCGAAGAAGAGCTCCAGGGGCGTGGCGGTGCGGTGGGCCTCGTCGCGGCTCCGCGCCACCAGGGGCCGCAGGGGCGGCGGCCCCCCTGGAGGTCCTGGACGACTGGGAGGACCGGAGGACCGCTCGGGCCGCCGGCTCGGTGTGGGGGTCATGGCTCCAGCACAGCAGAGCGATCGGGGACGGGCACCGTGACGCGCCCCGGGGGCCGGCGCGACACCATCCCGCCGCCTCGGGGCGCGGGTCCGCAGGTGACGGTCCGGGGGCAAGGGGGGCGATCCCGCCGGTCCGTGCCGGTGGGGCCGCTCGGGGCCGCCCGGACGCCGCGTGAACGCCATCCGGGGGAAGCCGTCACCCCCGACATTCCCAAAAGGGGCGTATCGGTATCGCGTGGTCCTACGGTGGCTGGGTGACCGAGCCACCGCGAAGCCCCGGGGATCCGCCTCCCGGACGGCCCTCCGAGTCCGCGCGGCGGCCCGCCGCACCGCCCTCCTCCTCACCGGCCGACGCTCCTGCGCCCCCGCCCCCGTCCCCGCCGGGGCGCACCATCGCTCCGGCCGCCGTACGCCGCCGCGCCTCGCTCGTCGGTGCTGCCGTCTCCGCCCTCCTCATCCTCGCGATCGTCCTCGGCAGCAGACTGCTGCGGGACTTCGACTCCGCTCTCCTTCCCTACGCCGTCGCCTCGGTCTTCCTCGCCTTCGGCGTCGCCCACCGCTACACGGTGTGGATCTCGGCCCCGGCGGCGCGCCGCCTCTTCTCCGAGGGGTGGCGCAGCTTCTTCTCGGCGGCCAACTTCCGCCGGGCGCCCACCGCGCTCCCGCGGATGATCGCCACCTACCTGGGCTTCCAGAAGTTCCTCGGGGCCCGCTCCCACGCGCGCTGGGCTGCCCATCAGCTCGTCTTCTGGGGGTGCGTCCTGGCTGCGCTGATCACCTTCCCGCTGACCTGGGGCTGGTTCACCTTCACCTCCGCCACCGGTCCGGGACCCGGGTACGAGATGCGGATCTGGGGCATCGAGGTGCTCGGCTTCGACGCGCTGAACATCGTCGGCTGGCTCATGTTCCACGGCCTGGACATCGCGGCCGTGCTCGTCATCCCCGGCGCGTCCTACTTCCTGTGGCGGCGCATGCGGGACCGCGGGGCCAGTACCGGTCAGCGTTTCGCCTATGACCTCGTCCCGCTGATCGCCCTGATCGTCATCTCGGTGACAGGTCTCCTGCTCACCTTCTCGTCGATCTTCCTGCACGGCGGCGGCTACCAGTTCCTGGCGATCCTCCACATGGTGTCGGTGGTCTTCACGCTCATCTACATCCCGTTCGGGAAGTTCTTCCATATCGTCCAGCGGCCCGCAGCCGTCGGAATGCAGCTGTTCAAGTACACGTCCCGTGGGGACGGCGACCAGATCTTCGCCTGCCGCCGGTGCGGCCGGCCCATCGACACAGCCCCCTACGTCGAGAACCTCCGGGGCACCATGCGCGACCTGAGGCTCGGCTTCGACGCGTGGGCGGAGTACTGCCCGCGCTGCAAGCGGGTGCTGCGCGGCAACGCCTATCTCACCGAGGTCAAGAAGGGTTTCCAGTGATGAGGCAGCACGTCCCGCTGGACCCCTCCATCGCACCGCCCGGGTCCAGGAACTTCCGTGACGCGGGGAGCCTGCCCGCCGACCGGTGGCACGCGAACCAGACCGGCGAGACGCTCGTCCCCACCCACTGCTGCTTCTGCGGAGTCCAGTGCGGGATGTATCTGCGGGTGGACCACGCGGGCAAGGTCTTCGGCGTGGAGCCGCGCAACCACGACATCAACCGGATGCGGCTGTGTCCCAAGGGCATCAACGCCTACCAGCAGGTCAACCACCCCGACCGCCTCACCGCCCCGCTCCTGCGCCGCTCCCGTGACGAGCCGTTCCGGACCGTCGGCTGGGACGAGGCGCTGGACCATACGGTGGAGGAGATCCGCCGTATCCAGTCCGCCCACGGCCATGACTCCTTCGGCCTCCTGGGCGGGGCCAGCCTGTACACCGAGAAGACCTATCTCGTGGGCAAGTTCGCCAGGGTCGCGCTCAAGAGCCGGCACGTCGACTACAACGGGCGACTGTGCATGGTCTCCGCCGCGGGCGCCAACAAACTCGCCTTCGGTATCGACCGGGCCGGGAACCCCTTCTCCGACATCCTCCTCACCGACTGCCTGCTGATCGCGGGATCCAATGTCGGTGAGTGCTTCCCGGTGATGACGCAGTACGTGTGGGGAGCCAGGGACCGAGGTGCCACGCTCATCGTCATCGACCCCCGGGAGACGGCGATCGCCCGCACCGCCGACGTGCACGTGGCGCTCAGACCGGGAACCGACTCGGCCTTCTTCAACGCCGTACTGAACGTGGTCGTCGCCGAGGGCCTCACCGACGAGACGTACCTCGCCGGGCACACCACCGGCTGGGAGGACGTGAAACGGACCGTCGAGGCCTATCCCCCGTCCCGGAGCGCCGGGATCTGCGGAGTCCCCCAGGAGCAGATCGTCCAGGTGGCCCGCATGTTCGCCGGCGCGGACAAGGCCATGGCCTGGCATGCCCGGGGCATCGAGCATCACTCCCAGGGGGTCGAGAACTGCCTGACGGTCATCAACCTGTGCGCCGCGACCGGCCACATCGGCAGGCCCGGCGCCGGTTACGGCACCCTCACCGGCCAGGGCAACGGCCAGGGCGGCCGGGAGCACGGGCAGAAGTCCGACCTCCTGCCGGGCGGCCGCTCGATCACCAACCCCGAGCACCGCCGTCAGATCTGCGAGATCTGGGGCATCCCCGAGGAGGAACTGCCCGCCGCGGGAACCTCGATGATGGAAATGGTCTGGCAGATGGAGCGTCAGGAGATCCGGGGCCTGATCGGTATCTGCAACAACCCCTTCGTCTCCCTCCCTCACTACGACACGGTCAAGAACGGCTACGACACACTCGAATTCCATGCTCAATTCGATTTCTTCCTTTCCGAAACCGCTGCCAACGCTCATGTGGTCTTTCCGGTCACGGTCTGGGCCGAGGACGAGGGCGTCATGGCCAACGCCGAAGCGCGGGTCGTCAAGCACAACAAGGCCCAGGAACCTCCGCCTGGTGTGCGGACCGACACCTGGGTGATGTGCCGGCTCGCCGAGCGGCTCGGGGTGGGCGACAAGTTCGCTTTCACCGGGTCCCGCGACGTGTTCGAGGAGCTGCGCGTCGCGTCCGCCGGGACGGTGAACGACTACTACGGCATCACCTACGAACGGCTGGAGGAGACAGGCGGCATCCCCTGGCCGTGCCCCTCCACCGACCACCCGGGCACGCCCCGCCTCTTCGAGGACGGCAGGACCTACCACCCCGACGGCAGGGTCCACCTCCAGGTCGTCGAATGGCACCCGCCCATGGACCCGTACAGCGACGAGTTCCCCCTCTCCCTCACCACCGGCCGGACCGTCGCCCACTTCCTCTCCGGCAACCAGACCCGGCGCCTGGGCGCCCTCGTCGAGCAGACCCCCCGGCCCTGGGTCGAGGTCCACCCCTCCCACGGCTTCCGCAACGGCGACCCGGTCCGGGTCGTCACCCGCCGGGGCAGCGAGACGTTCCCCGCCCTGGTCACCGAGGCGATCCGCCCCGACACCGTCTTCGTCCCGTACCACTGGCCGGCGCCCACCGCGGCGAACGTCCTCACCATCGACGCCCTCGACCCCCGGTCGAGAATTCCGGAGTACAAGGTCTGCGCGGCCCGCATCGAGCCCGGCGACCGGGTCGACACCGTCCCCGCACCACCCAACGTCCCCGGCCACCAGGACTGCCCCGAGACGCAGGGATCCCGCACCGACCCGCTGCCGCCCACGTCCCCGCAGGGCCGGGGAACCTCGGAGAGGAGCTGACACGGCCATGATGGGCAGAACGATCTTCATCGACCCGGGGCGCTGCATCGGATGCCAGGCCTGTGTCTCCGCCTGTCGCGAATGCGACTCGCACCGCGGCAAATCGATGATCCACCTCGACTATCCCGACGAGGGCCACTCGGTCGCCTCCCTTCCCACGGTCTGTATGCACTGCGAGGACCCGGTCGCCCCCTGCGCGGAGGTGTGTCCGGCGGACGCGATCCTGGTCACCGCCGACGGCGTCGTGCAGCAGGCGGACACGACGCGCTGCATCGGCTGCGCGAACTGCGTGAACGCCTGCCCCTTCGGCGTCCCGAAGATCGACCTCCGGGCGAAGCTCCAGATGAAGTGCAACCTCTGCTATGACCGGACCGCCTACGGCCTGGCCCCCATGTGCGCCACGGTCTGCCCCACGGGAGCCCTCTTCTACGGAACGGTCGACGAGCTCCGGGCGGAGCGCCCCGGTGTCGAGGTCGCCGACTCCTTCACCTTCGGCACCACCACCGTCCGTACGGGAGTGGCGATGGTCGTACCCGCCGACAAGGTCCAGTGGCCCGTCCCGGGCGGCCTGCCCATCGTCGAGATCGACGGACGGGACGTGGGCCGGCCGGAACCGGGCCAGGTCACCGACGGCCGTCCGGTGGGCGGAGCGGACCTCCGATGACCGTCACCCACCAGCAGCCGCCCTCCGACCAGCCCTCCGACCAGCCCTCTGGCCGGCAGCCCGCCGAAAGGCTGGACGCGGACGCCGCCCAGGAAGCGCTGCACGACCGGATCTCCGCCGACTCCCTGACCACCCGCCGCGACTACCTGCGGATCGTCGCCACCGTCTCGGGCGGCCTGGCCGCAGGCGGCGTGGCCGTCGCCGCGGGCGTGCTGCACCGGCACGGCGACAGCGACACCGCCCCGCCGGCCCAGAAGATCGCCGACCGGATGGAACCGGGCCAGTCCATCGCCTTCCGCTACCCCGAGGAGGACGACCGGGCGGTCGCCGCCCGGCTCGGCGACGGCACCCTGGTCGGCTACTCCGCCGTCTGCACCCACCTGGCGTGCGCCGTCCTCTGGCGCAACGACCGGGGCAGCGAGGGCGAGCTGTACTGCCCGTGCCACGAAGGCGTCTTCGACGCCCGTACGGGGGAGGTCACGGCCGGCCCTCCGCCCCGCCCCCTGCCCAAGGTGCTCCTCGTCGAACAGGGCGACGGCAGCGTCTGGGCGGTCGGGACCACTCGCTCAGCGGAGAGCGTCAAGGACGCGCTGTGCAGACAGCTCGGCGACGAGCGCCCGGACATGGCGGCCGGGCTGGGCTGTCCGGGAGCGGGCGGAGCCGAGGAGAGGACCCGGCGGACATGAGTGAGGAGCGTCTTCCCCCCACGCCCGACGGCACGCCGGGCAGCGCCCAGCCGCGGCTGAACCGGCCCGTCCACGAGCGCTACCCGCAGATCCGCCCCACCAGCGGTTACGGCGACCCCCGCGTCCGGCACACCGGCCCCGGCCCGGGCGCCGGCACCGACCAGGAACCGGAGCGCTCCGCGAAACTGTCGGCACGCCTGACGCTGGCGCTCACCGTGCTCATCGGCCAGTTGTGGGGCCTGACCGTGGTGGTCGACGAGTGGATGCGGGGCGACGTGGGCACGGCGTGGTGGGGCGCCGGGTATCTGGTGCTCGCCTTCCTCGTCGTCCTGGGTCTCTGGCTGCTCGACCCGAAGGACCGCTGAGGTCCGCTCGACCCGGAGGACCGCTGAGGTCCGGCGTACGCTGAAGGTATGAGCACCGCCCCCGCCCCCGGATCGCGCGATTCGAAGACCGAGCCGACGCCGGAGCAGTCGCCGAGGCCGACGCCCGAAGAGGCGACGAAGAAGACGACGCCCAAACTGATCTTCGACGATCCGCTGACCCAGCAGTCTGCGGACGATACGGACCGTGGGTGGGGTGAGCGGGCTCCTGGTGGCGACAGCGCCTCCGACCTCGCGCGGTTCCTCGACGAGAAGCCGCCGCACCACCTGTGAGCGAGTGACGCTACGGGGCGCTCCGCTGCGGGCCCCGCTGTGCGACGAGGACGTCCCGGATCTCCTTCAGCACTTCCAGTTCGCTGATCTCCATCGTCTCCTGGACGCTTTCCTTCGCCCTGTCGTGCGCGGCCTTCCTGGCCAGGTACTTGGCCATGGGCAGCACCATCAGGAAGTAGACGATCGCCGCGGTGATCAGGAAGCTGAGCGTCGCACTGAGGACCGACCCCCACATGATCGGGACGCCGCTGATGACGTCCCCGCTGCCGCTGACCCGGCACGGCTCCCTGAGACAGGCCCGGTAGTTCTCCAGGTTCTTGGTCCCGAAGGCGCCCACCACTGGGTTGATGACCCCCTTGACCAGGGAGTTGACGATGTTGGTGAACGCGGCGCCGATCACGACGGCGACCGCCAGATCGATGACGTTTCCTCGCATGAGGAAGGCCTTGAAGCCCTCCAGCAGGCTCTGCTTCTTCTCCTGGTTCATCGAAGTGCCCTTCGTCGCATGTGCAGTTGGCGCAGTCATTACGCCGTGCACAGTGCGTAACCGTCCAATCCGTACACTCGGACGGGTCCCTTGACAGCAAGCCAGTGCGAGTCAGCACAGTGTCACCGCCAGTCGGGATGTGGTGCCCGCGCCGGCCAGCTCGGCCGCCGTGGTGCGCGGGACGGACAGGACGATCAGAGCGCCACC
Source organism: Streptomyces sp. SP18CS02 (assembly GCF_036322365.1). NCBI lineage: Bacteria > Bacillati > Actinomycetota > Actinomycetes > Kitasatosporales > Streptomycetaceae > Streptomyces > Streptomyces sp. SP18CS02. The sequence goes on from NZ_JAQYXC010000294.1 coordinate 329,342, forward strand.
GTCCGTCGAGGCCCCGGCGGCCTCCGGAATGGCCGCCACCCGGGCCCCGGCCACCACCACACGGACCCCGTCGTCATGCCGGGTCGGCGAGTCGGTGGCGGCGATCACGTCGACCCGGTCTCCCGGGCGCAGCAGCCGCACGGTGGCGCCGTCCGCGATGCGCACCGGAGCGGACACGACCTCGACCGGCCTCGCCCGCGACGGCGCCGCCCGCGGACCCGCCCCCGCCGATGCTCCCGCTCCATCGGCACCCGGCATTCCGGAGGCGGCCAGCACGGCGGCGGTCACGGCCAGCCCGGCCGCCAGGGCGCGCCGCCCGCGCCGCACCGCGTGCCGTAATCGGTGCCGCCCGCCGCGCACCCGCAGAGGAGCGAACTGAGGCACCACGCACCGCTCGGGGACCGGCGACTCGGAAGGCGAAGAAGGTGAGGGAGGTGCGGAAGGCGAGGCAGCCGAAGGAGGTGAAGAAACCGGAGAAACCGGAGAAACCGGAGAAACCGGAGAAGGTGAAGGAGGCGAAGGAGGCGAAGAGGCCGGGGAGTGGGTGTACGGGAAGGAGCGGGATGTGGACGGGGGCGGGGACGGGAACGTGGACGACATGGCAACCACCACCTGCCGTGAGGAGTCGTGAGCGGTTCCGCCGGCCTTGCGCCGACGCCCCTCACGATCCCGCCTCCCCGCGGATCCCGCTCGCGCCTGTGGACAACCGCGGTCCTGGGGAAAACCGTGTCACCCGCAGGTGCGCCCACCGCTTCCGCAGGCCCTCCGGCCCGGCTCCGACCGTCCGGCCCGCGAAGGAGCCGCCCCCTGCAGCCCGAGCCCCCGCCCCCGGAGCGCCTGGCCTGGTCCTGACCCAGGGCTCCGGACCCGGCCGACCCCTCAGCAGGCCCATCAGGGCCGACGCGTCAGGGCAGCTCGATCCCCAGGTCCCAGCCGTCGTGGGCGTGCGTGCACAGGCAGGAACGGTTCTCCGTCTCCGGCAGCGCGCCGATCGCGTCGAAGAGGACCTCGCGCAGCCGCCCCACGTTCTCACCGAACACCCGCAGCACCTCGGTGTGCGACACGCCCTCGCCGGTCTCGGCGCCCGCGTCCAGGTCCGTCACCAGCGCCATCGACGTGTAGCAGAGCCCCAGCTCCCGGGCGAGCAGCGCCTCCGGGTGCCCGGTCATGCCGACCACCGACCAGCCCATGGCCGCGTGCCACTGGGATTCGGCGCGGGTGGAGAAGCGGGGGCCCTCTATGACGACCATGGTGCCGCCGTCCACGGCCTCCCAACCGCGACCCTGTGCCGCCGCCAGGGCGGCCTTGCGGCCGTCGGGACAGTACGGGTCGGCGAAGGTGGTGTGCACGACGTTCGGCACCGTGCCGTCGGGCAGCGGTTCCCCGTCGAAGTACGTCTGGACGCGCGCCTTCGTACGGTCCACCAGCTGGTCCGGTACGAGCAGGGTGCCCGGCCCGTACTCCGGGCGCAGTCCGCCCACCGCGCACGGCCCCAGGATCTGGCGCACGCCGACCGACCTCAGCGCCCACAGGTTGGCCCGGTAGTTGATGCGGTGCGGCGGCAGGTGGTGCCCGCGCCCGTGGCGGGGCAGGAAGGCGACGCGCCGCCCGGCCAGCTCGCCGAAGAACAGTGAATCGCTGGGGCTGCCGTACGGAGTGGAGACCTCGACCTCGGTCACGTCCTCCAGGAAGGAGTAGAAGCCGGAGCCGCCGATCACGCCGATCTCCGCGCGTTCCGCGCTCTTCGCGGGTCCTGTGTGCGCTGCGTTAGCCATGCCGATCACCCTAATGGGCGGTGGTACGCCGAGGACCCCGCTGTGGCGAACAGCGGGGTCCTCGGGAAGAGAAGGTCAGGCCGCGGAGCTGGAGCCGCCGGAGCTCGACGCCGCGGGCTTGGAGCTCGCGGAGGAGCTCGACGACGAGGCGGACGACGACGAGCCGGAGGCCGACGAGGAGCCGGACGACGAGGAGTCCGACGAGGACGCCGTCGTCGAGGACGAGCTCTTGGTCGCGGGCGTGCTGCTCGACGACGAGCCGCGGCTGTCGTTGCGGTAGAAGCCGGAGCCCTTGAAGACGATGCCGACCGCGGAGAACACCTTCTTCAGGCGTCCCTGGCAGCTGGGGCACTCGGTCAGGGCGTCATCGGTGAACTTCTGCACCGCCTCAAGGCCCTCGCCGCACGCGGTGCACTGGTACTGGTAGGTCGGCACTTGTCTTCCTCCTGGCACTCTCACTCGATGAGTGCTAACGACGATCCATAGTGACGTATTCCGCGGGATCAGTCCACCGTGACCGGCGTGCGGTGACCGACGCCACGTGCGACGGTGCGTCCGGAGACCGGCGGCGCCAGCCGTGAACGGAGCGTGGCCAGGGTGGCCAGCGCCAGCACCGTACCGGCGAGAGGTACCAGGAATCCGGCGCTCGCGCCGTGCGCGTCCGCCAGCTGACCGGCCACCGTCACGGCGGCGGCCTGGCCCAGCGCGACCGCTCCGGTCAGCCAGGTGAACGCCTCGGTCCGGGACGTGGCGGGCACCAGCGGCTCGACCAGCGTGTAGCCGGAGATCAGGGCGGGGGCGATGCACAGACCGACGATGAGGCCCAGCGCGCCGAGCAGCAGCATGGAGTGCGCCGTCCAGAGCAGCGAGGCGGCCACGGTCAGGCCCGTGTAGCCCAGGATCAGCCGGAGGCGCGGCCCGGACTTCCAGGCGATCGCGCCGCACGCGATACCGGCCAGCATGTTGCCCGCGGCGAAGACGCCGTAGAGCAGGCCGTTGGCTCCGGGGTTGCCGATCTCCTCGGTGAACGCGGTCAGCGAGACCTGCATGCCGCCGAAGACCGAGCCGATGCCGAGGAAGGCCACCGCCAGGACCCTTACGCCGGGCACGGACAGCGCGGAGGCGTGTCGCTCGCGCGGGTGGGCGCCAGAATGCCCGTGGGCGGGCTGAGTGGCGCGCTGGGCGGCGAAGAACAGGCCGCCGGCCAGGGTCAGCGCGGCCTCGGCGATCAGGCCGGCCGCCGGGTGCACGCCGGTGCAGAGCGCCGTCGCGAGCACGGGGCCCACGACGAACGTGAACTCGTCGGTCACCGACTCGAAGGCGGCGGCGGTCGGCATCAGGGGCGAGCCGTCGAGCTTGGCCGCCCAGCGGGCCCGCACCATGGGGCCGACCTGCGGCACCGAGGCGCCGGTGGGGACGGCCGCCGCGAAGAGCGCCCACAGGGGCGCCCCCGCCAGGGCCAGCGCGGTCAGCGCGGACACCGACGCCGTGTGGATCAGGACGCCCGGGACCAGGACGGCGCGCTGTCCGAAGCGGTCCGCGAGCTTGCCGCTCTGCGGTGCGAACAGGGCCATCGAGACGCCGGTGACCGCCGCGACGGCGCCGGCGTTTCCGTACGAATCGGTGGTGTGCTGCACCAGCAGGACGATGCCGATGGTGAGCATCGCGAAAGGCTGCCGCGCGGCGAAACCGGGCAGCAGGAACGTCCATGCGCCGGGGGTGCGCAGCAGCTGTCCGTAACCGGGGCGCCGTTCGGCGCCGGTCTTCACAGCGTCAGAAGTGACCGTGGATGCCACGGCCGTGCCTTTCTGCCGCCTGGTAGCGCTCCCCTGGGTGCCGGGAGCCGCCGAGAGCTGTCCTCTTGCGCGGAACTGCGGTAGATACCGGGTCCCACAGCGAGGGGACGACACGGCCGCCATACGGTCGCGCCAGCTCTGCGTCAGGCAGAGTTGGTCGATCAGTGTGCCTTCATGGTACAGGGGGCAGGCCGCTCATTCCTGCGAAAGGAGCGGCGCGCTCCTCCCGTACCTGGGATTCGCGCCCCCTGGAGAGCGGCTGGCCAGGCCGGAAGACGTTGTACAAGGGTCCCGAGCGGGATGGAGACCGCGTTGTTCACCGGGACGCCTGCCCGCCCGTGCCCAGCCAGTCGGCCAGCTTGCCGCCCTGCCCGACCGCCCGCAGCCTTCGCTCGGCCGCGTCGCGCACCGGATCGGTCGCCACCACCAGCAGCTCGTCACCGCGCCTGAGCACGGTCGTCGGCGCCGGCACGAAGCTCTTGTCGTCCCGTACGACCAGGGTGACCGCCGCACCGGGCGGCAGGCGCAGCTCCCCGACCTCCACGCCGTGCATCCTGGACCTGTCGGGGATGGCCACCGACAGCAGGTGGCCCCGCAGCCGCTCCAGCGGCGCCGACTCGACGCCCAGGTCGGCCGCCTCGTCGGAGGCGCCCAGGTGCAGCGCCCTCGCCAGCCAGGGCAGCGTCGGGCCCTGGACGAGGGTGTAGACGACGACCAGCACGAAGACGATGTTGAACAGCTTCTCGCTGCCCTCGATGCCGGACACCATGGGGATGGTCGCCAGGATGATGGGCACCGCGCCGCGCAGGCCGGCCCAGGACATCAGGGCCTGCTCCTGCCAGGGGATGCGGAAGGGCAGCAGGCTCACGAGGACGGACAGCGGCCGCGCCACCACCGTCAGCACGAGACCAATCATCACCGCCGGCCAGAAGTCGTCGACCAGCTCGGTCGGGGTCACCAGCAGGCCGAGCAGGACGAACATGCCGATCTGGGCGATCCAGCCGAGCCCCTCGGCGAATCCGCGGTTGGCCGGGGCGTGCGGCAGCTTGGCGTTGCCGAGGACGACCGAGGCGAGGTAGACCGCCAGGAAGCCGCTGCCGTGGGCCATGGCGCCGGCCGCGTAGGCGACCACCGCGATGGCCATGACGGCGATCGGGTAGAGACCGGAGGCGGGCAGTGCCACATGGCGCAGGCCGAAGGAGCCGACGAAGCCCACGGCGAGGCCGATGGCGGCTCCGATGGCGAGCTCCAGGGCGATCTTCCCGACCAGGAGGTACCAGCTGTCGACCGGTCCGGCCGTGGAGAAGGCGACCACCAGGATCACGACGGGCGCGTCGTTGAAGCCGGACTCGGCCTCCAGGACGCCGGTCACCCGGGAGGGCAGCGGCACCTTGCGCAGGACGGAGAAGACGGCGGCGGCGTCCGTCGAGGAGACGACCGCGCCGATGATCAGGGCCTGGCGCCAGTCGAGGCCGACCAGGTAGTGCGCGGCCATGGCCGTGACGCCCACGCTCACCGCGACCCCCGCGGTCGACAGCACGGCCGCCGCGGGCAGTGCGGGCCTGATCTCCTTCCACTTGGTGCCCAGGCCGCCCTCGGCCAGGATCACCACAAGCGCGGCATAGCCGATCACCTGCGTCAGCTCGGCGTTGTCGAAGGCGACGTTGCCGATGCCGTCCTGCCCGATGGCGATCCCGATCCCGAGGTACAGCAGCAGGCTGGGGAGCCCGCTGCGGGACGAGATGCGCACCGCCGCGACAGCGACGAGCAGCACGAGCGAGCAGATGAACAGGAGTTCATTGAGCTGGTGGACAGTCAGTGGCCGATCCTTCCCCTCACGCGCTGCCGGATCGTTCCAGCTTGGCGGTACTTCGTTACCTTACCTAATCTTTAACGCTTTCTTGACGCTCTTGTTCATTTGTACGACGGCCCTCTGAGCGAGCAGTAAGGGCCCCCCTTACTGACACCGCGTCCGGGCCGGGTGAGCGCTGCGCCTATGGTTGCTCCAGCACTCCAGGACCAGCCTGCGCCTCGAAGGACAGCGATGCCCGCCAACACCACCGCCGCTTCCACCAAGAAGAAGGGGCGACGCGCCCGCCTGCTCGTGATCCTGCTGGTGCTGGCGCTGGTCGCGGGCGTCGGCTACGGGGCCTACTGGAGCGTCAGTACGGTCCGCGCGTCGTTCCCGCAGACCAGCGGAAAGCTCAAGCTGGACGGCCTCTCCGCCCCGGTCGACGTCAAACGCGACGACTACGGCATTCCGCAGATCTACGCGTCGACCGACGAGGACCTGTTCCGCGCCCAGGGCTATGTCCAGGCGCAGGACCGCTTCTGGGAGATGGACGTCCGCCGTCACATGACGGCCGGCCGGCTCTCCGAGATGTTCGGCAAGGGCCAGGTCGAGACCGACTCCTTCCTGCGCACCCTCGGCTGGCACCGGGTGGCCCAGCAGGAGTACGACACGAAGCTGTCGGCCGCCACGAAGAAGAACCTCCAGGCGTACGCGGACGGCGTCAACGCCTATCTGAAGGGCAAGGAGGGGCGTGACATCTCCGTCGAGTACGCCGCCCTCGCCCTCGGCAACGACTACGCGATCGAGCCCTGGTCGCCGGTCGACTCGGTGGCCTGGCTCAAGGCCATGGCCTGGGACCTGCGCGGCAACATGCAGGACGAGATCGACCGTTCGCTGATGACCAGCAGGCTCAGCGCCCAGCAGATCAAGGACCTGTACCCGGCGTATCCGTACGACCTGCACCGGCCGATCGTCGAGCAGGGCGGCGTCGACAAGGGCGCGGGGAAGTTCGACCCGTCCGGCGATTCCGCCGACGCGCAGGACGCGTCGTCGAGCACCCCCGGCGGCGCGGCCCAGGGCCTCCAGTCGCAGCTGTCCGCGCTCTCGGACACCCTGGACGAGATCCCGGCGCTGCTGGGCCCGAACGGCAACGGCATCGGCTCCAACTCGTGGGTGGTCTCCGGCAAGTACACGACCACCGGCAAGCCTCTGCTGGCCAACGACCCGCACCTGGCGCCGCAGCTGCCCTCGCTCTGGTACCAGATGGGTCTGCACTGCCGGGAGAAGTCGGCCACCTGCAACTACGACGTGTCCGGTTATAGCTTCTCCGGCATGCCGGGCGTGGTCATCGGCCACAACCAGGACATCGCCTGGGGCTTCACCAACCTGGGCGCGGACGTCAGCGACCTGTACCTGGAGAAGGTCTCCGACAGCGGCTACCAGTTCGGTGGCAAGGAGCAGCCCTTCATCACCCGCCAGGAGGTCATCAAGGTCGCGGGCGGCGCCAGCCGGACCATCACCGTGCGCACCACCAACAACGGCCCCCTGGTCTCCGACCGCAGCGGGGAGCTGGAGAAGGTCGGCGAGAAGGCCCCGGTCAACAACTCCGCCCCGGACCGCGGTGACGGCTACGCCGTGGCCCTGCGCTGGACCGCGCTGGACCCGGGCAAGTCCATGGACGCCGTCTTCAAGCTGAACCGGGCCAAGGACTTCAAGGAGTTCCGCGAGGCCGCCCGTGACTTCGAGGTGCCGTCGCAGAACCTGATCTACGCCGACTCCAAGGGCGCCGAGGGGCACATCGGTTACCAGGCACCGGGCAGGATCCCGGTCCGCATGGCCGGGCACGACGGCACCATGCCGGCGCCCGGCTGGGACCCGAAGTTCCGCTGGAAGAAGGACCCCGTCCCCTTCGACGAGCTTCCCTACGAGGAGGACCCGGAGCGCGGCTACATCGTCACCGCCAACCAGGCCGTCGTCGACCAGGAGAAGTATCCGCACCTGCTGACCAAGGACTGGGGCTACGGCTCGCGCAGCCAGCGGATCAACGACCTCATCGAGTCGAAGATCAAGGACGGCGGCAAGATCTCGACCGATGACATGCGCACCATGCAGATGGACAACAGCAGCGAGATCGCCAAGCTGCTGACGCCCTACCTGCTGAAGATCGACATCTCCGACCCGTACGTCCGTGAGGCGCAGAAGCTCCTGGAGGGCTGGGACTACACCCAGGACGCGGACTCCGGTGCGGCCGCGTACTTCAACGCGGTCTGGCGCCACGTCCTCAAGCTGTCCGTCGGCAACAAGCTCCCCAAGGAGCTGCGCGTCGAGGGCGAGTGCCTCAACGTCCGTCCGGCCGACTCCACGGGCCCCGTGGACGAGCAGAACAGGCTGGTACGGGAGTGCGGTCAGCGTGACGGCGACACGGCGCAGCCGGACGGCGGCGACCGCTGGTACGAGGTGATCCGCCCGCTGCTGAAGAACGAGAAGAGCGAGTGGTGGACGTCCGCCCCGAGCCGTACGGACGCCGCCACCGAGACGCGTGACCAGCTGCTCGCCCGCGCCATGGAGGACGCCCGCTGGGAGCTGACCTCCAAGCTCGGCAAGGACGTCTCCAGCTGGAGCTGGGGCCGGCTGCACCAGCTGACGCTGAAGAACCAGACCCTCGGCACCGAGGGCCCGGGCTTCCTCCAGCTCATGCTCAACCGGGGCCCCTGGAACCTGTCCGGCGGCGAGGCGGCGGTCAACGCCACCGGCTGGAACGCGGCGAGTGATTACGGCGTCATCTGGGTCCCGTCCATGCGGATGGTGGTCAACGTCGGCGACTGGGACAAGTCCCGCTGGATCAACCTGAGCGGCGCTTCCGGGCACGCCTACAGCGCGCACTACACCGACCAGACGGAGAAGTGGACCAAGGGCGAGCTGCTGGACTGGGCCTACGGCGCCAAGGCGGTGGACGCGAAGACCGTCGACACCCTGGTGCTGGAGCCGTGAGACGCCCCGGCCGCTGACGTACGCGGCGGTCCGCCCCGGGCCACGCCCCGCTTCACGCCCTGAAGCGGAGCGTGGCCCTCGGCGTCACCGCCGCGTGCACCGGGTGGTCGTGCGGCTCCTCGGGGACCCGCTCGACCACCTCGTCCGCGTAGAGCAGCACCACCAGGGCCGGGTCCGCCCCGGCCCGTGCGAGGCGGGCCAGCACCCGGTCGTACGAACCGCCGCCCCGGCCCAGGCGCATGCCCCGCGCGTCCACCGCGAGGCCGGGCAGCAGCACCGCGTCGGCGCCCACCACGGCGTCCACGCCGAGCCGGGGTCCCGAGGGCTCCAGCAGGCCCCGTCCGGCCCGTACGAGGCGTTCGGGGCCCTCGTAGGCCGCCCAGTCGAGGTCGTTGTCGGGCAGCAGGACCGGCAGCAGTACACGCACGCCCCGCGCCCGCAGGGCGTCGAGCAGCGCGCGCGTGCCCGGTTCGCTCCCGACCGACACATATGCGGCGACTGTGCGGGCCGTCGAGAGCTCCGGAAGCCCCAGGGCGCCCTGGGCGAGAACCGAAGCCGCGTTTCGGACGTCCTCACTGGTCAGGAGGGTGCGCGCGGCCAGCAAGTGGCGGCGCAGAACAGTCTTTTCGGGCATGTCGCCAGACATGTGGACTCTCAAACTTCTCGAATTGGCCTCAATACGAAGAAAGTTAACCGGAGGCTAATCTTCCACCCATACCGACCGGATATGGTGCTCCGCATGACTCAGTCGCACCCCAGGATCAGCAAGGCTGTCATTCCCGCCGCAGGCCTCGGCACCCGGTTCCTGCCGGCCACGAAAGCCACTCCCAAAGAGATGCTGCCTGTGGTCGACAAGCCCGCCATCCAGTACGTGGTCGAAGAGGCGGTGGGCGCCGGCCTCTCCGACGTCCTGATGATCACCGGACGCAACAAGCGCCCGCTGGAGGACCACTTCGACCGCAACTTCGAGCTGGAGGAAGCCCTCGTCAAGAAGGGCGACCAGGAACGTCTCGGCAAGGTCAAGGAGTCCAACGACCTCGCCACCATGCACTACGTGCGCCAGGGCGACCCGCGCGGCCTCGGCCACGCCGTGCTCTGCGCCGCGCCGCACGTCGGCGACCAGCCCTTCGCCGTCCTGCTCGGCGACGACCTGATCGACCCGCGCGACCCGCTGCTGGCGCGCATGGTCGACATCCAGGAGCGCGAGGGCGGCAGCGTCATCGCCCTGATGGAGGTCGAGCCGTCGCAGATCCACCTCTACGGCTGCGCGGCCGTCGAGGCCACGGACGACCCCGATGTGGTCAAGGTGACCGATCTGGTCGAGAAGCCCGACGTGGCCGACGCGCCCAGCAGCTACGCCATCATCGGCCGCTATGTCCTCGACCCCGCCGTGTTCGGGATACTCAGGGAGACCGAGCCGGGAAGGGGCGGCGAGATCCAGCTCACCGACGCCCTCCAGAAGCTCGCCATGGACGAGAAGGCCGGAGGGCCCGTGCACGGTGTCGTCTTCAAGGGGCGCCGTTACGACACCGGTGACCGGGGCGACTATCTGCGGGCGATCGTCAGACTGGCGTGCGAACGTGAGGACCTGGGCCCCGACTTCCGGACCTGGCTGCGCAGTTACGTCACCGAGGAGATGTAAGCCACGTGAGTACGACCTGGTCGGTGGACGAGCACCTGGACGACATCCTCGGTGCCATCCGCCCGCTCGACCCCATCGAGCTGCAACTGCCCGACGCCCAGGGCTGTGTCCTGGTGGAGGACGTCACGGTTCCCGTGGCCCTGCCGCCCTTCGACAACAGCTCCATGGACGGGTACGCGGTGCGGGTCGCGGACGTCACCGGCGCCACCGAGGAGTTCCCGGCGGTGCTGACCGTCATCGGTGACGTGGCGGCGGGCAGCGACGGGCTGCTCACCGTCGGCCCAGGTCAGGCCGCACGCATCATGACCGGCGCCCCGCTGCCGCCCGGCGCCGAAGCGGTCGTCCCGGTCGAGTGGACCGACGGCGGCACCGGCGGCCCCGCCGCCACGGCCATGCGCCCGGCCGGCCAGGCACCGGAGGGCGCGAGCGGCGAGGTCCGCGTCCACCGGCCGGCCGAGGCCCGCGCCCATGTCCGCGCGCGCGGCAGCGACGTCCAGGCCGGCGACCTGGCCCTGGAGGCGGGCACGGTCCTCGGCCCGCCGCAGATCGGACTGCTCGCCGCCATCGGCCGGGGCACCGTCCGCGTCCGCCCCCGCCCGCGCGTGGTGGTGCTCTCCACCGGCAGCGAACTCGTCCAGCCCGGCGAGCAGCTGGCCGAGGGGCAGATCTACGACTCCAACAGCTTCGCGCTCACGGCCGCGGCGCGGGACGCCGGTGCCATCGCCTACCGGGTCGGCGCGGTCGCCGACGACGCCGAGACGCTGCGCGCCACCATCGAGGACCAGCTGATCCGGGCCGACCTGCTGGTCACCACCGGCGGGGTCAGCGTCGGGGCGTACGACGTCGTCAAGGAGGCCCTGTCCTCGGTGGGCGACGCGGACGAGCCCGGCAGCGGCATCGACTTCCGCAAGCTCGCCATGCAGCCGGGCAAGCCCCAGGGCTTCGGCTCCATCGGCCCCGACCACACGCCGCTGCTCGCGCTGCCCGGCAACCCGGTCTCCAGCTACGTCTCCTTCGAGCTGTTCGTGCGCCCCGCGATCCGCGCGCTCATGGGCCTCAAGGAGGTCCGCCGCCCGATGGCGCGCGCCGTGCTCGCGGCCGACAAGCCGCTGACGTCGCCGCCCGGCAGGCGACAGTTCCTGCGCGGCACGTACGACGCCGAAGCGGGCACCGTCACCCCGGTGGGCGGCGCGGGCTCGCATCTGATCGCCGCCCTCGCCCACGCGGACGCGCTGGTGGTCGTCCCCGAGGACACCACCACCGTCGAGCCCGGCACCGAGGTCGACGTGGTCCCCCTCGGCTGACCGCCCCGGCCCCGCGCCCTCGCGGGGGTGCGCGCACCCCCTTGGCGGTAGCGTGTCTGCCGCTGTGCCTTCCGGGGGACGACCCCCGGACCCCCGGCCGCGAAACCGGCCGTGCCGCGGGGCATCCGGCGCCAGATCGCGAGGCGGAGTTCAGTGAGTACGCAAGGCAGCCTGACGCATATCGACGAGGCGGGGGCGGCCCGCATGGTCGACGTCTCCGGGAAGGACGTCACCGCCCGCACCGCCCGCGCCGGCGGCCGGGTGCTCGTCTCGCCCCGTGTGATCGAGCTGCTGCGCGGGGAGGGCGTCCCCAAGGGCGACGCCCTCGCCACCGCGCGTATCGCGGGCATCATGGGCGCCAAGCGCACCCCGGACCTGATCCCGCTCTGCCACCCCCTGGCGGTCTCCGGTGTGACACTGGACCTCGCGGTCACGGACGAAGCGGTCGAGATCACCGCGACCGTCAGGACCACCGACCGCACGGGCGTCGAGATGGAGGCGCTGACCGCCGTGTCGGTGGCGGCGCTCACCGTCGTCGACATGGTCAAGGCGGTCGACAAGGCCGCCGTCATCACCGACATCCGGGTCCTGGAGAAGACCGGCGGCAAGTCCGGGGACTACCGCCGCGGGGAGGCGGACGTGCGACAGCCGGCGGCGGGGACGCACACCACGGCACCGGAGGCCGCGGCACCGGAGACCGGGCAGCCGGGTTCCGCGCGGGGCGCGGGGTCCGAGGGGCAGCCCTCGTGACCGGGCGCCCGCCCTACCGCGCGCTCGTCGTCACCGCCTCCAACCGGGCGTCCGCGGGCGTCTACGAGGACAAGGGCGGCCCGGTCCTGGCCGAAGGGCTCGCCGCGCTCGGGTTCGCCGTCGACGGCCCGAAGGTCGTCCCCGACGGCGACCCCGTCGAGACCGCCCTGCGCGAGGGCGTCGCCGCCGCCTACGACGTCATCCTGACCACCGGCGGCACCGGCATCTCGCCCACCGACCGCACCCCCGACGTCACCCGCCGCCTCCTGGACCACGAGGTCCCCGGCATCCCCGAGGCGATCCGCGCGTACGGCCGCGACAAGGTGCCCACGGCCGCGCTCTCCCGGGGCCTCGCCGGAGTCGCCGGCCGGACCCTGATCGTCAACCTGCCCGGCTCCACCGGCGGCGTACGCGACGGCCTCGCGGTACTGGAGAAGCTCCTCGTCCACGCGGTCGACCAGCTGCGCGGCGGCGACCACCCCAGACCGTCATGATCCCCGCAGCCTGGCCCGTGACGCTGGCGGACGGCGATGTCGTCCTGCGCCCGATAAAGCTCCGTGACCAGCGGGCCTGGCGGGAGGTGAACCGGCGCAACCGCGACTGGCTGCGCCCCTGGGAGGCCACCATCCCGCCGCCCGCCCCCGGCGGTCCGGTCGCGCTGCGCCCCACGTACCGCCAGATGGTCCGCCATCTTCGGACCGAGGCCGGCGCCGGGCGGATGCTGCCGTTCGTCATCGAGTACCAGGGGCGGCTGGTGGGGCAGCTCACCGTCGCCGGGATCACCTGGGGGTCGATGTGCTCCGGGCACGTCGGCTACTGGGTGGACCGAGAGGTCGCGGGCCGCGGAGTCATGCCGACGGCGGTCGCGCTCGCCGTCGACCACTGCTTCGGTCCGGTCGGACTGCACCGGATCGAGGTGTGCATCCGGCCCGAGAACCTGCCCAGCCGCCGGGTCGTCGAGAAATTGGGATTCCGGGAGGAGGGCATGCGCCCGCGCTACCTGCACATCGACGGAGACTGGCGCGATCACCTCGTCTACGCCCTCACGGCCGAGGAGGTGCCGGAGGGGCTGCTGCGCCGCTGGCATCGGGCGCACCCCGGCGCAGCACGGTAAATAAAATAAGTGTTCGAATTCAGTCGGGGTCGACCATCAATCGATCTGAACAATCACAAAAAAAGTCAGTGATATCAGCCAGATCGTGCGACACACCGGCCCAATTGGCGGATGGCCAGATGCGAACCCCTCTACGGTGTGAAGCGTGAGCAGCAGCGGCCTCATCTACGCAGTCATCGTCGGGGCCTGGGCCGCCTACTTGGTGCCGATGTGGCTCCGCAGGCAGGACGAGCTGAACGAGGCCCGTCCGACGGAACGCTTCAGCACCGCCATCCGGCTCCTGTCCGGACGGGCGGGGATGGAGCGCCGGTACGCCAAGGAGTTGCGTGAGCGCACCGCCGAATCGGGTCAGCCGCCGCAGGGCGGCCCCGGTGAGGAGTGGCGGTCGGGCGACGGGCGGGCGGCAACCGACGTGGACCCGGGCGCGGAGACCGAGCACCTCAGCTCGGTCGACGTCCGGGCCTTCGCCGCGCCCCCGGCACTGACCGAGGCGAGACTCGACGTGCCGGTCCCGGCCGCCGGGCCCGCCCCGGCCCGTCGGCCCCGGCCCCGCCCGCGTCCGTCCGGCGCGGCGGCCGAGCGGGCCCGCCGGTCCCGGGTGCTGGCCCGGCGCCGGCGCACCACGGTGCTCCTCTTCATCGCCTTCACCCTCGGCGCGATCGTGGCGGCCGTCGGCGGCCTGGCCTTCCTGTGGGCCCCCGGCGTCCCGGCCGTCCTGCTCAGCGCGTACATCGTGCATCTGCGAGGCCAGGAGCGGCGCCGTTTCGTGTACGTCATGGACCGGCGGCGCGCGGAGGCGGCGGCCCAGCGGCTGCGCGAGAGCCGCCCGCGCCGGCAGCCGGCGCCGGAGCCGGAGGACGAGCCGGAGGCGCGCCACCCGGAGCCGCAGCCCGAGCCCGCCCCGGTGCTCTCGCCGCAGGAGGCGGGGCGCCGCGCGCTCGTCGAGCAGACCGACCACGCGGAGTGGGTGGACCAGCAGCGCGAGCGCGGGCCGTCCCAGGGCGACAGCTGGGACCCGGTCCCGGTCCCGCTGCCCACATACGTCACCGCGCCGGTCGCCCCCCGGGCCACCGGCGGCGTGGACGTGACGGACCCGGAGACCTGGAGCGCGGCCCGCTCCTCCGCCGCGGAGCCGACGCCGCCCCCGCCCACCCGCCAGAACCCCAACCCGAGCCCGACCGCGCCCCGCCGCTCCCGCGACCACGGCCGGACGCCGCTCTTCGACCAGTACGCCGACGAGGACCGCCCCCGGGCTGCCAACGAGTGAGCCCTGGGGAACGGATTTCCAAGCACCCCGATCGGGATGCTAATGTTTCACACGTCGCAAGGGCCTGTGGCGCAGACTGGTAGCGCACCTCGTTCGCATCGAGGGGGTCAGGGGTTCAAATCCCCTCAGGTCCACGCACATGACGAGATCCCGTCCGATCTGATCAGATCGGACGGGATCTCGCGTTTCCGGCCTCTTTCCTGCCGTGACCGTCCCGCCGCGCCGGCCGAGCGCGGGGCCGGGGCCGCTCCACCACCGGGCCCCGGTCCACCATCGGGCCCCGCTCCATCACCGGGCCCCGGTCCATGGCCGGGGGCGCCCTCCGCCTCCCTTCCCGCACCTCCTCCCTCCGTCTTCACCGTTGCCTCCGGTCCCGCCTCCGCGTCCGGTCCTGCCTTCGCCTCCGTCCCGCCTTCGCCTCCGTGTCCATCGAGAGGGCCGGCGGTCATGGGGTCCGCCCGCGATCCGGTGCTGCCCGAGGGCTTTCCGGTGGGGGTCGCGGGAGAGTCCCCTGCGGTTCGAGGGGTCGGACGGAGTCCGGTATTTCCGGGGTGGAGTGGTCCCGGAGAGGTCCCATTTCCCCTGTCGGGCCGTGACCGAATGGCCAAGGGCCGGAACTCTTGTTCCATGGACGGGAGTTGTGCAAAGGTGAGCTCCCTCACGTCCGAACACGCCGCTTTTGCGCAACAGTTCGAATTCATGGGGGGCGGTTACTTCGGAAAGCGGCGCCGCCCAAAGGTACGAACCAATCGGGTGGGCGGTCGGCCTCTTCGGGCGCACGCCTTTTCACCCGGGTAAGAATCCGAGTCCGATGACCGGAGCAGAACGTCCATGCAGAATTCCCGCCACCCTCGTCCGGTGCCACCTCCGCCCCCGTACGGCCCCGCTCCGGGCGGATCCGACGAGTACCTCACCGGCCTGCTCGTCACCGGCGAGGAGGAGCCCTATCCCGCCGCCGCGCTGATGGCCCGGCACTGGCAGCCGGTCTCCGACTACCTGGCGCTGTTCACGCACTCCGACAGGGCCACGGCGATGCTCACCTCGGCGGCCTTCGACCGGGCGCTGGAGGGGCTGCGCGGAACAGGCGCGGTGGCCGCCCTGCGGCCGTACCTCCTGGCGACCGCCCGGCAGGTGGCCGAGGAGTGGGCGAGCGACCCGCGCGTCACCGCGCTCCTGGACGGTCCCCGGCCCCCGCGGCGGCCCGCCGAGAACCGTCTGCTCGTCGCCCGCGCATTCCAGGCGATGACCGGCCCCGCGCAGGTGCTGCTGTGGCACACGGAGGTCGAGGCGGAGGGCATTTCGATCCCCGCCGCATTGCTGGCCACCGATCCCCGGCGCGCGTCCGGCGAACTCGCCCACGCCCGTGACATCTTCCGGTCCGGCTGCGCGAGCGCGCACCGGGAACTCGCGCCCGACCAGGAATGCCGGCATTTCAGCCGCCTGCTCGACATATCCCTGCGGCGGGGCACCGACCTGATCCCCGACATCGAGCGGCATCTCGCACGCTGCCGTTACTGCCGGTACGCCGCCGATCAATTGCGGCAGACCGGTGGGCGGCTGCCCCTGCTGCTCGCCGAGGCGGTACTCGGCGAGGGTGACGCCCGCCGCTATCTCGACACCCGGCCGGGCCGCAACAGCGCCCGGACACGGAGCGGTTCGGCCGACGGGCGCGGGGCCGGCCGCCACACCCGGACCACCGCCCGCGCGTCCGGCCGCCGTGGGGTGCCGCGCCGCATCCCGCTGCCCGCCGGGCTCTCCCTGCCGGGCCGGCCCGGCGCCCGGGGCCGGGGAACCGAGGCGGCCGGCGGGGGCGCGCTGCTGGTGGGCCTCGGCATCGTCATGACCGGCGTGCTGGTCGCGGCGGCCGTCGCCGGTCTGCGGCCCAGCGGCCACGACACCGCCGGCCCCGCGGTTTCGGGCGACGGCGCACCGAGCGCCCGGCCCGCGCCCGGCTCCCGGCCCTCCGCCTCCGTCGTCACCCCCGCCGGGCCCACGCCGGGGAACCCCCCGCCCGCCGCCACGCCGCCACCCACGTCCGCCGCGCACCCCTCCGGCGGTCTGCTCACCCGGCTGCGCAACGAGGGGACGGGACTGTGTCTCGACGTCCGCGACGGACGGCCCGCCCTCGGGGCGGAGCTCACGCTGGCGAACTGTTCGGGGTCCCCAACCCAGCAGTGGACGTACGCGGAGGACGGGCTGCTGCGCAACGCCGCCGCGCCCGACTTCTGCCCCGGCTCCCAGGAACCCGCCGGCGTCGTCGTCCTGCGCTCCTGCGCGGGCCGGACGGCCCCGGCCGCCGACTCCGTACGGTACGACCTGACCGTCCAGGGGCAGGTGATCCCGCGCTGGAACGACGCCCTGGCCCTCGCCCCCGCCACCATGGAGCCGGCCACGAGCGTGGTCGTCAGGGTCCGGGACCGGTCGGCCGCGCAGCGGTGGCTGACCGACTCGCCCGCCGCCGCCCCCCGGCCCCGGCGGGCGGCCGAGGAGGTCGGCGACGCCGGACCGGGGGCCGTGGAGCCGCCCGGAAGGACGGCCGGCCGGGAACGGCCCGGCGCCCGCCCATCCCCGGCCGGGCCGGGGACCG
The DNA here is from genome assembly GCF_036322365.1 of Streptomyces sp. SP18CS02. Taxonomy (NCBI): domain Bacteria; kingdom Bacillati; phylum Actinomycetota; class Actinomycetes; order Kitasatosporales; family Streptomycetaceae; genus Streptomyces; species Streptomyces sp. SP18CS02. Next base: position 346,360 of record NZ_JAQYXC010000294.1, read on the forward strand.
GCGAGAACCGTCCAGGAGTCCGGCGCGCCGGCGGCACCGGCCCCGGTCCGGGCCCTGGCGGCTCCGACGTCCTGGGCGCGGTGGCCCCGCCCCGGGGCCCGGCACGGCCCGATGCCTCCGTTCCGCCGTCCGGCGCGTCCGCGCCCCGGCCCGTCGTGCCCCGCGCCGTACCGGGAGAGGGGGAGGCCGGCGAAAAACGACATGCCCCCTGACGGCGGACGGCGTTACCGTCCGGGCATGAGGGAAGTCAGTGAAGAGAACATCCGCGCGTCGTTCGTCAACTGCTCGAAGGGTGAGGCCAAGCGTCTGCCGGTGCCACGGGACCTGGCCGAGCAGCCGTGGGACGATCTGGACTTCCTGGGATGGCGCGATCTGTCCGCACCCGACCGCAGCTACCTCGTCGTCGAACGGGACGGGAAGCTGACGGGCGTCGCCCTGCGCTTCGCCACGCGCCGGCGCGGCGTGCTCCACCGCAGCCTCTGCTCGGTGTGCCTGACCAGCCACCCCGGCGACGGGGTCTCCCTGATGACGGCCCGCAAGGCGGGACCGGCCGGACGGGAGGGCAACTCGGTCGGCCTGTACATGTGCACCGACCTGGCCTGCTCCCTCTACGTACGCGGGAAGAAGCACCCGGCACCGGGCGGCGGGCGCATCGAGGAGAGTCTGACGCCGGAGGAGCAGATCGACCGGACCACGGGGAAGCTGTTCGCCTTCCTGGACCAGCTCTTCGTCTGACCCGCCCGGCCGCCGGACCCGCCGGACCCGCCGGACCCGCCGGGCGCGCGGAGGCCCGGAGGGCCGGCGGATCAGGCGGCCAGGGTGGTCCGGGCGTCAGGACGCCTGGGCCCTGTCGTACAGGGCCTTCGCCCCGTCCCCGAAGTAGGGCCCGAACATCCGGTTCGGCAGGAACGTGTAGCCGAAACTGTTGACCGACGCCTGGAGACCGGTGCCGGTCCTCTCGTCGAAGCCGCTGAACCAGGGGCCGCCGCTGGAGCCGCCCGTCATGTTGCAGCCCAGGCCGTGGTCCTGCGACAACAGGAAGTCCTTCGACGAGTTCCCACTGCAGTGGATCAGCCTGGAGCCGTCGTAAGGGGACGCGGCCGGGAAGCCGAAGGCGTACATCGGCTTGTTGTAGCCGCCGTTGAACCGGATGCCCTGCGCGCCGGTGACGGAGGTGAGCTTCTGCCCGTTCAGCGGGGCGAGGACGGCGGCGCCGATGTCGTGGTTGATGTCCTCGCTCGCCTCCCACTGCGGGGTGGTCAGCGTCGTGGACGCGGTCCACCGGCCGTAGGGGGCCTGCCCGTTGTCGTACGCGGGGACGAAGACCCAGTCGGTGTGCCAGCTGCCCTGGTACTTGACGCAGTGCCCGGCCGTGATGACCGTGCTGGCGTTCTGGCTGGTCACCGCGTTGCCGGAACAGGAGGCGGTCCGGCCCTGGAAGGTGAAGAACACCCGGCCCGACGTCTTCACGACGGCGCCGCCGCCGGTCCAGGCGCCGCCCGCCTGCGGGAACGCGGCAGGACCGACGGCGGAGGCCGCGGCGGCGGGTGCGGAGGTGGGTGCGACGGTGGTCGTCGGACCGTCCGCCCGCGGGGCCGTGAGGGACGTCCGCGCCACGGGGGCGAGCAGCAGCTCCAGCGGGGTCGCGCCGCGCATCCGCTCGGCGGTCCAGAAGGCGCGGGCCCTGTGCTGCTCGGCGAGGGGGGCGACGCGGGAGGGGACCGGCCCGGGGCCCGGGTCCGGGGCGGCGGCGCCGGCCGCCGTGGCGGAGAAGGTCCCGGCGAGCAGGATCCCGGCGGTCAGCAGGGTGCCCAGGGCGGTGCGATGGCTTCTCACGCATGTCTCCTTCTGCCGTGCCCGGGCGCGACCGTGCGGCCCGGGCAGGGTGGGGGAACGAAGAGCGGTGCGGATCGGCGTGCGTGAGGCAGGGTGCCATGGCGCGGGCGACTCTGTCAGGAGCGCGTCACATGTTCGGGGTCTGCTCCGTGGTGCTTCCGGCCATCCGACCCGCCGGGGTCCTGGTCAGTGACTTGGCGAAGCAGCGGCTGCTCTCGTACTCCCGGTAGTAGCCGAACTTGGCGCACGGCTCGTAACCGCTGGAGGTGTAGAGGGCGATGGCCTCCGGCTGCTTCGTGCCCGTCTCCAGCACCATCCGGGTCCGGCCGGCGTCGCGCGCGTCCTGCTCCAGCGCCGCCAGGATGCGCCGGGCGAGGCCCAGGCCGCGCGCCTCGGGCACCACGTACATGCGCTTGAGCTCGGCGTCACCGTCCGCGTAGCCCTCCTCGTTCTCGTCCTGGCTGCGCCAGCCGCCGGTGGCCACGGGGCGGCCCTGCGGGTCGTAGGCGAGGAGGTAGAGGCCGCGCGGCGGCCGGAACATCGTGGGGTCGAGCGGTGTGAGATCCCCCTCGTCCTCGTAGCGCTCGGCGTATTCGAGCTGGACCTGGTCGTTGAGTTTGACGGCGTCGGGGTGATCGAAAGGCGTAGGGCGCATATCCATGCGATGGATCGTACATGTATGCGAGCGCCCGGTGTCTGTATTGTGCCGGGATGCTCACCGTGACGACCGCCAATGTCAACGGCCTGCGCGCCGCCGCCAAGAAGGGCTTCGTCGAGTGGCTGGCGCTGACCGCCGCCGACGTCGTCTGCCTCCAGGAGGTGCGGGCCGAGGAATCCCAGCTCCCGGAGGCCGTACGGACCCCCGAAGGCTGGCACGCCGTCCACGCCCCGGCCGCCGCGAAGGGCCGCGCGGGTGTCTCCCTTTATACGCGGCGCGAGCCGGACGCGGTACGTGTCGGCTTCGGCTCGGCCGAGTTCGACGGCAGCGGACGCTATGTGGAGGCCGACCTGCCGGGCGTCACGGTCGCCAGCCTCTACCTGCCGTCCGGGGAGGTCGGCACGGAGCGGCAGGACGAGAAGCTGCGCTTCATGGGCGAGTTCCTGCCGTATCTGAAGGCGCTCAAGGAGCGGGCCGCCGCCGGCGGCCGCGAGGTGCTGGTCTGCGGTGACTGGAACATCGCCCACCAGGAGGCCGACCTGAAGAACTGGAAGGCCAACCGGAAGAGCTCCGGCTTCCTCCCCGAGGAGCGGGAGTGGCTCACCCGGGTCTTCGACGAGGCGGCGTACGTCGACGTGGTGCGGGCGCTCCACCCCGACCAGGCCGGACCGTACTCGTGGTGGTCCTACCGGGGGCGCGCCTTCGACAACGACGCAGGCTGGCGCATCGACTACCAGGTGGCGACGGAGGGCCTCGCCGCACGCGCCGTGAAGGCGTGGGTCGAGCGGGCGGCGACCCATGGTGAGCGCTGGAGCGACCACGCGCCGGTGACGGCGGTCTACGGAGACCGGTAACCGACGGGAAATCGCCCACCGGTCCCCGAGGGTGGTTGCGGACGGGGCCCGTTCTGGCACAGTCGGGTGCCGTGCGCATCGCCGTCGTACGGACGCTGACGTCCGCCCTGCTCGCCTCGCTCGCGCTCGGGGGGCCCGTCTCCGAGCCGTCCGTGCCGCCCGCCGGCGCGGGTGCCGCGGGCGCGGTCCTCTCCGCCGGCGGGCGCGCCGCCGACCCGGTCCCCGCCGGGACGCCGGACGTCCTGGTCACCGATCAGGCGTCCAAGCGGCTCCTGCTGCTCGACGGGGCGCGGCGCGAGTGGGACGCGGCCGACCCGTCCGCCGTGCGGTGGGCCTTCTCGCCGGTCGGCGACGCCCGGTACGCGGACCTGGAGCCCGGGATCAGCTGGGTCCACCCGAACGAGGCCAAGCGCAGGGTCCACCGGGGCAGGACGTATGTGCTGACCACCGCCTCGTACGGGTTCGCCGCGGTCGTCGCCCACCCGTCGGGCGAGCGGTACTGGGGCGACACGCTCTCGCGCGGCACCACCCGCCACAATCCGCACAGCATCGAACTGCTCCCCGACGGCAACGTGGCCGTGGCGGCCAGCACCGGTGATGTCGTACGGCTCTACGCGGCCTCGCGGGGCACGGTGGACGTGCCCTTCGCGACGTACGCGCTCGAGGACGCCCACGGGCTCCAGTGGGATGCCGGGCGCGGGGTGCTGTGGGCCCTGGGCGGCGACCGGCTGGTGGCGCTGAAGGCGGGCGGCACGGCGGCGGCGCCGGCCCTCACCAAGGACTTCGAGGTGCCCCTGCCCACCCCTCACGGGCACGACCTGGGGCAGGTGGCGGCGGACCCCGACCGGCTGTGGGTCAGCAGTGGCAGCGCCGTGTACCAGTACGTGAAGAGCTCCGGCACCTTCGTCCAGGACTTCGCCGGCGCGGCGGTCATCAGCCGGCCCGCGGTCAAGGCGGTCGGTGACGACCCGCGGACCGGGCAGGTCGCCTCGACCGTGCCGGAGAGCGGGCTGGGTGAGACGTGGTGGACCCGCAGGGTGACCGTGCACCGGCCGGGCGGGTCCTACCGGCTCGTGGACGGGGGTCTCTACAAGGCGCGTTGGTGGCTGCCGGGCAGGTGAGCGGCGGACGGGGGAGGGTGCGCGGCCGGGCGGCGGTCCTCAGCTCTTGAGCAGGGCCCGCAGCCGCCGGTCCAGGGCCATCGACAGCTCCGCCTCCACGACGCTCTTGGCCAGCGGGCGCAGACGGGCGATGTCGTCGTCGCCGGTCGCGTGGTCGGCCAGCAGGTCGGTGAAGAGCGTCGCCAGGGCGTCCGCGTGCACCCGTACCCGCGCGGCGGCGGCGAGGACGGCCGCCAGCGGGACGCCCTCCCGGACCAGGGCGGCGGAGACGTCCAGCAGACGGCGGCTGACGTGGACTATCTCCGCGCCGTCGGTGGCCAGGTAGCCCAGTTCCAGGGCGGCGGCGAAGTTCTCCGGGGTGACCTGGTCACCGAAGTGGTCGGCCAGCTGCTCGGGGGTGAGCCGGACCGGCTCCTCCTCGGTCGGCTCGCCCAGGCCCAGCACCTCGCCCACGTCGCGGCCGCTCTCGAAGGCGGAGGCGAGATCGGCGATGCCGTTGAGGGTGTGACCGCGCTCCAGCAGGGCGGCGATCGTGCGCAGCCGGGCCAGGTGGTGTTCGCCGTACCAGGCGATCCGGCCCTCGCGGCGGGGTGGTGCGATCAGGCCGCGCTCGCGGTAGAAGCGCAGGGTGCGAGCGGTGATACCGGCCGCCTCGGCCAGCTCCTCCATGCGGTACTCACGCGCGTTCGTCACGCCCGCAACCCTATGTCGTACCGCCGGTAACTTTCCTTGGTCCGACCCCTACCGCTCGGTAGGGAGCTGCTCTACTCTCCCAACTGTGCCAGTGATTGCTGGCAGAGTCTTGGATGCGGAGGCGGCATGAGCCAGCACGAGCATGTACGAGTGGCGGTGATCGGATCCGGATTCGGCGGCCTCGGGGCGGCCGTCCGGCTGCGCCGCGAGGGGATCACCGACTTCGTCGTCCTGGAGCGGGCCGACTCGGTGGGCGGGACCTGGCGCGACAACAGTTACCCGGGCTGCGCCTGCGACGTGCCGTCCCACCTCTACTCGTTCTCCTTCGCGCCCAATCCCGACTGGCCGCGCACCTTCTCCGGCCAGCGCCACATCCGCGCGTACCTGGAACACGTCACCGACACCTTCCGGCTGCGCCCGCACATCCGTCTCAACCATGAAGTGCTCATGATGCACTGGGACACCGATGAGCTGCGCTGGGAGATCGAGACCTCGCAGGGCCGGCTCACCGCCGATGTCGTCGTCTCCGCGACCGGCCCGCTCTCCGATCCCAAGATCCCGGACGTGCCGGGCCTCGCCGCCTTCGAGGAGGCGGGCGGCAAGGTCTTCCACTCCGCCCGCTGGGACCATGACTACGACCTGGCCGGCAAGCGCGTGGCGATGATCGGTACCGGGGCCTCGGCCATCCAGATCGTCCCGGCGATCCAGCCGCAGGTGGGGAAGCTGACGCTGTTCCAGCGCACCCCGCCGTGGGTGATGCCGCGGATGGACCGCGCCATCACGGGCGTCGAGCGCTGGCTGCACCGCCAGTTGCCGTTCACCGGCACCGCCCGCCGCGGACTGCTCTGGGGCATCCGGGAGTTGCAGGTCAGCGCCTTCACCAAGCGGCCCGGCGAGCTCGGGCTCGTCGAGTCGCTCGCCAAGGCCAACATGGCCAAGGCCATCAAGGATCCGGCTCTGCGGGCCAAGCTCACCCCGTCCTACCGCATCGGCTGCAAGCGCATCCTGCTCTCCAGCGAGTACTACCCGGCCCTCGCCAAGCCCAATGTGGACGTCGTCGCCTCCGGGCTGTCCGAGATCCGCGGAAGGACCGTCGTCGCCGCCGACGGGACCGAGACCGAGGTCGACGCGATCGTCTTCGGCACGGGGTTCCACGTCACCGACATGCCGATCGCCGACCGGGTGGTGGGCGCCGACGGGATCACGCTCGCCGAGAGCTGGAAGGACGGCATGGAGTCGCTGCGCGGGGCGACCGCGGCCGGCTTCCCCAACTGGATGACGATCATCGGCCCCAACACCGGCCTCGGCAACTCCTCGATGATCCTGATGATCGAGGCCCAGCTGAACTACCTGGCGGACTACATGCGGCAGCTGGACGTGCTCGGTGGCCGGGCGGCGCTCGCCGTACGGCCGTCGGCGGTGGCGGCGTGGAACCGCCGGGTGCAGGCCCGGATGGAGCGGACCGTGTGGAAGGCGGGCGGCTGCGACAGCTGGTACCTGGACGCCAACGGCCGCAACACCACGCTCTGGCCGGGCACGACGAGCGAGTTCCGGCGGGCGACCCGCCGGATCGACCTGTCCGAGTACGAAGTGGTGCGCGTGCGCGAGAAGGAGGCCGTGGCATGAGGGCGGTCTCGGCGGACGGGTCCGCGATCCATGTCGAGGTGCACGGACCGGACGGCGCGCCCGCCGTGGTGCTGGCGCACGGCTGGACGTGTTCGACGGAGTTCTGGGCGGCGCAGGTCAGGGACCTGTCCACGGATCACCGGGTGATCGTCTACGACCAGCGCGGCCACGGCCGTACCCCGGCGGTGGGACCGGCCGGCTACACCACGGACGCGCTCGCGGACGACCTGGAGGCCGTGCTGGCCGCCACGCTGGAGCCGGGTGAGAAGGCCGTGCTGGCCGGGCACTCCATGGGCGGGATGACGCTCATGGCGGCCGCCGCGCGGCCCGGACTGCGCGAGCGCGCGGCCGCCGTGCTGCTGTGCAGCACCGGCCCGTCCCGGCTGGTGGCCGAGGCGCTCGTCGTGCCGATGCGCCCGGGACGGCTGCGGACCCGGCTGACGCGGATGATCCTCGGGGCGCGGGCTCCGCTGGGGCCGGTCACGCCCCTGTCGAAGGCGTTCCTCAAGTACGGCACGATGGGCCCCGGTGCGGCGCCCGACCGGGTCGCGGAGTGCGCCCGTATCGTGCACGCCTGCCCGCGCGCGGTCCGGGTGGCCTGGGCGCACGTCCTCGCCGGGCTCGATCTCGAAGCGGCGGTGCGCGAGTTGCGCGTGCCCGCATCGGTCGTCGTCGGCACGGCCGACCGGCTCACCCCGCCCGTGCAGGCCCGCGCCCTGGCGGCGGCGCTGCCCGAGTGCGTGGGGTTCCAGGAGCTCACGGGCGTCGGCCACATGACCCCGGTGGAGGCGCCGGAGGCCGTCACGAACCGGATCCGTGACCTCGTCACGACGTATCTCACCGCGGGGACGGACCCCGGGGCGACCACAGCGAGGGCCGCGGGCGGGCCGGCGCGCGAGAAGGAGGAAGCGGCATGAGCAGGGTCAGCCTGGAGGGGCAGGTCGCCGTCGTCACGGGCGGCGCGCGAGGCGTGGGCGAGCTGCTGGCGCGCAAGCTCTCCGCGCGCGGCGCGAAGGTGGCGCTGGTGGGACTGGAGCCGGACGAGCTGAAGCAGGTCGCCGCCCGTCTCCACACCGAGAGCGACTGGTGGCACGCGGACGTCACCGACCACGAGGCGATGGCCCGGGTGGCCGGCGAGGTGAAGGCGCGCTTCGGCAAGGTCGACATCGTCGTCGCCAACGCCGGTGTCGCCGCCGGCGGGCCCTTCGTGGACTCCGACCCGGTGGCCTGGCGCCGGGTCATCGAGGTCAACCTCATCGGCGGTGCCGTGACCGGACGGGCGTTCCTCCCGGCCCTGATGGAGAGCCGGGGGTACTTCCTCCAGATCGCCTCGCTCGCCGCGCTCACGCCGGCGCCGATGATGTCGGCGTACTGCGCCTCGAAGTCCGGGGTGGAGGCGTTCGCGCACAGTCTGCGGGCGGAGGTCGCCCACCGGGGGGTGCGCGTCGGGGTCGGGTACCTGTCGTGGACCGACACGGACATGGTGCGGGGCGCCGACCAGGACGACGTGATGCGGGAGTTGCGGCAGCGGCTGCCGTGGCCGACGAACCGTACGTACCCGCTGGGTCCGGCCATCGACCGGATCGTCGCCGGGATCGAGCGGCGCTCGGCACACGTGTACGCGCAGTGGTGGCTGAGGGGCATGCAGTCGGTGCGCGGCCATCTGCCGGGGATCATCGCGACGGTCGGGCAGCGCGAGATGCGGCGGTTCGAACCGAGGCTCGCGGAGGTGCCGAAGGGGCTGGTGGGAGCGGGCGGCGCGGCGGACGAGCAGGCGCGCACGGAGCGTGTCCACACGGCTACAACTTGATCGAAATGCGCTGTATGTCCGGGCGTGCCAGGCTGGTCGAGGCACCAGGGGCCGGTAACGGCCCCGGGCCTCCCCCTCACCCCCAGTAGGAGTGAACTCGATGGGTATTCAGGACCAGTTCAAGGACAAGGCGCAGGAACTCAAGGACCAGGCGCGGCAGCGCGCGCAGGGCGCCAAGGACGAGGCGCAGCAGCGCGCGTCGAAGGGCCGTCAGCGCACTGAGCGTCCGGAGCGCCCGGAGCGGGCCGAGCACCACCTCGACGACGCGACGCAGCCCGTCCAGGAGCGGCAGCGCCGCAACTAGGGCGTCCGGAAAGCGACGGCGTCCGCCGGAGGGCGGGGCCGGGACTCTCCGGACACGACCTGACGGCGACTGACAGCACGGCACAGCGCCAGTCCCCAGAGGCGCACCCGGGACGCCGGGTGCGCCTCGCGCGCGTGCGGTCCCGCCGGGGCACGCCCGGCCGCGGGTTCGTGGGCCCGCGTCCCGGTCCCGGCGCCGCCCGGACCACCTCCGGACCACCTCCGGACCACCTCCGGACCACCTCCGGACCTCCGCCGTGCCGACCGCGAGACGCCCGGGCCCGGGGCCTTCCCGGACCCGGGCGTCCTCGCGCGGGTCCTCGGCCGGTCCTCGGCCGGTTCCTCGCGCGGGCCTCGCCCGGTCCTCGGCCGGTCCTCGCGGGGGTCCTCGCCCAGGGCGGCCCGGCCGGTCAGCGGCCGGAGCGCGGCGGCAGCGGGGGGCGGCGGCGGTCGGGGACCTGGGAGTAGTCCGGGGGCTGCGCGGCGGGCCGGGTCGCCAGCAGGTCCAGGGCCACCTCGACGGCGTCCGAGAGCTGACGGTGGCGGCCCTCCGCCCAGTCCAGCGGCGTGCGCAGGATCTCGATGTCGGGTTCCACGCCGTGGTTCTCGATCGACCAGCCGTACTGGTCGAACCACGCCGCGTTCATCGGCACCGTGATCACCGTGCCGTCGCCCAGCCGGTGCCGGCCCGTCATGCCGACCACGCCGCCCCAGGTCCGCTGGCCGACCACCGGCCCGAGGCCCAGCAGCCGGAACGCCGCCGTGATCATGTCGCCGTCCGAGGAGGTCGCCTCGTCGGCGAGGGCGACGACCGGACCACGGGGCGCGTTCGAGGCGTACGAGACGGGTTCCGCGTCCCGGGTCAGGTCCCAGCCCAGGATCCTGCGGCTGAGCTTCTCGATGACCAGCTCGCTGATGTTCCCGCCAGCGTTGCCGCGCACGTCCACGATCAGCGCGGGCCGGGAGACCTCCAGGCGCAGGTCCCGGTTGAACTGCGCCCAGCCCGAACCGCCCATGTCCGGGATGTGCAGATAGCCGCACCGGCCGCCGCTCAGCTCCCTGACGACCTGCCGCCGCTTGGCGACCCAGTCCTGGTAGCGCAGCGGCCGCTCGTCGACCAGGGGCACCACGGCGACCCGGCGGGGGCGGCCCTCGCCCTCCGCGGGCCGGAAGGTGAGCTCGACCGTCGTACCGCCCGCCGCGGACAGCAGCGGGAACGGTCCGGTCACCGGGTCCACGGGCCGCCCGTCGACATGGGTGAGGACCGCGCCCTCGCGCACCCCCGTACCGGCCAGCGGCGAGCGCGCCTTGGAGTCGGACGACTCGCCGGGCAGGATCCGCAGCACCAGCCACTGCCCCTCCCGGCACACGAGGTTGGCGCCCAGCAGCCCCATCGCCCGCTGGTAGTGCGGCGGGCCCTCGTTGCGGCGGGCGGGGGTGACGTACGCGTGCGAGGTGCCCAGTTCGCCGAGGACCTCGCGCAGCAGGTCGGCGAACTCGTCGGGGGTGGCGACCCGTTCGACGAGCGGCCGGTACTGGTCGAGGACCGCCTGCCAGTCGATCCCGCTCATGTCCGGGTCCCAGAAGTACGCCCGGATGATCCGCCCGGCCTCGTCGTACGCCTGGCGCCACTCCTCGCCGGGGTGCACCTCGTGCAGGATCCGCCGGGGGTCCAGGTAGACCGTGCTGTCGTTGTCGCCGGGCTCGGTGGCCGGGACCGCGCGCAGCTCGCCCTCGTCGACCACCACCAGGCGCGTGCCGTCACCGCTGACGGCGAACCAGTCGAGATGGCCGACGAGTTCGGTCCTGCGGGCCTTGACGAGGTTGAAGTGCTCCAGCGTCGGGCGTCCCGAGGTGTCGGCCGGGTTCGCGAACGTCTCGCCCAGCGCGCCGGAGATGGGCCACCGCAGCCACACCAGTCCGCCGCCGCTGACCGGGTGCAGCGCCGAGTACTTGGAGGCGGCGACCGGGAACGGCGTCACCCGGTTCGCCAGCCCCTCCACCTCGACGACCGCCGTCCCGTCGCCCGTCTCGTCGTCCGCCGGGTCGAGGCCGCCCGCCGCCGGCCGTCCCTCCGGGGACAGCGCGAAGGGGGAGGGCGTGGTGGAGGACAGCGGCACCAGGTAGGGCCGGCACCCGAGCGGGAAGGACAGGTCGCCGGTGTGCACGTCGTACACCGGGTCGAAGCCCCGCCAGGAGAGGAAGGCGAGATAGCGCCCGTCCCGGGTGAAGACCGGGTTCTCGTCCTCGAAGCGGCCGTCGGTGACGTCCACGATCGTCCGGTCGCTGATGCGGGCCATCCTGATCTGCCGCAGCGACCGGCCGACGCCGGGCTGGGACCAGGTCAGCCAGCCGCCGTCGGGGGAGAAGGCGAGGTCGCGGACCGGGCCGTTGGCCGAGCGGACCAGCTCCGTCGCCCCGCTCGGGCCCGCGCTTCCCCCGGCGTCCGCGCCCGGGGAGCCGGCGCTGCCGCCCGGCTCCTCGTCGTCCGGCGTGCCGGCCTCCTCCTCGGACACGTCCACCAGCAGCAGCCGCCCGTCGTGCGAGGCGATCGCGAGCCGCTCGCCGTCCGGGTCGGCGACCAGCTCCAGTACGTGCCCGAGCTCGCCCGCCGCCAGCCGCCTCGGCTCCCGCTCGCCGCTCGCCCGGGGCAGGGAGGCGACCTCGACCGCCTCCTCGCCCTCGGCGTCCGTGACATAGGCGATCCGGCCGCCGCTGCCCAGCATCTCCGGAAGCCGCACCCGTACGCCCGGGGTGTCCGCGATCGTCCGGGCCGGACCGTCGCGGTGGGTGAGCCAGTACAGGCTGCCGCGCACGGAGACGGCGCTGGCCCGGCCCGTCTCGTCCACCGACACCGCGTCCAGGTGACTGGCGGCGGGCACCTGGTAGACGCGCCGCCCCGTCCGGGGCCCGCCGAGCCGTACCGCCAGCTTGCGGGGGGCCGAGTCCGGGGACAGCGGGTCCACGACCCACAGGTCGCCGGCGCACTGGTAGACCACCCGCCGCCCGTCGGAGGAGGCGTGCCGGGCGTAGAAGTCGGCGTGGTCCGTGTGGCGCCGCAGGTCGGAGCCGTCCGGGAGGCAGGAGTACAGGTTGCCGACGCCCTCGTGGTCGGAGAGGAACGCGATCCGTCCGTCCACGAACATCGCGCAGTCCAGGTGGCCCCCGAGGTCCGGCAGCAGCCGCTCCCCGTGCAGCCACAGGCGGCCGGTCGCGCCGCCCCGGTAGCGCTTCCAGGCGGCCGGCTCGTGCGGCGGCTTCCCCGTCAGGAGCAGGGTGCGCCGCTCCCCGTCGATGTCGGCGACGGCGATGTCCGAGACCGGCCCCCAGGGCAGCCGGCCGCCGGGCGAACCGTCGGTCGGCACGCTGTAGGCCCAGGCGAAGTGGGAGAACGGCTGGCCGTGCGAGGACACCGCGAGGATGTGACCGTCCGGCGCCCAGCCGCAGACCCGGGTGTCGAGCGAACCCCAGTGGCTCAGCCGGGTGGAGGGGCCGCCCTCCACCGGGGCGAGGTGGATCTCCGGGTCGAGACTGCGCCAGCTCGTGTACGCGATGTACCGCCCGTCCGGCGAGAAGCGCGGGTGCCCGACCCGGGTGCGGTCGACGGTGAGCCGCCAGGCACGGCCGGGTGGATCGCCGTCGGGAACGAGGGGAGCGACCCACAGGTCGTCCTCGGCCGCGAAGCACAGCAGGTCCTGATGGAGATGGGGATACCGGAGGTACGCGCCGTCGCTGCTCACACAGCAATGCTTTCCGTGTGAGGGGGGCCCGGCAACTCGACTGCCTGTTCCTGTTCCGAACCCGCCCCGTCCCGTCACCGCTTCCCAACCCCCGCCCCCCGGCCCTCCTCGTTCCCCCTCGCCGCCGGGTGACCCGGCACACGTACGAAACGGTTTCGTTTCGCTGAAGCCCTGTCGTATGCTCAAGGTGTACGAAACCGTTTCGTCTCGATGGGAGGTCGGGCATGGCCCGCAGCAGGCTCACCCCGGAACGCGAGTCCGAGCTGTACCAGGCCGTGGTCGACCTGCTCTGCGAGGTCGGCTACGACGCCCTCACCATGGACGCCGTCGCCGCCCGCACCCACTCCAGCAAGGCCACCCTCTACCGCCAGTGGGGGAGCAAGCCGGAGCTGGTCGCCCGTGCCCTGCGGCACGACAAGCCGGTCAGCCTCGCCGAGATCGACACCGGCTCGCTGCGCGGTGACTTCCACGAGATGCTCAGGCGTTCCGACGACTGCCGCATGGAGCGGGACTCCGCGCTGATGCGGGGTCTGGCCCATGCCGTCCACGACCACCCCGAACTGCTCCAGGCGCTGCGCGAGCTGCTCATCGAACCCGAGATGACCGGGCTCGACGAGATCATGCGGCGTGCGGTCGGACGGGGCGAGGTCGCCTCGGACAACCCCGCGCTGACGCTCGTCCCGCACATGCTGCTCGGCGCCCTGGTGGCCCGTCCGCTGATCGAGGACCGGCCGATCGACAAGGACTTCCTCACCCAGTACATGGACGCCGTGGTGCTCCCCGCGCTGGGCGTCTGACACCCCGGGCCGCCGCCCGGTACCCCCGGGCCCGGCCCACGGCTCCCCCGCACCGGCGGGGGACGCCGGACGGCCGCCCCGTCCCCAGGGCGGCCCGGTGCGCACCACCCGCTTCACCTGACACGTACCGCTCACGCGTCGGGCCGGCTCCCCATGCCCTGTCCCGCCCCTCACCATCCGGGAGACGCCCCCGTGGCCACGTTCCTCTACAAACTCGGCCGGCTCGCCTTCCGGCGCCGCCATGTCGTGACCCTGCTGTGGGTCGCGCTCCTGGCGCTCGCCGGGGTGGGCGCCGCCTCGGCGCCCGCCGCCACGTCCAGTTCCTTCTCCATACCGGGGACGGAGGCCCAGCGCGCCTTCGACCTGCTCGAACAGCGCTTCCCCGGCGCGGGTGCCGACGGCGCCACCGCGCGGGTCGTCTTCAAGGCGCCCGACGGCCGGAAGATGACGGAACCGGCCTACAAGGCCGAGGTGCAGAAGGCCGTCACCGAGCTGAAGTCCGGCTCCGGCCAGGTCGTCTCCGTCACCGACCCGTACACCGCCCAGGCGGTCTCCCGGGACGGTTCGACCGCCTACGTGCAGGTGGCCTACAAGGTCAGCGGGATGGAGCTGAGCGACGCGACCCGCGAGGCGCTGGAGGAGACCGGCACGGAGGCGCGCGACGCGGGGCTGACCGTCGAGATCGGCGGTGACGCGCTGCAGACCGTGCCGTCGACCGGAGCGGGCGAGATCGTCGGCGTGGTCATCGCCGGCATCGTCCTCGTCATCACCTTCGGGTCCCTGGTCGCCGCCGGGCTGCCGCTGCTGACCGCGATCATCGGTGTGGGCATCGGTGTCTCCACGATCACCGCGCTCGCCAGTGTCCTGGACCTCGGCTCCACCACCTCCACCCTGGCGATGATGATCGGCCTCGCGGTCGGGATCGACTACGCGCTGTTCATCGTCTCCCGCTACCGCGCCGAGCTCGCCGAGGGCCGCGGCCGCGAGGAGGCGGCCGGGCGGGCCGCCGGCACCGCCGGTTCCGCCGTCGTGTTCGCCGGACTCACCGTGGTCATCGCGCTCGTCGGCCTGGCGGTCGTCAACATCCCCATGCTGACGAAGATGGGCTTCGCCGCCGCCGGCACGGTCGTGATCGCCGTGCTCATCGCCCTCACGCTCATCCCGGCGCTCCTCGGCTTCGCCGGTGAACGCGTGCTCGGCCGCAAGGCCCGCACGTCCGGCGGGACCAGCGGGGCCGGCGAGGACGGCACCGACGACAAGGCCCGCCGGTCCGGCACGGACAGCGGGGCCGGCGAGGACGGCCAGGCCGCCTCCGCGGGCGACAGGCCCAACATGGGGACCCGCTGGGCGCGGTTCGTGCTGCGCCGCCCGGTCGCCGTGCTGCTCACCGCCGTGGTCGGCCTCGGCGTGATCGCGGTGCCGGTCTCCTCGCTGGAGATGGGCCTGCCCGACGACGGCTCGGGGCCCACCTCCACCACCCAGCGCCGCGCCTACGACCTGCTGTCGGACGGCTTCGGGCCCGGTTCCAACGGGCCGCTGATGGTCGTCGTCGACGGGGACCGGAGCGCCGCCGACCGCACGGTCCAGGACATCAAGGGCCTCGACGGGGTCGCCGCCGTCACCCCCGCCACGCCCAACAAGGCCGGTGACGCGGCGGTGATCACCGTCGTGCCGAAGGACCGGCCCTCGTCCGCCGAGACCGAGGAGCTCGTCCACTCCATCCGGGACGTCAGCGGGGACCACGTCCTGGTCACCGGTTCCACCGCGATGAACATCGACTTCTCGCAGAAGATGAACGACGCGCTGCTGCCCTATCTCGCGCTCGTCGTCGGGCTCGCCTTCCTCCTGCTGATGCTGGTCTTCCGCTCGGTCCTGGTCCCCCTGAAGGCGGCGCTGGGCTTCCTGCTGTCGGTGGTCGCGGCCCTCGGAGCCGTCGTGGCGGTCTTCCAGTGGGGCTGGCTGGGCTCGCTGTTCGGCGTCGAGCAGACCGGTCCGATCATGAGCATGATGCCGATCTTCATGGTGGGCGTCGTCTTCGGACTCGCCATGGACTACGAGGTCTTCCTGGTCACCCGTATGCGCGAGGCGTACGTCCACGGGGAGCGGCCCGGGGAGGCGGTCGTGACCGGCTTCCGGCACGGCGCCCGGGTGGTCACCGCCGCGGCGGTGATCATGATCGCGGTCTTCGCGGGGTTCATCGGCTCCAGCGAGCAGATGGTGAAGATGATCGGTTTCGGTCTCGCCGTCGCCGTCTTCTTCGACGCCTTCGTGGTGCGCATGGCGATCGTGCCCGCCGTCCTGGCGCTGCTGGGCCACAAGGCGTGGTGGCTGCCGCGCTGGCTGGACCGGGCCCTGCCCGACGTGGACGTCGAGGGCGAGGGCCTGCGCAAGGAACTGGCCGGGAGCGGTCCCGGCGCGGACCGCGATCCCGCACGGGTCTGAGGCCGGCCCGGGAGACCGGGGCACCGCTCCCCGCCGGGAGCAGCGCCCTCCAGGGGCGTACCGCCGAGCGGTGGGCGCCCCCGGTCTTCCGGGGCGCCCGCCCCCGCCCGGCCCGCGGTGGCGGGGGCCGAGGGGCGGGCGTCACGCCGTCATCGCGTCACGTACGACGCGGTGGCGGCGTACGTGCGTGACAGGAAGCGGACCAGTGCCGAGGACTCGAACTGGATCATCGCCACCCCGTCCGGCACGTGCAGCTCCACCACCGTCTGGACCCGGCCGCACGGCCACACCCCCACGTCGCCGCGCCGGGCCGGGGCGCGCAGGCCCGCTTCCAGCAGGTCACGAGGGAAGACCCACTCGTTGCCGCCGGGGAAGACGAAGCGCACCTGGTCGTCACCGGGGTCGAAGCGGAGTGCGACGGGCACGGGGACGGGAAGGGGGTCGTCGGTCACGATCAGACCCTTGGCGTGGAACTCCACGCGAGGACCTTCGTCAGCTGGGCACATCGGCTGACTCCTCACACTCGCCCTGTATGTGTCTAATGTCCCATTATTCGGGGGCGTGCGCCCCGGCTCTTTCTGTGACCAGTACGCTCTTGCAACCTCTTTGCAGGTGGACCCATCATCGAACGGTCCGAAACCCGCCGTCCGAAAGCGGTCCCGCCATGCATGTTCCCGACGGTTTCATCGACACTCCCGTCTCGGCCGCCGCCGGTCTCGTCGCCGTGGGCGCCGTCGCCGTCAGCCTGCGCGGCGCCCGCCGGGAACTCGGCGGCGCCTCGCCCGGGGGAGGCGCCGGGGGAGAGCGGACCGCGCCGCTGGCGGGCCTCGTCGCGGCGTTCATCTTCGCCGTGCAGATGCTGAACTTCCCCGTCGCGGCAGGCACCAGCGGACATCTGCTCGGCGGCGCCCTCGCCGCGATACTCGTGGGGCCGTACACCGGCGTGCTGTGCGTCGCCGTGGTCCTGCTCATGCAGGGCATCCTGTTCGCGGACGGCGGGCTCACCGCCCTCGGCGTGAACATCACCGTCATGGGCGTGGTCACCGTCGTCGTCGCGTACGGCCTCTTCCGCGGCCTCGTCGGAATCCTCCCGCGCACCCGCCGCTCGGTGACCGTCGCCTCCTTCGTCGCCGCCCTGGTCTCCGTGCCGGCCGCGGCCGCCGCGTTCACGCTCCTCTACGCGATCGGCGGCACCACCGACGTACCGGTCCCCAAGGTGCTCACCGCCATGGTCGGCGTCCACGTCCTGATCGGCATCGGCGAGGCCGTCATCACCACCGCCACCGTCGGCGCCGTCCTCGCCGTCCGCCCCGACCTGGTCCACGGCGCCCGCGGTCTGGCCACGCCGCTCAAGCTGCGCGTCGGCGGCGAACTGGTCGACGCGGCCCCGGCCGCCGCGCCCGTCGCCGCCCGCTCCACGAAGGCGGTCTGGGTCACCGGCCTGGCGGCCGCGCTCGTGCTGGCCGGCGGGGTGTCGTACTACGCCTCGGCCGACCCCGACGGCCTGGAGAAGGTCGCCGCCGACCAGGGCTTCGACGAGAAGGCCGAGGAGCACGCCGCCGCGGGCTCGCCGCTCGCCGACTACGGCGTCAGCAGCGTCACCGACGCCCGCCTCTCCGGCGGCCTGGCGGGCACCATCGGCGTGGGGGCCACCGTCCTCGTCGGTACGGGCGTCTTCTGGGCCGTGCGCCGCCGGCGGGCCGCCGCCGAGGTGCCGGCGAAGGGCGCCGCCTGACATGGGCGCGGGTCACGCCCACCGGCTGTACCGGCCCGGGAACTCACCCGTCCACCGGCTCCCCGGGCACTGCAAACTCGTCGCCGTCCTCGCCTTCGTCGTCGTGGTGGTCTCCACCCCGCGTGAGGCGATCTGGGCGTTCGCGCTGTACGCGGCGCTGCTGGGCGCCGTCGCGGCGGTGTCCCGGATCCCCGCGCGGTTCGTCCTGCGGCGCCTGGTGATCGAGATCCCGTTCGTCGCGTTCGCGTTCCTCATGCCGTTCGTGGTGCCGGGCGAGCAGACGTCGTTCCTCGGCGTCCCCCTCTCCGTACCGGGCCTGTGGGGCGCCTGGAACGTGCTCGCCAAGGGCACCCTCGGCGTGGCCGCGTCGGTGCTCCTGGCCTCCACCACGGAGCTGCGCGCGCTGCTGCTGGGCCTCCAGCGCCTGAAGCTGCCGCCCCTCCTGGTCCAGATCGCCTCCTTCATGATCCGGTACGGGGACCTGATCACCGACGAGATGCGGCGCATGTCGATCGCGCGGCGCTCCCGCGGCTTCGAGGCCAGGGGCGTACGCCACTGGGGCGTCCTCGCCAAGTCGGCGGGCGCGTTGTTCATCCGCTCCTACGAGCGCGGCGAACGCGTCCACCTGGCCATGATCAGCCGGGGTTACACGGGCTCCATGCCGGTCATCGACGAGGTGACCGCCTCGCGCGCCCAGTGGGCCTGCGCGGCGCTCCTGCCGCTGACCGCACTCCTCATCCGTCTGCTGGGATGGACCCTATGACCATGTCCTTCGCCCCCTCGCTCGACGTCCGCGGCCTCGCCTACGCCTACCCCGACGGTCACCAGGCGCTCTTCGGCGTCGACCTGAGCGTCGAACGCGGCGAGCGGGTCGCGCTGCTCGGCCCCAACGGCGCCGGCAAGACCACGCTCGTCCTGCACCTCAACGGCATCCTCACGGGCGGCGCCGGGACGGTGGAGGTCGCCGGGCTGCCGGTCGCCAAGGACAACCTGGCACAGATCAGGCGACGCGTCGGCATCGTCTTCCAGGACCCGGACGACCAGCTGTTCATGCCGACCGTGCGCGAGGACGTCGCGTTCGGCCCGGCGGCCGCCGGGCTGCGCGGCCCCGCGCTGGAGGCCGTCGTCGTCGAGGCGCTGTCCAGGGTCGGCATGGAGGAGTACGCGGACCGGCCCCCGCACCACCTGTCCTTCGGCCAGCGGCGCCGGGTCGCCGTGGCCACCGTCCTGGCGATGGAGCCGGAGATCCTCGTCCTGGACGAGCCGTCGTCCAACCTGGACCCCGCCTCCCGCCGTGAACTGGCCGACATCCTGAGGTCGCTGGACGTCACCGTCCTGATGGTCACTCATGACCTGCCGTACGCCCTGGAACTGTGCCCCCGCTCGGTCGTCCTCAGCGGCGGCGTCATCGTGGCGGACGGGCCGACCGGCGATCTGCTGTCCGACGCGGAGCTGATGCGGCAGCACCGGCTGGAGCTGCCCTTCGGCTTCGACCCGACCCGGAATCCGGCGCCGCGCTGACACGTTGCACCATGGTGGGACCGATCGCGAGAGGGAGCGTGGGGCGTGGACGTCCAGGGCACAGCAGAGGCGGGGTTCGAGCCGGTCAGGGACGCTTTCGTGCGCAACTTCGAGCAGCGCGGCGAACGGGGCGCGGCGGTCGCCGTCTACCGGGACGGCCGCAAGGTCGTCGACCTGTGGGCGGGCACGCGGGACGTGGACGGTACGGCTCCCTGGGCGGTCGACACCGCCCAGATAGTGCGGTCGGCGACCAAGGGCGTCGCCGCGGCGGTGCCGCTGCTGCTGCACCAGCGCGGCCAGCTGGACCTGGACGCCCCGGTCGGCACGTACTGGCCCGAGTTCAAGGCCGCGGGCAAGGAACGGACGCTCGTGCGCCACCTGCTGTCGCACAGCGCGGGAGTGCCCGTGCTGGACCGCCCGCTGACCCTCGCGGAGGCGGTCGACCAGGAGACCGCGACCCGCGCCGTCGCCGCCCAGGCCCCCGCCTGGGAGCCGGGCACCGACCACGGCTACCACGCCCAGACCTACAGCTGGCTGCTGAGCGGTCTCGTCCAGCGGGTCACCGGCCGCACCATCGGCCGCTGGGTCGCCGAGGAGATCGCCCGCCCGCTCGGCCTGGACCTGTGGCTGGGCCTGCCCGACGAGGAGGCCCACCGGGTGGGCCGGATCGGACCGGTCGAGGAGCCCGCCACGGCGGCCGGGGGAGGGCTGAGGCTGCGCCCCAAGCGCTCCGTCGCGGACGCCTACCGAGACCCGTCCTCGCTGACCCGGCGCGCCTTCGGGGCGATCGACCCGATGCCCGACGAGAACGACCCGCTCTACCGGGCCGCCGAACTCCCCGCGTCGGCGGGCATCTCCACCGCCCGCGCGCTGGCCCGCTTCTACGCGGCGACGCTCGGGCCGGTGGACGGCCACCGCCTCTTCGCCCCGGCGACGCTCGCCATGGCGCGCACCGAGGAGTCCGTGGGGCTGGACCGGGTCCTGGTGGTGTCCACCCGCTTCGGTCTCGGCTTCATGCTGCACGGGCCCGCCTCCCCGCTGCTGGCCCCCGGTTCCTTCGGGCACCCCGGCCGCGGCGGCTCGCTGGGCTTCGCCGACCCCGCCTCGGGCATCGCCCTCGGCTACGTCACCAACGGCATGCGCAAGGGAGTGACGGCCGACCCGAGGGCGCAGGCCCTGATCCGCGCGGTCCGTACGGCGACGGCCACCACCGGCGCCTGATCAGGCCCGACGCCCGCGCCGGCAGGGGAAGTCGGCGTCCTCCTCGGCGGTCGGCAGGGCCCGGTGGCCCTCCGTGTGGTCGTTCACCCACCCGCAGACCCCGCAGGCGTACCGCCCGTCGAGGCCCGCGACCCTGGTCCCGCATTTGCGGCACTCGGTCTCGGTGATCTCGGGCCCGGGGAGGGGATCCAGTTCCGGCGGCCGGTCGTTCATGTCCGCAGGCTACCCGGCGGACGAGGGTGCCGGTCCCGCCCCGCCGACGGAGAGCGCGACGGCCCGCTACCCCCCGTGCAGCATCAGCCCGATGCCCGCCGCCATCAGGCCCGCGGCGGCCAGCCGGGGAGCGCCGAAGCGTTCCTTGAAGAAGAGGGTGCCGATCGCCGCGCCCACGATGATCGAGGACTCCCGCAGCGCCGCGACGGGGGCCAGCGGGGCCCGGGTCTGGGCCCACAGGACCAGGGCGTACGCAGCCACCGACAGGGCCGCCCCCAGCAGGCCGCGGGCCGCGTACGGACGCAGCCGCGCGGCCAGCGCGGCGCGGTGGCGGCACAGGGCGTACAGCGGGATCGGCAGGCCCTCCAGGATCATCAGCCAGGCGATGTAGCCGAGCGGGGTGCCCGCGGTGCGGACCCCGACGCCGTCCACCACCGTGTATCCGGCGATGGCCAGCCCCGTGGCCAGTGCGGCCGTCAGGGCGGGCCAGTGCGGCCGGCGGCCGGAGCCTCGGATGCCCCACAGGGCCAGGCCCACCAGGCCCGCGCAGGCGACCGCGACGCCCGTCAGCTGCCGGCCGTCCGGTGTCTCGTGGAGGAACACGGCCGCCAGCACGGTCACCACCAGCGGTGCCGTGCCCCGGGCGATCGGGTACATCTGGCCGAAGTCGCCGAGGGTGAACGAGCGCATCAGCAGGGCCATGTAGCCGACGTGCAGCACGGCCGAGAGGATCAGGAAGGGCCAGACCCCCGCCGCCGGCAGGGGGACGAAGAGCGCCGTGACCGCCCCGATCAGAGCCCCGCCGCCGGATATCAGGGTGAAGGACAGCAACTGGTCCCTGATGTGGTGGGCGATGGCGTTCCAGCTCGCGTGGGTCACCGCGGCGATCAGCACCGCGGCAGCGACGAGGGGCGTCACGCCACCTCCCCGGGCAGGGACCCGGACGCGCTCATGGTCCGCACTCCAGCGGTAGACGTACGTGCCATGCGAGTGTGCGCCCTCATTCCCCGCCCGTTCCCGCCCGCCCCCGTCGCCCTACCCGGCCTTCAGCACCGAGGCGACCAGAGGGCCCGCGCTGTCGCCGCCGTGGCCGCCCGACTGCACGACCGCGGCCGCCGCCAGATCCCCGGAGAATCCGGCGAACCAGCTGTTGGACGTGGCCTGGTCGTCGACCTCGGCCGATCCGGTCTTCGCGCCCTTGTCCCCCCCGACGCCGGCCATCGCCCTGGCGCCCGTGCCGTTGCCGCGCGCGGTGGCCCGCATCATGTCGCGCAGCTGCTGGGCGGCGGAGCTCTCCAGGCCGCGCGGAGCGGTGGCCAGTTCGCGGTCGTCCAGCGAGCGGGGCACGATGACCGGCTGGCGGAAGGTGCCGTTCTTCGCGGTCGCCGTGATGGAGGCGATGTTCAGCGCGTTCATCTGGACGGTGCCCTGCCCGATGTACTGCGCGGCCGCCTCGCCGCCCGACGACTCGGGCACCGAACCGTCGAACGACGGGATGCCGGTCCGCCACGTCAGGCCGATGCCGAAGACGTCCCGCGCCTCCTTGGCCAGCGCCGTGTCGTCCTCGGTGTCGTCGATCAGCTTGATGAAGGCGGTGTTGCAGGACCGCGCGAAGCTCTCGGTGAAGGTGCCGTCCGGGATGGAGAAGTTCTCCAGGTTGTGGAAGGTGCGGCCCTGGTACATCGCTTCCTTCGGACACTCGGCCTTCCGGTCCGCGCCGACCAGGTCCTTCTCCAGCAGCAGCGCGGCCGTCACGATCTTCATCGTGGAGCCGGGCGCCTGCTTGCCGAGGAAGGCGGCGTTCCAGCCGTCCTTGCGGTTGTTGGCGACGGCCCGGATCTCGCCCGTGGACGGCTTGACGGCGACGACCGAAGCCTCGCTGTTCCGCTTCACCGCCTGCTCCGCGGCCGCCTGCACGTCCGCGTCCAGCGTCGTCTCCAGCCTGCCCGGCACGCCCTCGCGCAGGGTGACCAGGCTCCGGGCGGGCGCCGCGCCCTCGGGGCCCTCGATGACCAGCTCAAGGCCGGGGGTGCCGCCCGCGTCCGCGCCGTACTTGGCGCGCAGCTGCTCCAGCACCGGCCCGAGCGAGGGGAACTTCTCCTTGGTGAGCTCCACGCCCCTGTGGTCGACGGCCTTGATGGGCGGCGCGCCCTTGGCCGTCGTCCTCAGCGACTCGTCGTCCTTGAGCTGGGGGTGGACGACGGTGGGCTTCCACTCGACCCGCGGCTGCCCGGTCGACAGCCCGCGCACCACGGTCAGTTCGGAGGCGTACGTCCACGGCTTGCGCACGCCGTCGTACGACACCACGGCCTCGACCGTGAACGGCACCCGCGCGCCGACGGCCTTGCCCGGGGTCAGCTTCAGGCCGCCGATGTGCGCCGCGTTGCGGTAGCCGGCGAACGCCGTCCCGGCGGACGTCGGGTTGTTGGTGAACTGGGCGGCCTTGACGTCGTCCCCGGCCGCCCACGCGGCGAGGAAGTCCTTCGCCGTCGTCTCGACCTCGTCCGCCGTGACGGGCCCCTTCTTCGGCGAGGACGCGGACGTGGTGGTGACCCCGCCCGTCACTCCGTTCCACACGTTGTAGGCGCCGTAGCCCACCCCACCGGCGACCACGACGAACACGCCGCCGATGACGGCGACCTTCGCTCCACTGCGCATCCGAGCGGTTCCCCCTCCCCAGAAGCTCACTTGAACATGTTCAAGCGAGTGACTCGGGCGAACTCTACGGGACGGGTGGGATAGCAGAGGTGGTTGTTACCTGAACGGAACGCTCGGAATGAAGCGTTCCTGTTCACACCCAGGTATCGAGCCACATGCGATTGCGCCAGGAATCCATCGGAATCGACTGCCCTGTGTAAAGCGGCCAGAAGTAGATGAAATTCCAGATGATGAGAAGGACGAGAACTCCCGCACCGACCGCCCCGATGGTCCTTCGGCGTTCCGCCGAACCGTCGGCCCCCCGTGGCCCCAGCATCGCCCCGATCATCATCGTCACCGCGAGGCACAGGAACGGCACGAACACCACGGCGTAGAAAAGGAAGATCGTGCGTTCCTGATAAAGGAACCACGGCACCCAGCCGGCCGCGATCGCGCAGGCGATCGCCCCCGCCCGCCAGTCGCGCCGGAAGAACCAGCGCCACAGGACGTACAGGACCGCGAAGCAGGCGGCCCACCACAGCAGGGGCGTCCCGATCGCCAGGACCTCGCTGGCGCACTTCTCCGCCGCGCCCTTCGGGCACCCGCCGGTACCGGGCTCCGGGTCCTCGTAGAAGTACGAGACGGGGCGCCCCAGCACGATCCAGCTCCAGGGATTGGACTGGTAGGTGTGGCCCGACGTCAGGCTGACGTGGAAGCTGTAGACCTCGGTCTCGTAGTGCCACAGGCTGCGCAGCCAGTCCGGGAAGAGCCAGGACCACTCGCTGTTCCTGCCCGCGGTGGCCGCCCAGTCGCGGAAGTACCCCTTGTCGGTGACGATCCAGCCGGTCCACGAGGCGATGTACGTGACGATCGCGACCGGGACCGTCGAGACGAACGCGGGCAGCAGATCCCGGCGGAGCACCGCCCGGTAGGGCCGCACCGCACCGGCCGTGCGGCGCGCGCCCGCGTCCCACAGCACGGCCATCACCCCGAAGGCGGCCAGGATGTACAGGCCGTTCCACTTGGTGGCGAACGCCAGGCCGAGCATCAGCCCCGCGGTGATCCGCCAGGGACGCCACCCCAGGCGCAGCGTTCCGGCGACCACCGCGTCCGGCCGCAGCCGCCCGCCCGCCTCGCCCGGGTCACCGGGGTCGCCGGGGTCGGCGGGCAGCGCTGCGGCGAGCCGGGCCCGCGCCCAGTCCCGGTCGGCGAGCAGGCAGCCGAAGGCGGCCAGCACGAAGAACATCAGCACCTGGTCGAGCAGGGCGGTGCGGCTCATCACGAAGTGCAGCCCGTCCACCGCCAGCAGCGTGCCGGCCAGGCACCCCAGGAAGGTCGAGCGGAACAGCCTGCGCCCGATCCGGCACAGCATCAGCACCGACACCGTGCCGAGCAGGGCGACCATGAAACGCCAGCCGAACGGATCGAAACCGAAGAGGTGTTCCCCCAGTCCGATCACCCACTTGCCGACCGGCGGGTGCACCACATAGCCCGGATCGGTCGGGATGGGCACCCCGTCCGGGTTCTTGAGGATCGACCCGTCGACGTCCTTGGGCCAGGAGCCCTCGTACCCCTGGTTGAACAGGGCCCAGGCGTCCTTGGCGTAGTACGTCTCGTCGAATATCACCGCCTTCGGCTCGCCCAGCCGCCAGAACCGCAGCGCACCGGCGACCACCGCCACCAGCAGCGGGCCGGTCCACGACATCAGCCGCCACAGCCGCTCCGCCCGCAGCGGAGGAACACCGAGCACCGTCCAGAGCCGGTCCGACGGACGCGTGTACGGGGGCACCAGCCGCTCCCGCAACCCGGTCACCGGCCGCGGCACATAGCCGAAACGGCGCAGCCGCCGCTGCCACGACGGCGGCTCTTTCCCGGCGTCCCGCCCGCGCAGGGCCTCATGAGCAGTACTGGTCACCGCGCCATCGTAGGGAACGCGCCTGTGCGAGTCGCTCCAGCGGGCTGCGAGGATGACTCCTGTGACTGGAACGGTGACCGGAACGCTCGTACTCGCAGGGACCCCGATCGGCGACGTCGCGGACGCGCCACCGCGTCTCGCCACGGAGCTGGAGACGGCCGACATCGTGGCGGCGGAGGACACCCGCCGGCTGCGCCGGCTGACCCAGGCGCTCGGGGTGCACACCCGGGGCCGGGTCGTGTCGTACTTCGAGGGCAACGAGTCCGCGCGTACGCCCGAACTGGTCGAGGCGCTGGCCGGCGGCGCCCGGGTGCTGCTGGTCACCGACGCGGGCATGCCGTCCGTCTCCGACCCGGGCTACCGGCTGGTCGCCGCCGCGGTGGAGCGGGACATCAAGGTCACGGCGGTGCCCGGGCCCTCGGCGGTGCTGACCGCGCTCGCGCTGTCCGGGCTGCCCGTGGACCGGTTCTGCTTCGAGGGCTTCCTGCCCCGCAAGGCGGGCGAGCGGCTCGGACGGCTGCGCGAGGTGGCCGGCGAGCGGCGCACGCTCGTCTACTTCGAGGCCCCGCACCGGCTCGACGACACGCTCTCCGCGATGGCCGAGGTGTTCGGCGTGTCGCGGCGCGCCGCGGTCTGCCGGGAGCTCACCAAGACGTACGAGGAAGTGAAGCGCGGCGGCCTCGGCGAGCTGGCGCGGTGGGCGGCCGAAGGCGTCCGCGGGGAGATCACCGTGGTCGTCGAGGGCGCGCCCGAGGCCGGGCCCGGAGACCTGGACCCCGAGGAGCTGGTGCGCAGGGTGCGGGTGCGCGAGGAGGCGGGGGAGCGGCGCAAGGAGGCGATCGCCGCCGTCGCCGCCGAGGCGGGCCTTCCCAAGCGCGAGGTGTTCGATGCCGTGGTGGCGGCAAAGAACGCGGAGCGGAACGGCCATGGAGACGGTAAAGGACTATCGTGAAAGGCAAAGCCGGGGCCGCGCACCGCGCCTTTCGGCATGGGAAGTCCAAAAAGCACCCCATTATTCGACAGGGGCCCATGCACTCCCGCCGTCAGAGGCGTCCACTGGTGCGGTGGAAAGGAGCTGGCATGAGCGAGACCACAAGCACCTCGGTCGCCCACGAGGCGTACGCCTTCGCCTGCATGAAGTGCGGGTACGGCTGGGAACAGTCCTATGACATAGAGCACCACGTCGATGTCTCCGGCCATGAGTTCGTCGTCTATACAACGAACGGGAAGCGGGTTCCTTCACCGCTCACCAGTCCCACCTGCCTCAATTGCGGCGCCCATGTCGTACGCATCATGCGCTCCGGCCAGGTCTCGTCGGTGCTCGACCTGATGGCCCGGGCCCAGGGGCAGCGCCAGGCCCCCGGCGCGGGCGCCCCGGCCGGGCCGATCGGCCGTCAGAAGGAGGCCCCCACCGCCTCCCCCGCTCCCACCGCCTCCCCGGCCCCCACCGCCTCCCCGAGCGCGGCCGCCTCCCCGGCCGCACCCGCCGGCTCCACCTCCTCTCCCGGCTCCACCTCCCCTTCCGGCTCCACCTCCACCTCTGGCGAAGGCGCGGCCCGGGAGGCGCGCCACTGGCACCTCTCGGACCTGCTGCACCCCTTCCACCGCAAGTGACTCCGGCCCTCCCTCGTACGATCGGGGCATGAGTTCCAAGGACGCCCCGCCGCCGCTGCCCGAGCCCCTCGGGGTTCCGGTCGCCGATTCGCACACCCACCTGGACATGCAGTCCGGCACCGTGGAGGAGGCCCTCACCAAGGCCGCCGCCGTCGGCGTCGACACCGTGGTCCAGGTGGGCTGCGACCTCAAGGGCTCCCACTGGGCCGCCGAGACGGCCGCCCGGTTCGCCAACGTGCACGCCGCGGTCGCCCTGCACCCGAACGAGGCCCCCCGCATCGTCCTGGGCGACCCCGACGGGTGGTCGCGGCAGGGCGGCCGCGAGGCCGGCGGCGACGCCGCGCTCGACGAGGCGCTCGCCGAGATCGACGCTCTGGCGGCCCTCGACCACGTGAAGGCCGTCGGCGAGACGGGCCTGGACCACTTCCGCACCGGCCCCGAGGGCAGGGCGGCCCAGGAGCGCTCCTTCCGTGCCCACATCGAGATCGCCAAGCGGCACGGCAAGGCGCTGGTCATCCACGACCGCGAGGCCCACGCCGATGTGCTGCGCGTCCTCGCCGAGGAGGGCGCTCCCGAACGGACCGTCTTCCACTGCTACTCGGGCGACGCCG
Organism: Streptomyces sp. SP18CS02; assembly: GCF_036322365.1. NCBI lineage: Bacteria > Bacillati > Actinomycetota > Actinomycetes > Kitasatosporales > Streptomycetaceae > Streptomyces > Streptomyces sp. SP18CS02. The sequence continues at coordinate 373,707 of NZ_JAQYXC010000294.1, forward strand.
AGATGGCCCGGGTCTGCGCCGACGCCGGGTACTTCATGTCGTTCGCCGGCAACGTGACCTTCAAGAACGCCCAGCCGCTGCGCGACGCGCTCGCCGTGGCCCCGCGCGAGCTGATCCTGGTCGAGACCGACGCGCCGTTCCTGACGCCCGCGCCGTACCGCGGACGGCCCAACGCCCCGTATCTCATTCCGATCACGGTCCGCGCCATGGCGGAGGTGAAGGGCGTCGACGAGGACACGCTGGCCGCCGCGATCGCCGACAACACCGCGCGCGCCTTCGGCTACTGACCGAGGCCCCGGGCCGCGACCGGGGGCGGTGAAGCGCGGGGCTCGCGACACTCCGTGACCGGCCCGCTTTGGAGAGTGACGGAGCCTCCGCTAGGGTCCGGGCCTCGTGAGCAACTCGCAGGGCAGTCACCGCGCCCCCGCCCGTGGCGGGCACCGCGCCGCCGGCACGGTCGAGGCGCCGCTTCCGTACGGGTACGCCTCCGTTCCGGCGGCCCCCGAGGCCCCGGCGGCCGCCCCGGCCCGGGTTCCCGCGCCCGCGGCGCCCGCCGGCCCCGCGGCCGCTCACGAGCCCGGTCGCACCGGCGGGGGCCGCGCCGGGGCCCGGCGCGGCGCGCGCCGCCGCCGCGCCACCGGCGGTGGCCCCGAAGGGCTGCGGCGGCTCGTCCCGCAGGCCCTCGTCGTCGCGTTCCTGGCCGGGGGCACCAGCGCCTTCATCGCCGACGACAAGGCCATCAGGCTCAGCGTCGACGGCGTACCGCGCACCCTGCACACCTTCGCCGACGACGTCGCCGAACTCCTCACCGACGAGGGCGTGGACGTCGGCGCCCACGACATCGTCGCCCCCGGCCCCGGCGCGCGCCTGGCCAGCGGCGACGAGATCGCCGTCCGCTACGGCAGACCCGTCGCCCTCACCCTCGACGGCCACCGGCACCAGGTGTGGACCACCGGCCGCACCGTCGAGGAGGCCCTGCGCCTGCTCGGCGTACGCGCCGAGGGCGCCCATCTCTCCGCCCCGCGCTCCTCCGCCATCTCCCGCGGCGGACTCACCCTGGACGTCCGCACCGAACGGACCGTGACCTTCATGGCGGACGGCCGCGAGCGCACCGTCCGCACCAACGCGGCGACCGTCCGCGAGGCCGTCGAGCAGGCCGGGATCACCCTGAGCGGCCAGGACACCACCTCCGTACCGCCCGGCAGCTTCCCGCGCGACGGCCAGACCATCACCGTGATGCGGATCACCGGGGGGAGGGAGGTCCGCGAGGAACCCATCGCGTACGCGGTGCGGCGGACCCCGGACCCCACCCTCTTCGTGGGCACCGAGGTCGTCGAACGCCAGGGGCGGCAGGGCTCGCGCCGCGTCATCTACGGCCTGCGCACGGTCAACGGCGTGGCGCAACGGCCCCGCAGGATCGCCGAGGAGGTCGTACGGCAGCCGGTCACCGAGATCATCAAGGTCGGCACCATGCCCATGCCCACCTCCGTCGCCGGCGCCGACCACCTGAACTGGGCCGCCCTCGCCCAGTGCGAGTCAGGCGGCCGGCCGGACGCCGTCGACCCGTCCGGCACCTACGGCGGGCTGTACCAGTTCGACCGCGGCACCTGGCAGGCCCTCGGCGGCACCGGCGGCGCCCAGGACGCCCCCGCCTCCGAGCAGACATACCGGGCGAAGAAGCTCTACGTGCAGCAGGGGTCGAGTCCGTGGCCGCACTGCGGCCGTAGGCTGTATCGGTGAGCACCACTGAGCCCGACGCACTCCTCGGCCCCGCCGACATCCGTGAACTGGCCGCCGCGCTGGGCGTACGCCCCACCAAGCAGCGCGGCCAGAACTTCGTCATCGACGCCAACACCGTGCGGCGGATCGTCCGCACGGCCGAGGTGCGCCCCGACGACGTGGTGGTGGAGGTCGGGCCCGGCCTCGGGTCGCTGACCCTGGCGCTGCTGGAGGCGGCGGACCGGGTGACCGCGGTCGAGATCGACGACGTGCTGGCCGGCGCGCTGCCGACGACCATCGAGACCCGCATGCCGTCCCGGGCCGGGCGGTTCTCGCTCGTCCACTCCGACGCGATGCACGTCGAGGAGCTGCCGGGGCCCGCGCCGACCGCGCTCGTCGCGAACCTCCCGTACAACGTCGCCGTCCCCGTCCTGCTGCACATGCTCGACCGGTTCCCCACCATCGAGCGCACCCTGGTCATGGTCCAGGCGGAGGTCGCCGACCGGCTCGCCGCCCGGCCGGGCAACAAGGTGTACGGCGTGCCGTCGGTCAAGGCCAACTGGTACGCCGAGGTCAAGCGCGCCGGATCCATCGGCCGCAACGTCTTCTGGCCCGCCCCGAACGTCGACTCCGGACTGGTCTCGCTGGTGCGCCGTACGGAGCCGCTGAAGACCACCGCCTCCAAGAAGGAGGTCTTCGCGGTCGTCGACGCGGCCTTCGCGCAGCGCCGCAAGACCCTGCGGGCCGCCCTCGCCGGATGGGCGGGCTCCCCCGCCGCCGCCGAGGAGGCGCTGGTCACCGCGGGCATCTCCCCGCAGGCCAGGGGCGAGTCCCTCACCGTCGAAGAGTTCGCACGCATCGCGGAGGCCAAGGCGTGAGCAGCACCGGCATCACCGTACGGGTCCCGGCCAAGGTCAACGTACGGCTCGCGGTCGGCGCCGCCCGGCCCGACGGCTTCCACGACCTGGCCAACGTCTTCCTCGCCGTCTCCCTCCACGACGAGATCACCGTCACCCCGTCCGACGCGCTGCGCGTCACCTGCTCGGGGCCGGACGCCGCCCAGGTCCCGCTGGACCGCACCAACCTGGCGGCGCGGGCGGCCGAGCTGCTCGCCGCCCGGCACGGCATCTCCCCGGACGTCCACATCCACATCGCCAAGGACATCCCTGTCGCGGGCGGCATGGCGGGCGGAAGCGCCGACGGCGCGGGTGCGCTGCTGGCCTGCGACACCCTGTGGAAGACGGGCGCCTCCCGCGAGGAACTCCTCGACATCTGCGCCGAGCTGGGCAGCGACGTGCCGTTCTCGCTGGTCGGCGGGGCGGCGCTGGGCACCGGGCGGGGCGAGCGGCTCACCCCGCTGGAGGTGGGCGGCACCTTCCACTGGGTCTTCGCGGTCGCGGACGGCGGTCTGTCGACGCCCGCGGTGTACGGCGAGTTCGACCGGCTGACGGCCGGCACCGACGTTCCCGCCCCCACCGCCTCCCCCGCCCTGCTGGAGGCCCTGCGCACCGGTGACGCGGGCGCCCTGGCCTGCTCGCTCGCCAACGACCTCCAGCCCGCCGCGCTCTCCCTGCGCCCGCAGCTGGCCGACACCCTCGCGGCGGGCACGGCGGCGGGTGCCCTGGCGGGCCTGGTCTCCGGCTCCGGGCCCACGACCGCGTTCCTCGCCAAGGACGCGGACACGGCGTGCGCGGTCGCCGACGCGCTGATCGCCTCCGGCACCTGCCGTACCGCCCGCGTGGCGACGTCCCCGGCGGCCGGGGCTACTCACGTTCGCGACTGAGTACGAACGCCCTCACGCCGGTGGGGCCCCGCACGGGACCGTACCGGCATGGGACCAAGCGTTCGCGAGCTCGCCGAGAACACTCCGGGCACCCGGGACCGATACGTCGACCTGCTGCGGGTCGCCTCCCTCGGGACCGTGGTGCTCGGCCACTGGCTGATGGCCGCCGTCACCGGCGACGGCGGTGTCGGCAACCTCCTCGCCGTCGTACCGGCGCTGCAACCGCTCACCTGGGTGCTGCAGATCATGCCGGTCTTCTTCTTCGTCGGCGGCTTCTCGCACGCCCTGTCCTACCGCTCGCTGCGGCGGCGGCAGGGCGGCGGGCCGGTCTACCCGGCGTTCCTGCGGGCCCGGTCGCAGCGGCTGCTGCGGCCCACGATGGTCTTCGTCCTGGTGTGGGGCGCGGCGGCGCTCGTCCTGCAGCTCATGGGCGCGGGCAGCGGGCTGACGGGCGCCGCGCTGCGCCTGGTCGCCCAGCCGCTGTGGTTCATCGGCATCTACCTCGCCATGGTGGCGTTCACCCCGCCGCTGCTGGCGCTGCACGAGCGCTGGGGCTGGGGCGCGTTCGCGGCACTGGCCGCGGGGGCCGTCGCCGTGGACGTCCTGCGCTTCACGGTCGGGGTGCCGTTCGTGGAGTTCCTGAACTTCGCCTTCGTCTGGCTGGCCGTGCACCAGCTCGGCTTCCTGCGCGCCGACGGGCGCATCCGGATGCCCTCGGCGCTGGCGGCGGGCGGCCTGGCGGGCGCGGCGGCGCTGGTGGCCCTCGGGCCGTATCCGCTGTCCATGGTCGGCATGCCCGGTGAGAAGGTCTCCAACATGGCGCCGCCGACCCTGGCCCTGCTGTGCCACGGGCTGTGGCTGGTCGGCGCGGTGGAACTGCTGAAGGGCCCCGGCGGCCGGCTTCTGCGCAGGGCCCGGGTGTGGCGGCTGGTCGTCGCCGCGAACGGCGTCGCCATGACGGCGTTCCTGTGGCATCTGACGGCGATGCTCGGGGTGTACGGCGCGATGCTCGCGCTGGGGGTGCCGCTGCCCGGGCCGGCCTCCGGGGCGTGGTGGGCGCAGGTGCCCGCGCGGCTCGCGGTGGCGACGGCCCTGACGGCCCTCCTGGTGGCGGCCTTCCGCACCTTCGAACGGCCCTCGCGCCCGGCCGCCCCGGACGGTGGCCCCGAGCCGCCGTCCGGCGGCCGGGGCTCGGGGCCCCTGGCGGCGCTCGGGATCACGCTGTGCCTGTTCGGCGTGCTGGGCCTGTCGACGGTCGGCTTCGGCGGACTGCTGGAGGGCCGCTCGGCGATGCTGATCGCCGTCCGCGTCACCGCCCCCGCGGCCGTGGGCATGGCCCTCGCGGGCTGGCTCCTGGTCGAGCGCGCGGGACGCGCACGGCGGTAGCCGGCCGCGGCCCTCCCCACTCCCCGGCGCCGCGGCGTCAGGGAGTGAGGGTCAGGGAGCTCTTCGCCAGCTCGTACGCCGGGAGCATCTGCGCGTGCTCCTGCGAGTCCAGCCCGCCCAGGTGGACGATCACCGGTCCGCGCGCGGTACGGACGGCGAAGGCGCGTTCGTCCTTCGTCTCGTCCAGCAGCTCGTTGGTCACGGTGTACGTCACCTCGGTGGCGGCCAGCGCCCCCGCCTTCGTCTCGCGGTAGCGGACGCCGCCCGTCTTCTTCTCGTCGGCGAGGAAGGCCTCCAGCACCTCGCGCGGGGACGCGGAGTCGGTCCGGGCGCCGGTCCACACCCGCAGGAAGCCGATGTTCCCGGCGGGCTTCGCGTCGATCTCGCAGACCACCTCCACCGTGCCCTGCTCGACCAGATCGGCCAGCTCGGGCTCCCCGGGGCGGGTCACCTTCTTCGGGACCCAGTCCTTGGCGGTGGCGAAGGAGACCGGCAGCGCGCACGGGCTGCCCGCCCCGCCGACCGAGCCGCCCCGGGCGGCGGCGGCCGGTCCCGGCGACGCGCTCGCGGACGGCGACGCCGTCCGCCCGGCGGCCCCGCCCGCCGCCCGGCTGCCGCCGTCCTCCGCCGCCGATGTGCAGCCGGCCAGCAGCACCGCCGCGACCAGCACCGTTCCCGTATGACGCGCCATGAAGTCCCCACCCGTGAGCCTGTTCGATCGCCGCACGTTAACGCACCGCCCGCGGCGACTACCCTGGGATGTCGATCCTCCTCCGGCCCGCGACCGATCCGTGTCGCCCGGGAGAGGTGTCCCGCCCCCTGCACAGGAGTGAAATGGCCGTCAACCTGGTCAATGTCGAGGCAGTCAGCAAGGTGTACGGCACCCGTGCCCTGCTCGACGGCGTTTCCCTCGGTGTCTCCGAGGGTGACCGGATCGGTGTCGTGGGCCGCAACGGCGACGGCAAGACGACCCTCATCCGCATGCTCGCCAAGCTGGAGGAGCCCGACAGCGGACGGGTCACCCAGAGCGGCGGGCTGCACCTCGGCGTGCTCACCCAGCACGACTCGCTCGACCCCGAGGCCACCGTGCGGCACGAGGTCATCGGCGACCTCGCCGACCACGAGTGGGCGGGCAACGCCAAGATCCGCGACGTGCTGACCGGACTCTTCGGCGACCTGCATCTGCCGGGCTTCGAGAAGGGCCTGGACACCGTCATCGGCCCGCTCTCCGGTGGTGAGCGCCGCCGGATCGCGCTGGCCAAGCTGCTCATCGCCGAGCAGGACCTCATCGTGCTCGACGAGCCCACCAACCACCTCGACGTGGAGGGCATCGCCTGGCTGGCCAAGCACCTGCAGACCCGGCGCTCCGCGCTCGTCTGCGTCACCCACGACCGCTGGTTCCTCGACCAGGTCTGCACCCGGATGTGGGACGTCCAGCGCGGCTCGGTGTACGAGTACGAGGGCGGCTACAGCGACTACGTCTTCGCCCGTGCCGAGCGCGAGCGGATCGCGGCCACCGAGGAGACCAAGCGGCAGAACCTGATGCGCAAGGAGCTGGCCTGGCTGCGGCGCGGTGCCCCCGCCCGTACCTCCAAGCCGCGCTACCGCATCGAGGCAGCCAACGAGCTGATCGCCGACGTGCCGCCGCCGCGCGACACCGGCGAGCTGATGAAGTTCGCCAACGCCCGGCTGGGCAAGACGGTCTTCGACCTGGAGGACGTGACCATCACGGCCGGGCCGAAGCTGCTGCTGAAGCACCTGACCTGGCAGCTCGGACCGGGCGACCGGATCGGCCTGGTCGGGGTGAACGGCGCGGGCAAGACCTCGCTCCTGCGGGCGCTCGCCGAGGCGGCCCGTACGCAGGGCGAGGTCCAGCCGCCCGCCGGGCGGATCACCGTCGGCAAGACCGTGAAGCTCGCCTATCTGTCGCAGGACGTGACCGAACTCCCCGCGCAGTTGCGGGTCCTGGAGGCCGTGCAGCAGATCCGCGACCGGGTGGACCTCGGCAAGGGCCGGGAGATGACCGCCGGTCAGCTGTGCGAGCAGTTCGGCTTCGGCAAGGAGAAGCAGTGGACGCCGGTGGGCGACCTGTCCGGCGGTGAGCGGCGCAGGCTCCAGATGCTGCGGCTGCTGATGGACGAGCCCAACGTCCTCTTCCTCGACGAGCCCACCAACGACCTGGACATCGAGACGCTGACCCAGCTGGAGGACCTGCTCGACGGCTGGCCCGGCTCGATGGTCGTCATCTCCCACGACCGGTTCTTCATCGAGCGCACGACCGACCGCACGCTCGCCCTCCTCGGCGACGCCACCCTGCGGATGCTCCCGCGCGGCATCGACGAGTACCTGGAGCGACGGCAGAAGATGATCGAGGCGGCGGTGCCCGCCCCCGCGACCTCCTCCGCGCCCGCCAAGGAGAAGTCCGCGGGGGACGCACGGGCCGCGAAGAAGGAGCTCCAGAAGATCGAGCGGCAGCTCGACAAGCTCTCCGGCAAGGAGAGCACGCTGCACTCCCAGATCGCCGAAAACGCTACAGACTTCGAAAAGGTGGCGAAACTGGACGCGCAGCTGCGCGAACTGGCGGTGGAGCGGGAAGAGTTGGAGCTGCGCTGGCTGGAACTCGCCGAGGACGCATAGGGCCGCATCCCGCGTAGAGAAGGCGTGGAGAGCGGATAACGAGGGCGTCACAGGCCGGTCCTCCCTTGGGAACAGGGGCGGTCCGGCCCGTTTCGCGAAGGGCCCGAGTGATAGAAAGAAGCCCCGCTCGACACACGTAACACTGCGGAATCCATGTCCGATTCGCTCCTTTCCGGCGGTACGTGCTCGCCGGAATCGCGGGGGAGGCCGGTCGGCCAGCGGACCCGCGAAAAAGGGGGAAGCGTTGATGACTCAGCCACCCGACCAGCAGCCGCCGCAGGGAGGCTTCGGGTCTCCGGACCCGCACCAGCAGTCCGCGCAGCCGCCCGTGCAGCCGCCGGCCGCGCCGCAGATGCCGCCGGTCCCGCCCACCGCGCCGCAGATGCCGCCGGCCCCGCCCGCCGGCCCCGCCGCGCCGCAGGGCCAGCCCGGCTACGGCTACCCGGGGGCCCCGCCCGTCCAGCCCGGCTACGGCTACCCGCAGGCGCCCGGCCAGCCGGGCCCGTACGGCCAGCAGCCGGGCTACGGCCACCCGCAGGCGCCCGGCCAGCCCGGCCCCTACGGCCAGCAGCCCGGCCCCTACGGCGCCCACCCGGGGCAGCCGCAGTACCCCGGCGCGCCCGTCCCGCCCGGCGGCGGACGGGGGCCCTTCAAGGGCAGGTCCGCGGTCGTCATCGGCGCGGCCGTCGCCGCGCTGCTGGTCGTCGGCGGCGGTACCTGGTTCGCCCTGAGCGGCAGTGAATCCGGGGGCAAGCCGGAAGCAAAGGGCTCCAGCTCCGCACCGCAGCCGACCGGTTCCCCCTCCGTCGACCAGGGCGACGGCTCCGGTGGCGGCCGTGACGCGCAGGACGACCTCAACGCCGGGCGCAAGCCGGGCGAGGCGAAGGTCGAGTGGCTCGCGACGAACGACGTGGACCTGCCGCGCAACGGCTCCGACGTGTTCGGCCCGTGGATAGTCGGCGACGTCATCGTCAAGGCCATGTACAAGGGCATCTCGGGCTACTCGGTGGCCGACGGCAAGAAGAAGTGGGACCTGCCGTTCACCACCGAGGTGTGCGCCGCCCCGGTGGCGGCGGCGGCCAACGGCTCGCTCGTCATCGGCATCAAGGACGGCCCCACCGAGAAGGCCGACTGCACCCAGCTCCAGCAGATCGACCTCAGGACCGGCAAGGCGGGCTGGAAGGTGTCGGTCCCCAAGGGCACCGGCTTCAGCTCGCTCTCCGACATCACGCTGGCCATCAGCGGCAACACCGTCACGGCCGCCGGCACGAACAACTCGTACGGCTACTCGCTGGCCGACGGCAAGCAGCTCTTCTCCAAGCCGGCCAGCGGCTGCCAGCCGTACGCCTTCGCGGGCGGGCCCAAGCTCATCGCCGCGTCGAGCTGCCCGACGAGCGACTACAAGAACCCCAAGCAGCAGATCAGCGAGGTCGACCCGGTCACCGGCAAGCCGAAGTGGTCCTACGCCCTGGCCACCGGCTGGGAGGTGGACAAGGTCTACTCGGTGAGCCCGCTCGTCGTCTCGGCGACCCAGCGCGAGCAGAAGAAGTGGAGCGTCTTCTCGCTCACGGACGCCGGCAAGCTCCGCTCCACGCTCGACGGCGGCAAGGACAAGTTCCAGCCCAACTGCGGTGGCACCTTCGTCATCTTCGGCCAGAACCTGGAGGGCTGTGTGGGCGTCGCCGCCGACGCGAGCACCTTCTACATGTCGACCGTGCCCACGCAGCTCACCAACGGCACCAACGACGTGGTGGCCTTCGACCTGAACACCGGCAAGCCCAAGTGGCGTGCCCCCGCGGGCGCCGAGCGGACCATGCTCCCGCTGCGGATGGAGGGCGGTGACGTCCTGGTGTACATGGAGGGCTCGTGGGACCGCGGCGGCGCCGTGGCGACGCTCGCGCCGACCGGTGGAGCCCCGAAGGTGCTGCTCCAGCACCCGGCTTCGACGGCGGAGATCGAGAGCGACTTCTACGACGCGCAGTACGCCTACGCCGGCGGCAGGTTCTTCATCGCCAGCGGCCGCGTCAGCGCCCGTAACGACGCCGAGGAGAAGCAGACGAAGACCATGATGGCCTTCGGCAAGTGACGGCCACGCGACTTCGATGACCCACACACCCGAACAGCCTCATTCGCAGCAACCGCAGCAACCCGCCCCGCCTCCGCAGGGCCAGTACCCCCAGGACGGGCCGTACGGGCGACTCAACCCGTACGGCGGTCAGGGGCAGGCGCCGGACCAGCGGCAGCAACCGTTCCCCGGCGCTCCCGGCGCTCCCGGCGCTCCCGGCGCTCCCGGCACCCCCGGTGACGCCCCCGGCGTATCCGCGCCCGGTGGCGCCGGTCGTACGCGGTCCCGGAGGACCACGGCCCTGCTCGCCGCGGTCCTCGCCGCCGTGCTCGTCGTCGGCGGCGGTACCTGGTACGCCCTGTCCGGCGACGGCCAGGACGACACGCCCGCCGCCGCGGGCGCCAAGAGCCCCTCGGCGTCCGGGCCCGCGGCGGGCGCCTCGCCCGGCCCGTCGGGCGGGACCGCCACCGAGGGCCTCGACCCCGCCACCACCGCCCGCGTCAACGGCAGCCGCGTGGCCGGCGACGCCACGATGCTGTGGATGCGCAAGAACACCGTCGACATGCCCAGCAGGGGCGGCGAGATGTTCGGCCCCTGGAGCCATGGCGACACGGTCGTCACGGCCTTGTACCGCTCGGTCACCGGCTACTCCGCCAAGGACGGCCGGCTGAAGTGGACGGTGCCGCTCGGCACCGAACTGTGCCGGGCCTCGCGCCAGATGTCGGCCGACGGGAAGATCGCCGTACTGGTGCGGGAGACCACGTCCTCGGACAGCAACTGCCGGCTGCTCAAGGTGATCGACCTCGCCGACGGCAAGGAGAGCTGGCAGCAGAAGATCACCAAGGAGGGGCAGTTCGACGTCTTCGCCGACATCTCCGTGGTGATCAGCGGCAACACGGTCACCGCGGGCCGCACCAGTTACTCCACGGGGTACCGGCTGAGCGACGGCACGCGGCTGTTCGGCCGGGGACCGGGTACCTGCCATCCGTACTCCTTCGGCGGCGGCGTCAAGCTGATCGCCGCGGTCAGCTGCGAGGACAGCACCGTGGAGATGCCGCACGAGCAGATCCAGGAGCTCGACCCGGCCACCGGCAAGGCCCGCTGGACCCATGAGCTGGCGCGCGGGTACAAGGTCGAGTTCATCTACTCGGTCCAGCCGCTCATCGTGGCGATCCACGCCCCCAAGACGGACCAGCGGGACACGATCGTCCTCAACGACAACGGCACCAAGCGGTCCGCGCTCGAAGGCAAGGGACCGTTCAACCGGGCGTGCGACGACAATGTCTCCGCCACGAACGACCTCCAGGCATGCCGGGTCGTCGCGGACGCCACGACCTTCTACATCGCCTCGCTGGAATCGGACCCCAAGAAGACGAACACCATCGTCGCCTTCGACCTCGCCTCCGGCCGGGAGGTGCGGCGCATCACCGCGCCGACGCAGGGGATCATGACGCCGATGCGGATGGAAGGGCCCGACCTGCTGGTCCGGGTGTTCGCGGCGCTCGACGGCGACCGGGGGTCGCTGGCGGTCGTCGCGCCCGGCGCGACCACGCCTCGGGTCCTGCTCCGGCTGCCCACCGCGGCGGCCGGCGTCGAGAGCCATCTGGACTTCCCCGACGCCCTGTACCAGGACGGCCGTTACACCGTGGTCACCAGCACCGTCTTCGCCGCCAACGACGAGGAGGAGAGGAAGAGGGAGACCATGATGGTTTTCGGCAAGTGACCGCGTCCCGACCCCGGCACAGCCACCGACGCCCGCACCTTCGCGTCCGCCGGAGCGCCCGGCCCGGGCCTCCTCCTCGGACACCGCACTCCTCCAATTCCTCAGACTCCTCAGAGGTACGCACCCCATGACGCAGCCACCGCCCCCGCCGAACCAGCCGCCCGGCCCGCCCCCGCAGGGCGGCTTCGGCGCTCCGCAGGACCCTCCGCCCGGCGGCTTCGGCGCTCCGCAGGACCCGCCCCCGGGAGGCTTCGGCGCGCCCACCCCGCCGCCGCAGGGCGACCGCCCGCCCGCCTACGGCTACCCGCAGGCCCCCGGCCAGCCGCCGCAGACGCCCCCGCCGGGCGCCCAGCCCCCGGGCTACGGCTACCCGCAGGCCCCGGGGCAGGCCCCCGGCCCGTACGCGAACCAGGCCCCCGGGCAGTACCCGACCCAGCCGCAGTACCCCGGTCAGGCCCCGGGCCAGCAGCCCGGGTACGGCTACGGCTACCCGACCGCTCCCATGCAGCAGCCGATGGCGCCCCAGCCGGGCGGCGGCGGCAGGAAGCTGTCCGCCCAGATGCAGATCATCATCGCCGCGGCCGTCGCCGTGGTCCTGATCATCGGTGGTGGCGTCTGGTACGCCACGAGCAGTGGCGGCGACGGGAAGCCGGACGAGGCCAAGGGGACCTCCGGCTCGACCGAGGGCGGCAAGGACTCCGGCGGCACGAGCGGCCTCGGTGGTGGCGGCAAGGAGAAGGCGCCCGCCAACACCCAGGCGAAGCTGGCCTTCCAGCTGCCCCAGCCCAAGGTCACCGACACCACCGACGTGGGCGGTTCATGGGTCACCGACAAGGCGTACGTCAAGACGGGCGTCAACTCGGTCGTCGGCTACGACATCGCCAAGGGATCCACCCTCTGGACCATCCCGCTCACGGGCCAGGTCTGCGCGGCGTCCCGGCACGTCTCCAAGGACAACCGGACGGCCATCGCCTTCGAGCCCGCCAAGCGGGTGCCGCCGAAGAACTACCAGCCCTGCAGCGAGGTCGGCGTCATCGACCTGAACACGGGCAAGCTGCTGTGGAGCAAGTCCGTCACCGGCGGCAACTCCGGTGACCAGAAGGCCCGCTTCACCGAGGTCACGGTGGGCGCCGGCACGGTCGCCGCGGGCGGCACCGACGGCGGAGCCGCCTGGGACCTCGCCACCGGCAAGGAGCTGTGGAAGCCCCAGGTCAACGCCGAGTCCTGCTACGACATGGGCTACGGCGGCGGCGAGGCCCTCGTGGCGGCGCGCAAGTGCGGGCCGTACGACAACCAGTACGTGACGATCCAGAACCTCGACCCGGCCACCGGGGCGCCGCTCTCGTCGTTCAAGCTTCCGGCGGGTGTCGAGTACGCGAGCATCGTCTCCACCAAGCCGCTGGTCGTCGCCGCCGACGTCGGCGACACCGCCGGCGACGGCTCCGGCATCTCGGACTTCTTCTCCATCGACGAGAAGACCGGCAAGCTCAAGGTGAAGATCGCCGCGGACGCCGACCGGTTCGCCGCCCGCTGCCGCTCCACCGAGGTGGAGAGCTGCCAGAAGGTGGCCGTCGGCAACGGCAGGATCTACCTGCCCACCGAGGACCACGAGGGCACCGGGGAGTACGGCGACACCAACGAGATCGTGTCGTTCGACCTCACCACCGGCAAGCCCACCAGCGACAAGGCCGACGCCGGCGACCGGTACTCGATGTTCCCGCTGCGCATGGACGGCGGCAACATCATCGTCTACAAGGTCCCGCCGTACGACAAGGGCGGCCAGATCGTCAGCATCGACGGCGGCACCTTCAAGCAGACGGTCCTGCTGGAGAACCCGGCCGACGAGGCGGTCCGTGACGCGGAGACGAGCTTCTCCCCGGAGTACGCCGAGATCCACTACGCGGCCGGCCGGATGTTCATCTCCGAGACGATGCTCTCCGCGCCCAGCACGTCGGCCTCCTCCGACGACAAGGAGTACCTGGCTCTCTCGTACTCCACCAGCTGATCGCACGGAAATCCGCTCAGCGGCCCGGCACGTCGGACGTCCGACGTGCCGGGCCGTCAGCATGAGAGGCGTCAAGTAGCCCTGTTTGACGAAGAATTCGACATTCTGGGGGGCTTCTGACAAGTAAGGGGCGCACGACGTCGAACAAGCGTGTAGCTTGCCGGGGCAATAGGGCTGGGCGCACTGGCTGGGGGCGGGGGGCCGACTCCAGGGGGATGGGGGTTGCTCGATGGGCGTGCGGCTCATGGTGGTCGACGATCACCGACTGCTCGCCGAGGCGCTCGCCTCGGCTCTGAAGCTGCGCGGGCACCGGGTGCTCGCGGCGGCCGCGCCCACGGCGGGCTCGGCCGAACTGGTGGTGAGCAGAGCGCCCGAGGTGTGTCTTCTGGGTACGGCGTCGCCGGCCGAACCGGGCGTCTTCGAGCCGATCGTGCGGATCAAGCGGGACCGCCCCCAGGTCGCGGTGGTGGTGCTGGGGCCGGTGCCCAGCCCGCGCGGGATCGCCGCGGCCTTCGCGGCCGGAGCCTCCGGTTACGTACGCCACGACGAGCGCATCGAAGGCGTCGAGCGCGCCATGGTCAAGGCCAGGGCGGGCGAGGCGGCGGTGGCGCCGCAACTGCTCCAGGGGGCCTTCGCCGAGCTGCTGAACCCGGCCGCGCAGCCCGACGACGAGGGTCAGCGGCTGCTGCGGATCCTCACGCCGCGCGAGGTGGAGGTGCTGGTCCGGGTCGCCGAGGGCGAGGACACACGGCTGATCGCGGCCGGCATGGGCATCGCGCCCAGCACCGCCCGGACCCATGTGCAGCGGGTGCTGATGAAGCTCGGCGTCGGGTCGCGGCTGGAGGCGGCGGCGCTGGCCGCCCGGACCGGCCTGCTGGACCGCGCCGCGGTCGGGGCGCCGAAGGGGCAGGAAGCCGGGTGATCCCCCGGCCCGCCCCGGCCGCTTGGCCCGGGGTCCGACCCCCGCCGCTTCCGGCCCCCGCCGCTTCCGGCGCCGGGGGCGGAGGGGGCGGGGGAGGGGCGGGACGCCCGCCCGGGTGTACGCCCGCCGGTGTGGCACCCGCCCGGGTGTACGCCCGCCGGTGTGACGCCCGCCCGGATCGACGAAGCGCCGACGGCCCACGGGCCGTCGGCGCTTCGTCGTGCCTGGGGCCACCGGGCCGGGGGCGCCGGTTCACCCGCGCGGAGCGTTGACGACTCCTGTTGGATTGTGATTTCTTGTGTGAGGTTATGTTGGGTGTATGGGGCAGTGGATGCCGATGGAGGGTCCCGGAGTGAAGAAGACGTCGACCCGGCTCGCCGACGGGCGTGAGCTGGTCTACTACGACTCCCGGGACGACGCCGTGCGCGACGCCGTCGACCAGCGGCCGCTCGACCCGGTCGCCACCGCCTCCGAGGTCCGCCACGACGAGCTGCTCGGCGACCACGTCGCCATCGCCTCGCACCGCCAGGCCCGCACCTACCACCCGCCGGCCGACGAGTGCCCGCTGTGCCCGTCCCGGGACGGGCGGCACAGCGAGATCCCGGACAGCGACTACGACGTGGCGGTCTTCGAGAACCGCTTCCCCTCGCTCGCCGGCGACTCCGGCCGCTGCGAGGTCGTCTGCTTCACCTCCGACCACGACGCCTCGTTCGCCGATCTCACCGAGGAGCAGGCCGCCCTCGTCCTGGAGGCGTGGACCGACCGCACCGCCGAGCTCGCCGAACTGCCCGGCGTGGAGCAGGTGTTCTGTTTCGAGAACCGGGGCGCGGAGATCGGGGTGACCCTCGGCCATCCGCACGGGCAGATCTACGGCTACCCCTTCACCACCCCCCGCACCGCGCTGATGCAGCGCACGGCCGCGGACCACCACGAGAAGACCGGCCGCAACCTCTTCGACGACCTCGTGGAGCGGGAGCGCGCGGCGGGCACCAGGGTCGTGCTGGAGACCGACCACTGGGTGGCCTTCGTGCCGTACGCCGCGCACTGGCCGTACGAGGTCCACCTGTACCCCACGCGCCGGGTGCCCGACCTGCGGGCGCTGGAGGACCCGGCGCGCACAGAGTTCCCACAGGTCTACCTGGAACTGTTGAGGCGGTTCGACCGGATCTTCGGCGAGGGCGAGCCGCCCACGCCGTACATCGCCGCCTGGCACCAGGCGCCGTTCGGCGACGCGCGCCGCGAGGAGTTCGCGTTGCATCTCGAGCTTTTCACCATCCGCCGTACCTCCGGCAAGCTGAAGTTCCTGGCGGGCTCGGAATCCGGCATGAGCGTGTTCATCAATGACGTACCGCCGGAGGCCGCGGCCAGGCGACTGCGAGAGGTAGCGAGCGCATGAAGGCTGCATCCGTCCGGGGGGCCACCCCCGGACCTGCGAAGTACATGGTGACGGGCGGGGCCGGTTACGTCGGCGGTGTGGTCGCCGCGCATCTGCTGGCGGCCGGCCACACGGTGACCGTGCTGGACGACCTGTCCACCGGTTTCCGCGCCGGCGTCCCGGCGGGCGCGGAGTTCGTCGAGGGCCGGGTGCAGGACGCCGCGCGACACCTCGACGGCTCGTACGACGGCGTGCTGCACTTCGCCGCGTTCTCCCAGGTCGGCGAGTCCGTCACGGACCCCGAGAAGTACTGGTCGAACAACGTCGGCGGCACGATGGCGCTGCTCGCCGCGATGCGGGACGCGGGCGTGCGCAGGCTGGTCTTCTCGTCCACCGCGGCGACGTACGGGGAGCCGGTCTCCACCCCGATCACCGAGACCGACCCCACCGCCCCCACCAGTCCCTACGGTGCCTCGAAGCTCGCCGTCGACCACATGATCACCGGCGAGGCGGCCGCGCACGGACTGGCCGCCGTCTCCCTGCGGTACTTCAACGTCGCGGGCGCCCACGGCGACTGCGGCGAGCGCCACGACCCGGAGTCGCACCTCATCCCCCTGGTGCTCCAGGTCGCGCTCGGCCTGCGGGAGTCGATCTCGGTGTACGGCGACGACTACCCGACGCCGGACGGCACCTGCGTACGCGACTACATCCATGTCGCCGACCTCGCCGAGGCGCACCTGCTCGCCATGGCCGCGATGTCCACCGGGGCGGTCCCCGCGGGCGAGCATCTGATCTGCAACCTCGGCAACGGCAACGGCTTCTCGGTCCGCGAGGTCGTCGAGACCGTCCGCGAGGTGACCGGCCACCCCGTCCCCGAGGTCGTCGCCGCCCGTCGCGCCGGCGACCCGGCCGTGCTGGTCGCCTCGGCGGCCACCGCGCGCGAGCGGCTCGGCTGGCAGCCGTCCCGGGCGGACCTGGCCGGCATCGTCGCCGACGCGTGGAAGTTCGCGCAGGAGCGCCACGGCGAGCGGGGGGCGGGCGCGTGAGCGTCGCGGACGGGTTCCGGGAGCTGTACGGGGCGGCGCCCGAAGGTGTCTGGGCCGCCCCCGGGCGGGTCAACCTGATCGGTGAGTACACCGACTTCAACGACGGCTTCGTGATGCCGCTGGCGCTCCCGCACACCGCCGTGGCCGCCGTCTCCCGGCGTGACGACGGCCGGCTGCGCGTGCACTCGGCCGACGTGGACCAGGGGGTCGTGCAGCTGGACGTCGACGCGCTGCGCCCGCTGTCCGACACCGGCTGGGCCGCCTACCCCGCGGGCGTGGTGTGGGCGCTGCGCGAGGCCGGTCACGCCGTCACCGGTGCGGACATCCATCTCTCCTCGACGGTGCCCACGGGCGCCGGGCTCTCCTCGTCGGCCGCTCTCGAGGTGGTCACGGCGCTGGCCCTGAACGACCTGTACGCGCTCGGGCTGAGCGGCCGCGAGCTGGCGGTCCTCGCCCAGCGCGCCGAGAACGCCTTCGTGGGCGTCCCCTGCGGCGTGATGGACCAGATGGCGTCGGCCTGCTGCGCCGACGGCAACGCCCTGTACCTCGACACCCGTGACCTGTCGCTGCGTCAGGTGCCCTTCGACCTCGCCGCGCGCGGACTTCGGCTGCTCGTCGTCGACACCCGCGTCAAGCACGCCCTGGGCGACGGCGCGTACGCCGAGCGGCGCGCCGGGTGCGAAGCCGGTGCGCGGGCGCTCGGCGTGCGCACGCTGCGCGAGGTCGAGTACGCGCAGCTGTCCGAGGCACTCGGCCGTCTGAGCGATGAGACGGTTCGCTCGTACGTCCGGCACGTGGTGACGGACAACCACCGGGTCGAGCGGACCATAGCCCTGCTGGACGCCGGAGACGTCCGGGCGGTGGGCGCCGTCCTCACCGAGGGCCACGCCTCGCTCCGGGACGATCTGCGGGTCTCGTGCCCCGAGCTGGACCTGGTGGTCCGTGCCGCGAACGACGCCGGGGCGCTGGGCGCCCGGATGACGGGCGGCGGCTTCGGGGGCTCCGCGATCGTGCTCACCGAGGCGGCCGAGGCCGACACCGTCACCAAGGCCGTCGAGGCCGCGTTCGCGGAGGCCGGTCACATGGCGCCCCGGGTCTTCCCGGCCGTGCCCTCGGCGGGTGCCCGGCGCCTGTACTGACCCGAACCGGGCGGAAGTCAGTCGACTTCCGCTGCGTTACGGCACAACCGGCACACCATGAACACCCCGGCCGGTCAGTTCTGCAAATCACCTTCCGCTCCGTCCGGCCGCCCGTACTCTGATGCACAGCGCCGGTGGGGGCCGGTGCTGATCAGGGGGCGAGACAGCCGGGTACGACGCCCGGGGCGGGGGTAGCAGTCACTGCACGGCGGCGGCCGTGCGGCCACTGTGCCTCTCCCTCTCCGGGCGCCGTACCCGCGGCTGGTCCGCTTCCTCGACGCATGGGGGTGTCAGTGGTCCGTATCCGGGTTCTGGTGGTGGACGATCACCGCATCTTCGCCGAGTCGCTGGCAGCCGCCCTGGCCGCCGAGCCCGACGTCGATGTCACGGCGGCCGGCAGCGGCCCCGCCGCGCTGCGCTGCCTCGATCGGGCGGCCGCCGAGGGCCGCAGGTTCGATGTGCTGCTGGTCGACGCCGACCTGGGGGCCGCGGCCGCCGGGACGGTGGCCCGGGTGGTCCCCGACAACGGCGCGGACGGCATCGTGGACGGCATCTCGCTGGTGGGCGGGGTCCGTTCCGGCCAGCCCTCCGTGCGCACGGTCGTGCTCGCGGAGAAGGACGACCCCCGCCGGGCGGCGCTGGCGCTCCAGGCCGGCGCATCGGGCTGGGTGGCCAAGGACTGTTCGCTCCAGCGGCTCCTCGCGGTGATACGGGGCGTGCTGCGCGACGAGACGCATCTGCCGCCCGCGCTGCTCACGGGCGTGCTGCGGGAGCTCACGGCCGCGCGCAAGCACCGCACCGAGAGCGAGCGGCTCGTGGAGTCGCTGACCCCGCGCGAGCGGGAGGTGCTGCGCTGCATGGTGGCCGGCCTGGGCCGCAAGGCGGTCGCCGAGCGGCTGTTCCTGTCCCCGCACACCGTCCGTACGCACATGCAGAACGTGCTGGGCAAGCTCGGGGTGCACTCCACGCTGGCCGCCGTCGCGCTGGCGCGCAGGGCGGGCGTGGGGCCGGCGGAACTAGCCGGGGATGTTGTCGAACGGGGCGGTCAGCTGGCGTAGCAGCGCGGCCAGTTCGGCGCGCTGGGCCCGGGACAGCTCGGCCAGGATGGCGCGTTCCTGGTCGAGCAGACCGGCCAGGGCCTGGTCGGCCCGGTCACGGCCCTCCGGGGTGAGGCGCACCAGCACCCCCCGCCGGTCGCTGGGGTCGGGCAGCCGCTCGACCAGGCCCTTCTTGGCGAGCCGGTCGATGCGATTGGTCATGGTCCCCGAGGTGACCAGGGTCTGGGTGAGCAGCTGCCCCGGCGAGAGCTGATAGGGGGCACCGGCCCGGCGCAGCGACGTGAGGACGTCGAACTCCCAGGGCTCGAGACTGTGCTCGGCGAACGCGAGCCGGCGCGCGCGGTCGAGATGGCGTGCGAGTCGGGAGACCCGGCTGAGCACCTCCAGCGGTTCCACGTCGAGGTCGGGGCGCTCGCGACGCCATGCTGCGACCAGTCGATCGACCTCGTCCTCCATGTCGATCAGTGTAGGGGATCTGTCGACATGAAGTCTCTTGATGTCAAGATATATTCTGCTGGACCTCTGGGCAGAACCGGGCCGGGACTCTGTTCCGCTTCGGTACGCCGTTCCAGCAAGGGGGCTTCATGATGCATTCCGCACCGATCTGGGATCCACAGCAGTACCTGCGCCACTCCACTCATCGCACCCGGCCGTTCCTGGACCTGCTCACCCGGATACCCGACCTTCCGGCGGCCGCGACGGGCCGGCCCGCCCGCATCGCGGACATCGGCTGCGGGCCCGGCAACGTCACGGCGCTCCTGGCCGATCGCTGGCCCGACGCCCGCATCACCGGCTTCGACCTCTCGCCCGAGATGCTCGAACAGGCCGGCAAGTACTACTCCGGCACCACCCCCGGCGGCGGCTGGCTCGATTTCCGCCCCGCCGACGCCGCGCACTGGACGCCGGAGGAGCCGTACGACCTGATCGTCTCCAACGCGGCGCTCCAGTGGGTTCCCAACCACCCCGAGTCGTTCCCCGTCTGGCTCGACGGGCTCGCGCCCGGCGGAGTCCTGGCCTTCCAGGTCCCCGGCAACTTCACCTCGCCCAGCCACGCCCTCCTCGGCGAACTCTGCGACACCCCGCAGTGGCGCTCCCGGCTCGGCGATCACGGCCGCCGGTTCCACCACGTCCTCGACCCGGCCGACTACCTCGGCCGGCTCACCGACCTGGGCTGTGCCGGGGTGGACGTCTGGGAGACGGTCTACTCGCAGCTCCTCCAAGGGCCCGACCCGGTCCTGGACTGGGTGAAGGGCACCGCGCTGCGTCCGGTGCTCACCGCCCTCGACGACGACCACGAGGCCGCCGCCGAGTTCATGGGCCAGTACCGCGACCTGCTGCGCGAGGCGTATCCGCCGGGCCCGCACGGCACGGTCTTCCCGTTCCGCCGGATCTTCGCCGTGGCGCGGAAGGGGGAGTGATGCCGGCAGCGATCCACCGGGACACATCGCCGGCGGCACCGGCCCCCACCGCGCCGGCGGAGACGACGCGGTGAGCCCGTCCTTGCAGGACGACTTACGAAGACCGGGGCGTCGAAGGGGTGCGGCGTCCCGGTCGGTCGTCCGGGGCCGGGCGCGGGCCGCGGTGCGGCACGCCCGCGCGGGGGGCACCGGCCCCGGCGCTCAGCTCTTGCGGTGGCCTATCAGCCGCGGCTTGGGCTCCAGGCCGTCCAGGCCGTGCCAGGCCAGGTTCACCAGGTGTGCCGCGACCTCGGCCTTCTTCGGCTTGCGGGCGTCCAGCCACCACTGGCCGGTCAGCGCCACCATGCCCACCAGCGCCTGCGCGTACAGCGGGGCCAGCTTCGGGTCGAAGCCGCGCGCCTTGAACTCCAGGCCCAGGATGTCCTCGACCTGGGTGGCGATGTCGGAGATCAGCGAGGCGAACGTACCCGTCGACTGCGCCACCGGCGAGTCCCGGACCAGGATCCGGAAGCCGTCCGTGTACGACTCGATGTAGTCGAGCAGCGCGAAGGCGGCCTGCTCCAGCAGCTCGCGCGGATGGCCCGCGGTCAGGGCCCCGGTGACCATGTCGAGGAGCTCGCGCATCTCACGGTCCACCACGACCGCGTAGAGCCCCTCCTTGCCGCCGAAGTGCTCGTACACCACCGGCTTGGAGACCCCGGCCTTCGCCGCGATCTCCTCCACCGACGTGCCTTCGAAACCCCGCTCGGCGAAGAGCGCGCGACCGATGTCGAGCAGCTGCTGGCGGCGCTCGGCGCCCGTCATCCGGACCCTGCGCCCGCGCCTGGGTTTGTCGTTGCTGGGATTGCCGCCGTCGATCGCCACGTCGTCCATCATGCCGCGTTCGCGGGCTCGTCCTGGCGTCGGGCTTCGATCCGGGACGCGGTGGGCCAGCGCACGTCGTACGCCCAGCCCAGCTTCTCGAACCAGCGGATCAGCCGGGCGCTGGAGTCGATCTGCCCCCGCATCACGCCGTGACGTGCGCACGTCGGATCGGCGTGGTGGAGGTTGTGCCACGACTCGCCGCACGACAGGACCGCCAGCCACCACACGTTCCCCGACCGGTCGCGCGACTTGAAGGGGCGCTTGCCGACCGCGTGGCAGATCGAGTTGATCGACCAGGTGACGTGGTGGAGCAGCGAGACCCGCACCAGCGAGCCCCAGAAGAACGCCGTGAACGCGCCCCACCACGACATCGTCACCAGGCCGCCCACCAGCGGCGGGATCGCCAGCGACAGCACCGTCCAGCCGAGGAACTGCCGGGAGATCCGGCGGATCGCCGGGTCCTTGATCAGGTCCGGTGCGTACTTGGCCTGCGGCGTCCGCTCCTCGTCGAGCATCCATCCGATGTGCGCCCACCAGAGGCCCTTCATCAGGGCCGGCACCGTCTCGCCGAACCGCCACGGCGAATGCGGGTCGCCCTCGGCGTCCGAGAACTTGTGGTGCTTGCGATGGTCGGCCACCCAGCGCACCAGCGGCCCCTCCACCGCCAGCGACCCCATCACGGCCAGCGCGATCCGCAGCGGCCGCTTGGCCTTGAACGCGCCATGGGTGAAATAGCGGTGGAAACCGATCGTGATGCCGTGGCAGCCGATGTAGTACATCGCCACCATCAGCCCCAGATCGAGCCAGCTGACGCCCCAGCCCCACGCCAGCGGCACCGCCGCCAGCAGGGCGAGGAAGGGCACCGCGATGAAGAGCAGCAGCGTGATCTGTTCGAGCGACCGCTTCCGGTCACCGCCCAGCGTGGCGGGCGGCAGGTCCGGGGCGGTTTCGAGCATGTCGGGGCTCGTGGTCATGGGCGTCCCCTGGGGGGTGAGGGATACGGATGGAACGACAAGGCTACGGTTCCGTAACCTACGGCGACGTAAGTATGGCACCGCCGTGGCGCGCGGCAAGAGGGCTGGGGAGACCGTCACGCGAACGGACACCTATCCTGGTGTCGTCGGACAGCGCGGTCCGCAAGCTTTCAGTACCCCTCCAGACGTGCTCGAACACTGCAAGGAGCCGCACCTGTGAGCAGTGCCGACCAGACTTACTCCGCCAGCGCCGACCTGCGCTCCGACATCCGCCGACTCGGCGACCTGCTGGGCGAGACACTCGTCCGGCAGGAAGGGCCCGAGCTCCTGGAGCTCGTCGAGAAGGTCCGCCACCTGACCCGCGAGGACGGCGAAGCCGCCGCCGCGCTGCTCGGGGACACGGACCTGGAGACCGCCGCCCGGCTGGTGCGGGCGTTCTCGACGTACTTCCACCTCGCCAACGTCACCGAGCAGGTCCACCGCGGCCGCGAGATGCGCGAGAAGCGCGCCGCCGAGGGCGGCCTGCTCGCCCTCACCGCCGACATGCTCAAGGACGGCGACCCCGACCACGTACGCGAGACGGTCAAGAACCTCAACGTACGGCCCGTCTTCACCGCCCACCCCACCGAGGCCGCGCGGCGGTCCGTCCTGAACAAGCTGCGGCGCATCGCCGAGCTGCTCGACGCACCGGTCACCGCCGCCGACCGGCGCCGCCACGACCTGCGCCTGGCCGAGAACATCGACCTCATCTGGCAGACCGACGAGCTGCGCGTGGTGCGGCCCGAGCCCGCCGACGAGGCGCGCAACGCCATCTACTACCTCGACGAGCTGCACGCCGGCGCCGTCGGCGACGTCCTGGAGGACCTCGCGGCGGAGCTGGAGCGGGTCGGCGTCGAGCTGCCCCCCGGCACCAGGCCGCTGACCTTCGGCACCTGGATCGGCGGTGACCGCGACGGCAACCCCAACGTCACCCCCGCCGTGACCTGGGACGTCCTGATCCTCCAGCACGAGCACGGCATCACCGACGCCATCGAGCTGATCGACTACCTGCGCGGACTGCTCTCCAACTCGATCCGCTACGCGGGCGCCACCGACGAGCTGCTCGCCTCCCTCCAGACCGATCTGGAGCGGCTCCCCGAGATCAGCCCCCGCTACAAGCGGCTCAACGCCGAGGAGCCCTACCGGCTCAAGGCCACCTGCATCCGCCAGAAGCTGGTCAACACGCGCGAGCGCCTGGCCGCCGGCACCTCCCACCAGGAGGGCCGCGACTACCTGGGCACCGCCGAGCTGATCCAGGACCTGACGCTGATCCAGACCTCGCTGCGCCGGCACCGCGGCGCGCTCTTCGCCGACGGCCGCATGGACCGCGTCATCCGCACCCTGTCCGCGTTCGGCCTCCAGCTCGCCACGATGGACGTGCGCGAGCACGCCGACGCCCACCACCACGCGCTCGGCCAGCTCTTCGACCGGCTCGGCGAGGAGTCCTGGCGCTACGCGGACATGCCCCGCGACTACCGGCAGAAGCTCCTCGCCAAGGAGCTGCGCTCCCGCCGCCCGCTGGCCCCCACCCCCGCCCCGCTCGACGCGGCGGGCCAGAAGACCCTCGGCGTCTTCCACACGGTGAAGGAGGCCTTCGAGCGGTTCGGTCCCGAGGTCATCGAGTCCTACATCATCTCGATGTGCCAGGGCGCCGACGACGTCTTCGCCGCGGCCGTCCTCGCCCGCGAGGCCGGACTGATCGACCTGCACGCCGGCTGGGCCAAGATCGGCATCGTGCCGCTCCTGGAGACCACCGACGAGCTCAAGGCCGCCGACGTCATCCTCGACGGCATGCTGGCCGACCCGTCCTACCGTCGCCTGGTGGCCCTGCGCGGGGACGTCCAGGAGGTCATGCTGGGCTACTCCGACTCCTCCAAGTTCGGCGGCATCACCACCTCGCAGTGGGAGATCCACCGGGCCCAGCGCAGGCTCCGGGACGTCGCGCACCGCTACGGCGTGCGCCTGCGCCTCTTCCACGGCCGCGGCGGCACCGTCGGCCGCGGCGGCGGCCCCTCGCACGACGCGATCCTCGCGCAGCCCTGGGGCACCCTGGAGGGCGAGATCAAGGTGACCGAGCAGGGCGAGGTCATCTCCGACAAGTACCTCATCCCGTCGCTGGCCCGCGAGAACCTGGAACTGACCGTCGCCGCGACGCTCCAGGCCTCCGCCCTGCACACCGCGCCCCGCCAGTCCGACGAGGCCCTGGCCCGCTGGGACGCCGCGATGGACACCGTCTCGGACGCGGCCCACGACGCCTACCGCAGGCTCGTCGAGGACCCGGACCTGCCGTCGTACTTCTTCGCCTCCACCCCCGTCGACCAGCTCGCCGAGCTGCACCTGGGCTCGCGGCCCTCGCGCCGCCCCGACTCCGGAGCCGGTCTCGACGGCCTGCGGGCCATCCCGTGGGTGTTCGGCTGGACGCAGTCGCGGCAGATCGTGCCCGGCTGGTTCGGTGTCGGCTCCGGTCTCAAGGCGCTGCGCGAGGCCGGTCTGGACCCCGTGCTGGACGAGATGTACGACCAGTGGCACTTCTTCCGCAACTTCATCTCCAACGTCGAGATGACCCTCGCGAAGACGGACCTGCGGATCGCCCGCCACTACGTCGACACCCTCGTCCCCGAGAACCTCAAGCACGTCTTCGACGACATCGAGGCGGAGCACGCCCTCACCGTCGCCGAGGTGCTGCGGGTGACCGGCGGCAAGGAGCTGCTCGGGTCCAACCCGGTGCTGCAGCAGACCTTCGCCATCCGCGACGCCTACCTGGACCCGATCTCCTACCTCCAGGTGTCACTGCTCGCCCGCCAGCGGGCGGCCGCCGAGCGCGGCGAGGAGCCCGACCCGCTGCTCGCGCGGGCGCTGCTGCTCACCGTGAACGGTGTCGCGGCCGGCCTGCGCAACACCGGCTGACGCAGACGTGACGGAGGGGGCGGTGCCCGCACAGGCACCGCCCCCTCCGCCGTGTCCGGCGCGCCGCGCCCGGGTCCCGTTCCTCCGGATCCGGGCGCCCGGAGCCGTTCGTCCGGGTCCGCACCAGAGGCCCCGGCCGGCTCAGAGCGCGAAGAACGTCCCCACCAGCAGCGCGCCGCCCGCCCCCGCCACCAGCCAGGCCAACCGCGGCAGCCGCAGACCGCCGCCGATGACCAGGGCCGCCAGCAGCAGCGCGCCGCCCAGCGGCAGCCAGGCGTGCAGGCCGCCCGGCCAGCCCGTGCGGACCAGCTCACTGGTGTCGGGCTTCACCACGACCGGGAAGCTCGCGCCCTTCTCGGCGGCCACGGAGTGCGGGATGGACATGTCCGTACGGGGCCCCGCCGGGCCCTGCGGGTCGTAGCGGCCCGTACAGGTGTCCGCGGAACAACCGGTGACGGTCAGAGTGCCGTGCTCGCGGCCCTTGGAGAGCAGTATGTGCTGGGCCGTGCCCCAGGACGCCCAGACGCCCGCGACGACCAGCAACGCGGCGACCAGGGCCATGGCGGCGTTGCGGGCAAGGGGGAGGGCCGAGGTCCGCTTCTTCATGGGGCGTGATCCTCGGTGATGCGACCGCCCGAGGTCAATCCCGGACCGGCCGGACCCGGCCGGTCGTCGCCGCTCAGGAGTTGTAGGCCGACTGGGCCCGCTCCAGGCCCTCGGTCACCAGGCACTCCACCGCGTCCGCCGCGCGGTCCACGAGGTAGTCCAGCTCCTTGCGCTCGGTCGACGAGAAGTCCTTCAGCACGAAGTCGGCGACCTGCATACGGCCGGGCGGGCGCCCGATCCCGAACCGGAGCCGGTGGTAGTCCGGCCCCATGGCCTTGGTCATCGACTTCAGGCCGTTGTGCCCGTTGTCGCCGCCGCCCAGCTTGAGGCGCAGCGTCGCGTAGTCGATGTCCAGCTCGTCGTGGATGGCCACGATGTTCGCCGTGGGCACCTTGTAGAAGTCCCGCAGCGCGGTGACCGGGCCGCCGGACAGGTTCATGTACGACATGGGCTTGGCGAGGACCACCCGGCGGTTCGCGGGTCCGGGCGGGCCGATACGGCCCTCGACGACCTGCGCCTGGGCCTTCTGGGCGCGCTTGAACCTGCCGCCCACGCGCTCCGCGAGGAGGTCGGCCACCATGAACCCCACGTTGTGCCGGTTCGCGGCGTACTCCGGGCCGGGGTTGCCCAGGCCCACGATGAGCCAGGGGGCGGTGGCGTCGGTCGTCATCTGCGTCACGTCTCCTCGCGCGCGTACAAGAGCGGTCGTACAGCAGCGGTCGTACAACGGCGGTCGGTACAAGAGCGGTCGGTACAAGAGCGGTCGTACGAGAGCTTCGTACCAGCGGTGTACGAACAGGGGAACGGGGTGGCGGGCCGAAGCCCGCCACCCCGTCAAGCGGAGCCCGTGGCTCAGGCCTCGGCGGCCTCGGCGCCTTCGGTGCCCTCGGCGGCCGGCTCCTCGGCCTGCGCGGCCAGGATCTGGATGACGACGGCCTCGGGGTCCGTCACCAGGGTCGTGCCGTTCGGCAGCGCGACGTCCTTGGCGTGGATCGAGTCACCGGCCTCCAGGCCCTCGATGGACACGGTCACGGAGGTCGGGATGTGGGTCGCCTCGGTCTCGACGGAGAGCGTGTTCAGCACGTTCTCGACCAGGAAGCTGCCCGGGGCCAGGTCACCCTCGGTCTCGACGACGATCTCGACGTTGACCTTCTCGCCGCGCTTCACGAGGAGCAGGTCGACGTGCTCCAGGAAGCCCTTCAGCGGGTCGCGCTGCACGGCCTTCGGGATCGCCAGCTCGGTGGTGCCGTCGATGTCCAGGGAGAGCAGGACGTTCGGCGTACGCAGGGCGAGCAGGAGCTCGTGGCCCGGCAGCGTGACGTGGACCGGCTCGGTGCCGTGGCCGTACAGGACACCGGGGACCTTGTTGGCGCGACGGATGCGGCGCGCGGCACCCTTGCCGAACTCGGTACGGGTCTCGGTGGCGAGCTTCACCTCGGACATGTGCACTCCTCGTAAGCAGAAGACGGAAATCGGTCGTGGTCACCCGGCCACGACTGGACTTGGCCTGCTACGAAGAGCGCGTCGATAACGGACCGCCGCACTGTGACGTGCGGCCTCCCTCGCCGAGCAACCCCACCACTCTACCCGCGGCCCGCCGTGCCACCCAATCGGATCACGGTCACGGTCGGGGCCACCGTCCTGTGCGCGGGTCCGGGTACGGCGAAGGGGCCGCCCCCGAAGGGACGGCCCCGCCGCTGTGCCGTGGTGATCAGCCCTGCTCCTCGAAGAGGCTCGTCACCGAACCGTCCTCGAAGACCTCGCGCACCGCACGCGCGATGGTCGGCGCGATGGACAGCACGGTGATCTTGTCGAGCTCCAGTTCACCCGGAGTGGGCAGCGTGTTCGTCAGGACGAACTCGCTGACCTTGGAGTTCTTCAGGCGGTCGGCGGCCGGGCCGGAGAGGATGCCGTGCGTCGCGGTGACGATGACGTCCTCGGCGCCGTGCGCGAAGAGCGCGTCCGCCGCGGCGCAGATCGTGCCACCGGTGTCGATCATGTCGTCCACCAGGACGCACACGCGGCCCTCGACCTCACCGACGACCTCGTGCACCGTCACCTGGTTGGCGACGTCCTTGTCCCGGCGCTTGTGCACGATGGCCAGCGGCGCGTCGAGCCGGTCGCACCAGCGGTCGGCGACCCGCACGCGGCCGGCGTCGGGGGAGACGACGGTCAGCTTGTTGCGGTCGACCTTCGCGCCCACGTAGTCCGCCAGCACCGGAAGCGCCGACAGGTGGTCCACCGGGCCGTCGAAGAAGCCCTGGATCTGGTCGGTGTGCAGGTCGACCGTGAGGATCCGGTCGGCGCCCGAGCACTTGAGCAGATCGGCGATCAGGCGGGCCGAGATCGGCTCGCGGCCGCGGTGCTTCTTGTCCTGCCGGGCGTACCCGTACGACGGGATGATCACGGTGATGCTCCGCGCGGAAGCGCGCTTCAGAGCGTCGATCATGATCAGCTGCTCCATGATCCACTTGTTGATGGGAGCCGTGTGGCTCTGCATCAGGAAGCAGTCGGCGCCGCGGGCGGACTCCTGGAAGCGGACGTAGATCTCACCGTTGGCGAAATCGAATGCCTTGGTCGGCACGAGACCGACACCCAGGCGGTGCGCGACCTCCTCGGCCAGCTCGGGGTGGGCGCGGCCGGAGAAGAGCATCAGCTTCTTCTCGCCGGTCGTCTTGATCCCGGTCACAGCACTGTCTCCTCAGACGTGTTCCCTGGCCGCGAGCCACTTCCGCGCGAACCAGCCGAATTTGTGTGCACGTATCACGGTACGCCGAGTTCGGCGTGCCTGTTTCCGGTCAGCCTTCGGCGTCGACCTCTCCGGCCGCCGCGGCGGCCGCCTGCGCGGCGGCGCTGCCGGGCCGCTTCCGGGCCACCCAGCCCTCGATATTCCGCTGCTGGCCCCGGGCCACAGCGAGGGAACCGGCGGGCACGTCCTTCGTGATGACCGAGCCGGCGGCGGTGTAGGCCCCGTCCCCGACCGTGACAGGAGCCACAAACATGTTGTCGGAACCGGTCTTGCAGTGCGACCCGATGGTGGTGTGGTGCTTGCTCTCGCCGTCGTAGTTCACGAAGACGCTCGCGGCGCCGATGTTCGTGTACTCGCCGATCGTCGCGTCGCCGACGTACGAGAGGTGCGGCACCTTGGTGCCCTCTCCGATCGAGGCGTTCTTCATCTCCACGTACGTACCCGCCTTGGCCTTCGTGCCCAGGCGGGTCCCGGGGCGCAGATAGGCGTACGGGCCGACCGAGGCGGCCTCGCCGACCGTCGCGCCGTCGGCCACGGTGTTGTCCACGCGCGCGCCCCTGCCGACCGTCGTGTCCTTCAGCCGGCTGTTCGGGCCGACCTCGGCGTCCTCCGCGATGTGCGTGACGCCCAGCAGCTGCGTGCCCGGGTGGATCACCGCGTCGCGCTCGAAGGTCACCGTCACGTCCACCAGTACCGTCGCCGGGTCGACGACCGTCACGCCGGCCGTCATGGCCCGCTCCAGCAGCCGCTCGTTGAGCAGCCGCCGCGCCTCGGCGAGCTGCACGCGGTTGTTGATGCCGAGGATCTCCCGGTGGTCCGGGGCCACCGAGGCGCCCACCCGGTGACCGGCCTCCCGCAGGATGCCGAGCACGTCGGTGAGGTACTCCTCGCCCTGGCTGTTGTCCGTGCGCACCTTGCCCAGCGCGTCGGCGAGCAGCCGGCCGTCGAACGCGAACACACCCGAGTTGATCTCGCGGATCGCCCGCTGCTCGTCGGTGGCGTCCTTGTGCTCGACGATCGCGGTGACGGCGCCGGTCGCGCCGTCGCGGACGATGCGCCCGTAACCGGTGGCGTCGGGCACCTCGGCGGTCAGCACGGTGACGGCGTTGCCGTCGGTGGTGTGGGTGGCGGCGAGGGCGCTCAGCGTCTCGCCGGAGAGCAGCGGCGTGTCGCCGCAGACGACGACCACCGTGCCGTCGAACGCCTCCGGGCCCAGCTCCTCCAGGCCCATGCGGACGGCGTGGCCGGTGCCGTTCTGCTCGTACTGCACGGCGGTGCGCGTGCCCGCGTAGTGCTCGTCGAGGTGTGCGGTGACCTGCTCGCGCGCGTGTCCGACGACGACACACAGGTGCGCGGGGTCCAGCTCGCGTGCTGCGGAGACGACGTGTCCGACGAGCGAGCGCCCGCAGATTTCGTGCAGGACCTTGGGGGTCTTCGACTTCATGCGGGTGCCCTCACCCGCTGCGAGGACGACGACGGCTGCCGGGCGGTTGGCGCTCACGGGAATGCCCTTCGGCTTCGGGTGGTGGACATCCGCAGGATACCGGGGGGTTTCGGGGAGGAAATAAGCGCGGGTCCCGACCGCTGAGGTCAGGACCCGTGAGCACGCGTCGGTATGTGTTCTGAGCTCCCCCGCCAGGACTCGAACCCGGACATATGGCACCAAAAGCCACAGTGCTGCCAATTACACCACAGGGGATTAAGCCCACTAAAGCGGACATTCAGTCAGGCTTGCCTGGTGCGGCACAGAACACTATGCCGTACCAGGTGCCCTCGATGCGACGGTGGAGATCGACGCATTCGGTCCCCTGGCGGGCGGGGGCCGTTGCGGGCCTGCCGGCGGGGCCTTCAGGGCCCCGGAAGCGAGTGGCGGCCGCCCGTAGGGTGGAGGGCATGACCACAACGGGGGCAGATCAGGACGCCGCGGGCACCGCGGTCCGTGGCTGGTGGTGGTGGGACCGACGGCGCAGCGCTGTGCTGGATGTGACACTCGCCTTCTTCTCGGCGCTCGAATGCGCGGCCCAGGGGGTCGGCTTCGCACAGGAGGTCGGCCTGCCCGGGCCGGTGGGGGTGCTTTTCGGGCTGGCCGCGGGCTCCGTGCTCGTGCTGCGGCGCCGCTGGCCCATCACCGTGGTGCTCGTCTCCGTCGCGACCACGCCCGCCGAGATGGGCTACCTGATGGGCATCATCGGGCTCTACACCCTGGCCGCCTCCGAGGTGCCCCGCCGCATCGTCGTCGCGCTGTCCGGCATGTCGCTGGCGGCCGTGGGCCTCGTGACCTTCGTACGGGTGCGCCAGGACGTCGCGTCGGCGGACTTCGACCCCGGCTCCTGGTACGTCCCGCTGGTGTCGGTCTTCATGTCGCTGGGGCTGACCGCCCCGCCGGTGCTCTACGGCCTGTACATAGGAGCGCGGCGGCGGCTGATGGAGAGCCTGCGCGAGCGGGCCGACAGCCTGGAGCAGGAGCTGTCGCTGCTGGCGGACCGGGCGGAGCAGCGCGCGCAGATGGCGCGTACCGAGGAGCGCACCCGGATCGCCCGGGAGATGCACGACGTGGTCGCGCACCGGGTGAGCCTGATGGTGGTGCACGCGGCGGCGCTCCAGGCGGTCGCGCTCAAGGACCCGCAGAAGGCCGTGCGGAACGCGGCGCTGGTGGGGGACATGGGTCGGCAGGCCCTGACGGAGCTGCGCGAGATGCTCGGGGTGCTGCGTTCCGGGTCCGGACCGGAAGCGCGACCGGAACCGGCGGCGGGGCGGGCGGCCGTCCGTCCGGTGCCGTTGGCCGCGGTCGGCCGGGCGGCGGCCGCGGCGGCCGCGGCGGCGGACGACGGGCCCTGTCTGGACGCGCTGGAGGAGCTGGTCGAGCAGTCGCGGCAGACCGGGACGGTCGTGGAGCTGCTGGTGACGGGGGAGGTCCGCGGCTACGCGCCGGACGTCGAGCGCACCGCGTACCGCGTGGTGCAGGAGGCGCTGACGAACGTCCACAAGCACGCCGCGGGCGCCAGGGTGACGGTCCGGCTGGCGCACCGGGGCGACGAGGTCGCGATGCAGGTGGAGAACGGGCCCTCGGACGGCGCGGCGGCGGACGCCGGGCTGCCGAGCGGGGGCAACGGCCTGGTCGGCATGCGCGAGCGGGTCACCGCGCTCGGCGGGGTCTTCGTCTCGGGCGCGACGGACCAGGGCGGTTTCCGGGTGTCGGCGGTGCTGCCCGCGCCGGTGGCGCGGGCCGGAGCGGGCGGCGCCGGGGGCAGGGCGGCGGGGTGACGCGCCCCGGTCAGGGGGACGTGAGGCGCAGCGGCTGGGTGCCGGAGACCAGGGTGGCCAGCGCGTGGTCGACGTCGGGGCCCAGATACCAGTCGCCCGCGTGGTCCAGGCTGTAGACCCTGCCCTCCGCGTCGATCGCGAGGACCGCCTGGCCGTCCGCCTCCTCGCCCAGGGGCGCCATCTCCGTTTCGAGCGCGCGGCCCAGGTCGGCCAGTGAGCGGGCCAGGTGCAGTCCGGCCAGCGGGTCGAAGCGGACCCGGGCGGGCGCGATCTGCCGGCCGGGCCCGGGCGCCGTGACGCGCAGGCCGCCGAACTCGGCCCACGCCTCGACGGCGGCGGGGAAGACGCTGTGGCGGTGGCCGGCCGGTGAGACGTGGGCGCGCAGGGTGTCGGCCCACTGCTCGGCCTGCTTGATGTCCCAGCGGCCGGGCTGCCACCCCGCCTCTCGCAGGGCGGCGTCGACGGCGACCGGGAAGCGGGTGGTGTTCAGGTCGGGCATGGGGGTGCGGTCAGCCGTTCTGGGCGGTCGGGTCGACGGAGCGTACGCCGAAGTGGGCCAGGAGCGCCGCGCAGGAGCGGCAGGGGGCGGCGTAGCTGCCGTGCAGGGGGTCGCCGTCCTCGCGGATGCGGCGGGCGGTCAGTTTGGCGTTCTTCAGGGAGCGGCGGGCCTCGCCGTGTGTGAGCGGCTTGCGCTGGGCCCGTTTGGACCGGCCGGTCTCCGTGGCCGTGAGGTGCCGTGACAGCAGGATCACCTCCGGGCAGCGACCGGTCCAGCGCTCGCGCTGTCCACTCGTAAGGGTGTCGAGGAAGTCCTGTACGAGTGCGTGCAGGACGGGTGGCTGTTCGGCCCGGCCGGCGGTGCAGGTGAGCGTCTCGCCGCGCACGGAGAGCGCCGCCCCGACGGTCGGCAGGATGCCGTCGCGACGGTGGCTCAGCGTCGGCGCGCGATCGGGGGCGGTGCTGCTCCAGCTGAGGCGTGGGTCGCCCCCGGATGGTGTGGTGCCTGGTTGCGCTGTGTGCATGATGCGTTCGGTCCCCTCTGCAATCCCCCGAGTTGCGGGAAACAGCCTGCCAAATGGGTGAGCTTATGGGGAAGCGGGGGCGCTGAAACGTGTGATCGGTGTGTCGCGGGGTCGTCTTTGGGTCACCCGGACGTGACGGTTGGTCACCGTGACGGCGGGCAGGTACCCCCGGTCGCCCCACCGCTTAGGCTGTGCGGAACCAGCCGGTCAGCAGCAGGGGGCATCCATCATGACGACAGGTCCGCTCGGGCTGGGGGCACCTCCCGGCCTCCAGGGCCGGGGGAGCGCCGCGCCACCGAACGCGGCCTACGCCGGGCAGGTCGTGCACTTCCCGGACCCGGTCCGAGCCTCCCGGCACCCCAGGGGGGTGCGGGTCGACGACAACGGCCACCCGGTGTTCTCGGCGTACGCGCGCGCGGTCGCGGAGATCGCCGAGCCGCCGGAGGGCTTCGGCGTGGACGAGCTGCGGCTGACGGACTACGTGTCCGCGAACGCCGCGCTGCACGCGAGCGGGCACGAGCTGTGGGACACCGTCCCGCCCGTGGCCACGCCGCACGGCTGGACGTGGCACCACGTGGCGGGCAGCCGCCGCATGGAACTGGTCCCGGTCGAGGTGAAGGCGCTGCTGCGCCATCACGGCGGGCTGGCCACGGCCGCCGTGAACCAGTCCAAGCGCGGCACGCGGCCCCTCCAGGAGACCCGGCCGGCGCACTTCGGGCTGCCCAAGGGGTCGGTGTCGGTCACCGAGGCGCAGCTGCTGGGCGTGGAGGAGGACCTGGGGTACCGCCTGCCCGGCGCGTACCGGTCCTTCCTGAAGGCGGCGGGCGGGTGCGCGCCGGTCGGCGCCGCGCTCGACGCCGAACTGGGGCTGCTGGTCGACCAGCCGTTCTTCACCGTGCGCGACGAGGCCGCGGTCAACGACCTGGTGTACATCAACAAGTGCCTGCGGGACCATCTGACGAAGGACTACCTGGGCGTCGCCTTCGTCCAGGGCGGCATCCTCGCCGTCAAGGTGCGGGGCACGTCGCCCGGTTCGGTGTGGTTCTGCGCGTACGACGACGCCAGGGACGTCAGTGAGACGGCCGGCTGGACGGTTCAGGAGCGCGTGGAGCGGCTGCTGCTGCCCTGCGGGGCCGACTTCGATGAGTTCCTCCAGCGGCTGGCGGGCGGCCCGCCCGAGCTGGAGACGGTGGCGAACCTGATGGTGGACGGCGGCTTCGCGCGCGCCGTCCCCGTCTCCGACGAGGGGTGACGGTCCGATGGTGACCTTCGCGCAGGCGCAGGAGCGCGCGGAAGAGTGGGTCAACGGCGACGTGCCCGCGTACCAGCACCGGGAGGTGCGGGTTCGGGAGTTCGAGCTGGGGTTCGTGGTGTGGGCGGAGGACCGCGAGGGCGGTCCCGCCCTGGACGGCGGACGTCAGCGGCTGGTGATCGCCCGGGACAGCGGTGAGGCGACGCTGTGGCCGGGGCTGCCGGTGGGTGAGGTCATCCGCCGGTACGAGGAGGAGTACGGCGCCCCCGATCCGGTACCGGCCGACACGGGGGCGGCCCCGCCGCCGGAGCGGATCGACCTGAACCAGACATCCTTCCTGCTGACCCCGCCCGAGTGGCTGCAGGACGCGGCGGACAAGCTGGGCATCCCGGACCGTCGCGCGGGCGGTACGGCGGCGCCGGAGAGCACCCCGGCGGCCGCCTCCGCCGCTCCCGCCGCTTCCGAGGCCGAGGGTGGGTCCATGGGGGACGCGTCGGCGGGGGCGCCCCTCGCGGAGCCCGCCGCGGACCCGGCCGGCCCTCCCGCTCCCTCCGCCTCCCCTTCCTCTTCTTCCTCCCCTTCCCTCTCGTCCGCCTCTTCCGGTGCGTACGGGTCGGTGGGCGCCGATGCCGGAACCACAACCGGAACCGGAACCGCCGCCGGGCCGGGTGGGGACGCCTCGACCTCGGGGCGCGGTTCGCATGTCGCGGGCGGCCCCTGGACCGGCGCCGGCACCATCGGCGGCACCGCGGGCGCCGATCACGAGCCCACTGCCTCCGACGGGGTGCCCGCCTCCAGCCCCTGGAGCGACGCCAACGCGGCGAGCGGTGACGGCGACGGCTCGGTACCGCTGCCCGCCACGGTCTTCGCCCCCGCCCTGTCCGGGTCGGACGACGACGACACGCCGCCGCCCGCCGTGGGGGCCGACGCCCCGACGGCGCTGATGTCGGGCGGCAGCCAGCTGCCGCGTACCGCCGTCGTGCCCGCGCTCGACCCGCAGGCGGCGTCGGCGAGCGAGATCGCGGACGCCGCCACCAGCAAGGCGCCCCTGCCGCGGACCGCCCGCGGCGGCGGGCCGACGACTCCGCCGCCGCCCGGCGCGCCGGGCACGCCTCCGGGTTTCCCCCAAGCGGCCCCCGGGGCCGGCCCCGGTCCGCAGCCGCCCGCGACGGGTCCGGGCGCGCCCGGCGCGCCCGCCGGCGGGTACGTGCCGACGCAGCTCGTGTCGCAGCTGGGTCCCGGCGGCCCCCAGCCCCCCGGCCCGCCCACGCCTCCGCCCCCGCCGGGTGCCACCCCGTCGCCCGGTGGAGGGGTGCACCACGCGGCGACGATGCTCGCGCACCCCACCCAGAACCCGAACCGGAGCCAGGGCGGCCACGGCACGCCCCCGCCGCCCGCGCCCCCCGCTCCGCCCGGCTCCACTCCGCCGCCGGGCGGGGACGCCCACCACGCGGCGACGATGCTGGCGAGCCCCGGCCCCGGCGCGCCGCAGCCGCCCGGTCCCCCCGGTCCTCCCGGACATCCCCGCACCCCCGGCGGGGACGCCCACCACGCGGCGACCATGCTGGCGAGCCCCGGCCCCGGCGCGCCGCAGCCGCCCGGTCCTCCCGGCCCGCCCGGGGGCGGTGTGCACCACGCCGCGACGATGCTGGCCCAGCCCGGTCCCGGAGGGCCCGGACCGGTACCTCCGGGTCCCGTGCCTCCGGGTCCCGTACCTCAGCCCCATGCCCCGCACCCGCACGGACACGTGCCGCAGGGCCCGCCCGCGTACGGCTATCCGCAGCAGCCCAGCGGCCGGCCGACCATCGGACCGGGGTACCAGGCCGTGCTGCGCTACCGCGCGCCCGACGGCTCCGAGGCCCAGCTGATCCGGCGCTCGGCGCCCGGCACCCCGCACCCCGAATGGCAGATCCTGCACGAGCTGCGGGCCCTGAACGTGCCGCCGCAGCAGGTGCTGGAGCTGCACACGGAGCTGGAGTCCTGCGAGCTGCCGGGCGGTTACTGCGCCCGGATGATCCGGGAGACCTGGCCCCAGGCGCGGATCACCTCGATCGCCCCGTACGGACGCGACCACGCGAGCCGTCAGCAGGGCATGCAGCAACTCATCGTCCATCAGGGCGAGTTGCACCAGGTCGCCGACGGGCCGGCGCGTCCGGCGCCGCTGCGCGCGCCGCTGCCGCCGGTACAGCCCGCGCCGCCGATCCCGCCGGAGGGTGTGGCGCAGGAGCTGGCCGGGGCGTTCGGGCCGCAGGGCATCTGCCGGTTCGACCAGCGGGCCGTGTCGCGGCAGGGCGTTCCCGAGCTGGTGGCGCGCACCCTGGTGTGGGCGGGCCTGCCGGCCGACTTCGGACCGTTCTTCTGGGCCCAGCCGGCCCAGCCGGTCGTTCCGACCCTCGCGGAGCTGGCGGCCCAGCGGCAGGTCCAGCCGGCCGCCGACGCCGGCTCCTACCTGGTCGTCGGATCCGACTTCGGGCGGGCGATCTGCGTCCAGTACGGCACGGCGCACATCGTCGCCGTACCGGTGGAGGCGGGGCCCGGGGGTCTGCCGAGCGCGCCGCAGTTCGTCAACAGCGGGCTGCCGGAGTTCGTCCGGTGCCTGGCGTTGCTGGGCCGGATGTGGCGTCTGCGGTTCGGGCTCACTCCGGAGCAGGCCGGCCGCTGGACGGTCGACTTCCAGGCGCAGCTGGCGATGCTGGACCCGGCGGCGCTCTCGTCGCCGGAGAGCTGGTGGTCCGTGCTGCTGGAGCAGATGTGGGACGGACTGCTCTGATACGGCGCTGATGACGGAGCGTCCGGCCTGTTGGGCACAGGCTGGGCGCTCCGCCCCTTTTTGTGGTGATTAGCGCATTCTTGGAATGCGCCGAAACCGCAGGGAAAGGGGCTCAAGGATGAGCGCAGAAGCATCACCGCACGGCTTCGTCGTCGTCGAACGTGGCGGCCGGGGCTACCGGCCCAAGGACGTCGACCGCCATGTCACCGACCTCTTCGCGGAACGCGACAACGCCTGGGAGCGCGCCGCGCGCCTCACCGTGCTCGCCAAGCAGATGGAGAAGGAGGCCGAGCGGCTGCGGGAGGCCGTCTCCGGTCTGGCACCCCAGAGATACGAGTCGCTGGGCCTGAGGGCCCAGCAGATCCTCGTCCTGGCCGAGGAGGAGGCCGAGGCGGTGCGCAACGGCGTGCTGGCCCAGGCCCAGGCCCTGACCGACGCGGCGGACGGTCTGTTCCGGCGGGAGCGGGACGCGGCGCGCGAGGCGGCGGACGCGGTCCGTGCGGCGGCCGAGGCGCACGCGGAACAGGCCCTGGCGGCGGCGCGCGAGACGGCCGACGCCCTGCTGGCGGAGGCGCGCGTCCAGGCCGAGAAGGCGCGCGGCGAGGCGCAGGTGGCGCTGTGGGACGCGCGGGAGCGCACCGACGGTCTGCTCGTCGCACAGGAGAAGGCGCACGCCGAGCGGGCGGCGGTGCTGGAGGCCGAGCTGGCCGAGCGGCGCACTCGGGCGGACCTGCGGCACGGGGAGCTCATCGCCGCCGCCGAGGCCCGGCTCGCCGAGGTGGAGCGGGCCTTCGGCGAGACGGAGGCCGACGTCCGGCGGATCCAGGAGGAGGCGGACACGCGAGCCGCCGAACTGCTGACCGAGGCGCGGGCGAAGGAGGAGCGGGCCGAGCGGGAGACGGAACAGGTGCTGCGGGAGCACGCGCAGACCCGTGAGGAACTCCAGGCCCACATGGCACTCGTACGCAGCAGCCTGGCCACCCTGACGGGTCAAGCGGCGGAACTGAATCAGGACGAGGCTCCGGAAGAGGGGCAGGAGGCGTCCGCGGAGGAGGGGCAGCAGACGCCCGAGGCGGAGGACCGGGAGGCGGCCCCGGCGGAGGGGCGGGCCGCGGAGAAGGGGCAGGACTCCGGGGAGGAACCCGGGGGCGCAGGGCGGGGAGAGGCCCCGGCCGGGGGCGGCCGGCCGCACCTCTCCCTGGTGCACGGCATCGAAGCCCCGGGCGCCGGCGACGAGGCCCCCGG
This sequence comes from Streptomyces sp. SP18CS02, assembly GCF_036322365.1. Lineage (NCBI taxonomy): Bacteria > Bacillati > Actinomycetota > Actinomycetes > Kitasatosporales > Streptomycetaceae > Streptomyces > Streptomyces sp. SP18CS02. Next base: position 411,675 of record NZ_JAQYXC010000294.1, read on the forward strand.
CGCCGACGACACGAACCCGGGTGCGGAGACGGTTCCGCCCGGCGCGGGCGCGGCGGGTGCCGGGGATGCGGCCGAGGGCACGGAGCCGGCCACGGACGCGGGCCCGGTCTCACACCCGGCCGGAGCGGCGCGGGCCCCGGACGCGGCCCCCCGGCCGGACGGGGTCCTCGCGGCCGATGCCCGTACCGCCCAAGGAGCGGCGGCCCCGGACGGGGGGTCCCCGCAGGACTCGGCACAGGCCCCCGGCTCCGCCCGGGACACCGCGCCCCGCCCGGCCGCGGCGCACGTCCCGCCCGCGACACCGGTCCCCCCGCACGCGGAGCCGGAATCGGCCGTGGGCCCCGGGCCGGACGGGCCGCCGCGCCCGAGCGCGCCCCCGGCCGTGGCCTGGCCGCCCGTCCACGGCGGGCCGCCCGCCGAGGAGCCGGCGCCCGCGCAGGACGGTGCGCCCGCGCAGGACGGTGCGCCCGCGTCCGAGGAGGCCCCCACGGCCGGCCCGGCGACGGCTCCCGTTCCGGCGACGGCTCCCGTTCCGTACACGCCTCCCGTTCCGGCGGCGGCGGACGCCGAGGCGGCGCCCGCTCCGGGGCCGTTGGCTCCGGCGGCCGAGGCCCGGCCGGGGGCGTACGTACCGGTCGTGACGGAGGAGGCGGCTCCTCCGCCGTACGTGCCGTACCGGCCCGAGGCGCGCGCCGAGCCCGGGGCGGCGGCCGCCCGGCCCGATGTGCCGGCCCGTCAGGAAGCGCCGCGGCTCCCCGACAGGTCGCCCGTTCCGGAGAGGCCGCCCGTGCCGGAGGGGGCGGCTCCCGCGCCCGACGCGCCGGCCCGTCCGGAGACGCCGCCCCGGCGTCCGGAGGTGTCCACGGCATCGGATCTGCCGTCCCTGCCGGACGTGCCGCCCGGGGCCGGGGCGTCCGGAGGGCTGGGCGCCGACGGCTGACGTTCCCGCGGACGGGGGCGCGGGGCGGGGTGCTCGGGGCGGCGCTCCTCGCACCCCGCCCGCCTCAGGAGCCGCCGTCCGGCAGGACCGGGAAGCGGCGGGGAGCGAGCGTCAGCAGGGTCAGCAGCGCCAGCGCGCCCGCCGCCGCGGCCCCCAGGAAGACGTAGTCCACCGCCGCGTCCACCGCCGAAGGGGTGAGCGTCGCCGGATCGTTCAGGTCGCCGCCGCCCAGGCGGGAGGAGAGTACGGCGTTGGCGACCGCCCCGAACAGGGCCGCGCCCAGGCTCTGGCCCACCTGGCGGCAGAAGAGGACCGACGCCGTGGTGGTGCCCCGTTCGGACCACGGCACCGTGGACTGGACGCCCACGATGAGGGGGAGCTGGAAAAGGCCGAGCGCCGCGCCCAGCAGCAGCATGACCAGGGCGGGCTGCCACGGCTCGCCGGGATGGGGCAGCAGCGGGAAGGCCAGCAGGACCAGGAGGGCGAGCGTGATCCCGATGACCGCGGTGAGCCGGAAGCCGATGCGGTTGTACACGCGGTTGGAGAAGGCCGCGCTGATCGGCCAGGACAAGGTCATGGCCGACAGCACGAAACCGGCCGCGATCGGGCCGAGGCCGAGGACGGTCTGCGCGTAGGTGGGGAGGAAGACCGTCGGCGCCACCATGAGGAGGCCCAGCGCGCCCAGGGCCAGATTGACGGCCGCTATCGTGCGCCGGCGCCAGACCCAGCCGGGGAGGATGGGCTCCGCCGCCCGGCGTTCGACGAACACGGTGACCGCAGCCAGCACGCCGGCCCCGGCCAGCAGGAGCAGCGACGGGGCCGACAGCCAGGGCCAGGCCACCCCGCCCTGGACCAGGGCGGTGAGCAGCAGGGCGCCGGTGGCGAAGACGGCCAGGGCGCCGGGCCAGTCGACCCGTACGGCCGTACGGGGGCGGGCCGGCTCGGTCAGGTGGCGGGCCACCAGCCACAGGGCGACCGCCCCCACCGGCAGGTTCACCAGGAAGATCCAGCGCCAGTCGGCGTAGCCGGCGAGCAGCCCGCCCAGCGCGGGGCCCGCGACGGACGAGGTCGCCCAGACGGTGGAGAGCCGGGCCTGGATCCTGGGGCGCTCCTTGAGCGGGTACAGGTCGGCGGCGATGGTCTGCACCGTGCCCTGGAGCGCGCCGCCGCCGAGACCCTGCACGACGCGGAAGGCGATCAGGGACGCCATGTTCCAGGCGAGGGCGCAGAGCAGTGAGCCGATGAGGAACAGCACGATGCCCGCGATGAGGACCGGTTTGCGGCCGAAGGTGTCGGAGAGCTTCCCGTAGACCGGAAGAGTGACCGTCACGGCCAGCAGGTAGCCGGAGAAGAGCCAGGAGAAGATGGAGAGTCCGCCCAGATCGCCCACGATCTGGGGTACGGCGGTGGAGACGATGGTGCCGTCGAGCGCGGCGAGCGCCATGCCGAGCATCAGCGCCGCGACGACCGGCCCGCGTTTGCGCGACGCGGTGGCCGGCGCCGCGGCGTCGGTTATCGCTTCGGTCACCGAAATCCCTTCCCTATGCATGTAGTTGCTCGGGTCACCTTCTCACCCGCACCTCACGCGGCGGGAGGGGTACACCTCCGGGGCCGCCGGCTCCACCGTGAGGCCGAGGTCCCCTAGGGGGATCTCCCTACTTCCGGGCAGGGGGCGTTCGTCCCGCCGGAGGACGAGAGGGCGGGGGGCCGCTCCTTACCTTGTTCTTACGGGCTCCGGAGGGGCCCCGGGGGGACGGGGAAGGCCACGGGGTGGGGAAAACCCCAGGGTCGTCACTGCGCTGAGCACCAGCGCGCCGACGGCCTCGCGCCGCAAGAATCGAAGCGGCCGGATTCCGGCCACCAGGCCACCAGGCCACCAGGCCGTCCGGCCGTCCGGCCGCCCGGCAACCGGGCTGTCCGGCCCGACCACCGGCCACCACCGGCCGACCACCGGGGACCACCGGCATCAGGCCGGCCGGCACCGGCGGCCCGAACGAACATCGATCCGACCGAGGAGACGTACCGTGGCAACGGCTGTGACCATTCCCAGGCACGGGGGTACTGGAGGGCGTACGGCCGTCGCGGCGCGAGCGCGGCAGGTCGTCAAGGCGTACGGGGCGGGGGAGACCCGGGTCGTCGCACTGGACCACGTCGACGTGGACATCGCCCGCGGGCAGTTCACCGCCATCATGGGCCCGTCCGGCTCCGGCAAGTCGACGCTGATGCACTGCCTCGCCGGTCTGGACACGGTGACGAGCGGTGAGATCCACCTGGACGACACGGAGATCACCAAGCTCAAGGACAAGAAGCTCACCCAGCTGCGCCGGGACCGCGTCGGCTTCATATTCCAGGCGTTCAACCTCCTTCCGACGCTCAACGCGCTGGAGAACATCACACTGCCGATGGACATCGCCGGCCGCAAGCCGGACAGCGCCTGGCTGAACCGGGTGGTGGAGACCGTGGGCCTGGCCGGACGCCTCAAGCACCGGCCCACCCAGCTCTCCGGCGGCCAGCAGCAGCGCGTCGCGGTCGCCCGTGCCCTGGCCGCCCGGCCCGAGATCATCTTCGGGGACGAGCCGACCGGCAACCTCGACTCGCGGGCGGGCGCCGAAGTGCTCGGCTTCCTGCGGACGTCCGTCGACGAGCTGGGCCAGACCATCGTGATGGTCACCCACGACCCGGTAGCGGCCAGTTACGCGGACCGGGTGCTGTACCTCGCGGACGGCCGCATCGTCGACGAGATGCACCGGCCGACGGCCGAGGCCGTCCTGGACCGCATGAAGGACTTCGACGCGCGGGGGCGGACGTCGTGAGCGTGGTCAGGACCTCCCTGCGCAACTTCCTCGCCCACAAGGGGCGGATGGCGCTGTCGGCGGTGGCGGTGCTGCTGTCGGTGGCGTTCGTCAGCGGAACACTGGTGTTCACCGACACCATGAACACCACCTTCGACAAGCTCTTCGCGGCGACGGCCGCCGATGTGACCGTCAGCCCGGCAACGGCGGCGACCGACGACGAGACGCCCCAGACCGGCAGGCCCGAGACGCTCCCCGCCTCCCTGGTCCGGAGCGTGCGGACGGCGGAGGGCGTCGAGTCCGCCGAGGGTGTCGTCGTCTCGATGAGCGTGACCGTGGTCGACGCGGAGAACGAGAACATGGGCTCCACCACCGGAGCCCCCACGATCGCCGGGAACTGGACGCGGAACGACCTGCGCTCGATGGAGATCACCTCCGGCCACGCCCCGCGCGGCCCGGCCGAGGTGATGGTCGACGCCGACACCGCCGAGAAGCACGGGCTGAGGACGGGCGACGAGCTGCGCACCATCGCGGTCACCGGCGACCTCACGGCGAAGATCTCCGGCATCGCCTCGTTCAAGGTCACCAACCCGGGCGCGGCCGTCGTCTACTTCGACACCGCCACCGCCCAGCGGGAACTGCTCGGCGCCGAGGGCCTGTTCACCCATGTCGCCGTCACCGGTGAGGCCGGCGTCGACCACGACCGGCTCAAGCGGAACGTGGCGGCCGTCGTCCAGGGGCCGTACACGCTCCAGACGCAGCAGGAGGCGGCGGACGCCGGGCGTGCGGACGTCGGCGGATTCCTCGACGTCATGAAGTACGCGATGCTCGGCTTCGCCGGGATCGCCTTCCTCGTCGGCATCTTCCTCATCGTCAACACCTTCTCCATGCTGGTCGCCCAGCGCACCCGGGAGATCGGTTTGATGCGGGCCATCGGGTCGAGCCGCCGGCAGGTCAACCGCTCGGTGCTGGTCGAGGCCGTGCTGCTCGGCGTCGTCGGCTCCGTGCTCGGTGTGGGCGCCGGGGTCGGGCTGGCGATCGGCCTGATGGAGCTCATGTCGTCCCTGGGCATGGAACTGTCCACGCAGGACCTGACGGTGAAGTGGACGACCCCCGCCATCGGCCTGTTCCTCGGCGTCGTCGTCACGGTGCTCGCCGCGTACGTCCCCGCCCGCCGCGCCGGGAAGATCTCGCCGATGGCCGCGCTGCGCGACGCCGGCACGCCGGCCGACGGCAAGGCCGGAACCGTCCGCGCGATCGCCGGTCTGCTGCTCACGGCGGCGGGCGCCGCCGCGCTGTACGTCACGACGCTCGCCGGCACCGCGGGCGAGGGTTCGCTGTTCCTCGGCGCCGGTGTGGTGCTCAGCCTCGTCGGCTTCGTGGTCGTCGGTCCGCTGCTCGCCGGCGGTGTGGTCCGGGTGATCGGCACCCTGGTGCTGCGGATGTTCGGCCCGGTCGGGCGGATGGCGGAGCGCAACGCCCTGCGCAACCCGCGCCGCACCGGGGCCACCGGCGCGGCCCTGATGATCGGCCTTGCCCTGGTGGCGTGCCTGTCGGTGGTCGGCTCGTCGATGGTCGCCTCCGCGACCGACGAGCTCGACCGCTCGGTCGGCGCCGACTTCATCGTGCAGTCCGACAACGGCCAGCCGGTCGTGCCCCAGGCGCAGGCCGCGCTGGAGAAGGCCCCCGGCATCGCGCACGTCACCGAGTACAAGTACCTCGACGCGCGGATCACCTCTCCGGACGGCCGGACGGAGAGCAAGGGGATCGTCGCCGCCGACCCGACGTACGCCACGGACCTGCGCCGCGAGACGGTCGCCGGTGAACTCTCCGCCGCCTACGGCGAGAACGCCATGTCGGTCGGCGACAACTACGCCGAGGAGCACGGCGTGAAGCTCGGCGACGAGCTGTCGGTCGTGTTCAAGGGCGGCAGGACGGCGAAGCTGAAGGTCGCGGCGATCACCTCGGACGACGGCAACGTCGACAAGGGCGCGAAGTACACCAACATCACCACCGCCCAGGAGTACCTGCCCGCCGACCGGATGCCCAAGAACCTGATCATGTTCGCCACGGCCCAGGACGGCAAGGAGAAGGAGGCGTACGAAGCGCTCAAGGACGCGCTCGCCGCCTATCCGCAGTACCGGGTGCAGAACCAGGCCGACTTCAAGCAGGACCTGCGGGACCAGGTCGGCCAGCTGCTGAACATCGTCTACGGCCTGCTCGCCCTGGCGATCATCGTGGCGGTGCTCGGCGTGGTGAACACCCTGGCCCTGTCGGTGGTCGAACGGACCCGCGAGATCGGCCTGATGCGGGCCATCGGCCTGTCCCGCAGGCAGCTGCGGCGCATGATCCGCCTGGAGTCGGTGGTCATCGCCCTCTTCGGCGCCCTGCTCGGCCTCGGCCTGGGCATGGGCTGGGGCACGTCGGCGCAGAAGCTGCTCGCCCTGGAGGGACTGGAGGTCCTGGAGATCCCGTGGCCGACGATCCTGACGGTCTTCGTCGCCTCGGCCTTCGTCGGCCTCTTCGCCGCACTGGTCCCGGCGTTCCGGGCGGGGCGGATGAACGTACTGAACGCGATCGCCTCGGAGTAGCCGGGCGGCCGCGAACGGCCAGGCGACGGCCCCGGTGCGCGTGCTCCACGCCCACCGGGGCCCTCGCCCGTACACGTGGCCCGTACGCGTCGCGCGGCCGTCCGTCCTACGCGCGCCGCTCCAGAAGTACGTAACCGGCCTCCTCGCCCGCGATGCGGAACCGGGCGTCCGGGTGGAGCCGCCGGACGAAGTCGTGCGGGTTGCGCAGCCAGCCGGACCTGTTGTCGAGCGCGATCCAGTCCGGTGTCTCGCCCCGGGTGTCACCCACCCACAGGACCCGGCAGCGCCCCGTCAGGCGGCTGATCGGACCGACGTTCGCCTCCACCGTCGCGTCGTCCGGGACGCGGTCCAGCAGCCGTTCGGCCGCCGTCGCCCCCGGGGACTTCCGGTACGCCCCGGCCTCGGTGAGCGACGCGAGCGGAAGCGAGGGGGTCAGGGCGAGCGCGGCAGCGGCGGCGCAGGCGGGCAGCCGGTCCGCGTAGGTGCGCAGCCAGGGCCGGGGGCTGCGGCGGCCGGTGTCCACCGCGTCGGCCAGGGCGAGCAGCAGGATCGGCATCAGCACGGCGCTGTAGTGCCAGTCCGTGGACCAGTAGTGGTCGTCGCCGGACAGGAAGCGCCAGCCCAGGGTCGGCGCGCCGGCCAGCAGCAGCGGGGAGCGCAGGGCGAGCAGGCCGGTGGTGGGCAGCAGCAGCCACAGCAGTGTCCGGATCTTGGTCTCGGCGCCGGCGAAGGGCGTGGGACCGTCGCCGACCTTGGTCCAGTAGTCGTAGCCGCTTCCATGGTTGAAGGACGGTATGACCACGATCAGCGTCACCAGCGTGGCGGCCGTCCCCAGGACCGCCACCGCGATCGCGCACAGCGCGGCGCGCGGCGAGGTGCGACGCGCCCGCCAGGCCACCACCAGCGCGATCGCCGCCAGCGTGATGCCCAGGTCCTCCTTGACCAGCACCAGCGGCAGCGCCCACCAGAGGGCCGCGCCCCATCTGCGGCCCAGCAGCGCCTCCAGCGAGAACGCGATCAGGGGGACGGCGAAGCAGATCTCGTGGAAGTCGAAGTCGACGGCGCGCTGCATGCCCCACGACAGCCCGAACGCGACGCCGATCGCCCCGCCCGGCACACGGCCCAGCAGCCGGGTGGAGGCGCGGGTGACGGGGATCACCGCGAGCGCGAAGAGCGCGGCCTGGGCGACGAGCAGCGTCACGGGCGTGGGGAAGAGCCGGTACGCGGGGGCGAGGAGGGCGGTGACCGGACTGAAGTGGTCGCCGAGGATGTTCGTGCCCGGCCCCTTGAGGTCGGCGACCGGCGCCTGGAGCCACGCGTAGCCGCGGATGGCCTGCTCGAAGATGCCCAGATCCCAGGAGCGGGTGTCCATGCGGTGGTACCGCAGCACGGAAAGCATCGTGTACGCGACGAGGAAGGCGAGCGCCAGGAGGTACGGCAAGCGGTCCGTCCGGCGTGCCGGCGGGGCGGGCGGGGGCCCGCCGGGTATCTCCTCGGCGCCGCGTACGGGCCTGGTGAGCACGGCTCCGCGCATGAGGGGGTGGGCTCCTTCGGTGGTCATCGGAGGGCGGGCCCAAGAGCCCGCGTCGGGGTGATCACGGGCGGGGGGACCGACGGGGACGCCGGGGACGCCGGGGCGTACGGCAGGACCGTGGACGGGCCGGACGACGGGGGCGGCGAGGGCGGGGACGCCGGCGGCGCCGGCGCGTCCGTCAGGAACCGCAGCGCCGTGAAGGCGCCCGTCGCGGCCAGGACGCATACGGCCGAGGCGGCCGTGGCGGCCAGGGTGCGGCGTCGTCGCCGGGCACCGCGGACCGTGACGTACGCGGCCGGGGCGGGGACGGCCGCACGGCCGCCGGCGACGGCGGCCCGCTTGAGTGCCGAGGCGATCGGGTCGTCTCGCTGGAGGTCAGACACCGGGCTGCTCCTCGGTGGCGTCAGGGACGAGGTCGGGTGAGGTGCGGCGCGCGGGCCGCCGCGAGGCGTCCGTACCGGTACGTGAGGCGGTGCCGGTGCCGGTGCCCGGCTCGGGGCCGAGATGGCGGGAGAGCGCCGCCCTGGCCCGCGACAGATGGGTCTTGACCGTCCCGGTGGAGACGCCCGCCTCCGCGGCGACCTGCTCCACGGTCAGATCGCACACGTAGTGCAGCACCGCGACGCGCCGCTGCCGCTCCGGGAGCCGGCGCAGCGCCTCGACCAGCGCGACCGTGTCCGCGTCCGGCTCGGGCGCGGAACCCGGCAGACCGTTGCCGTGGGTGCGCCACGCCTCGGCGGCCCTGCCCCTGCGGCGCCACCTGCTGACGGCCAGCCGCCACGCCACGGTCCGCACCCACGCCTCGGGCCCGGCGTCCCGCACCAGCCGGGAGCGGCGCCCCCAGGCCCGTACGAACGCCTCCTGCACCACGTCCTGCGCCTCGTGGAGGTCGCCCGTCATCAGATACACCTGGCCGACGAGCCGTGTGACGGAGTGAGCGTAGAACTCCTCGAACTCCTCGACGGTCATGCGGCTCCCAGCGGTCGGACAGGTCTCACGGCCCGGTCGGGCTGTTCCCATGGCTCGGTCGGGCTGTTCCCAGGGCTCGGCCGGCAGGTCGGGTCACCCGGCCGGGCGGACCCCCGGCCCGGCCGGAGGGGGTCTCACGGCTTATACGTCCGGGCGGGGGGTTCCGGTTGACAAGCCTGCCGTACGAATTTTCGGACACGGGCCGAGCGCGGCGGGATGTTCGGGACGCGGGCCCCGGAACGACGTCGTACGCTGGGAACCCCCGGCCCGTGTGACGTGTCGGGCGGTTCGCGTTGCCCCACTTCCCGGGATGGAACCCTTCATGAGCCTGCACGGTCTGCTCGACGCCGTCGTCAAGGACCCCGCCCTCACCGAAGCGGTGAAGGCGGCCGCGGACGGCCACCGGTCGCACCTGGACCTGGTCGGCCCGCCCGCCGCGCGTCCCTTCGCGGTGGCCGCGCTGGCCCGGGACGCCGGGCGCCCGGTGCTCGCCGTGACGGCCACCGGGCGGGAGGCCGAGGACCTGGCGGCGGCCCTGCGCACGCTGCTGGACCCCGACACGGTCGTCGAGTACCCGTCCTGGGAGACGTTGCCGCACGAGCGGCTCTCGCCCCGCTCGGACACGGTGGGCCGGCGCCTCGCGGTGCTGCGCCGCCTGGCGCACCCGGCCGCCGACGACCCCGCCACCGGGCCGGTCTCGGTCGTCGTCGCGCCCGTACGGTCCGTGCTCCAGCCGCAGGTCAAGGGCCTGGGCGACCTGGAGCCCGTCAGTCTGCGCACCGGTCGGCAGGCGGACCTGAACGAGGTCGTGGAGGGGCTCGCGGCGGCCGCCTACGCCCGGGTCGAGCTGGTCGAGAAGCGGGGCGAGTTCGCGGTGCGCGGCGGCATCCTCGATGTGTTCCCGCCGACGGAGGAACACCCGCTGCGGATCGAGTTCTGGGGCGACGACGTCGAGGAGATCCGCTACTTCAAGGTCGCCGACCAGCGGTCCCTGGAGATCGCCGAGCACGGTCTGTGGGCGCCGCCCTGCCGCGAGCTGCTCCTCACCGACTCCGTGAGGGAGCGGGCGGCGGCCCTCGCCGAGGAGCACCCCGAGCTGGCCGAGCTGCTCGGGAAGATCGCCGAGGGGATCGCCGTCGAGGGCATGGAGTCCCTCGCGCCGGTGCTCGTCGACGACATGGAGCTGCTGCTGGACGTGCTGCCGAAGGGCTCCATGGCCGTGGTGTGCGACCCGGAGCGGGTCCGTACGCGGGCGGCGGACCTGGTGGCCACGTCCCAGGAGTTCCTCCAGGCGTCCTGGGCCGCCACGGCCGGCGGCGGCGAGGCGCCGATCGACCTGGACGCGGCGTCCCTGTGGGGCATCGCCGACGTCCGGGACCGGGCGCGCGAGCTCGGCATGATGTGGTGGTCGGTGTCGCCGTTCGCCGCCGACGAGGAGCTCGACGACGACACCCTGAAGCTCGGCATGCACGCCCCGGAGGTGTACCGGGGGGACACGGCCAGAGCCCTGGCCGACACCAAGGGCTGGCTGGCCGACGGCTGGCGCACGGTGTACGTGACCGAGGCGCACGGCCCGGCCTCCCGTACCGTCGAGGTCCTCGGCGGCGAGGGCATCCCCGCCCGCCTCGACTCCGACCTGACCGAGATCGCCCCGGCCGTCGTCCATGTGGCGTGCGGCTCGATCGACTACGGCTTCGTCGACCCGGCCCTCAGGCTCGCCGTCCTCACCGAGACCGACCTGTCCGGCCAGAAGGCCGCCGGCAAGGACGGCCAGCGGATGCCGACCCGCCGCCGCAAGACGATCGATCCGCTCACCCTGGAGGCGGGGGACTACATCGTCCACGAGCAGCACGGCGTCGGCCGCTACATCGAGATGGTGCAGCGCACCGTGCAGGGCGCCACCCGCGAGTACCTCCTCGTCGAGTACGCCCCCGCCAAGCGCGGCCAGCCCGGCGACCGCCTCTACATCCCCACCGACCAGCTGGAGCAGGTCACCAAGTACGTCGGTGGCGAGGCTCCCACCCTGCACCGGCTCGGCGGCGCCGACTGGACGAAGACCAAGGCGCGGGCCAAGAAGGCGGTCAAGGAGATCGCCGCCGACCTGATCAAGCTGTACTCGGCGCGCATGGCGGCCCCCGGCCACGCCTTCGGCCCGGACACCCCCTGGCAGCGCGAGCTGGAGGACGCCTTCCCGTACGCGGAGACGCCGGACCAGCTGTCCACCATCGCCGAGGTGAAGGAGGACATGGAGAAGACGGTCCCCATGGACCGGCTCGTCTGCGGCGACGTCGGCTACGGCAAGACGGAGATCGCCGTGCGGGCGGCCTTCAAGGCCGTCCAGGACGGCAAGCAGGTGGCGGTCCTCGTGCCGACGACGCTGCTCGTGCAGCAGCACTACGGCACCTTCTCCGAGCGGTACAGCCAGTTCCCCGTCGTCACCAGGGCCCTGTCCCGCTTCCAGACCGACACCGAGGCGAAGGCCACCCTGGAGGGCCTCAAGGACGGCGGCGTCGACATCGTCATCGGCACCCACCGCCTCTTCTCCTCCGAGACCAGGTTCAAGGACCTGGGCCTGGTCATCGTCGACGAGGAGCAGCGCTTCGGCGTCGAGCACAAGGAGCAGCTGAAGAAGCTCCGCGCCAACGTCGACGTCCTGACGATGTCCGCCACCCCCATCCCCCGCACCCTGGAGATGGCCGTCACCGGCATCCGGGAGATGTCGACCATCACGACGCCCCCGGAGGAGCGCCACCCGGTCCTCACCTTCGTCGGCCCGTACGAGGAGAAGCAGATCGGCGCGGCGATCCGCCGCGAACTGCTCCGCGAGGGACAGGTCTTCTACATCCACAACCGGGTCGAGTCCATCGACCGGGCCGCCGCCCGGCTGCGCGACATCGTCCCGGAGGCGCGGATCGCCACCGCTCACGGGCAGATGAGCGAGGGCGCGCTGGAGCAGGTGGTCGTCGACTTCTGGGAGAAGAAGTTCGACGTCCTGGTCTCCACCACCATCGTCGAGTCGGGCATCGACATCTCCAACGCCAACACCCTGATCGTCGAGCGCGGCGACAACTTCGGGCTGTCGCAGCTGCACCAGCTGCGCGGCCGGGTCGGGCGTGGCCGGGAGCGGGGCTACGCCTACTTCCTCTACCCGCCGGAGAAGCCGCTCACCGAGACCGCCCACGAGCGTCTGGCGACGATCGCCCAGCACACCGAGATGGGCGCCGGCATGTACGTCGCCATGAAGGACCTGGAGATCCGCGGCGCGGGCAACCTGCTCGGCGGCGAACAGTCCGGCCACATCGCGGGCGTCGGATTCGACCTGTACGTACGGATGGTCGGCGAGGCGGTCGCGGACTACCGCGCCTCGCTGGACGGAGGCGCCGACGGGACCGCGGAGGAGCCGCCGCTGGAGGTCAAGATCGAGCTGCCGGTCGACGCGCACGTCCCGCACGACTACGCGCCGGGCGAGCGGCTGCGCCTCCAGGCGTACCGGGCGATCGCTTCCGCGAACTCGGAGGAGGACATCAAGGCCGTACGGGAGGAGCTCACCGACCGCTACGGCAAGCTCCCCGAGCCGGTCGAGAACCTGCTGCTCGTGGCCGGCCTGCGGATGCTGGCGCGGGCCTGCGGGGTCGGCGAGATCGTGCTCCAGGGCGCGAACATCCGCTTCGCGCCGGTGGAGCTGCGCGAGTCCCAGGAGCTGCGGCTCAAGCGGCTCTACCCGCGCACGGTCATCAAGCCCGGGGCGCACCAGATCCTGGTGCCGCGGCCCACGACGGGCACGATCGGCGGCAAGCCGGTGGTCGGCCGTGAACTCCTGGCCTGGACCGGGGAGTTCCTGACGACGATCCTGGGGTCGTAACGCGCTTTTGCCGTCCCGGCGGCCGATCCGCGCCGCCCGGCCGTCCTGGCCGGGCGGCTTCCGCGCGGGGTGCCGGCCCCGGAGGGCCCGGCGCGATTCCCCCGCCGCCGGTGCGATGTTCCGGACACCCCCTAGGATTCTTCCCTGCCCGTCCCGACGGGCACCGTCGTACGTGGCCCGGCACCCGGCCGGTCGCTGGGCTCCGCGGCGCGGCGGGGGAGTTTCCGCAGCCTACGCAGGGAGTGCCGGGTGGAGCGCAACGAGAGGCGTGCGAGTCGCGGACGCGGGGCGCGGGCGGCGCTCGCACTGGCCGCCACCGCCGCACTCGCGGTGGGGTGCGAGGTCGTCGGGCCGGACGGCCCCTCGTCGGGGTCCGCGGCGTCCGGGGGGCCCGCCTCCGACGGGCGCGCGGTGAGTCCGCTGAAGAACCCGGACGGTACGAAGCCGGGGCTCGCGCCCCTGACGGCGGAGGCGGACCGGGCCGAGGCCCGGAGGCTCATCGAAAGGCTGGCCACGAAGGGGCGCGGCCCCAGGACCGGTTACGAGCGGGACGAGTTCGGCCACGCCTGGATGGACACGGCCGACGGGGTGCCGCTGGCCAGGAACGGCTGTGACACCCGCAACGACCTTCTGCACCGCGACGGCCAGGACCTGCGCTTCCGGTCGGGTTCCGACTGCGTGGTCGTCTCGCTGACGCTGCACGACCCCTACACCGGCCGGACCATCGAGTGGCGCAAGGCCGAGGCCGCCGAGGTCCAGATCGACCACGTGGTGCCGCTGTCGTACAGCTGGCAGATGGGCTCCTCGCGCTGGCCGGAGAGCAAGCGCCGGCAGCTCGCCAACGACGTGCTCAACCTCCTCCCGGTCGAGGGCCGCGCCAACTCGGCCAAGAGCGACTCGGGCCCGGCGTCATGGCTGCCGCCGAACAAGGCGGTCCGGTGCTCGTACGCGGTCCGCTTCGCCCAGGTGGCGCTCAAGTACGGGATACCGGTGACCGCGCCGGACAAGTCGATGATGCTCGTCCAGTGCGGTGGCTGACGACCTGCCGGGGGCGGCGGCGCGGACGACGGGCCGCCGTCGCCGAGGAGCGAGCGGGCCGATGGCCCCGCGCGGCGCGTCCGGCGTGACCGGGGTCGCCCCCGCCAACCCCGCCCGCGGCAAAAGCGTTTGGGCGCCCGAGGAGGCGCTGCATAGCCTGCCCGGATGGAACTGAGGATAACGACCCTTGCCGAGCGTCCCGAGCTCCAGGGCCCCATGTGGCGGATGCTCGACCTCTGGCCGGAGTTCATGCTCAACGACCCGATCGGCTGGGCGAACATCGGGCGGATCGTCGCCGAGCTTCCGGAGTACGTCCTGATCGCCACCGACCAGGAGGGCGCGGTGGTGGCGCGGGCCTTCAGCGTGCCGTTCCAGTTGCACGCGGAGGGGCGCGGGGAGCTGCCGGCGACCGGCTGGGACCAGGTGCTGCTGTGGGCGTTCTCGGACCGGCGCCACGGCCGCATCCCCGACACCGTGAGCGCCATCGAGATCGCCGTCGGCGCCGGTGCGCAGGGCAGGGGAGTGTCGGCCCGGATGCTGGCCGCGCTGCGGGAGAACGCGCGGGGAATGGGCTTCCGCGAGGTCGTCGCGCCCGTCAGGCCGAGTGCCAAGCACCTGGAACCCGACGCGCCGATGCGGGAGTACGCCCTGCGCACCCGGGAGGCGGACGGTCTGCCGCACGATCCGTGGCTGCGGGTCCATGTGCGGGCGGGCGGTGTGGTGGAGACGGTGGCTCCCGCCTCGATGACGATCGCGCACTCCGTGGAGCGCTGGCGCGAGTGGACGGGGCTGCCGTTCGACACGGACGGCCCGGTGCGGGTGGAGGGCGCGCTGGTCCCGGTGCGGTCCGAGGCGTCGAGCGGTTACGCCGTCTACGTCGAGCCGAACGTCTGGGTGCGCCATCGGCTGTGAACCCGGGGCCCCGCAACCCGGAACCCGGCCCCGGAACCCGGGCGCGGGGAAGCCGGGCGCGGGGAAGCCGGGGACGGGGAGGCCGGGCACGGGGAAGCCGGGAAGGCCGCCCCCCTCCGGCGGCCTTCCCGGCTTCCCCGTCTCCCGTCCCCCGTGCGGGAGTGTCCTCAGCCCTGTTCGTCCAGGTCGACGATGTCCTTGGCGGCGGGCTTCTTCGCCGGGACCGGCTTGTTGTACTCGGAGAAGGACATCGTTCCCGGCTCCTCGCCCCCCTGGAGCTCGATCCTGAGCACATAGGGCTCGCCCTCCGTGGCGACGAACACCCGGGTGGTCGTCCCGCCGTCGGACTCGGTGAGCGTCAGCGCCTTCCTGCCGTTGACGGTGGTCTCCTCGCCCTTGCGGGCGAAGCCGATGCCCGTCCTGAACTCCGAGAGCACCTTGTCCAGTTCGCACAGCTCAAGGCTGTCCTGGGCGTCCGGGTCCTTGACGTCGGTCTCCACCCAGCGCCCCTTGAGCTCCTTGAGGACGGCCGCGGTCTCCTCGGCGGAGCCGCCGCCGCTCTGGGCGAGCAGGAACGCCTCGTCGAAGCGCATGTAGGCGACCTGGCCGGTCTTGATCAGTTCCGCCGTGCCGGTGGACCCGAGGGTCAGGGTGCCGGCGCACTGCCCCTTGGTGTCGATGGCCATGTAGGCCTTCATCGGGCCGTCGGTCGTCTTGAGGTTCATGTCGAGGGTGAGGGAGGAGGCCGCACTGGTGGCCTTCATGGCCTTGTCGGCTATCTCGGGGCCCGAGAGCCCCGCGAACGGGCCGGTCTCCTCGGCCTCCTGGGCGAGCGGCCCGCACGCGGTGAGGCCGAGCGCGGCGACGGTGCACAGTGCGGCGAGGGCCGGACGCTTGAACCAGGGGAGGGCGGTCGCAGACATGGGGGTGTTTCTCCGGGGGGTGAAAGGCGGGGAGCGGGAGCGGGGAGGGAGGCGGGGAGCGGGAGGACGGCGCTCGGCGGGCGGGAAGAGCGGACCGGGCCGAGGAGCGGGGGATGCGGGGGAGCGGGCCGGGGGAGGGCCGGGTGGCCCGGGGCCCGGCGGGCGGAGCCTGGGCGGCCCGGCGCCTCAGCGGGTCAGAGCTTCAGCTCCCACTGCGACGCGTCGTACGAGAGGCCGGGGCTGACCTCGACCGTCAGGTTCTTCGCGTCGGCCGGGGCGTCGAAGGCGAACGTGACCGTGGACTTCTTGCCGGGCAGGACCGAGCCGCTGAAGCCCGTACCGACCTTGTCGTCGAAGATCTCCTCGGCCGTCACGCCCTCCTGACCCGCGCGGGCGTCGACGGTGACGAGGGTGGCGTCGAACTTCTCGGTGCCCTTGTTCTCGATCACGATCGACACCTGGTAGGCCTTGTTGCCCTCGGTGTGACCGGCCGCGTACTCGCTGGGCGAGAACGGTGTGGGCTCGGAGACGGTGACCTCGACCTTGTCGTCGTAGACGGAGCTGTCGCCGGCGCTCAGGCCCTTGCCCTTGTCCTCCTTGGCGGCCCCGGAGGCCGCGTCCCCGCCGGCCTTGTCCGCGGCCGGCGCCTTCGAGGCGCTGCTGCTGCCGAGCTCCTTGTTCAGCTCGTCGACCGCGTCGTCCACCGCCTTGAAGGTGATCACGGCGCCGACGACCGAGAGGATCAGCGCGACCAGGCCCAGCACCGCGCCGGTCGTCGTGACGCCCTTGTTGGTGGCCTCGCCGCGCTTGACGCGGCCCCGGCCGGAGAGGCCCAGGATCAGGGCGATCAGACCGAGGATGCCGGCCAGCCAGAAGAAGAACGGGATGAAGCCGGAGATCGTACCGATGATGCCGAGGACCAGGGCCGCCGTGCCGAGACCGTTGCGGGCCGGCCGCGGCGCCGGGGCGCCGTACTGACCGGCACCGGGGTCGGCGCCGTACTGGGGCTGCTGCATGGAGTGGGACATGGGTTTGCCCTCCCGGACATGACTGAGGTGTGACCGGAGCCCGTCGTGAACCCCGTGTGGCGACGGGTTAATAAGACCAGAGGCTGTGAACCGAGTCAACACGGTTCACACATTCTGGTTCGGCTCACACTGTGAAAGGGTGTGTATGGCCGACGGCAGTAGGATCGGCGCCACACAGCAGGAGACGAAGGGAGCCAGCCAGGTGCCGGACAACGCAGCAGAGGTGACCGCGGCCGGGATCGCCCGGCTGGCCGGGGTGGGACGGGCCGCCGTCAGCAACTGGCGGCGGCGCCACGCCGACTTCCCCAAGCCCGTCGGCGGCACCGAGACGAGCCCCTCGTTCGCGCTGGAGGACGTGGAGCGATGGCTCCGCGTCCAGGGCAAGCTCGCCGAGGTCCCGCTGCGTGAACGCGTCTGGCAGCAGGTCGCGGGCCACCCGGGCGGCGCCGTCACCGCCCTGACCCACGTGGGCTGCGCGCTCCTGCTCGTCCGGGACAGGCCCAGCGGCTGGCTGGAGCTGACCGCCGTGTCGGACGAGCGGATGGCCCAGCGGCTGCCCACCGCCCTGGAAGAGGTGCTGACCCTGCGCTTCGGCGTCCCGCGCGCCGTCGCCACTCCGCCCGTGGGCGCCCTCGCCCCTTCCGTACCGCTGCTGCGCGCCGGCGCCGAGCTCGCCGCCGAGACCGGCGCCCGGCAGGCGTTCGAGTTCCTGCTCGGCCGCCACCTGGACGCCAACCCCCGGCAGTACACGCTCACACCGCCCGGACCCGCAGCCCTGATGGCCGCCCTCGCCGCCGCGAAGGGCTCCTCCGGGACGGTCCTCGACCCCGCGTCGGGCACCGGAACCCTGCTGCGGGCCGTCGAGAAACCCACCGCGCTGTACGCCGAGGAGACCGACCCCGACCTGGCCGCGCTCACCGCCCTGCGCCTGGCCCTGGACGCGGACGCCGACATCCGCGTCCAGGCCGGCGACTCCCTGCGCGCCGACGCCTTCCCGCGGCTCGCCGCCGACGTGGTGCTCTGCCACCCGCCGTTCAACGAGCGGAACTGGGGCCACGACGAGCTGGCCTACGACCCCCGCTGGGAGTACGGCTTCCCGGCCCGCACCGAGTCCGAACTGGCCTGGGTCCAGCACGCCCTGGCCCGGCTGCGCCCCGGCGGCACCGCCGTCCTGCTGATGCCGCCCGCCGCCGCGTCCCGCCGCTCGGGCCGCCGCATCCGAGCCGACCTGCTGCGCCGGGGCGCCCTGCGCGCGGTCGTCGCCCTGCCGGCCGGAGCCGCGCCCCCCTACGGCGTCCCGCTCCACCTCTGGGTGCTGCGCAAGCCCGGCGCCGGCGTCCCCGCCTCCCAGGAACTGCTGGTCATCGACACCGCCGCCACCGCCGCCACCGCCGCGGCCGAACAGGCCGGAGCCGGCCGCGACAAGCTGGACTGGCAGGCCGTCCACACCGCGGTACTGGACGCCTGGCAGCCCTTCGACCGGCACGGCACCCTTCCCGGGCAGCCCGGCGTCAGCCGCTCGGTGCCCGTCATCGCACTCCTGGACGACGATGTCGACCTGGCCCCCGCCCGCCACCTGCCGCCCCCGGCGACGGGCGGCGGCGCGGCCGAACTGGCCGAGGTCCGCGACCGCCTGACGTCCGTCCTGCGCCGCACCGGCGAGCTCACCCCGTCGCCGCCCCGCCCCGCCCCGGGCGAGGCCGCCCGCTACCCCGGCGTCACCGTCGGCGAACTCGCCCGTTCCGGCGCCCTGGAACTGAGGGCGGGCGGAGCCGGCACCGGCACGGCCCGGGTCCTCACCGAACAGGACGTCATGGCCGGTCAGGCCCCCTCCGGCAGCCTCCCCGACAGCCCCGGCGAGGAGCCCGTGCTGGTCCGGAGCGGTGATGTGGTCGTGCCCGTGCTCGGCGGCGGCTCGGTCGCCCGCGTGGTGGACGAGGCGACGGCGGGCGCGGCCCTCGGCCGCAACCTCCAGCTGCTGCGCCCCGACCCGGCGGCGCTCGACCCCTGGTTCCTGGCAGGCTTCCTGCGCGGCACCGCCAACAACCGGCGGGCCAGCAGCTACGCCTCGACCGCGACCCGGCTCGACGTGCGCCGCCTCCAGCTGCCCCGTCTGCCCCTCGCCGAACAGCAGCGCTACGGCGAACGGTTCCGCGCGCTGGCCGAGTTCGAGGAGGCCCTGCGGCTCGCCGGGCGGCTGGGGGAGCGACTGGTGCAGGGACTGTACGACGGGCTGACGGACGGCACGGTCCAGGCCTGACCACGCGGGCGGGGGACGCGGGCGCGGCCCGGCGCGCGGGCGGCCGGCGTGATCAGTTCGACAACGGTTCCGTACAACTCGGCGGCCGTTGTCGGTGTCGATGTATACGCTCGTCCCCGTATCGCCCCCCCGCCTCGTCCCCAGGCCCCTTTCAGGAGCAGCAATGCACGGCCACGGCCACGGCTACGCGCCGCAGCAGCCCCGCGACATACCCGCGTCGGTGATCGTGCTGCGCGTGCTCTTCGCGATGCTGCCGCTCTTCACCTGCGGCCTGCTGGCCTGGGCGCCGATGATCCGGCTCGCCGTGCTCACACGCCGGGCCCTGCACTGGGCGCTGTTCGCGGCGGTGACGCTGATCGAGGGGGTCTGCTGGGGCGTGCTGTTCACCGACCCCACGGAGGACCTGAGCCTGCCCAGGTCCAACATCAGCATGATGGTCATGCTGGGAGCCGCCCTGGTCGTGACGGCCTACTACCTGTACGCGGAGATCAGCCACTTCGCGGCCCGCCGCGCCCCGCTGGCGCCCGGCCACTACCCGCCCGGCGGACCGGCGTTCGGGTACGGGTACCCGTCGCAGGCCACCACCGTCCCCGTGTACTCCGCGCAGCAGGGGCCCCCGCAGCCGGTGCCGCCCCAGCCGCAGGTCCAACCCCAGCCCCAGCCCCAACCGCAGGTCCAGCCCCAGCCGCAGGCCCAGCCCACGCCCCCGCCCCCGCCCCGGCCGGCGCCCGCGTCCCGGCCGCAGGCCCGGCCCGGCGCCGGCACCGACCAGCACCCGCGCATCGACCAGGTGCGGGCCGAGCTCGACGAGCTCAGCGACATCCTGCGCGGGAACAAGGGCCAGGAGGGCCGGGACCGGTGAACGGACGGGTCATCGCCGGCCGGTACGAACTGTCCACCGTCATCGGCCAGGGCGGCATGGGCCAGGTCTGGACGGCGTACGACACCCGGCTCGACCGGCGCGTCGCCGTCAAGCTGCTGCGGCCCGACCACATGGCTCCCGCCACCGCCGCCGACGAGATGCGCCGCCGCTTCGTGCGCGAGTGCCGGGTCACCGCCCAGGTCTCCCACCCCGGTCTGGTCACCGTCCACGACGCGGGCAGCGACAACGACGACCTGTACCTCGTCATGCAGTACGTCGAGGGCGCCGACCTCGCCGACCACCTCGCCGAGCACGACCCGTACCCCTGGCAGTGGTCCGTCGCCGTCGCCGCGCAGCTGTGCGCGGTGCTCGCCGCCGTGCACGCGGTGCCGATCGTCCACCGCGACCTCAAGCCGCGCAACGTGATGGTGAAGCCGGACGGCACGGTCACCGTGCTCGACCTCGGCGTCGCCTCCGTGATCGACACCGACACCACCCGCCTCACCCACACCGGCTCCCCGATCGGCAGCCCCGCCTACATGGCGCCGGAACAGGCGATGGGCGGCGCCGTCGGCCCGTACACCGATCTGTACGCGCTCGGCGTCCTCCTCCACGAACTCCTCAGCGGCAACGTGCCGTTCGCCGGCTCCACCGCGCTCGGAGTCCTGCACCGCCACCTCTACGAGCCGCCGCTGCCCGTCCGGCAGCTGCGGCCCGAGGTCCCCGAGGCCCTGGAGGCGCTGGTCCTCCGGCTGCTCGCCAAGGACCCCCAGCACCGGCCGTCCGGGGCACAGGAGGTCTACGAGGTGCTCGCCCCGCTGCTGCCCGCGCGCGGTGTCCCGGCGGGCCCGCTCGACCCGACCCGCCCCTTCCTGCGCCCGCACGCCCCCTGGCCGGACCGCGCCTCCGCGCCGGCGCCCCCGCCACCGGCCGTGCCGCCCGCCGTGGGCCGCCCCGATGTGGCCGCCGCCGTCGACGAGGTCAAGCGGCTGCTGGGCGAGGGCAGCATCACCCAGGCCGTCGACATCCTCGGCGGCATCCTTCCGGCCGCCGCCGCCGAGCACGGCGAGCACTCCCCGGTCGTGCGCATCCTGCGCAAGCAGTACGCGACGACCCTGATGGACGACGGGCAGTACCGCCGGGCGCTGCCGGAGCTGCGCCGGCTGGCCGACGACCGGGCGGCCGAGGCGGGCCTGGGCGACCCCCAGACCCTCCAGTTCCGCTATGACGCCGCCCAGTGCCTGGAGCAGCTGGGCGAGGCGACCGCCGCGCTCGCCGAGTACCGCGCGGTCCTGCCGTACTACGAGAACGGCCGGCCGGCCGGGGCCGATCAGGGCCGTGCCTTCGACATCCGCCACCGCATCGGTCATCTGCTGCTGGCGATGGGCGACCACACGGCGGCCTACCAGCAGCTCCAGAACCTGCTGTACGACACGGAGCGGACCTACGGCCCCTACCACCCGCTCGCCGCGGAGCTGCGCCGCGCGCTCGACCGCCAGCAGCAGATGCGCGGTCTCTAGGCCTCTCGTTCGCGTCCCGCCCGGCCCGCGTGCCCCGGGGCCGCGTCACACCACGCGGCAGTAGGCCGAGTCCGCGACCCGCCCGAGACCGGTCAGCCCGGCCGTGCGCTGCTGCCCGGTGCCCAGCACCACGACCGCGCCGGGGGCCGCCAGCTCCCGTACCGCCGTCAGGTCGTGGTCGCCGTTCACCACGATCACGCCGTAACGCCGGTCGGCCAGCCTCTCCTGTACGTCCGGTTCACCGAACCGGCCCCGCACGACGCGGGCCTCGTCCGCCGAACAGGAACCCCCCAGCGCCAGATTGGCCCGCACCACGTCCGCGCGGGCCGGCGAACCGTCCAGTCTGTCGACGATGGTCAGCCGCGCCTCCAGGCCCTCGCGCTGGAGCATCCGCCGCAGCGCCGCGGCGAACAGCCCGTGCAGGGTCCCGAGCTCCAGCACCTCCCCGTTGGGCGGCGCGAGCAGGGGCACGGTCGTCAGCCGTCCGCAGACCTCCGAGACCGAGCCGGCGAACCCGCCGGCCCCGAGCGCCTCCAGCGCCACGAGATGGCGGTAGGCGACGGTGACGCCCTGACGGACGCGCTCGCCGCGGTCGCCGGTCACGGCGCGCACCTCACGTACCAGCGTCTCCACCTGGGCGGCGGTGGGCATCCGGTGGCCGTCGCGCCCGGACTGGTCGAGCAGCAACCCGAGCCCGTAGCTCTGCCGACGCAGATCGGCCACTTCGTGGTGCAGGGCGTCGAGGTCGGACTGCAGGGCCGTGGTGGCGCGCTCCAGCCGCTGCTCGACGAGGGTGAAGGCGGGCTTCAGCACCCGCTTCGCCAGCCGGTTGCTCAGAAGGGAGGGCATGCGGCGCAAGCTACGCCGACTCGACCGCCCCGCGGGCCACAGGAGGGTGCTGTCCGGATGAAGTGTTGGTGGCGGCCAGGCGACCGGCGCGTCGGTGCCTGAGCCGGGGCAACACCACCAGTCCCACGAGGATCAGCAGCGCCATCGACCCCACGCCCGTACCCGCGCGCAGGCCGGGCGGGCGGAACGAGCAGTCCAGGGTCGTCCGCCCGTCGTCCACCTCGACCGCGACCAGGCCCAGATACGAGCCGGCCGGGCGGCCGTCGCAGCTCCAGCCCGCGGTCCTGGGGGTGGACAGCACGGCGGTGCCCCGGGTCCCGGGCGGCAGTTCGGCGCGGACGCCGTCGGCGGTGACCCGCACCGCGACCGCCCCGGTCCGGGTCAGCCCGGCCACGGCGGCCGCCAGTGCGGCCCGGTCCAGACAGCCGACGCCGCCCGCGCCCGGGCCGGTGACCCGCCTTCCGCCGCCCGCCGTGCCCTCCAGTACGACCGCGGTGCCGGCCACGCGCTGGGTGCCGAGCGGGGTGAGCGGCGCACGGCGCCGGGGCGGCGAGCCGCGCAGTTCGACCGCCCGGCCGCCGTCACCGAGCCGGGCCGTGCCGGTCACGTCGGGCGCCCACACGAAGACCTCGCTGCCGACCGGGCACACGCCGTCGGCGGGCAGGCCGTAGACCCGCGCGCCCAGCAACAGCTCCTGGTTGCGGAAGGGCGAAGCCCCGTAACGGGGCCGCGGGCCGGGCGGGCGGACGGTCACCAGGGGCGGCACCGCGTCCGCGCGGACGGTCCGCGTCCCCCGCACCCGTGCCCCCACCGAGAACAGCGCGTCCGTCACCGGGTTGTCCAGCGACTGCACGCTGCGCCCGTTGGACGTCCAGCCCCCGCCCAGCGCCGTCAGCGTCCGGGTCAGCACCGCCGGGGTGTGGCTGCTGTAGTACGCGGCGCCCTGCCCGCCGACCAGCAGCGGGTCGTTCCCGGTGAGCTGCGGGCGCCCCGGGTCGGTCCGGTAGCGCGGCCAGCCGTCCGCGCGGGCCACCGCCGCCGCCCGCGCGTCGTGCGCCGCACCCCACGCCGGATAGTCGTCCAGCCGGGCGGGCCGCTCCCGGTCCGCGTACGCGACGGTCGCCGCGGCCTGCCCGACCAGGGCGCCGGACAGCAGCACCGCGCCCACCGCGGTGTAGCGGCCGCCGCGGGCCAGTACCACCCCGCCGAGCGCCGCCGCCAGCCCGGCGGCGAACAGCGGGTACGTCCACACCGTCACCAGGTCCCCGGCCGCCGCCCCCGCCGCGATCACCCCCAGGACCGCGCCGCCGCCGAGCAGCGGCCGCCACCCCGGCCAGCCGTGGGACACGGAGGACCAGGCGGCGATCACCAGCACCCCCGCCAGTACGAACGTCTGCCGGTACGGACTGCCGTTGGGCGTGGCGAACACGTGCCACACCAGATGCGTCGGTCCCCACTGCAACGACAGCACCACTCCCACCACAAGACCCGTCCACACCCAGCGCTCCCGCGCGGGCACCTCCCGGTGGAAGGCGAGCGCGGCCGCGAGGAGCAGGGCGCCCGTGCCGAGGAAGACGGCCGGAGTGAAGAAGCCGTAGGTCGCCGGGAGCGCCCGTGCCGCCACATCGGACCAGCTCGCGGGTGTGAACGTGCGGGTCCAGCCCGGGTGCGCGTGGCGCGAGCCGAGGAAGACCGGGACCAGGACGGGCGCGGCCAGGCCGATGCCCAGCAGCACCGTCGCGGCGGCCCGCGCCGGCACGCGCGCTGCCCCGGGCGTCCCCGCCGTCCCCCGCCCCGCCCCCCGGCCCGCCCCGCCGTGGACGAGCGACGACGCCAGCAGTACCAGCGCCGCGCCGATCGTCGCCATGTAGGCGGTGTAGAAGTTGGCCGTCCACGCCACCGCGACGACCACCGGCCCCAGCACCCGGCGCCGGCCCGTGCGTACCCACTCCCCGACCAGGCAGAGCAGCGGGAAGGCGATCAGCCCGTCGAGCCACATCGGGTTGTAGGAGGCCTCGACGACGGACCAGCCGCACAGCGCGTACGAGGCGCCGAGCACCGCCGCGCCCCAGCGGGCGCCTCCGCGCAGGGTGAGGAGCAGGAGGCTCATGGCGGCGGCGGCCACCGCCGTCTTGAGGACGGTGATCACGTACACCGCCAGATCGATGCCGTCCCGGGGGAAGAGCCCGACGAGCACCGAGAAGGGACTGGTCAGGTACGTCCCCAGGTCCGGCAGGAAGCTGGTCCCGTACCCCGAGCGCCAGTTGAGCAGCAGCCCGCCGTCCGCCCGCCCGTGCAGCAGGTCCCACAGCTGGGCGTGGAACGGCACGAACTGGTTGCCGAGGTCGTTGACCGCGCGGGTGCGCGGACCGAAGGGGAACGTCCGGGCGACGGCGTCCCCGGCACACACCGCGACCACGGTGAGCAGGGCGGCCGCGGCCCCGGCACGGGTGCCGGAGGCGCGGGAACCCGGAAAGGCGTGGAACGCGGGGGAACGGGTGTCATGACTCTGCATGGTGCTGACGAATATGCCAGCGATGGCGACGAAATCAGCCCGCCCATAAGCCAGTTCATTCAATGGTCGCCTGCCCGCCATATGAACCGTCCGCCGTCGACACACGCATCCGTTGTCGTTCTTCCGTGCTGATCTCGATTGTTGTGCCGTGTTTCAACGAAGAGGAGATCATCGGCCGCTTCCACGCACACGTGACCGCGGAACTGTCCCGATCGGGGACGGAATTCGAGCTGGTCTACGTGGACGACGGAAGCCATGACCGTACGCTCCCGCTGCTGGAGGAGATGGCGGCCGCCGACTCCCGCACCCGCTACGTCTCCTTCAGCCGCAACTTCGGCAAGGAGGCGGCGATGCTGGCCGGGCTCCAGCACGCCGACGGTGACGCGGTCGTCATCATGGACGCCGACCTCCAGCACCCGCCCGAGCTGGTCCACCGCATGATCCAGCTGTACGGCGAGGGATACGACCAGGTCATCGCCCGGCGCACCCGCAAGGGCGACCGGGTGACCCGTACCCTCACCGCCCGCGCCTACTACCGGCTGATCAACCGGCTCGTCGACGTCGAGCTGGTCGACGGGGTCGGCGATTTCCGGCTGCTGTCACGCCGTACCGTCGACGCCGTCCTGGAACTCACCGAATACAACCGTTTCTCCAAGGGCCTCTTCGCCTGGGTGGGATTCCGTACCACCACGTTCGCGTACGAGAATGCGGCCCGTGAACAGGGCCGGTCCAAGTGGACCTTCGGGAAACTGCTCAACTACGGCCTGGACGGTCTGCTCTCCTTCAACGACAAACCGTTGCGCGCCGCGCTCTACGTCGGTCTGCTGCTGGTCTGCGTCGCCGGAGCGTATGCGGCCTGGATCGTCGGTGTCGCGCTGGTGCACGGTGTCGACACCCCCGGGTATGTCACGCTCCTCGTGACGGTCACGGCCCTCGCCGGGGTCCAGATGGTCATGCTGGGGCTGATCGGGGAGTATGTGGGCCGTATCTACTACGAGGTGAAGCGGCGCCCGCACTTCCTGGTGAAGGCGACCAACACCACCAGCACCTCCGTACCGCACGCCAAGCCCCGTGGGGAGCTCGTACGCCGATGACCGTCCGCGGCCAGATCGTCAGGTTCGCGCTGGTGGGAGTGGTGAACACCGCCACCTACTACGGCTTCTACCTGCTCCTGCTGGCCCTGGGCCTGCCCTATGTGGCCGCCCATGTCGTCGCCTTCCTCCTCTCCATGACCGGCTCGTTCTTCCTGAACAGCCGCTTCACCTACCGGACCCGCCCCACCTGGCGGAAGTTCCTGCTGTTCCCCCTCACCAACGCGGCGAACTTCGTCATCACCACCAGCGGCGTCTACCTGCTGGTGGACGTGGCGGGCCTCTCCAGCCGGTACGCCCCCCTGGTGGCGGCCGCGGCGGCCGTCCCCATCACGTTCGTCGTCTCCCGGACGATCATGCTGCGCCCCGAGACCCCCCGTACGCGTGACTCGTTGGTCGAAACAGTCGGAACAGTGGCCCCGAAGTAGTGGCCTGGGCCACGTCCACTGCCTAACATCGATCACCGCAAGGTCGTTCACACTGACGCACGACCCACGCCGGGAGGCTCCTTTGCACCGCCGCCGTCGCACTGCGCTCTCCGCCGCCGCCGCCCTCCTCGCCGCGGCGCCCCTTCTCACCGCCTGCGGCAGCGACGCGCACCCAGGCGCGGCGGCCGTCATCGACGGGGACCGGATCGAGGTGGCCGCACTCCAGGCGCAGGTCAAGGACGTCCGCACCGCCCAGCAGGCGTCCCCGCAGGCCGACCAGCTGATCAAGGCGACCGGTGATCTGAACCGGGAGAAGCTGAACGGCATGATCTTCGACCGGGTCGTCCAGCGCGTCGCCGACGACCTCGGCGTCACGGCCAGCCGCAAGGAGGTCCAGGAGACCCGCCGGGCCGCGGCCGAGCAGAGCGGCGGCGAGACACAGCTGGCCGCCATGCTCCTCCAGCAGCAGGGGATCGCCCCCGACGAGATCGACGCGGTCGTCCGCCGCAACGTGCTCATGAACAAGGTCGCGGAGAAGCTCGGCGCGACCAGCACCCCGGAGGGCCAGCAGAAGCTGACCGAGGTGTTCGGGGCCGCGTCCAAGGCGCTGCGGATCGACGTGAACCCGCGCTACGGCTCCTGGGACAACGAGAAGATCCAGCTCGGCGAGTACAGCGCGCCCTGGCTGCGCCGGCTCACGAAGGAGCCCGAGGCCGCCCCGGCCGGCGCCTGAGCGGGAGAGGTAGGTTCGAGGGGTGAACGCTGACACCCCCGGCCGTATCGTCCTGCTCACCGCCAGCCACCGGGTCGCCCCGGGGCTCCTGTCCTGGCCGGCGTGGCAGACGCTGCACGCCGCCGACCGGGTGCTGTGCGCCGACGAGGCCCACCCCCAGCTGCCGTACCTGCGGGAGGCGGGGGTGAAGGCCGAGACCGCCGCGCCCACCGCCGAGGAGCTGGTCGACGCCTGCGCCGGCGGCGCCACCGTCGTGGTCCTGCCGTCCGGCGAGGGCGACCGCGCCCTGACCGACGGCCTGGCCCGCCTCGCCGGCTCCGGCCGCGTCCGGATGCCCGACCTGGAGCTGCTGCCCGGCTCGTACGACCTGCCGGGCGCCCGGCTGCTGGACCTCGTCGAGGTCATGGACCGCATCCGGCGCGAGTGCCCCTGGTCGTCGCGGCAGACCCACGAGGGCCTCGCCAAGTACGCCATCGAGGAGGCGTACGAACTCGTCGAGGCCATCGAGGACGGCGACCGCGACGCACTGCGCGAGGAGCTCGGAGACGTCCTGCTCCAGGTCGTCTTCCACGCCCGGATCGCGCAGGAGGCCCAGCCGGACGAGGAGGAGCCGTTCTCCATCGACGATGTCGCCGGCACCCTCGTCGACAAGCTGATCCACCGCCACCCGCACGTCTTCGGCGACGAGAGCGCCGAGACGCCCGAGGACGTCAAGGCGCACTGGCTGCGGACCAAGGCGATCGAGAAGCAGCGCGACTCGGTCACCGACGGTGTCCCGCTCGGTCAGCCCGGCCTCGCCCTGGCCGCGAAGCTGGCCGGCCGCGCGCGCGGCGCCGGACTGGACGTGGAGCTCCCCCCGGGCGAGGGCATGGGCTACCGGCTGCTGGCCCTGGCGGTACGGGCGGAGGCGGAGGGCGTCGATCCGGAAGCCGCGCTCCGGGCCGCGGGCCGCGCCTACCGGGACGCGATCAGGGCGGCGGAGGGCCACGCCGGTCAGTAACGTTGCCCTCAGGGACGCACGGGGCGGGGGATCCATGGTCAGGGAGTTGCGGAAACTGGCGGCTGCCGCGGCGGACGTGCTCGTACGGGTGATGCCCGAGGACGGCTGGCAGGCGGTCAGGACACGGCTGGTCGACACGGGGGGCATGGAGCTCGTCGCACTCGACTACTTCAGGCACAAGCTGGTCGAGAACGGTGACCGGATGGTTCCCGCGCAGCTGCTCGACTGGCTGGAGAGCTACTTACCCCGGGCGCCGAAGCCCGTGCTGGACGAGTTCCGGGCGCTGGCCGAGGGTTCCGGTGCTCCCGGTGCTCCCGGCGGCACATCGAACACCGTCGTGGGCGGCGTCGCCTCGGCCGTCGTCCAGTCGGGCTCGATCGGCGTCCTGAACCAGTACACCGCCACCCCCGACCCGGCCGCCTGGCTGCCGGTGTCGGGGACCGGGCCGGTGGACCTGGGAGCACGCAACGAAGGGGCCTACGTCCGCCGGGACCGCGACGCCGACCTGGAGCGGCTGACCGGGCTGGTCCTGGTGACCGGTGAGCCGCTGACCGGCAAGACGACGACGGCCTGGGCGGCGATGTCGGCCCGGCTGCCCCGGCACCAGGTGTGCGTCCCGCCGCCGGGCTCCGACCTGCGGTACCTGCCCGAGCGGATACGCCACCGGGGCGGGCCGTGCGTGCTGTGGCTCGACGAGCTGGAGGGGCACCTCCACGACCGGGGGCTGGACGCCGGACTCCTCTCCCGGCTGACCGCCATGGACGTGCCGGTGCTCGCCACGATGACCGACAGGATGTACCGCGCCCACCGCTTCGGTACGACGGCCCACGCGCGCCTGCTGAGCCGGGCCCGCATCGTCGAACTGGCCCGCGTCTGGAGCGAGGACGAGACGCGGCGGCTCGCGGAGT
Organism: Streptomyces sp. SP18CS02; assembly: GCF_036322365.1. NCBI lineage: Bacteria > Bacillati > Actinomycetota > Actinomycetes > Kitasatosporales > Streptomycetaceae > Streptomyces > Streptomyces sp. SP18CS02. The sequence continues at coordinate 440,430 of NZ_JAQYXC010000294.1, forward strand.
CCGAGGACCCGCGCCTCCAGGACGCCCTGGAATGGCGGGGCGGGCACGGCGTGACCGAGTTCCTGGCGCTGGGGCCGGAGCTGTGGGACGAGTGGCAGTGGGCCCGGCGCCCGTCCGACCATCCGCGCGGTCACCTGCTGGTGCGTGCCGCGATCGACCTCGCCCGGTGCGGGGTGACCGGCCCCGTACCGCTGAGCATGCTGCGCGCCACGTACGACCTGTACGGCACCGACGAGGCCGCCGCGGCGGACGAGTCGTTCGAGGACGCCCTCGACTGGGCGTCCCGGCCCCGGCTGGGGCTCGCCGGTCTGCTCGTGGCCGGGCGCGCGGAGGGGACCTGGCAGGCGCACGGGTCGCTGGTCGGGAACGCGCGGCGGCGCTCCGAAGTGCCCGCGGTCACGCCGGCGGTGTGGGCGCACGTGCTGCGGACCGCGAGCACCGACCCCTCCTACGACCTCCACGCGGTGGCCGCCGCCGCACGGGCCCAGTACCTGCCGCCGGCCGAGGACGGCGACCCTGACGCCATGTTCAGGATCGGGATGCTCGCCGAGCGGGTCGACGGCGACCTGGCCGCGGCGGAACGCTGGTACCGGCCGGCGGCGGGCAAGGGGAGCAGGGCGGCCGCCGGGGCCCTGGGCAGGCTGCTGGCAGGCCGCGGAATGGCCAGGGAGGCCGAGTTCCACCTGGAGACGGCCGCCGGGGCGGGCGACGCGAAGGCGGCCCTGCTGCTCGGGAAGCTGCTGCGGGACCGGGCCGAGGAGGCGCTGCGCCAGGCGGCCGGCGAGGGGAACGCGGAAGCCGCGCACCACCTGGGGGACCTGCTGTTCGGGAGGGGGGAGGACGAGGCGGCCTTCGACTGGTACGTCACCGCCGCCGACGCCGGGTACGAGAAGGTCGCCGGGAGCCTGGGCGGTCTGCACCGGTACCGGGCCGAGGAGGGGGTCGCGGCCGTCTGGATCGGCCGGGCGATCGACGCCGGGGACACCGTGCGGAGCGCGGCCCCGCACCCGAACCGCGCCCGGTCCGACGAGGAGACGACCGCCTACTTCCGGGACGCCGCCGACGAGGGCGCGCGGCTCGACCCGGCCAACCTGGGCGTCCTTCTGGAGGAGCAGGGCCGCCACGACGAGGCCCGCGCCTGGTACGAGGAGGGCTTCCGGCGCGGCGACTCCTACGGCGCCTTCCGGCTCGCCGGGCTCGACGCCAAGGAGGGCAGGACCGCCGGGGCCGCGCACTGGATGCGCAGGGCCGCCGACGCCGGGCACCCCGGTGCCCTCGGGATGCTCGGCGCGCAGGACGGCCCCACGGGGGCGGACACCTCGGCGGAGGACGCCCCGGGGGCGGATACCGTCGAGGGGTGAACGCCCCGGACGACCCGAACGCCGCACCCGAACTCTTCACCTGGGAGTTCGCCGCCGACCCGTACCCCGCCTACGCCTGGCTGCGGGAGCACGCGCCCGTGCACCGGACCAAGCTGCCCAGCGGGGTGGAGGCATGGCTGGTGACCAGGTACGCCGACGCCCGGCAGGCCCTCGCCGACCAGCGGCTGAGCAAGAATCCCGCGCACCACGACGAGCCCGCGCACGCCAAGGGCAAGACCGGCATCCCCGGTGAGCGCAAGGCGGAGCTGATGACGCATCTGCTCAACATCGACCCGCCGGACCACACCCGGCTGCGCCGACTGGTGTCCAAGGCGTTCACACCGCGACGGGTCGCCGAGTTCGGGAGCCGGGTGCAGGAACTGACGGACCGGCTCATCGACGACTTCGCCGCGAAGGGGAGCGCCGACCTCATCCATGAGTTCGCCTTCCCGCTGCCCATCTACGCCATCTGCGACATGCTCGGCGTCCCGCGCGAGGACCAGGACGACTTCCGGGACTGGGCGGGCATGATGATCCGCCACGGCGGCGGCCCCCGCGGAGGGGTGGCGCGCTCGGTGAAGAAGATGCGGGGCTACCTCGCGGAGCTGATCCACCGCAAGCGCGAAGCCCTGGGAGAGGGGGACGACGACGACCTGATCTCGGGGCTGATCAGGGCGAGCGACCACGGCGAGCACCTCACCGAGAACGAGGCGGCGGCGATGGCGTTCATCCTGCTGTTCGCGGGGTTCGAGACGACCGTCAACCTGATCGGCAACGGCGTGTACGCGCTGCTGCGCAACCCGGGCCAGCGGGCCCGGCTCCAGGAGTCCCTCGCCGCGGGGGAGCGCGACCTGCTGGAGACGGGGCTGGAGGAACTGCTGCGCTACGACGGGCCGGTGGAGCTGGCGACCTGGCGGTTCGCCACCGAGCCGCTCACCCTCGGAGGGGAGCGGATCGAGGCGGGCGACCCCGTCCTCGTCGTCCTCGCCGCGGCCGACCGGGACCCGGCGCGTTTCGACGAGCCGGACACCCTGGACCTCGCACGGCGTGACAACCAGCATCTGGGGTACGGGCACGGCATCCACTACTGCCTGGGCGCGCCCCTTGCCCGGCTCGAAGGGCAGACCGCGCTGGCGACGCTGCTGACCCGCCTGCCCGACCTGCGACTCGCGGGGAATCCGGACGATTTGCGGTGGCGTGGAGGGCTCATTATGCGTGGACTGCGCACGCTCCCGGTCGAGTTCACATCCTATGCGAACTGACGCTCCATCAGATCTGTGACTTTCGCGTTATCTCCGCTGCATCGACTTGTAACAGACGTTCGAATGCCGCTACGTTCACCGTCACCTCAGCAGTCACGCGAAAGGCAACCGCATGCGCTCCGGGAACGGCCGGCACCGGCGACCTCGTCAGGCTCCCGCCATCATCGTCGCGGCAGGGGTGACCGGTTCCGCGATCGCCCTTCCGCTGCTCGGCGCGGGGTCCGCGTCGGCCGTCGAGGGCACCACCTGGGACCGGGTGGCCGAGTGCGAGTCCGGCGGCATGTGGAGCGCCGACCTCGGCAACGGCTTCTACGGCGGCCTCCAGTTCTCGCAGGAGACCTGGGAGACCTACGGCGGCACGGCGTACGCCCTGCGCGCCGACCTCGCCAGCCGCGCCCAGCAGATAGCCGTCGCCGAGAAGGCCTACGCGGCGCAGGGCATCGCCCCCTGGGAGACCTGCGCCCCCATCGCGGGACTCACCGACGGCAGCGCGCCCGTGGCGGGTCTGCCCTCGGCCGCCAAGCCCTCCGGCGCACCGGCCACTCCCGCCCCCTCGGCCTCCACCGGGACGGCGGACGGCGCGGACGGTGCCGACGGTTCGAAGTCGTCGACGCCCGAGGAGTCCACCACGCCCGCCGGGACCGCTTCCGGCTCGTCCGGCCCGGCCGCGTCCGCCAAGGACGACCCGGCCGGGGACGCCGGGACGGGCGGCGGCAAGCACCGGGGCGAGCCGGCCAGGGAGGCGCCGGTGGACGGTGACGCCTCCACCGACCCGGCGGACTCCGCCGACCCCGCCGCCTCCGAAGGCGACAAGGCCACCGGTACCGGCAATCCAGTCAATCCGGGCACCGAGCGCGAAACAGGCCGACATGCCTCACGGGGTGACGGAACGGCACGTGACGCCGAGGGGGTCGCGCTGGAGGACGGCCAGTACACCGTCCTGCCGGGCGACAACCTGTCGGACATCGCGGAGACGCACGAGCTGCCCGGCGGCTGGACTGCTCTCTACGACGCCAACAAGGCGACCGTGGGTGCGGATCCGGATCTGATCCAGCCTGGTCAGAGCCTGGATCTGACCGCGGCTCAGGAGTGATTCGCTCCCCTTTGTCCGCTTCTGTATAAGTGAGACAAGCGTCTCTTTGCGGCAACTGGCCCGGCTCGCCCGCCTGATCCGACCGATGTGCGGCTCACCAGCACAAATGTCCGCCAGGGGCGGGCCGGATTGGGTGTATTGACCCTGATGTCCATCTTTGAACATCAGGGAGGTCTGTGATTACGGTCGTAACTGCTCGCCACCGCGGGCCCCATCGACCGGTACGCCGAATCCTGCCGTCGGTCGACGGGAACAGTCGACGCTTCGAGCGCCGTAGGCAGGAGCGGGGGACCCAAGGTAAGCGCCGGGTCCGGCCATCGGGAGATGGCCGGCGACCGGCTCGGGGTGAAGCCGCGCGACACGTCGCGCGGCCGGGCAACTCACTAGGCCCGAACCCGACAGCTCACCTCGCAGGCGTCGGTGAGGAGATGTCCCATGCTGTTTTCCGGCAAGGCCAAGCACCGTCGTCCTTCCAAGGCCATCCGTTTCGCCGCGTTCGCCGGCATCACCGGCGCCGCCGTCGCCGCTCCCCTGATGGGCGCCACCACCGCCTCCGCCGCGACCACCGCGGAGTGGGACAAGGTCGCCCAGTGCGAGTCCGGCGGCGACTGGTCGATCAACACCGGCAACGGTTACTACGGCGGCCTGCAGTTCTCCTCCTCGACCTGGGCCGCGTACGGCGGCACCGCGTACGCCGCGAGCGCCGACCAGGCGTCCAAGTCGCAGCAGATCCAGGTCGCCGAGAAGGTCCTGGCGGGCCAGGGCAAGGGTGCCTGGCCGAGCTGCGGCGTCGGCCTGTCCAACGCCTCCTACGACGGCGGCTCCGCCCAGGAGAGCGCCCCGAAGCAGGAGGAGCGCAAGGCCGAGCAGCCCACCACGCGCAGCGAGCAGCGCACCGCGCCGAAGCAGGCCGCGCCGAAGACCGTGACCACCCCGACCGGCGAGAAGGTCGAGAAGGGTGACGGCGAGTACAAGGTCGAGGCGGGCGACACGCTCGGCACCATCGCCGAGGCGCACGGCGTCAAGGGCGGCTGGCAGAAGCTGTTCGAGCTGAACAAGGACATCGTCGACGACGCCGACCTGATCTTCCCCGGCCAGCAGCTCCACCTGAAGTGACCCCCTGAGCCCGTCGGCCCGCCCCGGGCCGCCGGCTCCACCCGCCCACCGGCCCGGCCAGGACCGCCGGCCGCGACGCGTCCCTCCATCAGGGGCCCGCTCGCCCCGGTCCGGCCGGCCCGTGCGGACCACCCCGGCCCGCCGCGCTCTCCCCCGTGCGCGGCGGGCCGGGGTTTTTCGGTGGCGTGGGCCGGTCCATGTGGTTACCGCCCAGTAAATCCTGTGGTTGTTTGCCCGCCAATGCCGGGCCTTGAACCCTTTTTCGTCCCACGGGGCGGGCGTCGGCTGGCCACGGCCCCGGAGCCGGTTAGGCTCTTGTCGCAAGGCCAAGAGACCCTGCACTGCAAGCGTCACATTTTGCGTCACATCCCAGAAGGAGATGCTCGTGCCGTCCATCGACGTCGTCGTAGCCCGGGAAATCCTGGACTCCCGAGGCAACCCCACGGTCGAGGTCGAGGTCGGCCTCGACGACGGCAGCACCGGCCGTGCTGCCGTCCCCTCCGGTGCCTCCACCGGTGCGTTCGAGGCCCTGGAGCTTCGCGACGGTGACCAGAACCGCTACCTCGGCAAGGGTGTCGAGAAGGCCGTCCTCGCCGTCATCGAGCAGATCGGCCCGGAGCTCGTCGGCTACGACGCCACCGAGCAGCGGCTGATCGACCAGGCGATGTTCGACCTGGACGCCACCCCGGACAAGTCGTCGCTCGGCGCCAACGCCATCCTCGGCGTCTCGCTCGCCGTCGCGCACGCCGCCTCCGAGGCGTCCGACCTCCCGCTCTTCCGCTACCTGGGCGGCCCCAACGCGCACCTGCTGCCGGTGCCGATGATGAACATCCTGAACGGCGGCTCGCACGCCGACTCCAACGTGGACATCCAGGAGTTCATGATCGCCCCGATCGGGGCGGAGTCCTTCTCCGAGGCCCTGCGCTGGGGCGCCGAGGTCTACCACACCCTGAAGAAGGTCCTGAAGGAGAAGGGCCTCTCCACGGGTCTGGGCGACGAGGGCGGCTTCGCGCCGAACCTGGAGTCCAACCGCGCCGCCCTCGACCTCATCCTCGAGGCCATCAAGCAGGCCGGCTACGTCCCGGGCAAGGACATCGCCCTGGCGCTCGACGTCGCCGCGTCCGAGTTCTACAAGGACGGCTCGTACGAGTTCGAGGGCAAGTCCCGCTCGGCCGCCGAGATGACCGAGTACTACGAGGAGCTCGTCTCCGCGTACCCGCTGGTCTCCATCGAGGACCCGCTGTTCGAGGACGACTGGGCCGGCTGGAAGGTCATCACCGACCGCCTGGGCGCCAAGGTCCAGATCGTCGGCGACGACCTCTTCGTCACCAACCCGGAGCGTCTGGCCCGCGGCATCGAGGAGGGCTCGGCGAACGCCCTGCTCGTGAAGGTGAACCAGATCGGTTCGCTGACCGAGACCCTGGACGCCGTCGAGATGGCCCAGCGCAACGGCTTCAAGTGCATGATGTCGCACCGCTCCGGCGAGACCGAGGACGTCACCATCGCCGACCTCGCCGTCGCCGTGAACTGCGGCCAGATCAAGACCGGCGCCCCGGCCCGCTCGGACCGCGTCGCCAAGTACAACCAGCTGCTGCGCATCGAGGAGATCCTCGACGACGCCGCGGTGTACGCCGGCCGCAGCGCCTTCCCGCGCTTCAAGGGCTGACCTCGCCCCTGGGCGGCCCGTAGGACGCCCGGTTACGTACGTCCCCGCACTCGGTCCCGTACCGTGTGCGGGGACGGCTTGCTTCCGCGCGCCTCACGGCCAGGACCGGAGCGAAGCGGAGCGTACGTATACAGGGGAGGCGGAGCAATGGCCCGGGACCGGTTCTCCACCGCGACCAGGCTGCGGCTGCTCGGTGAGCAGACCGCCGCCCGTGTCTACCGCTCGCAGAACCGCCGGCAGGCCCGCCGCTCCCGGCTCACCGGCCGCGCGGCCTTCCTCGCCCTGGTGGTCTGCTCGCTCGTGGTGGCGCTCGCCTATCCGATGCGGCAGTACGTGTCGCAGCAGAGCGAGATCGCCGAGCAGCAGCGGATGGCCGCCGAGGCCCGTGAGCGGGTCGAGCAGCTGCGGGACGAGAAGGCCAGGCTCCAGGACGACGCCTACATCAGGCGGTTGGCCCGCGAACACCTGCACTATGTACTTCCGGGGGAGACGGGTTACACCGTGATCGACCCCGCCGCGGGGCGGCAGCGCCGCACCGACCAGGGCGCGGCCGACCGCCCCTGGTACTCCAACCTGTGGGACGGCGTGGACAGCGCCGACCACGAGAACAAGCAGTAGACCGACAGAACCAAGGCAGGCCAAGGCAGGCATGGAAACGCCCCCTCCGCAGACCGAACGCACCGAGCCCACCGAGGCGGACGTCGCGGCCTTCAAGGAACAGCTCGGCCGCCCGCCGCGCGGTCTGCGCGCCATCGCGCACCGCTGCCCGTGCGGCAACCCGGACGTGGTCGAGACCGCGCCCCGGCTCCCGGACGGTACGCCGTTCCCGACCACGTACTACCTCACGTGCCCGCGCGCGGCCTCCGCGATCGGCACGCTGGAGGCGAACGGCGTCATGAGGGAGATGTCCGAGCGGCTCGCGACCGACCCGGAGCTGGCGGCCGCGTACCGCGCCGCCCACGAGGACTACATCGCGCGCCGTGACTCCATCGAGGTCCTGGAGGGCTTCCCGAGCGCCGGCGGGATGCCGGACCGGGTCAAGTGCCTGCACGTCCTGGTGGGGCACTCGCTGGCCGCCGGCCCCGGGGTGAACCCGCTGGGCGACGAGGCGATCGCCATGCTGCCCGAGTGGTGGGCCAAGGGCCCCTGCGTGACCCCCTGCGCTCCCTCGCAGGACGAGGAGGGGACGCGGTGACCCGGGTCGCGGCCGTCGACTGCGGCACCAACTCCATCCGGCTGCTGGTCGCCGACGCGGACCCGGTCACCGGGGAGCTCGTCGAGCGGGACCGGCGGATGACCATCGTCCGGCTCGGCCAGGGCGTCGACCGCACCGGGCGGCTCGCCCCCGAGGCGCTGGAGCGGACGTTCGCGGCCTGCCGCGAGTACGCCGCCGTCATCAAGGAGCACGGCGCGGAGAAGGTCCGGTTCGTGGCCACCTCCGCCTCGCGCGACGCCGAGAACAGGGACGAGTTCGTCCAGGGCGTGCTGGACATCCTGGGTGTGGAGCCCGAGGTGATCAGTGGGGACCAGGAGGCGGAGTTCTCCTTCACCGGCGCCACCAAGGAGCTGACCGGCGACGACCTGTACCTGGTCGTCGACATCGGCGGCGGCTCCACCGAGTTCGTGGTCGGCGACACCCATGTGCGTGCCGCCCGGTCCGTCGACATCGGCTGTGTGCGGCTGACCGAGCGGCACGTCCGCCAGGACCCGCCGGCCCGGGAGGAGCTCGCCGCCGTCCGGGCCGACGTCCGCGCCGCCCTGGACCTGGCCGAGGAGACGGTGCCGCTGCGCGAGGCGCGCACGCTGGTCGGGCTGGCCGGATCGGTGACCACCGTCGCCGCGATCGCGCTCGGCCTCCAGGAGTACGACTCGCGGGCGATCCACCGCTCCCGGATCTCCTACGAGCAGGTCGCCGCCATCACCGGACGGCTGGCCGCCGCGACCCACGACGAGCGGGCCGCGATCCCGGTGATGCACCCCGGGCGGGTCGATGTCATCGTCTCCGGCGCGCTCGTGCTGCAAGAGATCATGGAGCGTGCCGGGGCCCGGGAGGTCGTCGTCAGCGAGCACGACATCCTCGACGGAATCGCCTGGTCCATCGCCTGAGGGCCCTCCGGAGGGCGTTTCACGACGCCCGGTCGGAAAAGTTCGTGAACTTCTTCACAAGGAAAAGGGCCCTGACGAGGGTCTCGAAGGGCTTTTGGGCCCTCCGGGGAGGCCGTCAGGGCCCTTTCCTCTGTCGAGGTGACTCTTCAGTACCTGTTTCGAAGGTGTGAACACGGGGGCTGGTCCGCGGTAACAAAGCCCTCTCCGGTCCAGTTCACGAGGGGTGAACAACGTCTTCCGTTACACCTTGGTTCCCCTCCGGCGCCATGACCTCGGTCACGTGGGCCGCGCAGTGTAGCAGAGGTCTCCTCGATGCTTGTGAAGGGGCGCACGAGCGGCCCCCCTCGGCGGGGTGGATACTCGATGGCATGAGCACCACGGAGCGTCCCAGGATCCTCGTTGTAGGCGGTGGGTACGTAGGCCTGTACGCGGCACGTCGCATCCTGAAGAAGATGCGCTACGGCGAGGCGACCGTCACGGTCGTCGACCCGCGCTCGTACATGACGTACCAGCCCTTCCTCCCCGAAGCCGCCGCCGGCAGCATCTCGCCGAGGCACGTCGTCGTCCCGCTGCGACGCGTCCTGCCCAAGGCGGAGGTGCTCACCGGCCGGGTCACCACCATCGATCAGGACCGCAAGGTCGCCACGGTGTCGCCGCTCGTCGGCGAGGCCTACGAGCTGCCCTTCGACTACCTGGTCATCGCGATGGGCGCGGTCTCCCGCACCTTCCCGATCCCCGGCCTCGCCGAGCAGGGCATCGGCATGAAGGGCATCGAGGAGGCCATCGGCCTGCGCAACCACGTCCTCGAGCAGCTGGACAAGGCCGACTCGACGACCGATGAGGAGGTCCGCCGCAAGGCGCTGACCTTCGTCTTCGTGGGCGGCGGCTTCGCCGGCGCGGAGACCGTCGGCGAGGTCGAGGACCTGGCCCGCGACGCCTCGAAGTACTACCAGAACGTGCAGCGCGAGGACATGCGCTTCATCCTGGTGGACGCGGCGGACAAGATCCTTCCCGAGGTCGGCCCGAAGCTCGGCCAGTACGGCAAGGAGCACCTGGAGAGCCGTGGCGTCGAGGTCTACCTCTCGACCTCCATGGACTCCTGCGTCGACGGCCACGTGGTCCTGAAGAACGGCCTGGAGGTCGACTCCAGCACCATCGTGTGGACCGCCGGTGTGAAGCCCAACCCTGCGCTCACCCGCTTCGGTCTGCCGCTGGGGCCGCGCGGCCACGTCGACACCGCCGCGACGCTCCAGGTGCAGGGCACCGACTACATCTGGGCCGCGGGCGACAACGCCCAGGTCCCGGACATGGTCGGCCGCAGGGCCGGCAACCCGAACGCCTGGTGCCCGCCGAACGCCCAGCACGCGCTGCGTCAGGCCCGTGTCCTCGGTGACAACGTGATCTCCGGCATGCGGGGCTTCCCGCAGAAGGAGTACAGCCACGCCAACAAGGGTGCGGTCGCCGGTCTCGGCCTGCACAAGGGCGTCGCGATGATCGTCATGGGCAAGGTGAAGATCAAGCTCAAGGGCCGTCTCGCCTGGTACATGCACCGTGGCTACCACGGCATGGCCATGCCGACCTGGAACCGCAAGATCCGCGTCTTCGCGGACTGGACGCTCGCGATGTTCCTCAAGCGCGAGGTCGTCTCGCTCGGCGCGATCGAGTCGCCGCGCGAGGAGTTCTACGAGGCGGCCAAGCCGGCGCCGGCGGCGACGTCGGCCCCGGAGAAGGCCAAGGCCTGACTCAGAAGCAGTACCGACCGAGAGGCCGTCCGCCATCCGTGGTGCGGGCGGCCTCCCGGCCTTTTCCGGGGCGCTCCCCTCAAGGGGGCGCCCCGGCGCGCGTCCGGCGTGAAAGGGCGTCAGCGGGCGCACTCGCGCGGGCAGAGGGGGTTTTGCCTGTCCGTTGCGCGGTTTCGGGACTGCATTCGCGGGCCCGCGGTGTTTACGTGGTGTCGAGCATTTCTGGGATCCACCATCACGGAGGTGTGCACCATGGCCGACGCCGCGTCGCGGCTCACCACGCTCGCCGAGGACCTGCTGGGCGTTCCGCTCCCCGTCAGGATCCGGGCCTGGGACGGGAGTGAGGCCGGGCCGCCCGGTGCGCCCGTGCTCGTCGTCAGGCACCGGCGGGCCCTGCGACGGCTGTTGTGGAAGCCGGGCGAGCTCGGACTCGCCCGTGCCTGGGTGGCCGGCGAGATCGATGTCGAGGGGGACCTGTACGAGGCCCTCGACCGGCTCGCCTCCTTCATCTGGGAGCGCGGAGGGGACGCCAAGGACACCGTGCACCCGGTGCGCGACCCGCGGCTGAGAGCCGCCGCCAAGGAGCTCGTACGGATCGCCGGGGCCTGGCCGCCGCCCGCCCCGCCCGTCGAGGAGGTCGGACGGCGCAGCGGGCCACTGCACACCAAGCGGCGCGACAGGGAGGCCATCAGCCACCACTACGACGTCGGCAACGACTTCTACGAGCTGGTCCTCGGCCCGTCCATGGTCTACTCCTGCGCCTACTGGACCGAGGGCGCGACCCTTGAGGAGGCACAGGCCGACAAGCTCGACCTGATCTGCCGCAAGCTCGGCCTCAAGGAGGGCGACCGGCTGCTCGACGTGGGCTGCGGCTGGGGCTCCATGGCCATCCACGCCGCCCGCGAGTACGGCGCCCAGGTCGTCGGTGTCACCCTCAGCACCGAGCAGGCCACCTACGCCCGCAAGCGGATCGCCGACGAGGGACTGACCGACCGGATCGAGATCCGCGTCCAGGACTACCGGGACGTCAGGGACGGCCCGTACGACGCGATCTCGTCCATCGGCATGGCGGAGCACGTCGGGGAGGTCCGCTACCGCGGCTACGCCGACGACCTGTACGCCCTCCTCAAGCCCGGCGGGCGGCTGCTCAACCACCAGATCGCCCGGCGCCCGGAGAAGGACGAGTCCGCCTACCACGTGGACGACTTCATCGACGCCTACGTCTTCCCCGACGGGGAGCTCGCCCCGGTGGGCCGGACGGCCGGCACCCTGGAGGAGGCCGGCTTCGAGGTCCGCGACATCGAGGCGATCCGCGAGCACTACGCCCTCACGCTGCGCCGCTGGGTGGCCAACCTGGAAGCCCACTGGGCGGACGCCAAGCGCCTCACCTCGCCCGGCCGGGCCCGTGTGTGGCGCCTGTACATGGCCGCCTGCGCCGTCTCCTTCGAGCGCAACAGGATCGGCGTCAACCAGATCCTCGCGGTGCGCACACCGGAGAGCGGCGCCTCCGGCATGCCGCTGCGGGCCCGCACCTGGGGCGAGCCGGCGGGCGCCTGACCGGTCCGGCCCGCCGGACCGGCCCTGCCGGCCGCCGACGACCGAGGGCCGGACTCCCCCGTGGGGAGCCCGGCCCTTCGTCGTGCCTTCCGGACTACTCGGCCTTGATCGCGTTCAGCATGTTCAGCCGGGCGGCGCTGCGGGCCGGCCACATCGCGGCCAGGACGCCGACCAGACCGGCCAGCACCAGGAAGACCGCGATCCGGTCCCACGGGATGATCAGCGAGTAGCTCGGCAGCTCCGACTTGACGCTCTGGCCGATCGCCCAGCCCAGGAACGAGCCGAGGCCGATGCCGACCACCGCGCCGAAGAGCGAGATGACCACGGCCTCCAGACGCACCATCCGCTTCACCCGGCGGCGGTCCAGGCCGATCGCCCGCAGCATGCCGATCTCCTGCTGACGCTCGAACACCGACATGGCGAGGGTGTTGACCACCCCGAGCACCGCGATGAGCAGCGCCATGGCCAGCAGGCCGTACATGATGTTCAGCATCATGTTGATGATGCCGCCGAACTGGTCACGGATGTCCTGCTTGTCCATCACGTTGATCGCCGGATTCTCACCCAGGGCGTTGACCAGCGCCTTCTCGTTCGCCGCGGTCCTACCGCCGTCCATGGTCACGAAGATCTGCTGGATGGACGGCTTCGCCTCGTGCGGGGCGACGACCTTGGTGTCGACCAGGACCGGCGACAGGAACTGGCTGTCCTTGTACACGGCGCCGACGGTCAGCTTGTCCTTCTTCTTGTCGGAGAAGGTCACCGGCAGGGTGTCGCCGACCTTCCAGCCCTGCTCGGTGGCCGTCTTCTCGGCGACCGCCAGCTGTCCCTTGCCGAGCGCGGCCAGCGAACCGTTCACCAGCCCGACGTTCAGGACCTTCTCGATGTCGCCCGGCGTGATGGCCGACGCGGAGACCCACTGGTCGCCGACGTCGAAGTACGCGGCCGACTGCGGTGACACGGCCGTGGCGCCCGGCGCCTTCTCCAACGCGGTCAGCGCGGACTTGTCGAGGTTGCCGCCGCTGGCCATGGCGACCATGTAGTCGGCCTTGATCTGGTCCGTGGTCGTCTTGTCCAGCGCCGTGCCGACCGTCGCGCCCAGCACCGACAGCCCGGTGACCAGCGTCAGGCCGATGGCCAGGGCGGAGGCGGTGGCGCCGGTGCGGCGCGGGTTGCGCACGGCGTTCTGGCTCGCCAGCTTTCCGGACACCCCGAAGACGCGGAGCAGCAGCGGCTGTACGAGGGCGATGACGGGGCGGGACAGCAACGGGATCAGGACGATCACGCCGACCAGGGCCAGGAACGCACCACCGGCGATGGTCCACCGGCCGTCCGAGCCGGCCGCGGCACCCATCACGACCAGCGCCGCGCCGATGGCGGTGATGGCGGCGCCGACGGAGTTGCGCACAACCAGCGACTTGGTCGTCGCCACCGCGTGGACGCTGCTCATGGCGGCGACCGGCGGGATCTTCGCGGCGCGGCGGCCGGGCAGCCAGGCGGCGAGCATCGTGATCAGCACACCGACACCCAGGGCGGCGATCAGCGGCGTCGTACCGACGACCAGCGGCCCGTCGGGGACCTTCATGCCGAAGGAGGCCATGCCGGACCGCAGGCCGGCCGCCAGGACGGTCCCGAGCGCGAAGCCGACCACGGAGGCCACCAGGCCGACGACGCCGGCCTCGGCCAGCACCGAGCGGGTGATCTGCCTGCGGGAGGCGCCCACGGCGCGCATCAGCGCCAGTTCCTTGGTGCGCTGGGCGACCAGCATGGTGAAGGTGTTGGAGATCAGGAAGACACCGACGAAGAGCGCGATACCGGCGAAGCCGAGCAGCATCTGGTTGATGCCGCTGAGCCCCTTCTCGATCTCTTCGGCCTGCTCCTTGGCGAGCGCGGCACCGGTCGTGGCGTCGGCGTCCTGCGGGACCAGGGGTTTCACCGCGGCAAGGATCCGGTCGTCGTCGGCGCCGGGCACGGCGGTGGCGGTGAGGTTCGCGTAGTACCCGGGCTTCAGGTACAGCGCCTGCGCGACGGAGGTGTCGAAGAGGACCAGGCTGCCGCCAGCGTTGACGGCGCCGTCATCGGTGGTGAAGACGCCTGTGAGCGTGTACTCCTTGACCGGCCCGTTCGTGGCGACCCGCACCCGGTCGCCGACTTGGTAATCGCCCTTGGCGGCGGTGTCCTTGTCCAGCGCGACCTGGTCGTCCTTCACCGGGCCGGAGCCCTCGGCGAAGGCGTAGGCGGCGTCCTTGCCGTCCTTGCCGGGCGCGAAGTTGGAGCCCTTGTTGGACCAGCCGACGCCGATGAGCTTGCCGTCGGGGTCGGCGACCCCGGCGAAGCCGTCGACCCGCCCGGTGACGGAGGCGACCCCGTCCAGCTTCCCGATCCTGTCGAGCGTCTGCTGGGAGAGACCGGGCTCCTGCTGAGGGTCGTCCGGGTCGGCGTACGAGGTGATGGCGACGGCGACGTCGTCGTAGCTCTTGGCCGACTGGCTGCGGAAGGCGTGGGACAGGGTGTCGGTGAAGACCAGGGTGCCGGAGACGAAGGCCACGCCGAGCATCACGGCGAGAACGGTCATCAGCAGCCTGGCCTTGTGCGCGAGCACGTTGCGCAAGGCGGTACGGAACATGAGGTGTGTGTCCTGGGATCGGGTGTCCGGTGGAGGCCGTTCGGGGCGGCGCGGGGCGTCGTGGTCCGGGCGGGACCTGACGGTCACGACTAGCTGGTGCGGCCCTTGGCGTCGAACTCCTTCATCCGGTCGAGGACGCCGTCCGCCGTCGGGCGCAGCATCTCGTCGACGATCCGGCCGTCCGCGAGGAAGATCACGCGGTCCGCGTAGGAGGCGGCCACCGGGTCGTGGGTGACCATCACGACGGTCTGCCCGAGTTCCCGTACGGAGTTGCGCAGGAAGCCCAGGACCTCCGCGCCCGAGCGGGAGTCCAGGTTTCCGGTCGGCTCGTCACCGAAGATGATCTCGGGACGGGAGGCCAGGGCGCGGGCCACGGCGACGCGCTGCTGCTGGCCGCCGGAGAGCTGCGCGGGGCGGTGGCCGAGCCGGCCGGAGAGGCCGATCATGTCGATGACCTGCTGCACCCACTGCTTGTCGGGCTTGCGGCCCGCGATGTCCATGGGCAGCGTGATGTTCTCCAGCGCGGTCAGGGTCGGGAGCAGGTTGAACGCCTGGAAGATGAAGCCGATCTTGTCGCGGCGCAGCTGGGTGAGCTGCTTGTCCTTGAGCGTGCCGAGCTCGACGTCCCCGATGCGGACCGAGCCGGCGCTGAAGGTGTCGAGGCCGGCCACGCAGTGCATGAGGGTCGACTTGCCGGAACCCGAGGGGCCCATGATGGCGGTGAACTCGCCCTGCCGGAAGTCGACGGTGACCTGGTCGAGCGCGACCACCTTGGTCTCGCCCTGCCCGTAGACCTTGGACAGATCCGTGGCGCGGGCGGCCACCGCGGTGGCGCGGTAAGCGGTGGGGGTGGTGGTCACGAGGGGCTCCTGTCGAAGGGGCGGGCGATGGCGTCGTTCGAGGACCACACCATCGTCCGCTCCGCCCGCACCTCCGGGCGTCCGTCCGCATGCCCGTTCCAGGGGCAGCCTGGAGTCGGACCGCGGGGCCGCTCCCTCATCCTGAGGTATGACGGCATCCCCGAGACCGGGGCACTCAAGAGCGCCGGGGCGCGAAAAGGCGACCGTGCGCCGTTTCGAGGCGACGACTTTCCGTCATTCCGTGGCGTATGTATTTGCGCACCCCTGCCTTGCGGCGCTGCCCCTTTCGCCTCTCACCTGCGCTGACGCATCCTCAGTCGTCAATAAAATAAGACAACATCGGGACCCCGTTCCGCTGATCGGGGGAAGCCTCCGGATAAGGTCATGTGCCAACGCGGAACCGCGCGCCATGCCCGGATGGTGGAATGCAGACACGGCGAGCTTAAACCTCGCTGGCCTTCGGGCCGTGCCGGTTCGAGTCCGGCTCCGGGCACTCGTGCCCGCCCCTCGGGAGCGGTCCCACGCGCGGGCCCGCTCCTCCCGGGCACCCGCCGGTCCGCGGAGCACACACCGGCCGCCCACGGCGTGCGCACGGGGGAAGGAAAGATCCTCCCCGAGCACGAGGGTGTTTCCTTTGCTCTCCCATTACTCTTGATGCAAGGCCGCGCACGGCGGCCATGGAGGAGTGAGATGAGGAGCAGCAACCCGGTCTTCTCGCGACGGGGGTTCAGCCGCGACAACGGCTACGCGGGCTTCAACGCGCAGCAGCCGCAGGCCGGGGGACCCGCCGCCGGGACCAACCCGTACGCGACGAACCCGTACGCGACGAATCCGTACGCACCCGAGCAGGGTGCCCCGGTAGGCGCCCCGCCGCAGGCTCCGGCGCGCACCGGTGCCATGACCATCGACGACGTGGTGACGCGCACCGCCATCACGCTCGGCACGGTCTTCGTCACCGCGGCGCTCGCCTGGCTCCTGCTGCCTGTCGACCCGGCCAACGTCAACAAGTCGTACGGCATCGCGATCGGCGCCGCCCTGGTGGCGTTCGTCCTCGCGATGGTCCAGTCGTTCAAGCGCAAGGCCTCGCCCGCGCTGATCCTGGCGTACGCCGCCTTCGAGGGTGTCTTCCTCGGGGTGATCTCCAGCGCCGTCTCGACGTACGTCGCGGCCGGCGTGGTCCCGCAGGCGGTGCTCGGCACGATGGCGGTCTTCGCCGGCGTGCTCATCGCGTACAAGATGCGCTGGATCCGCGTCACCCGCCGCTTCTACGGCTTCGTGATGGCGGCCGCGATCGGCTTCGTCCTGCTGATGGCGGTCAACGCCCTGTTCGCGCTGTTCGGCGGCGGGGACGGCCTCGGCTTCCGCAGCGGCGGCCTCGGCATCCTGTTCGGCGTCATCGGCATCATCCTCGGTGCCTGCTTCCTCGCCCTCGACTTCAAGCAGGTCGAGGACGGCATCGCCTACGGCGCTCCGCGCGAGGAGTCCTGGATGGCGGCCTTCGGCCTCACCATGACCCTGGTGTGGATCTACCTGGAGTTCCTGCGGCTGATCTCGATCCTGCAGGGCGACGACTGACGTCGTCCCACGGGGCACGAAGGGCCCGTCCGGCATCTGCCGGGCGGGCCCTTTCCGTAGGTGGTATCGGTGTGGGTGCCGGTCGAATCGGCGCGGGCCGGTTCTTTTCGCCTGCGCCGTCAGAGCAGTTTTCTCGCGGCGCGCCTCAGGTCGTACTCATGGATGATCGCTTTGGCGTGTCCGTAGGCGAGGTCGTGTTCGCCCCGGAGCCAGCTGACCTTCTCCTCGAATCGGACGAGGGAGGGGCCTTCCTCGACGGTGCGAAGCCAGTCGGACACTTCACGACCGGTGCAATGGGGAATTCGGGAGAGCAGATTTCGATGGGTCTCTTCGGAGAAGACTGGGGACATCGGCGCCTCCGGACGCTTTGCGCGTGTGCTCCTTCCCGTCACCGTGCCCGAGTGCCGGCGTATTGGCAACAGTCCCGTGACGGCGCATAGGGTCGCGGAGTGCGAGATACGAGTGAACTGACGGCCGCCGTGGAGCGGTTCGCCGACCGGTTGCGGGCCGCCCCGCAGAGCCGGCTCCAGCGGGGCGCGGCGGCCGAGGGACTGGCGCTGGCCAGGGAATTGGCACTCCGGGCCCAGCGGATCGAGACGCCCGGCGAGGAGCCGAGGACCATGCCGGACGCCGGCCTCTTCTCGGTGGCCGACCAGCTGGTGGTGGCGGGCAACGATCTGGCGGAAATCCTGCGTACGACCCCGGCCGGCCCCGAGGGCAGGGACGAGCTGGACGAGGCGGTGGAGGCGGTGGAGCGGGCCGCGGTACGGGCGGCGCTCTGAAGCGCCCGGGCGGGGCGGGGCGGCGGGCCGAGGCCGGACCGCGGGGGCCGGGGCTCCGCGCGGGGCTGCGGCCCTTCGGCTACAGCGACGCGATGACGCGGTCCGCGAGGATGTAGACGTTCTCCTCGTCCCCGAAGGAGAACGTGAGGGCGTACGCCCCCGAGACTCCCGAGCCGCCCAGCAGGAAGGGCGTCTCGCCGTCCCTGAGGGCCTCGGCGAGCCGCTCGGCGGTCTCGCGGTGGCCGGGGGTCATACAGAGCGTGGTGCCGTCGGCGAAGACGTACACGTCGAGCGTGCCGAGCGGACCGGGACGCACGTCGGTCAGCGGCGTGCGGGACTCGGCGAGCTCCTCCAAGCGGGACACCGTCCGCTCGTGGTCCGTGACGACGGGGGTCTGGACCGGTACGAAGTCGGGGTGCGAGGGGTGGCGGCGGCGGGCCGCGGCGAGCTCGGGGGAGTCCTCCGGCTGCCCGGTGGCCTCGGGGAGGTCGGTGAGCTCGGCGAGGGCGTCGAGGTCCTCGGCGTGGCCGTCGTCGAAGCCCATGGCCTCCAGGCCCACGAAGTCCGTCTGGCGCGGCACGAAGTACGTACCGTCGTCGGAGAGACCGGCCGGCCCGCCCGGCCCGCCCAGCAGGGTGGGGGCGTCAGCGGCGTCACGGGCCTCCTGCGCGGCCCAGAAGGCACGCGCCTCGGCCAGCTCGCGCTCGCGCTCCTCGGCCAGCGCCTCGGCGACGGCCGCGCGTATCTCCTCGACCGGGGTGGACGTGCGGGCGTGCGGAACGGTGGCGCCGCGGCCGGTCCCCCCGGCGGCGGCGAGCTCGGTGCGCAGGGCGGCGACCTGCTTGCGCAGCCCGTGGGCGGCATGCAGGGCAGCGGCGCCCACGGCCGTGGCGGCGGCCGTGGTCAGCAGCAGGGCGACAGACATAGCGCTCACGGACTTACTCCCGGTTTCAATCGATCCCCCCGACTTCCTACATCAGCTTGTCGTGAGCCCGCGCCCGGTGTCAGTGCATTACGTCACGAAATGGACAGGTCCTTGGGTCTGGCGTTTAACCCCAAAACCACTCTGACCTGCAAAAACAACTCTCCCCCAGGAGATAGGTCACATCCTGGGGGAGATTCGGTCACGGCTGGGACGCGGAAGGGTTGGCGACCCGCCGAAGCCACCCGCCCGCCCCCGCACGCGCCCCGCACGCCGGGGGCGCGGACGGGGACCGGGGGGGCTCGTGCTGGTCGGTCGCGGTGTGCTTCGCCACCGCTGCGGGCAGGTGCCGCCCCTCGTTCCTCGGGCGGCCCCTACCCTCCGCCACGGCTCAGCTCAGCCGCTCGTGCTGGTCGGTCGCGGTGTGCTTCGCCACCGCTGCGGGCAGGTGCCGCCCCTCGTTCCTCGGGCGGCCCCTACCCTCCGCCACGGCTCAGCTCAGCCGCTCGATGACCATGGCCATGCCCTGGCCGCCGCCCACGCACATCGTCTCCAGGCCGAACTGCTTGTCGTGGAACTGCAGGCCGTTGATCAGGGTGCCGGTGATACGGGCGCCCGTCATGCCGAAGGGGTGGCCGACGGCGATGGCGCCGCCGTTGACGTTCAGCTTGTCCAGCGGGATGTCCAGGTCGCGGTAGGACGGGATCACCTGCGCCGCGAACGCCTCGTTGATCTCGAACAGGTCGATGTCGCCGACGGTCAGCCCGGCCCGCTTCAGCGCCTGCTTGCTGGCCTCGACCGGACCGTAGCCCATGATCTCGGGCGACAGGCCCGAGACGCCGGTGGAGACGATCCGCGCCAGCGGGGTGAGGCCCAGCTCCCGCGCCTTGGTGTCGGACATGATCACCAGGGCGGCGGCGCCGTCGTTCAGCGGGCAGCAGTTCGCCGCGGTGACCAGACCGTCGGGGCGGAAGACCGGCTTGAGGCCCTGCACGCCCTCCAGGGTCACGCCGGCGCGCGGACCGTCGTCCTTGGAGACGACCGTGCCGTCGGGAAGCGTCACCGGGGTGATCTCGCGCTCCCAGAACCCGTTCTTCAGGGCCTCCTCGGCGAGGTTCTGCGACCGCACGCCGAACTCGTCCATGTCCTGACGGGTGACGCCCTTGAGGCGCGCCAGGTTCTCGGCGGTCTGGCCCATCGCGATGTACGCGTCCGGGATCAGGCCGTCCTCGCGCGGGTCGTGCCAGTCCGAACCCTCGCTCTGGGCGACCGCCGCGGTACGGGCCTCGGCCTCGGCGAACAGCGGGTTGTGCGTGTCGGGCATGCCGTCGGAGGTGCCCTTCACGCTGCGGGACACCATCTCGACGCCCGCCGAGATGAAGACGTCGCCCTCGCCCGCCTTGATGGCGTGCAGCGCCATCCGGGAGGTCTGGAGCGACGAGGAGCAGTAGCGGGTGACCGTACAGCCGGGCAGGTGGTCCATGCCCATCTGCACGGCGACGATACGGCCCAGGTTGTGGCCCTGCTCGCCGCCGGGCAGCCCGCAGCCCAGCATCAGGTCGTCGATGTCGCGCGGGTCGAGCTCGGGCACCTTGGCGAGCGCGGCCTGGATGATCGTGGCGGTCAGGTCGTCCGGCCGCAGCTCCGTCAGCGAGCCCTTGAAGGCCCGGCCGATCGGGGAGCGGGCGGCTGAGACGATCACGGCTTCGGGCATCACGGCTCCAGAAGGGCTGAGGGGCAGGACTGAGAGGGAAGTTACCCGTACGTATCGCTCAGGTCACCCGGCCGGGCGTGTGATGCGGACCGCATTTCTAAGCGCTCGCTTATGGGTGGGGCCGGACAGGGGCCCGCGGGCCGCCCCACCGGTGCGCCCCGTGCGGCGTCCCCCCGGCCGCCCGCGGGGCCCTCGGGGGGCGGGCGACCGCCCGCAGCTCAGGGCGTCGACCGGCCGTCCGGGACCGGGGCGGGGTCCACCACCGCCGGCAGACGCCGGCGCCGGCGGTGCTTGAGCAGCGCCCACGGCGCCCGGGCGCCGGTGACCTCCGTACCCGCCTCGGCCGCGGCCTCCGCCGCCGCCTTGGCCACCGGCATCATGTCCTCGTGCCGGTCCGCGTCCAGGCGGTCCGTCTCCGGCCATACGCCCAGGACCGCGCAGAGCGTCGGGAGCACGGCCATCGCCGCCGTCGCGTACCCCTCCGCCGACGGGTGGTAGTTGTCGGCGCCGAACATCTCCCGCGGGTTCGCCTCGAACTCCGGGCCCAGCAGGTCGCCGAGCGACACCGTGCGGCCGCCCTGCTCCACCACCACGATCGTCTGCGCCGCCGCCAGCTGGCGCGACACCCGGCGGGCCAGCCACCGCAGCGGCTGGTACACCGGCTCGATGGTGCCCAGATCGGGGCAGGTGCCCACCACCACCTCCGCGCCCGCGGCCCGCAGCCTCCGTACCGCCGCCGCCAGGTAGCGCACCGACTGCGGCGCCGACATGCGATGCGTCACGTCGTTCGCGCCGATCATGATCACGCAGACGTCCGGAATTCGACCCGGATGGGCGAGCACCAGCGTCACCTGCCGCTCCAGATCGTCCGAGCGGGCCCCCGGGAGCGCCACGTTCCGCAGCTCCACCGGACGCTCCGCCACCGCCGACAGCCCCGAGGCGAGCAGCGCGCCCGGCGTCTGCCCCGCCCGCCGCACACCCTGCCCCGCCGCCGTGGAGTCGCCCAGCAGCGCCAGACGCAGGGCCTCGGCCCGCTCGTAGCCCCGGCCGTAGAGCCCGTCCGCGGACGGCGGCAGTGGTGCCACGCCACCGCCCACCGACCGTTTGGCCAGCTGGAGCTCGGCCAGCACCACGCCGACCGCCGCCGCCCCGATCAGGCCAACGCTCCCGCCGCCGTACGCCGCGCCCGCGGCGATCCGCCGTGCCACTCTCGCCCTCGACATAGGGGCAGCCACCTCCTTGAAGCCATTCAGGAGCTAACTGCCCCGTAACCGCCTCCGACTACGCATACGCTGGCAGGACCATTACGGAGACCCCGGAGATTACGGTGCAATTCCACGACTCGATGATCAGCCTCGTCGGCAACACCCCGCTGGTGAAGCTCAACAGTGTGACCGCAGGCATTCAGGCGACCGTCCTGGCCAAGGTCGAATACTTCAACCCGGGCGGCTCGGTCAAGGACCGGATCGCCGTGCGCATGATCGAGGCAGCCGAGGAGAGCGGTGCTCTCAAGCCCGGCGGCACCATTGTCGAGCCGACGTCCGGCAACACCGGGGTCGGCCTCGCCATCGTGGCCCAGCAGAAGGGCTACAAGTGCATCTTCGTCTGCCCCGACAAGGTATCGACGGACAAGATCAATGTTCTGCGCGCGTACGGTGCCGAGGTCGTGATCTGCCCCACGGCGGTCGCCCCCGAGCACCCCGACTCGTACTACAACGTCTCCGACCGGCTCGTCCGTGAGACGCCGGGCGCCTGGAAGCCCGACCAGTACTCCAACCCGAACAACGCCCGCTCGCACTACGAGACCACCGGTCCCGAGCTGTGGGACCAGACGGAGGGGAAGATCACCCACTTCGTCGCGGGCGTCGGCACGGGCGGCACCATCTCCGGCACCGGCCGGTACCTGAAGGAGGTCAGCGAGGGCAGGGTGCGCGTGGTCGGCGCCGACCCCGAGGGCTCCGTCTACTCGGGCGGCTCCGGGCGGCCGTACCTCATCGAGGGCGTCGGCGAGGACTTCTGGCCCGCCGGCTACGACCGTGACGTCACCGACGAGATCGTGGCGGTGTCCGACAAGGACGCCTTCCAGATGACGCGGCGCCTCGCCAAGGAGGAGGGCCTGCTCGTCGGCGGCTCCTGCGGCATGGCCGTCGCCGCCGCCCTGCGCGTCGCCGAGGGCCTCGGCCCCGACGACGTCGTGGTCGTCCTGCTCCCCGACAGCGGCCGCGGCTACCTCTCGAAGATCTTCAACGACGAGTGGATGGCGGACTACGGCTTCCTGGAGGAGGGCGGACCGTCGGCCCGCGTCGGCGACGTGCTGAACCACAAGGAGGGCGGCATCCCCAACCTGGTGCACATGCACCCGGAGGAGACCGTCGGCGAGGCCATCGAGGTCCTGCGCGAGTACGGCGTCTCCCAGATGCCGATCGTCAAGCCGGGCGCCGGTCACCCCGACGTCATGGCCGCGGAGGTCGTCGGATCGGTCGTCGAACGCGAGCTGCTCGACGCGCTCTTCGCCCAGCGCGCCTCCCTCGGCGACCCGCTGGAGAAGCACATGTGCCCGCCGCTGCCGCAGGTCGGTTCCGGTGAGCCCGTGGCCGACCTCATGTCCGTGCTCGGCTCGGCCGACGCGGCGATCGTGCTGGTCGAGGGCAAGCCCACCGGTGTGGTGAGCCGTCAGGACCTGCTCGCCTTCCTGGCCCGGGACGGCAAGTAGCGTCGGAGTATCGGGGCTTCGCACAATCGGTACGAGCACGTCACGTACCGGCAGCACCCGCTTAACACGCGTCAGGCACCTTTAGGGGTGTCGGCGACAAGGACCTCCGGAGCGGCTCCCGGACCTCCATGGACGCCACGGACGCGGAGACCGGCCCTGACCCGGGCCCGTGTCCCTCGCGGGGACCGCCGTCGTCCCGCCCCCCGGCAACGGGGGTGCGGCGGTCCCCGCGCAACTCCTCCTCCGGCGCCCGCCTCCCGCGGAGGCGCCGCCCGTGCGCGGGCGACCTGCCGCCGCGGCGGCAGGGAAACGCACCGTCGGCCTCGTCGGCGTCTCCTCCATCGGCGCCCGCACCGCCTTTCCGCACCGCGCGGTGTACAGGGCGGCCAAGGCCGCCCTCACCCATCTGTCCGAGTCCCCGCGCGGTGAGCCCGGCCCGCGCGACGTCCGCGTCACCGAGGGGGAGCCGGGCTGCACCGACGTGGTGCCGGGCGTCACCGAGGGGGAGCCGTGCGACCGCGTCGACAGCCCGGAACCGGCCGGGCGGGGGGACTCAGGCCGCGTCCCGGTCGGACGTACCGCGCTGCTCGCGTGGCCACCTCAGCCGGCCACGGGCGGCGTGGACCGCGTTCACGCCGATGACGCCCAGCCAGGTGACGACCAGGCCCCGGAAGCCGGCCGCCCCCGTGGCGATCGCCGTCAGCGGCACCGCGAGGACCAGCGAGACGACGGCGAAACCGAAGCGCTCGCCGAAGTTCTCGCCGTCGCGGCCCACGGCGGGCCGCCCGCCCCGGGCCACCACCATCTGCTGCTCCGCCACCTGACGGCGCACCCGGCGGTCGACCGCGCCGTCCAGGCGCCGCTCCAGCTTCTCCAGGAACGACTCGATGAGCGCCGACTCGTACTCGGTGCCCAGCTCACGGCGGGCCTGGAGGGTGGCGTCGAGCTCTTTCCCGAGCTCGGAATCGCGGGTTTCCATGGAGGCCACGGTACGGAGCGGGAGCCGGCGCGTCAGTGGGGGTAACCCCCCTCTCGCGGGCCCGGTCCCAGGGGCCTCGCGCGCCGCCGTGATGCCGTTCGGGAGGGGGCTGGTGCGCGGCGTCGGAGCCGCTCGGCGGCCGTTCCTCGCCGGACTGTATATGGTCATGCAGAGTTCTTGATGGCTGAATAATCGGCCCATGGCTCCGGGCGCACGGCTGATGAGGAACGCCCGGGGGCCGTGGACCGTCCGGTATCGGAGGCGTGTGCGCGTGATGTCGTCCCCCGTCATGGGTGGGTCCTCGCTCGACGGGGTCGCCGTCCTCGGCGGCTCCACGCCCGGCCGTCCGACGGTGTGCGGCCCACCGGCGGCGGGGCCGTCAGCGCCCTCCGCGCCCCCTGTTGTGCCTGCCGCGTCCTCCGTACCTCGTGCCTCCTCCGTCCCCTCGGGGGCCGCTGCCCGCGGCCGGGACGGGCGCCGGGGCGTGTGCCGGGCCCGCCCTCCGTACCGGCCAAGTCCCCGCCGCCGCGGCCGGGTTGCGTCCCACCGGTGCTCCCGGCCCCTTTCGGCACCCGCGTCCCCCGGTCACGCGGTACTGTCCCGAGGCGTCGGGGAGCGGGCCGACTCCGCCTCGCCGGGCGCCCGGCGGAGGCGTCGGCCCTGCGGCGCGTACCGTCCCGCGGCCGGCCGTGAACCGGCCGCCGCGGTCCGGGCGCCGCGCCGGCGCGACCCGCGGCCGGACCCGGCCCCGCCGGTCGCGCGGACCGTCGTGCCGGCGGGGTCCTCGCCCGGCCCGGAGCGCGACGGCGGGCGCTCGTCGGCGACGCCACGGCGGCAGCCCCGCCGCTCGACCGGATCACGGAAACGTAGGAGCTCGGTATGACAAGGGGAACGGCATGAGCGACAGCCCCGCCGCACGGCTGCAGGCGCTCTTCGAGGGGCACCGGCTGACGCCGACACAGCGCCGCATCGCCCACTGCATGGTGCGCCGCGCCGCCGACGTGCCGTTCCTGTCCAGCGTGGAGCTGGCGGAACTGGCCGGCGTCAGCCAGCCGTCGGTGACCCGGTTCGCGGTGGCCCTCGGCTTCGACGGCTACCCGGCGCTGCGCAGGCATCTGCGCGAGGTGGCGCCGGCGGAGCCGGAGCGGGGCGAGTCGGCGTTCAACGAGTACCAGCAGGCCGTCCACGCCGAGATCGAGAACCTGCGGCACCTCGCCGCGCTGCTCGCCGACCCGGAGCCGGTGGAGCGGGCGGGCCGGCTGCTCGCCTCGTCCCGTCCCCTGCCCGTCCTGGGGCTGCGTGCCGCCTCCTCGCAGGCGCGCGGCTTCGCGTACTTCGCGGCCAAGGTGCACCCGGACGTCCGTCTGCTGGACGAGGGCGGCACGATGCTCACCGACCGGATCGACGCCGCCGTACGGGCGGGCGCCTCGGTACTGCTGTGCTTCGCCCTGCCCCGGCACCCCAGGGAGGTCGTGGAGGCGCTCGCGTACGCGCACGCGGCGGGCCTGACGGTGGTGACGGTCGCCGACTCCGCGTTCGCCCCGGTGGCCAAGCACAGCGACCTGCTCATCCCGGCGGCCGTCGGCACGGGTCTCGCCTTCGACACGGCGTGCGCCCCGATGCTGCTGGGGCGGGTGCTGCTGGAGGCCATGTGCGACGAGCTGCCGGACGCGCAGGCGCGGCTGGAGCAGTTCGACGCCGGGGCGGCGGCGCGGGGACTGTTCGTCGAATAGCCACCACCCCGTGCCGTCAGCGGCCGCCCGGTGCCGTTCGGGGCGGCTTCGACGGGTGCCCGGCAGCTTCGCCGGGGCGCCCGTCGAAGGCCGACCGGGTCACACTTCGAGATCCGCCTCGATCTTCCGCAGCTGGTGGCGGGCCATCGCCAGGTTGGCCCGGCCCTTGTCCAGCGCCAGGTAGAGGAACAGCCCGTTGGCGCCCCGGGACTTGAGCAGCCGGATCAGGTGGTACTGGGTGCCCAGGGTGATCAGGATGTCCTCGATCTCCTCCTGGAGCCCCAGCATCTCCATGGTGCGGACCTTGGCGCGCACCACGTCGGTGTTGCCCGCGGCGGCGACCGTCAGATCGAGGTCCTTGCCGCCGCCGACCATGCCCAGCGCCATACCGCTGGTGTAGTCGACGAGGGCGGCGCCCAGGGCGCCCTCGATCACGGTCGTGGCTTCCTTCAGAGCGGTCTCGGTGTTGGCCATGTGTGACGCACTTCCTTCTCGTGGATGAGGTGTTCGCGAGGATGCGGGGACGACCGGGCCGTCAGCCCGTGTCCCGCCGTTCGAGGGCCCCGTCGACCAGCTCGCCTATCCGCGCGCTGGACCGCCGGGCCTCCAGATGCAGCCGGCCCACGTTGATGCGGGGCTCGGCGAGCAGGGTCAGGACGGCGGAGCCGCCCGCCGCGTAGGTCGCCACGTAGCCGCTCTCGCCGCGGATCAGCAGCTCGCGGAAGCCGCCCTGTCCGGTGGCCTCGGTGAGCCGCAGAGCCACGCCCAGGGCGGCCGCGGTGAGCGCGGCGACGCCCTCCGCCTCCGTGTCGACGGTGTCCTGGGCCAGGACGAGCCCGTCGGCGCTGGCCGCCAGCGCCCCGGTCAGCTGGGGGACCCGGGCCCGCAGGCGCCTGAGCTCCCCGAGCACTCCGGCTTCGGCCGTCATCAGTTGTCTCCTTTCGGCGCGCTGTCGCAGGGCGCGCCTCATGACGGCGTACGTAAGGCCCGGTGGATGGAACGGGTTGTCACAGGTGTGCCTCCAGAGCGTCACGGAGTCGGCGGAGCAGGGCGATGTCCGGATCGGCGGCGATGTCCTTGACCCAGTCCGGGACCGGGGGCGACGCGACCGGGGGCGCGGGTTCGCACGGGGTCTCGACGAGTCCGGCGGCGGCCAGCCGACGGGTGTCCAGCAGGGTGTGGAAGGCGGGCCGACCCAGCGCCCAGGCGAGGGCGGCGGGGGTGCGGACACCGTCGGCGTGCGCCAGCAGGGCCCGCTGGCGGGCCGTCACGGACTGGCCGGGCGCGGCGGGGCGGGGCACCACGGGGGCGGTGTCGACGGTGGGGTAGGGCCACACGCTGTCGAGCAGCTCACGACGGCGGAGGGTCTCCCGCTCCACGTCGACGGCGGACACGGGCCGTACGGGGCCGATCCAGTGGGAGACGCCGTAGCGGAAACGGGTGGGGCCGCTCGCCGGCGCGAGGGCGAAGAACGCCGCGTCGTACAGGGCGGCCAGGTGGCATATCTCCAGCTCCCCGTCGCCGATCCGTCCGCTGTCGACGAGGAACCTGCCGACCTGGTGGCGGGCGCCGGCCCGGTCCACGGCCTCCTCCCAGCCCTCCCGGGGGAGTCGTCCGCCCGCCGCCAGCAGGACGTCGAGGCCGGGGGCGACGGGGCTTTCGGCGTGGGTGACCCGGCCGTCGACCAGGTAGAGCGTGCCGTGGTCGCGCAACAGCGCCCCGGTCGCCCGTTCCGCGGCCAGCCGCAGCAGCATCGGGGAGACCACGGTTCTGGCGGCGTGGGCGCTCATGCCAGCACCAGCCGTTCGGCGAGGTCCCGCAGGCGCAGCCGGGCGAGGGCCAGGTTGCCCGTGGAGCGGTCGAGCCACAGATGGAGGAAGACGCTGCTGTCGAAGGACGTCTCGACGAAGCGCAGCACGTGATATCCGGTACGGGTGGTGACGATGACGTCCTCGACGGGCGGGCCGTCGGGCAACTCCCCGCCGCCCGGTGCGCCGTCGCCTCCCCCGACGGGCCCGGCACCCGGCTCGGCTCCGGACATCCCGCCGGGTTCCCCGGGGTTTCCGCCGGGACGTCCGCCGGGAGACCTGCCGAAAGCACCGACGGGTCCCGCGCCGACGGGTATGAGCTCGGTGAACGACTCGTACTCGGCGGCGGCCCTGGCCAGTTCGGCCGTCTCGGCGGCGGTCGTCTCGTGGTCGCCCACCGGGGACTCCCCGGCCGTGCCGAGGGCCAGACCACTGGTCCAGTCGACTATGGCCGCGCCCCGTGCGCCTGGCAGGGCCATGGCTTCGAGCAGGCACTCGTCGATTCCGGGCACGCGGGCTCCCCTCCCTGTTCCCCGTTGCGCTGGGCGCGACTGTGACGGAGAGGCTACGCAACGTTCCCTCCGCAGGTGGGAGTTCTGGCATTTTCCAGTGGAACATGCGTTCAGAGGGGTAGGGTCGTCGAGGGACCGGGCTCTCAGTCCTCCTGGCGTACCCGCATGACGGCCCTGTTGAGGCCCCACAGGGCGATGCCGATCACCAGCAGGATCCCGGCCCGGACGTAGACGGACGCGTCCCGGTCGGCGAGCGGACTCGCCAGGATCAGGGACGTGATCGCGCCGAGGACCGGCAGCACCGTCGGCGTACGGAAGTGATCGTGCCCGACCGGGTCGCGGCGCAGGACCAGTACGGCGATGTTGACCACCGCGAACACGCACAGCAGCAGGAAGGCCGTCGTGTCGCCCAGCCCCTCGATCCCGCCCGTCGACACCAGCCCGATGGCCAGGGCCGAGACGAAGACGATGCCCACGACCGGGGTGCGCCGATGGGGCAGGACGCGGGCCATGGCCTTCGGCAGGATGCGTTCGTTGGCCATGCCGTAGCAGAGGCGGGAGGCCATCATGATGTTGATCAGTGCGGAGTTGGTGACCGCGAACAGGGCGATCAGCGCGAAGAGCTTCGGCGGGAAGGCGACGCCGCCCGCCTTGACGACCTCCAGCAGGGGGCCGCTTGACCCCTCCAGTACGCGGTGGTCGACCAGCAGTGAGGAGATCAGGGCCACCAGTACGTAGACGGTGCCGGTGACGCCCACGCCCAGGAAGATCGCCTTGGGGAACGCGCGGACCGGGTCCTTGGTCTCCTCGGCCATGTTGACCGAGTCCTCGAAGCCGACGAAGGCGAAGAAGCCGAGGGCGGTGGCCCCCAGCACGCTGGTGAACAGCGCGTATCCGGCCCCTGCCTGGAACTGGCCGAGGCGCGCGGGCTCGCCCCCGCCGGTCAGCACCGCCCAGGCGCCGATCACCAGGATGATCAGCAGTCCGCTCAGCTCGACGAGGGTGAGGACCACGTTCGTCTTGACCGACTCCGAGACGCCCCGAAGCGTGAGCGCCGCGAGCGCCACGATGAACAGGATCGCCACGAGCGTCGGCGGGATCGCCCCGGTGAACTCCGCGAGGTAGTCGCCGCTGAACGCGCGGGCGGCGGCGCTCGCCGACGACAGCCCCGAGCACATCACCATGAAGGCGACGATGAAGGTGAGGAACGGGACCCGGAACGCCTTCTGCGTGTACAGCGCCGCCCCGGCCGCCTTCGGGTACTTCCCGACGAGTTCGACGTACGAGGCCGCCGTCAGCAGCGCGACCGCGAAGCCGATCACGAACGGCAGCCAGAGCGCGCCGCCGACCTTTCCCGCCACCTTGCCCGTGGTCGCGTAGATGCCCGTGCCGAGGATGTCGCCGATGACGAAGAGGATCAGCAGCTTCGTCCCGATGGCCCGCTTGAGGGCGGGTGCCTCGGGTGGCGGGGGCGTGGCGGCCTCGTGCGTGGTCAAAGGAAACTCCCCGTGGGTCCGTCGGACGGATGGGGAGGTTGTGCCCGGTGGGTCGGGGGGGATGCGCGGGTCACGTGATCAGTAGCGCGTCCGGGTGTCCGCCACCTGCTTCGCCGACGATCTCCTCCACGGTCTGCGGACCGCGTACGGTCGCGAACGCGACGGAGCCGTCGGCGCGGCCGATGAAGCCGTACACCCCCGGCCTGACCAGTGAGTTGTACGCGTAGTGGTGTGCGAAGTAGTACGCCCCGGTGTCCAGCGCGGCCACGATGTCGCCCTGGGCGAGCAGGGGCAGCGGCCGCTTCACGGCGAGCAGGTCACCGGCGAAGCAGGCGGGGCCGGCCACGTCCTGCTCGACCGGCGGGCCGGCCTTGCGGTCCCCCCTCGGGTCGTACGCGACGATGCGCAGCGGCCAGGCGGCCTGGTCGTAGACGGTACGGGTGGCGACCTGGACGCCGGCGTGCGTGACGGCGATGGGCCGGCTCCCGGAGCTCTTGGCGTACTCGACACGGGCCAGCACCGTGCCGTGCTTGGCCAGCAGCGACCGGCCGAACTCGGTGACCAGCCCGTAGCGCCCGTCGAACAGACCGGGGACCTCGGCGGCGAGCAGCCGGGCGTAGTCGGCGAAGCGGGGGGTCTCCTCGTCGGAGGCGAAGTTCACCGGGAGACCGCCGCCGATGTCGATGGTGTCGATCTGACGGCGCCCGGCCGCCGCGTTGATCTCCTCGGCCAGCTCGTAGGCGGCCCGGACACCCGCGGCCATCAAATCCAGCGGCACGCCCTGCGAGCCGGTGTGGGTGTGCAGCCGGGTCAGCCACGGACGGGCCAGAAAGGCCTGGACCACCCAGGCGCGGGCACCCTCGTCGCGCAGGGCGACACCGAACTTGGAGGTAGCGGTGGCGGTGGACAGGGCGCCTATCGCGCCGCCGCCCACCTGCGGGTTGACGCGCAGCCCGAGCGGGGCGGCGGTGGCGCCGGCGGCCGTCAGTCCGTCGAGCCGGGCGAGCTCCTGCGGATTGTCGGCGTTGACGGCGATCCCCAGGGCCAGGGCCTCCCGCAGCTCGGCGGGGGTCTTGGCGGGGGAGTCGAGGACGATGCGCTCCGGTGGCACCCCGGCGGCGCGGGCCAGGGCCAGCTCACCGGGGCTGGCCACCTCGGCGCCGAGACCCGCCTCGTGGAGCAGGCGGAGCACGGGGACGAGCGGGGACGCCTTGACGGCGAAGGCGTGCAGCACGGGGGCGTCGGTGACCTCGGCGAACGCGGCCGTCAGGGCGGCGGCCGAGGCGCGGATGCCGGCGATGTCGAGGAGGGCGGCGACGGGTTCGGTCTCGGTGAGGAGTTCCTGCTGGACGGCTGCTCGTACGGCCTGGTCGCGACGGTCGGAAACCGGGCCTGTCGGGTCTGGTGCCAGAACTGAAGCCATGGGGCAAGGGAACCATCCGGCGATCCGCGCCGCAGGCGTTGACTACATCTATTCATAACGCCAAGATGTGAATAACAGAATCAACAGAGCAGTGACGCCGGAGGAGGCATCGCCATGTCAGGACCCCGCCCCGTACGGGCCCCGCGCGGTACGGAACTGAGCGCCCTGGGATGGCAGCAGGAAGCCGCCCTGCGCATGCTCCAGAACAACCTCGACCCCGAGGTCGCCGAGCACCCCGACAAGCTCGTCGTCTACGGCGGCACCGGCAAGGCCGCCCGCGACTGGCGCTCGTACGACGCCATGGTCCGCACGCTCCGGACGCTGAAGCAGGACGAGACCATGCTCGTCCAGTCCGGTCGCCCCGTCGGTGTCATGCAGACCCACGAGTGGGCTCCGCGGGTCCTGATCGCCAACTCCAACCTGGTGGGCGACTGGGCGAACTGGGAGGAGTTCCGTCGCCTGGAGGCCCTCGGTCTGACCATGTACGGCCAGATGACGGCCGGGTCATGGATCTACATCGGCACGCAGGGCATCCTCCAGGGCACCTACGAGACGTTCGCCGCCGTCGCCGCGAAGAAGTTCGGCGGCACACTGGCCGGGACCATCACCCTGACCGCCGGACTCGGCGGCATGGGCGGCGCCCAGCCGCTCGCCGTCACCATGAACGACGGCGTCGCGATCTGCATCGACGTCGACCCGCGCGCCATCGAGCGCCGCATCGAGCACCGCTACCTCGACGTGCGGGCCGACAGCCCGGAGCACGCGCTCCAGCTCGCCGTCGAGGCCCGGGACGCCCGCAGGCCGCTCTCCATCGGCCTCCTGGGCAACGCCGCCGAGCTGCTGCCCCGCATGCTCGCCGAGGGCGCGCCCATCGACATCGTCACCGACCAGACCTCGGCCCACGACCCGCTCGCCTACCTCCCCGTCGGCGTCGACTTCGACGACATGGCCTCCTACGCCGCCGAGAAGCCGGCCGACTTCACCCAGCGGGCCCGCGAGTCCATGGCCCGGCACGTCGAAGCCATGGTCGGCTTCATGGACGCGGGCGCCGAGGTCTTCGACTACGGCAACTCGATCCGCGGCGAGGCACAGCTGGCCGGCTACGACCGCGCCTTCGCCTTCCCCGGCTTCGTCCCCGCCTACATCCGCCCGCTGTTCTCCGAGGGCAAGGGCCCCTTCCGCTGGGCCGCCCTGTCCGGCGAGGCGTCCGACATCCACAAGACCGACCGGGCGATCCTCGACCTCTTCCCCGAGAACGAGTCGCTCCACCGCTGGATCAAGCTGGCCGGCGAGCGCGTCCACTTCCAGGGCCTCCCGGCCCGTATCTGCTGGCTGGGCTACGGCGAGCGCGACAAGGCCGGCGAGCGCTTCAACGACATGGTCGCCTCCGGCGAGCTCCAGGCCCCGCTCGCCATCGGCCGCGACCACCTCGACTGCGGCTCGGTGGCCTCCCCGTACCGTGAGACCGAGGCCATGCTCGACGGCTCCGACGCCATCGCCGACTGGCCGCTGCTCAACGCCATGGTCAACGTCGCCTCCGGCGCCTCCTGGGTGTCCCTGCACCACGGCGGCGGTGTCGGCATGGGCCGCTCCATCCACGCCGGGCAGGTGACGGTCGCCGACGGTACGAAGCTCGCCGGCGAGAAGATCCGCCGCGTGCTCACCAACGACCCCGGCATGGGCGTCATCCGGCACGTCGACGCGGGCTACGACATCGCCGAGAAGGTCGCCGACGAGCGGGGCGTCCGCGTCCCGATGCGCGAGGGTGACGACGCGTGAGCACCTCGTTCCACGAGATGTGGCGCCAGCTCCTGCCGATCGGCCGCGACGCCGGCAGCGGGGGCTACCGCCGCTACGCCTGGACCGGAGCCGACGCCGACTGCCGCACCTGGTTCCAGGAGCAGGCCGAGACACGCGGGCTCACCTACGAGACCGACCGCAACGGCAACCAGTGGGCCTGGCTCGGCGACCCGCTCGGGCAGGACGCCGTCGTCACCGGCTCCCACCTGGACTCCGTCCCCGACGGCGGCGCCTTCGACGGCCCCCTCGGCGTCGTGTCGTCCTTCGCCGCCCTGGACGAACTGCGGCACCGGGGCGCGGAGTTCACCAGACCCCTCGCGCTCACCAACTTCGGTGACGAGGAAGGCGCCCGCTTCGGCCTCGCCTGCGTCGGCTCCCGGCTCACCTCGGGACAGCTGACCAGGGAAGCCGCGTACGAACTGCGCGACGGCGAGGGCGTCACGCTCCCGCAGGCCATGGAGGCGGCCGGCTACGACCCGTCCGCCATCGGCCCCGACCCCGAGCGCCTCGCCCGCGTCGGCGCGTTCGTCGAACTCCACGTCGAGCAGGGCCGCGCCCTCGACCTGTCCGGTGACGCCGTCGGCATCGCCTCCGCCATCTGGCCCCACGGCCGCTGGCGGTACGACTTCCACGGCGAGGCCAACCACGCCGGCACCACCCGGCTGGCCGACCGGCGCGACCCGATGCTCGGATACGCCGAGACCGTCCTCGCCGCACGCCGTGAGGCCGAGCTGGCCGGCGCCGTCGCCACCTTCGGCAAGATCAGCGTCGAGCCCAACGGAGTCAACGCCATCCCGTCGCTGGTGCGCGGCTGGCTGGACTCCCGCGCGGCCGACCAGGCGACCCTGGACACCGTCGTCTCGGCCGTCGAGGCCGCCGCGGCCGAGGCCGCCGCCCGGCACGGCCTCGACCTGCGGGTCGTCCGGGAGTCCTTCACCCCGGTCGTCGAGTTCGAGCACGCCCTGCGCGACGAGCTGGCCAAGATCCTCGGCGGCCAGGTGCCCGTGCTCGGCACGGGCGCGGGACACGACGCGGGAATCCTGTCGGCCTCCGTCCCGACCGCCATGATGTTCGTGCGCAACCCCACGGGCGTCTCGCACTCCCCGGCCGAGTCGGCGGACGAGGACGACTGCGTGGCCGGGGTGCTCGCACTCGCCGACGTACTGGAGGGCCTGGCGTGCAGGTGACGTACTGGCTGGAGCACGCCTGGCTCGGCACGAACGTCGAGCCGGGCGTGGCCCTCGACGTCGCCGACGGCCGCGTCTCGGCCGTCCGCACGGGCGTCGGAAGCCCCCCGCGAGGCGCGGTCGTCCTGCGCGGCCTGACCATCCCCGGCCTGGCCAACGCCCACAGCCACGCCTTCCACCGCGCCCTGCGCGGCACGGTCCAGGTGGGTTCGGGCACCTTCTGGACCTGGCGCGAGGTGATGTACCAGGTCGCCTCCCGGCTGGACCCGGACACCTACTTCGCGCTCGCCCGCGCCGTGTACGCCGAGATGGCGCTGGCGGGGATCACGGCCGTCGGCGAGTTCCACTACCTGCACCACGCGCCCGGGGGCAGGCCCTACGCCGACCCGAACGAGATGGGCCGGGCGCTGGTCGCGGCGGCGGGCGAGGCGGGCATCCGCATCACCCTGCTGGACACGGCCTACCTGTCCGCGGGCTTCGGCGAGCCCCCCAACAAGCACCAACTGCGCTTCTCCGACGGCACGGCCGACGCCTGGGCGGAACGCGTCTCGCTGCTCCAGGACCTCGACGAGGCGGATCACTCGGGTCAATCGGGGGACGCGGCGGGCACGGCGGGCACGGCGGGCGCCGCGAAGGACGGCGGCGGCGTCCGCATCGGAGCCGCGATCCACTCCGTACGGGCCGTCCCCGCCGATCAGCTCGCCACGGTCGCCCGTTGGGCGGACGAGCGGCGGGCGCCTCTGCACGTCCACCTCTCCGAGCAGACCGCCGAGAACGACGCCTGCCTGGCCGCCCACGGCCGCACGCCGACGCGGCTGCTCGCCGACCACGGAGTGCTGGGCCCGCGCACGACGGGCGTCCACAACACCCACCTCACCGACGAGGACATCGCCCTCATCGGATCCACGGCCACCGGCACCTGTATGTGCCCGACCACGGAACGGGACCTCGCCGACGGCATCGGCCCGGCCGTCGCCCTCCAGCGCGCGGGCAGCCCGCTGTCGCTCGGCAGCGACAGCCACGCGGTCGTCGACCTGCTGGAGGAGGCGCGCGCGATGGAACTCGACGAACGCCTGCGCTCCCGCACCCGGGGCCACTGGACGGCGGCGGCCCTGCTGCGCGCCGCCACCACCGACGGCCACGCCGCGCTCGGCCGGCCCGACGCGGGACGCCTGGAGGCGGGCGCGCTCGCGGACTTCACCACGATCGCGCTGGACACCGTCAGGACAGCGGGGCCGCTGCCCCGTCTGGCTGCTGAAACAGCGGTATTCGCCGGGTCGGCGGCAGATGTGCGCCATACGGTCGTGGGCGGGCGCCACATCGTGCGGGACGGAGCCCACGTCCTCGTGCCGGACGTCCCCCGAGCCCTGTCGGACTCGATCGCCGCGCTGCGCGGCTGAAGGGAACACTCCTCCACATGAACAGCGGCCCCGAGACCACGAACAACCCCCCGGCGACGGACGCCCCCGCGCACACGAACAGCGCGGTCGCGGCCACGGCCACCGTCATCACGAACATCGCCAGTCTGGTCACCAACGACCCCTCCCTCGGTGACGGATCCCCCCTCGGCCTGATCCAGGACGCGGCGGTCGTCATCGACGGTGACCGCGTCGCCTGGGTCGGTGAATCAAGCAAAGCACCAGCCACTGACAACCGGGTCGACGCCGGTGGCCGGGCCGCGATCCCCGGGTTCGTCGACTCCCACTCCCACCTGGTCTTCGCCGGCGACCGCACCGCGGAGTTCAACGCCCGGATGTCCGGGCAGTCCTACTCGGCGGGCGGCATCCGCACCACCGTCGCCGCGACCCGCGCCGCCTCCGACGCGGAGCTCGAGGCGAATCTCACGCGCTACCTCGACGAAGCGCTGCGGCAGGGCACGACGACGTTCGAGACCAAGTCCGGCTACGGACTGTCGGTCGAGGACGAGGCGCGCGCGCTGCGCATCGCCTCCCGCCACACCGACGAGGTCACCTTCCTGGGCGCGCACGTCGTCCCGCCCGACCACGCCGACGACCCCGCCGGCTACGTCGAGCTCGTCACCGGGCCGATGCTGGACGCCTGCGCCCCGCACGCCCGCTGGATCGACGTGTTCTGCGAGAAGGGCGCCTTCGACGGCGACCAGGCGCGCGCCATCCTCACGGCGGGCGTGGCGCGGGGCCTGCACCCGCGCGTCCACGCCAACCAGCTGTCGTACGGCCCCGGCGTCCAGCTGGCCGTCGAGCTCGACGCGGCGTCGGCCGACCACTGCACCCACCTCACGGACGAGGACGTCGACGCGCTCGCGAACGGCGACACCGTGGCGACGCTGCTGCCGGGCGCCGAGTTCTCCACCCGCGCCCAGTGGCCGGACGCGCGCCGCCTGCTCGCCGCGGGCGCCACGGTCGCGCTGTCCACCGACTGCAACCCGGGCTCCTCGTTCACGTCCTCCATGCCGTTCTGCGTCGCGCTGGCGGTTCGGGACATGGGCATGACCCCGGACCAGGCGGTCTGGTCGGCCACGGCGGGCGGCGCCCGCGCGCTCCGCCGCACCGACATCGGCCGCCTGGCCCCCGGCGCCCGCGCGGACATCGCCCTGCTGGACGCCCCCTCCCACGTCCACCTCGCCTACCGGCCGGGCGTACCCCTGACGTCCGCGGTCTGGCGGGCGGGCGTGCGGGTGTCCTGAGCTCTGACGGGGCGGCGCCGGCCGGTGCCGGACGTGCCGGGTCGGAGACAACGCCCGGCGGAGTGCCGGGCGTTGCCGCGGGGCCCTGACAGGCCCGGGGGCGGTGCCGTAGAATCCCGGAGCGCTTCCGGAGGAATCCCCGGAGCGCCTCCGGACGGCCGCGCTCGACGGCCTCCGCGCACACTCCACGCGATCCGCCACAGCCTGCCGGCCACCGGCAGGCTGTTCGGCATGCCCTGAAGGAGCACCTCATGAAGCTCGGTCTCACCTGTCCCCGTTTCCTGTGGAGCGGAGGGGACGCCGCCATCGCGGGGAGGTTCGCGGCGGCCGCGCGCGGTGCCGACGAGGCGGGGCTCGACAGCTTCTGGGTCATGGACCACTTCTGGCAGATCCCCAACTTCGGTGCCGCCGAGGACCCGATGCTGGAGGCGTACAGCGCCCTGTCCTACGCCGCCGCCCTCACCCGTCGCGTCACCCTCGGCACCCTGGTCACCGGGGTCACCTACCGGCAGCCCGGGTTGCTGGTGAAGCAGGTCACCACTCTGGACGTACTGTCCGGCGGGCGGGCGGTCCTGGGCATCGGCGCGGGGTTCCACGAGGACGAGCACCGGGGGCTCGGCTTCCGGCTGCCGCCGGTCGCCGAGCGGTTCGAGCGGCTGGAGGAGACGCTGCGGATCGCCAAGGGGATGTGGGGCGAGGGCGACGAGGCGTTCGAGGGGCGGCACTACCGGCTGGAGCGCACCCTCAACTCCCCGCAGCCCCTGAGGGCGCCGCACCCGCCCATCCTCGTCGGCGGCAGCGGCGAAAGGAGGACCCTGCGGCTGGTCGCCGAGTACGCCGACGCCTGCAACCTGTTCTTCGGCGCCGACATCCCGCACAAGCTGGCCGTCCTGCGGGCGCACTGCGAGCGTGTCGGGCGGCCCTTCGAGGCGATCGAGAAGACCCTTCACCTGCGCGTCCCGGACGGCCGGTCCGTGGAGGAGACCGTCCAGCTCTGCGGCGAGCTCGCCGGGCAGGGCATCGACCACGTCATCGTCGCCCTGCCGGACGCGGCCGCCGACTCCTCCCTCGCGCACCTCGCCGCGGTCGCCGCCCACGTCGCCGGGATCACCCCGGCCGGCCGCTGAGGGAGCCGCACAGACGGGCGCCCGTCCCCCGTCCCCCGGCCCCGGCGGAGGCCGTCGCCCCCACGGGCGCCCGTCACCGTCCGGCATGGCGGCCTGACCGTATGGACACGGCGAACACGGCGCCGTCGCCCCACGCGGCGACGGCCGCCTCGGCGCACACGGCGCACACGGCGCACACGGCGCACGCGGCGGGGCCGCTGGGACACGGCCGGGCCATCGGGCTGGGGGTGTCGGACTGTCAGGGGGGTCGTACTGCGGCCGGGTCTCGTCACCCGGGCCGGGGAGCTGCTGCGCGCGTGCGCGCTGTCGGCCTGGGAGTTCGACAACCTCGCGGCCGGGCAGGCGCCGTTCCGTCTCGACACCGCCGAGGAGTTCGCCTCGCCCGCCATCGACGTCGGTGAGGGGTACGCCGCCTACGAGGCGGGCCTGCGCGTGCGGTCGCCGAAGTTCCTCAGGAGGCGGTACGGCGGGACAGCGGTACGGGCGAGGGGCGACAGGGCGAGGGGCCCGTTCCTGACGGAACGGGCCCCTCGCCCTGAGGCGGCGGCGCCAAGAGGTGCTGCCGGGCTCATTCCTCCAGGGTCAGGCCCTTGCGGAGTTTGCCCAGCGTGCGGGAGAGCAGGCGGGACACGTGCATCTGCGAGATGTTGAGCTCCTCGCCGATCTCGGACTGGGTGAGTCCGGCGACGAAGCGCAACGAGAGGATCTGCCGGTCACGCGCCGGCAGCGAGGCGATCAGCGGCTTGAGGGACTCGATGTACTCGATGCCCTCCAGTCCGTGGTCCTCGTAGCCGATGCGGTCCGCCAGCGCGCCTTCGTTGTCGTCCTCCTCGGGCTGGGCGTCCAGCGAGCTCGCGGTGTACGCGTTGCTCGCGGCCATCCCTTCGAGGACCTCCTCCTTGCTGAGGCCGAGCCGCTCGGCCAGCTCGCCCACGGTCGGCGAGCGGTCGAGCTGCTGGGCCAGCTCGTCACCGGCCTTGGCCAGGTCGAGGCGGAGTTCCTGGAGCCGGCGCGGGACGCGCACGGACCAGGAGGTGTCGCGGAAGAAGCGCTTGATCTCACCGACGATGGTTGGCATCGCGAAGGTGGGGAACTCGACCCCTCGGGCGAGTTCGAAGCGGTCGATCGCCTTGATGAGGCCGATGGTGCCGACCTGGATGATGTCCTCCATGGGTTCGCTGCGGGAGCGGAACCGGGAGGCGGCGAACTTCACCAGGGCGAGGTTCAGCTCGACCAGGGTGTTGCGTACGTAGGCACGCTCGTGCGTGCCCTCCTCAAGGGTGTCGAGGCGGGCGAAGAGCGTCTTGGAGAGGGCCCTCGCGTCAAGCGGTTCGACCTTGTCGTACGGGGGGATCTCGGGCAGCGCGAACCGCTCGGGACCGTCGGTCGCGGTGTGGTGGGGCAGTGTCGACGACGCGTCCGGGGTACGCGCTTCGTCGAGCCGGGGTGACATGGTCTCCTCCATCGTTCTCGGCATATGGCCGCCGATGCCTCATACGTGTGGCTGCGGTGAGCGGCGCCTCCAAAGCCGGCCGTGTTGGTTGTGTCCCTACTAGCCCTACCCGGTCTACGCGGATCGTTGCAAGTGTCAATTGTTCTGTATGTCCGTATTGTACGGGAGTCCGACTACCGGCCGCCCGGCGGAGGGCGTACTGTTCTACCGACTCAACGGCACGGCGAAGAGGGGCGGCATGGACCGCGGGACGGTCGGCAGCGCTAATCAGGGCCGACTCAAGGTCGGCGTCCGGACGGAGGGTCGCAGCGAGATCCTTACGCCGGCGGGTGAGCTCGATCACCACACCGCCGAATTGCTGCGCGCCCCGCTGGAAGCCGCGATCGATCAGGGGCGCTCACGCCTCGTGGTCGACTGTTCGCAGCTTGTGTTCTGCGACTCCACCGGACTCAACGTGCTGCTCGGCGCCCGGCTGAAGGCCGAGGCGGCGGGGGGCGCGGTGCACCTGGCGGCCATGCAGCCCGTGGTGGCCCGGGTCTTCGAGATCACCGGTGCGGAAGCCGTCTTCACCGTGCACGACTCCCTGGAGTCGGCACTCGCCGGCTGAAAGCGCACGGGGCGGGTCTTCACCCCGCCCACCAGGGCCGTTGCGGCCCATAGAGGTCCCTGTCGCCCGTTTCTCCCGGCTCGTGGCGACAAAGCGGGTGTCTTTCCCGCCCTGTCGGGCAGAAGAACTTCGCAGCACCCCTGGGGGTCTGCAAAGGGCCCGCACGCTCTGTATCGATGTAATGGCGAACTGGTGAATCGGTGAGGTGATGCGCTGATGGGTACCCCCCAGCAGCATCCGCCGAGCGATCTCGGCCCCGAGCCGGACGGCTCCGGCACTTCCGGCGTTTCCCGGATCGGCGGCGCCACCGACGTGGTGGCCGGCGCCACGGGCGTCGCCGCCGTCCCGGGCGGGACGGGCGTCGTGAGCGGCGTGACGGGTTTCGTGGGTGAGGTCGACGCGTCGGGCGGTTCCGGCGGCTCCGGCGGCTCCATGGGGGCCCCGAGCCCCTCCGGAGCGTCCGGCTCCCCGGCCGGCGCGGGTGCCGCCGCCGGCTCCGGCGCCGTGTCCGACCGGCAGCTGCGCAGGCTCTCCCTCGGCAGCGCGAGCGGAATCGTTCCGCTCGCCCGGGACTTCACCCGTCAGGCCCTGTACGACTGGGGCTGGCTGCCGGCCGACGGCGCCGAACGGCGGGCCGCCGCCGAGGACGTACTGCTGGTCGTCTCGGAGCTGGTCACCAACGCCTGTCTGCACGCCGAAGGGCCGGAGGAGCTGCGCGTCTCGCTGGAGGCCAAGGTGCTCCGTCTCGAGGTCGAGGACCGGGGCGCCGGTCAGCCCGAGCCGCGCACCCCGCACCGCGCCGGACGCCCGGGCGGACACGGCATGTTCATCGTCCAGCGCCTCTGTCTGGACTGGGGGGTCATCAGGGACGACGACCGGCCGGGCAAGACGGTCTGGGCCGAACTGGCCTCCCCCGCGTAGCCGTCGGGGTCCGAGAGGTTCTTTGTGGAGCACGCCGATACGGCGTGCTCTTTGTCTTCCCCCGGCACGGACGGACTGATGAGGCGTCAGGAATCGCGACCGCCTCCGGTGA
The DNA here is from genome assembly GCF_036322365.1 of Streptomyces sp. SP18CS02. Taxonomy (NCBI): domain Bacteria; kingdom Bacillati; phylum Actinomycetota; class Actinomycetes; order Kitasatosporales; family Streptomycetaceae; genus Streptomyces; species Streptomyces sp. SP18CS02. Next base: position 481,345 of record NZ_JAQYXC010000294.1, read on the forward strand.
GGTGACCGCCATGTGCCGTACCGCCGGCGGACGGCTCTTGTGCCCGCGGTGCCGGAGGCCGGCTGGACGGTCCCGGTCCTGCTGCCGGCCGCGCCCGGTGCGGGAGAGCCCGGCAACGACGCCCTGAAGCCCGCCGTGGCCACCCGGGTGGCAGGCGCGGACAGCGGGGCCACCTCCCGGGGGCCCGGTCCGCCCGCCTCGCCGCCTGCCCTCGGCACGCTCGGCGGTAGCGCGCCGGACGCCGGACGCCGATCCGCCGGGCCGCAGGCCGCGCGCCCGCGCCACGGCCCGGTCGATGGCCCCGGAGGTGGCGACCAGGGCCGCGCAGGCCGCGCGCCCGCGCCACGGCTCGCCCGCCGTCTGCACCGCGCGTCCGCCGCGTTCCCCGCGTCTGCCTCGTGCGCCGTTTCCGCCGCCCCGGGACGGCGGAAGGGCCGCCCGTACCGGAAACCGGTGCGGACGGCCCTTGCCGACGTACGGGAGCGCGTGTCAGTGCACGTTGCCCATCAGCGCCTGGACTTTCTTGCGGTACATGAACACCGCCACACCGGCGGCGACCGCCAGGGACGCCTCCATGGCGATGATCCCGATGCCGTTCAGATCGACACCGGCCAGGGAGAGCAGACCGGTGGTGCAGTCGCCCGCGGTGACGGCGAGGAACCAGACACCCATCATCTGCGAGGCGTACTTCTGCGGCGCCATCTTGGTGGTCACCGAGAGGCCGACCGGGGAGAGGCACAGCTCACCGATGGTCTGGATCATGTAGATCGAGACCAGCCACATCGGGGAGACCTTGCCGTCCGAGGCCATGCCCATCGGGACGATGAAGATGAAGAACGACGCGCCGACCGCCACCAGGCCCATCGCGAACTTCACGATGGTGTTGGGCTCCTGGTTCCTGCGGGCCAGCCACAGCCACAGCCAGGCGAAGACCGGGGCCAGCGCCATGACGAACAGCGGGTTAAGCGACTGGTACCAGGTGGCCGAGAAGCCCAGGCCGAAGACGGTGTCCGCGGTCTTGCTGTCCGCGAAGAGCGACAGGGTCGAACCGCCCTGGTCGTAGATCATCCAGAAGATGGCGGCGGCCACGAAGAACCAGATGTAGCCGTTCATCTTGGACTGCTCGGTCGCCGACAGGTCCTTGTCGCGCTTGATGCGGACCAGCACCGCGACCGGGATGATCAGACCGGCGAGGGTCAGCGGGACCAGCGCCCAGTTCAGGGTGTACATCCCCAGGGCGACCACGGCGCCGTAGAAGACGGCCAGCACGACCACGGCACCCGTGATCCTGAGCAGAACGGTCCGGCGCTCCTCGGCGCTCAGCGGGTTCGGGACGATGTTGCTCTTCGGGCTCAGGTGGCGCGTACCGAGCAGGAACTGCAGCAGACCCAGGCCCATGCCGACCGCGGCGAGCGCGAAGCCGAGGTGCCAGTTGTGCTCCTTGCCGACCGTTCCGATGACGAACGGGGCGACGAAGGCGCCGAGGTTGATGCCGATGTAGAAGAGCGTGAAGCCACCGTCGCGGCGCGGGTCCTCCGGGCCGTCGTACAGGTGACCGACCATCGTGGAGATGTTGGCCTTCAGCAGGCCCGAACCGGCGGCGACGAGCACCAGACCGACGAAGAACATCGCCTGACCGGGCAGGGCCAGCGCGAGGTGACCACCCATGATCACGAAGCCCGCGATCGCGACCGTCTTGCGGGCGCCCCAGACGCGGTCGCCGAACCATCCGCCCGGCATGGCCATCAGGTAGACCATGGAGACGTAGACGGAGTAGATGGCCGTGGCCATCGCCGCGGTCATCGCAAGGCCGCCGCCCTGGCTGCCGGTGGCGGCGTCGGCGCCCCCGGAGACCAGGTAGTACACGAGAAGGGCGCGCATGCCGTAGTAGCTGAAGCGCTCCCACATCTCGGTCAGGAAGAGAGTGGCCAGGCCGCGGGGGTGGCCGAAGAAGGTCTTCTCCGCACCAGGGGTACTGGCCGAGTCCTTCGTCAGGCTTGACGCCATGGTCGATCCTTGCTTGCTCGGGACGCGTCGCTTCGTGAGCGGTACGCGCCCGGTGGGGTGCGGGCCGGCACCGGCGCGCACGACCGCCCCACCCGCGCCCGAGGGGGGTCCGCCGCGTACGCGGCGGGGGGACGGTCAGCGCCGGGATCCACGCCCCGGACGCAACGTCGCGCCACGGAGCCCGGCCCAGAGGTCATTCACTGCCTCAAGGCTGGCAGAGCCGACCTTGCGCAGAAAAGAGACCCTTGGCGCTCGAATCGGGCCAAAGGTCCCTGAGTAGTGCATCAGGCGTCTCGCCACCATACGACACGACAGTGCCGTATATGGAAGGACTTGAGAGATGGATCACAGGTTTCACTGGAACCGCCGGAGCAGATTCGAAGGTCATCACCAGGATGGCATCCCATACCCGCAGGCTTTGACGATCTTGAGCGAAGGGCGCGGCGACGGCCGCCCGGTGCGGACTACCATCACCCCATGACCCGTGTACTGCTCGCCGAGGACGACGCATCCATCTCGGAACCGCTGGCCCGCGCCCTGCGGCGGGAGGGGTACGAGGTCGAGGTGCGCGAGGACGGGCCCACCGCTCTCGACGCCGGCGTCCAGGGCGCCATCGACCTCGTCGTGCTCGACCTCGGGCTGCCCGGCATGGACGGCCTCGAAGTGGCCCGGCGACTGCGTGCCGAGGGCCTCACCGTGCCGATCCTCGTCCTGACGGCCCGCGCCGACGAGGTGGACACCGTGGTCGGCCTCGACGCGGGCGCCGACGACTACGTCACCAAGCCGTTCCGGCTCGCCGAGCTCCTCGCCCGCGTCCGGGCGCTGCTGCGGCGCGGCGCCAGCGAGCCCGCGCCGCAGCCCTCGACCCACGGGGTGCGCATCGACGTCGAGTCGCACCGCGCCTGGATGGGCGAGGAGGAGCTCCAGCTCACCGCCAAGGAGTTCGACCTGCTGCGGGTCCTGGTCCGGGACGCGGGCCGGGTCGTCACCCGCGACCAGCTGATGCGCGAGGTCTGGGACACCACGTGGTGGTCGTCGACCAAGACCCTCGACATGCACATCTCCTGGCTGCGCAAGAAGCTCGGGGACGACGCCGCGAACCCGCGCTTCATCGCCACCGTCCGCGGTGTGGGCTTCCGCTTCGAGAAGAGCTAGGTCCCCAGGGCCGCTCGTCCGGACCGCGCCGGCCTGGTCCGGACGGAAGACTCCCGGCCGTGACGTCCCGCAGCGGGCCGTCGTCGGGCCGTCCACCGCCGGGGCCCCACCGCTTCCGGTACAACCCGCCCGGAGGGCACCGTGCGTCGTCGGCTGATCAACTCCACGCTCGCCGTGGTGCTCGTCGTCATCGCCGTCTTCGGGGTCTCCCTCGTCATCGTGGAGACCCGCACCATCAGCAGCAGTGCCCAGGAGAGCGTGGACTCCGAGGCGCTCCGGCTGGTCAGCATCGTCGACAGCCGGCTGATCGGCGGGGAGCCGGTCAACCCCGACATCCTGGCCGAGCAGAGCGGCGCCAAGCGGTACGCCATGATCGAGATCCCCGGCCGGGCCCCCATCGAGATCGGCGCGCGTCCCGACGACAGCGTGATCCGGGGCACCGCCCACGGCGAGCGCGGCGAGACCGTCACCGTCGAGGAGTCCCGCTCCTCGATCACCCGTGAGGTCGGCCGGACCCTGCTGATCATCGGCGCGGTGGCGCTGCTGGCCGTGGTGGCCGCCGTCCTCCTCGCCGTACGTCAGGCCAACAGGCTCGCCTCGCCGCTCACCGACCTCGCGGAGACGGCCGAACGGCTCGGATCGGGCGACCCCAGGCCCCGCCACAAGCGGTACGCGGTGCCGGAGCTGGACCGGGTCGCCGACGTCCTCGACGCCTCCGCCGAGCGGATCGCCCGGATGCTGACGGCCGAACGGCGTCTGGCCGCCGACGCCTCGCACCAGCTGCGCACGCCCCTGACCGCCCTGTCCATGCGGCTGGAGGAGATCACGGTCACCGACGACCTGGACACCGTGCGGGAAGAGGCGACGATCGCGCTCACCCAGGTGGAACGGCTGACGGACGTCGTGCAGCGGCTGCTCACCAACTCCAGGGACCCGCGCACCGGCTCGGCGATCACCTTCGACCTCGACGAGGTGGTCAAACAGCAGATCGAGGAGTGGCGCCCCGCCTACCGCAGCGCCGGGCGGGCGATCGTACGCTCCGGCAAGGTCGGCATGCGGGCGGTCGGCACGCCCGGCGCGGTCGCCCAGGTGCTCGCCGCGCTGATCGAGAACTCACTGATGCACGGCGGCGGCACGGTCGCCCTGCGCACCCGCGTCACCGGGAACCAGGCGGTCATCGAGGTCACCGACGAAGGCCCCGGGGTACCGGCGGACCTGGGGGCGAGGATCTTCGAGCGGACCATCAGCGGCCGCAACTCGACCGGCATCGGGCTCGCGGTCGCCCGCGACCTGGCCGAGGCGGACGGCGGACGGCTGGAGCTGCTCCAGCAGCAGCCGGCGGTCTTCGCCCTCTTCCTCAGCCGGGAGGCGCGCAGCCGCAAGGACAAGGACGACGAGCACCGTCCGGTGCGCTAGGGAGTGCCCTCCCGTCGCGTCGTCCGCCGGACCGACCCCGCTCACCGATCCGGCCCGATCCGGACGGAAGGCCCCGGACGGAAGACCCCGGGCGGTGTCGTCCGAGGCCGTGCGGACGGCCGGGTCAGCGCGCGTTCTGGCCGGCCGGGGCGGCCGGCTCGTGGCGGCGCTGCTCCAGGAAGGACTCGGCCGTCTGCACGGCCTCGCGGGCGGGCAGCGCCCGGAAGACCCAGGTGCGGTAGGACCAGAAGCGGAACAGGGTGGCGACGCCGATGCCGAAGAACTTGAAGAAGTTGCTCTGCAGCGGGGTGTCCCAGCCGAACCCGTACGTCGCGGCGTACAGCACGCCGTTCTCGATCACCAGTCCGACCAGGCTGAACAGCAGGAAGAGGGTGAGTTCCTTGGTGCGGCCGCTCTTGTCGCGGTCCTTGTACGTGAAGTAGCGGAAGCCCACGTAGTTGAAGACGATGGCCACGACCGTGGCCAGCAGGCTGGCCCGCACGACCGGGACGTCCGTGGTGTGGCGCACCAGGTTGAAGACCGCCATGTTGACCAGCAGGCCCAGACCGCCGATGAGGCCGAACTTGGCGATCTCCCGGGCGAGCTGGTCCAGCCGCACACGCAGTGCGCCGCGTTCACTCATGGTGGTCTCTGGCCCCGTCCGGTCGGTTCGGTCAACCAAGCCATGCTAACCACCACTCGTGCGGGGCGCTCGCGGGAGCCCCGGCGGTGTAGCAGTGCTGTGACAGGCCCACCGGGCGGGCGGATACCCTGGGAGAGTGACGTTCCCGGTAGTCGGCATGGTCGGTGGCGGTCAGCTCGCCCGTATGACCCACGAGGCGGGCATCCCCCTCGGCATAAAGTTCAAGCTCCTCAGTGACACCCCGCAGGACTCCGCGGCCCAGGTGGTGAGTGAGGTCGTCATCGGCGACTATCGCGACCTGGACACGCTGCGTGAGTTCGCTCGCGGCTGCGATGTGATCACTTTCGATCACGAGCACGTTCCGACCGAGCACCTGCGGGCCCTGGAGGCGGACGGCATTCCCGTCCGGCCGGGGCCCGACGCGTTGGTGCACGCCCAGGACAAGGGGGTGATGCGCGCGAAGCTCGACGCGATCGGCGCGCCCTGCCCCCGGCACCGCATCGTGGCCGACCCGGCCGACGCGGCGGCCTTCGCCGCCGAGGTGGGCGGCTTCCCCATCATCCTCAAGACGGTGCGCGGCGGGTACGACGGCAAGGGCGTCTGGTTCGTGCGCTCCGAGGCCGACGCCCGTGACCCGTTCCTGGCGGGCGTCCCGGTGCTCGCGGAGGAGAAGGTCGACTTCGTCCGTGAGCTGGCCGCCAACATCGTCCGCTCGCCGCACGGCCAGGCCGTGGCGTACCCCGTCGTCGAGTCGCGGCAGGTCGACGGCGTCTGCGACACGGTGATCGCCCCCGCGCCCGGCCTCTCCGAGGAGCTGGCCGGCCAGGCCCAGGAGCTGGCCCTGCGGATCGCGAAGGAGCTCGGCGTCGTCGGGCACCTGGCGGTCGAGCTCTTCGAGACCCGCGACGGCCGCGTCCTCGTCAACGAGCTCGCCATGCGCCCGCACAACTCCGGCCACTGGACCCAGGACGGCGCGATCACCTCGCAGTTCGCCAACCACGTCCGCGCCGTGCTCGACCTCCCGCTCGGCGACCCGCGTCCGCGCGCGACGTGGACGGTCATGTGCAACGTCCTGGGCGGGGACTACCCTGACATGTACACGGCCTACCTGCACTGCATGGCCCGTGACCCGCAGCTCAAGATCCACATGTATGGCAAGGACGTGAAGCCCGGCCGCAAGGTGGGGCATGTCAACACCTACGGCGACGACCTGGACGACGTGCTGGAGCGCGCCCGCCACGCCGCCGGCTACCTGCGAGGAACGATCGTTGAGTAATCCACTGGTGGGCATCGTCATGGGCTCGGACTCCGACTGGCCCGTCATGGAGGCCGCGGCCCAGGCGCTCGACGAGTTCGAGATCCCCTACGAGGTCGACGTCGTCTCCGCGCACCGGATGCCGCGCGAGATGGTCGCCTACGGCGAGCAGGCCGCCGGCCGCGGCCTGAAGGCGGTCATCGCGGGCGCCGGCGGTGCGGCGCACCTGCCGGGCATGCTCGCCTCGGTCACCCCGCTGCCGGTCATCGGCGTGCCCGTCCCGCTGAAGTACCTCGACGGCATGGACTCGCTGCTGTCCATCGTCCAGATGCCGGCCGGCGTCCCGGTCGCCACCGTCTCGGTGGGCGGTGCGCGCAACGCGGGCCTGCTGGCGGCGCGCATCCTCGCGACGTACGACACCGAGCTGCTGGCGCGGATGCGCGAGTTCCAGCAGGAGCTCAACGACCAGGCCACCGAGAAGGGCAAGCGACTGCGCGCGAAGGTCGAGGGTTCCCCGTCGTTCGGGTTCGCCAAGTGACGGCGGCCGCGTTCGACGGGGAGGCCCGCGAGCTGCTGGCCTCCTTCCCCGTGGCGGACGGCCACAACGACCTGCCCTCGGGGCTGCGCAACAAGGCCCGCTACGACCTGGACCGGCTCGACATCGCGGTCGACCAGACCGGGCGGCTGCACACCGACATCCCCCGGCTGCGGGCGGGCGGGGTCGGCGCCCAGTTCTGGTCGGTCTACGTCCGCAGCGACCTGGCGGGCGACGAGGCGGTCAGCGCGACCCTGGAGCAGATCGACTGCGTCGACCAGCTGCTCGCCCGCTACCCGTCGGACCTGGCGCCCGCGCTGACGGCCGACGACATGGAGGCGGCGCGGGCAGCCGGGCGCATCGCGTCCCTGAAGGGCGCCGAGGGCGGCCACTCCATCAACAACTCGCTGGCCACCCTGCGGGCGCTGTACGCGCTCGGCGTGCGCTACATGACCCTGACGCACAACGACAACACCGCCTGGGCGGACTCGGCGACGGACGCGCCGGGAGTCGGCGGCCTGTCGCCGTTCGGCCACGAGGTCGTCCGTGAGATGAACCGCCTCGGCATGCTGGTGGACCTCTCGCACGTCGCGGCCACGACCATGCGGGACGCGCTGTCGACCTCCGAAGCGCCGGTGATCTTCTCCCACTCGTCCGCCCGGGCGGTGTGCGACCACCCGCGCAACATCCCGGACGACGTGCTCGCCCTGCTGCCCGCCAACGGGGGAGTGGCCATGGCCACCTTCGTACCGAAGTTCATCCTGCCGGCGGCGGTGGAGTGGACCCGGCGGGCCGAGGAGAACATGCGCGCGCACGGTCTGCACGGCCTGGACACCACGCCGCAGGCCATGCGGATCCATGAGGCCTTCGAAGCGGAGAACCCCCGCCCGGTCGCCACGGTCGCGACGGTGGCGGACCACCTCGACCACATGCGCGAGGTCACGGGCATCGACCACATCGGCATCGGCGGCGACTTCGACGGCACGGCGTTCACGCCCTCGGGCCTGGAGGACGTCTCGGGATACCCGCGCCTGATCGCCGAACTGCTCTCCCGGCACTGGTCCCACGCCGACATCGCCCAGCTGACCTGGAAGAACGCGGTCCGGGTGCTGCGCGACGCGGAGACGGTCGCGGCCTCCCTGGCGGGCCGCGCCCCGTCGAACGCCACGCTCGGATCCCTGGACGCCTGACCGCAGCGGTCGGTCCCCGAAGGCGCCCGCCAGGCCCCGGGGCGGGCGCCTTCTGCGTGGCCCGGGCGAGGCCGCCCCGGCCAGGCCCGCACCCGGCGGGGCATCACCCGGATGCAGTACGTCTGCGCGAACTCGTGGACGGATCGTGCGAGCGTGGGCCCATCGGCTCGCACCGCATCCCCGGAGCCCTCATGGCAGATCTTCAGGATCATCCCTACGTCGCACCCGCCGCACCCCTCGCGGTCGGCGAGCTCGACGATTCGCCGAGCGGCGCCGAGGCGCCCGCCGCGGCCGAGGTGGACATCGAACGGGCCCGAGTGCTCCTCGCGGCGCAACTCGTCGTCGACGGGCACAACACGCTGGCCCAGGAGCTCGACCGGACGCTCTGGCACGACCTGGAGCACGGGGCGAGTTCCCTCGACACCGACATCCCCCGCATCCGCGCCGGCGGCGTCGGCGCCCAGTTCTGGTCGCTGCACGTCGCGCCGGACGAGGCGGGCTCCACCGAGCGGGCCGTCAGCGGCACGCTGGAACGCATCGACGCCGTGCGGACGCTGATCGCTGCCTGCCCCGAGGCCCTGCGGCTGGCCCTCGACGCCCGCCAGATGACCGAGGCCCGGGACTGCGGACGGATAGCGTCCCTGCTCGGGCCCGTCGCCGGCACCGCGCTCGGCGACTCGCTCGGCACCCTGCGCGCCTACCACGCCCTCGGCGTGCGCAGCGTCAGCGTGGCCGGTACCCGGTGGACGGCGGGCGGTCTCACCGCCTTCGGCGAGGAGGCGGTCCGGGAGATGAACCGGCTCGGCGTCCTGATCGACCTCTCCGGGGCCTCCGCCGCCACCATGCGCCGCGTCCTGGAGGTCACCAAGGCACCGGTCATGCTCTCCCGCTCGGCGGCCGGGGCGCTCACCGGTCACCCCGCGAACGTCGCCGACGACGTCCTGCGCCTGCTGCGGGCCAACGCCGGCGTGTGCATGGTGAGCTTCGCCCCCGACCAGGTCGTCCGCGAGGGCCCGGCCACACTCCGGGACGTCGCCGACCACGTCGAGCACGTCCGCGAGGTCGCCGGCCCGGAGTGCGTCGGCCTGTCCGGGTCGTACGGCGCGGCCACCGACGCCCCGCACACCATCGGCCTGGAAGACGCGTCCTGCTACCCCAATCTGCTGGCCGAGCTACTGCACCGGGACTGGCAGGAGGCCGATATCGCCGCGCTGACCTGGGGAAACGCGGCGCGTGTCGTACGCGAGGCGGAGGGTGTGGCGCGCGAGGCGCCGTACGGGACGTGACGCCCGCGGCGGTGGCCGCGAGGGGTGCGCCGCTGCCCGGCCGCCCGACGGCGTACGACCGCCGCCCGGCGGGTGCGACATGGCCGTACGGCGGCCGGCGGCGCGGTCCGTACAGCGGTCACGTACAGCGGTCACGTACAGCGGTCGGTGGCGTCCTCGTGGCGGACCGGCCGGCGCCCGGCTCCGCGCGATGGACCCTGGTCAGGCGCGGCAGAGGCAGAACGGGTGCCCGGCCGGATCCGCGTACACCCGGAATCCCCGCTCACCGCCGTTGTCGTCGATGTCCAGCGGTCGCGCGCCCAGCGCCAGGACCTGTTCCTGTGCGGAGTCGATGTCCTCGACCGTGAGGTCGAGATGCAGCTGCTGCGAGTTGTCGTCGGCCCGCGGCCAGTTCGGCGGGCGGAGCTCCGGAGCCCGCTGGAAGGCGAGCCGCCCGCCGTCGGCCAGGCGGAGTTCGACCCACTCGCCGTCGGGGTCGTCCTTGATGTCCCCGCCGAGGACGGCGGCGTAGAAGTCGGCGAGCACGCGCGGATCGGGGCAGTCGATCGCGGTCAGGGTGAGTGTGGCGAATGCCATGAATCCCTCCTCAGCAGGCGCAGAGGCAGAACGGGTGCCCCGCGGGGTCGGCGTACACACGCCAGGAGCGTCCCCGGTTGTCCGTGTCCAGCGCCTTGGCGCCGAGGGCCAGGACCTGTTCCTCCGCCTCGTCGAGGTCGTGGACGGTGAGGTCCAGATGGAACTGCTGCGTGCCGTCGTGGAAGGAGTACCGGGGCGGGACGAACCCGCGGGCGGCCTGGAAGGCGAGCGGAGTGCCGCCGTGCCCGATCAGGTCGACCCAGCCGTCCGGGCCGTCCTCGGCGCAGCCGCCCAGCAGCTCGGCGTAGAAGGCGGCGAGCGCGTGCGGATCAGGGCAGTCCAGGACCACGGTCCCGAGCCTGGCGATGGCCATGGCCAACTCCTCTCGCGATGTCGTTACCGCTTGAGCAGCTTAGTCGGTAACTGTTACTGCATGCGGCCGGACAGGGGGTAACGTCGCGACCATGATGGAAAGAGCGCCGGCGCCGGGAGGACTCGCCCTGATCGAGGCCCTGGTGAACTCGCTGCACATCGAGACGCGTGTCGACTCCCTCGACACGCCGACCGGTCGCGCCGCCCTCGGACTGGCTGAGGGGGAGGTGCCGGCCGCCCGTGAACTGCGCGAGGCGCTGCGCGTCGCCTGCCTCGCGCACGCCGGCCACCCGCCGCACGGTACGACGACTCCGCTGGCCGACCTGCTGGCCGAAGCCCCGCTCGTGGTGACCGTCGACGACCGGGGCGCGGCGGGTCTGCGCCCGGCGGCCCCGGACAGGCTCGTCTCGCGTGTGGCCGAGGCGATCGCGACGGCGTCCGCGGACGGCAGCTGGGCGCGGCTCAAGGCGTGCCAGGCACCCGACTGTCACTGGGCGTACTACGACCGCAGTCCGGGCGGCCGGAGCCGCTGGTGCTCCATGTCGGTGTGCGGCGCCCGCGCGAAGATGCGCACGTACCGCGCCCGCCGGAACCCGTAGGGGCGGCGGGGGCGGCGCGGACGCCCGTCAGGCGCGCGGGCGGCCCATCGCGCGGTAGGTCCAGCCCGCCTCACGCCAGCGCACCGGGTCCAGGGCGTTGCGGCCGTCGAGGATGATCCGCGCCGTCGCGACCTCGCCCAGCTTCTGAGGGTCCAGCTCCTGGAACTCGCGCCACTCCGTCAGGTGCAGCACCACATCGGCGCCCCGCACCGCTTCCAGGGCGCTGTCCGCGTAACCGAGCGTCGGGAACAGCCGGCGGGCGTTGTCCATGCCCTTCGGGTCGTAGACCGTCACCTGGCCGCCCTGCAGGTGGATCTGCCCGGCGACGTTGAGGGCAGGGGAGTCCCGTACGTCGTCCGAGTCCGGCTTGAACGCCGCGCCGAGCACCGCGACCCGCTTGCCCAGGAACGAGCTGTCGCCGAGCGCCTCGCGGGCCATGCCGACCATCTGGCCGCGCCGCCGCATGTTGATGGAGTCGATCTCGCGCAGGAAGGTCAGCGCCTGGTCGGCGCCCAGTTCGCCCGCGCGTGCCATGAAGGCCCTGATGTCCTTCGGAAGGCAGCCGCCGCCGAAGCCGATGCCCGCCCGCAGGAACTTCGCGCCGATCCGGTCGTCGTGGCCGATCGCCTCCGCCAGCTTGGCGACATCGCCGCCGGCGGCCTCGCAGACCTCCGCCATGGCGTTGATGAAGGAGATCTTCGTGGCCAGGAAGGAGTTCGCGGAGGTCTTCACCAGTTCCGCGGTCGGGAAATCGGTCACCACGAAGGGCGACCCCTCGCCCATCGGCGTGGCGTACACCTCCCGCAGCAGCTTCTCGGCGCGCTCGGAGGCGAGGCCCACCACGATCCGGTCGGGGTGCAGGGTGTCCCGCACGGCGAAGCCCTCACGCAGGAACTCCGGGTTCCAGGCCAGCTCCGCGTCGGCGCCCACGGGTGCCAGGGCGGTGAGCAGCCCGGCCAGTCTCTCCGCGCTGCCGACCGGCACGGTCGACTTGCCGACCACCAGCGTGGGCCGCTTCAGATGCGGGGCCAGGGAGCCGAACGCGGCATCGACGTAACTCATGTCGCAGGCGTACTCGCCGTGCTTCTGCGGAGTGTTCACACAGACGAAGTGGACGTCGCCGAATTCCCCGACCTCCTCCCAGGAGGTCGTGAACCGCAGTCGGCCGGTGGAGCCCTCGATGCCCGCCACGTGCTTGCGCAGCAGCTCTTCCAGTCCCGGTTCGTACATCGGGACCTTGCCGGCCGAGAGCATTTCGATCTTCTCGGGTACGACGTCGAGGCCGAGGACCTCGAAGCCCAGTTCCGCCATGGCCGCCGCATGGGTGGCGCCGAGATATCCGGTGCCGATCACGGTGATCTTGAGGGCCATGCGGTGCTCCATCGACGTACGGGCTCGGAAAGCGAGCCTGCGGGCTCGGAATGCCTGCCCGAGCATAGTCGGGCCACCGCGGGGGCATGGTTTCCGCTGTCATCAAGCTCACGTATGCCTGACCGGGTCGTGGCCTCTAAAATCAGGGTTACTTAACGGTAGTTAGCAGAGCTCTGGGGAGTGAGAGACCTTGGCGGGAACGCCTGACTTCGATCTGTACCGCCCGTCCGAAGAGCACGACATGCTCCGGGACACCGTCCGCTCGCTCGCCGAGGCCAAGATCCTTCCGTTCGCCGCCGCGGTGGACGAGGAGGCCCGCTTCCCGCAGGAGGCGCTGGACGCCCTGGTCGCCTCCGACCTCCACGCGGTCCATGTCCCCGAGTCCTACGGCGGCGCGGGCGCCGACGCGCTCGCGACGGTGATCGTCATCGAGGAGGTGGCCCGCGTCTGCGCGTCGTCCTCCCTGATCCCGGCCGTGAACAAGCTCGGCTCGCTCCCGGTGATCCTCTCCGGTTCCGAGGAGCTGAAGAAGAAGTACCTGGGCCCGCTCGCCAAGGGCGACGCGATGTTCTCGTACTGCCTCTCCGAGCCCGACGCCGGCTCGGACGCCGCGGGCATGAAGACCAAGGCCGTCCGGGACGGTGACTTCTGGGTGCTCAACGGCGTCAAGCGCTGGATCACCAACGCGGGCGTCTCCGACTACTACACGGTCATGGCCGTCACGGACCCGACCAAGCGCTCCAAGGGCATCTCGGCGTTCGTCGTCGAGAAGAGCGACGAGGGCGTCTCCTTCGGCGCGCCGGAGAAGAAGCTCGGCATCAAGGGCTCGCCGACCCGCGAGGTCTACCTCGACAACGTGCGCATCCCCGCCGACCGCATGATCGGCGAGGAGGGCACCGGCTTCGCCACGGCGATGAAGACCCTGGACCACACCCGCATCACCATCGCGGCCCAGGCCCTCGGTATCGCCCAGGGCGCCCTGGACTACGCCAAGGGCTACGTCCAGGAACGCAAGCAGTTCGGCAAGCCGATCGCCGACTTCCAGGGCATCCAGTTCATGCTCGCCGACATGGCGATGAAGATCTCCGCCGCCCGCGCCCTCACCTACCAGGCCGCCGCAGCCTCCGAGCGCGGCGACGCCGACCTCACCTACCTGGGCGCCGCGGCCAAGTGCTTCGCCTCCGACGTGGCCATGGAGGCCACCACGGACGCCGTCCAGCTGCTCGGCGGCTACGGATACACCCGCGACTACCCGGTCGAGCGCATGATGCGCGACGCCAAGATCACCCAGATCTACGAGGGTACGAACCAGGTGCAGCGGATCGTGATGGCCCGCAACCTGCCGTAGCAGGGTTTTCGCAGGTCAGCGGCCTTCTCCGGCGCTCCGGGAGCGGCGATCGGCTTCCGGTCCGTTCGGGCCCGTTCCGGGCTGTTCCCGGGCGTCACGCTGGGGAGATACTGGGCGGACACCGGCCGCGGAACGGGTGCTGACCCGCATGACGAGAAGGCCCCCGGCGTGCTGCCGGGGGCCTTCCGCATGGGCTGGGTCGGGCGACTTCGTCTCGCTCGGTGGGGCCGTCCGCGCCGGGGGTCAGCATGGTCGCGCCGGCAGCACGCCCGCGCGCTCGGCGCCTTCGAAGATGTAGGGACAGTGCTCGCGGAGCACATCCGTGCTGCTGTGGCCCGTCCAATCGGCCGCACCGTTGAACATGGCGCACATCGGTGGGGCGCAGGCCGACTGAATCGGGAAAGCCCGTCGCCCTGAAACACCTGGGCTTGGTCTCCCCGCACGGCGCGGACGAGGAGCGTGCCCGTGTCACCGGATGGCCCGGTGGTACCTGTGATTGCGGAGCCGGACATTCGCGTCGCTGACGGCGGAGTAGTCCCCACGCTGGTGCGCGGCCGACCGCTGCGCTGCCTGCTCTCCGCAGATCTCACAGCCCTCCACGGGGGTGGGCTGAAGTACTGGCATGGAGAGGATTACGGCTACTCCCGGACCCCCTCCGGGGGCTCCGTCGTTCTGGCTGGCCATCACTCTCCCTCTCGTCCGGTTGCCTGGTTCGTGAGGTAGATGTTCCTGCCGCCGGAAGGGGCAGAGCGACGACACTTCGGGCGTCACCTTGGCGTCACTCGACAGGGGCGTCAATGACACCCCCAGGGGTGTCAAACCGGTGTCACTGCAGGCGGGTTGGGTCTAGCTTTGACGTCATGACGCCGACCGCCGTGGTGCCGAATAATGTGCTGCGGGCCGTGCGTATCGGCCTGCGCTTAAGTCAGGACGACTTTGCCAAGGCCCTGCGCCGGGCAGGGGCAGAGCTGGGAGAACCCAACGAGGCGTCGAAGCGTCTGGTACAGCGCTGGGAGTCAGGTACGAGCAAGACACCTCGAGGCGTCTACGCGAGGGCGTTAGAGCGGGTCACGGGCCGTCCTGTCGAGGCCCTGGGGTTTTCCCTGCCCATGCCGATGGCGAGAGTCCACGCAGACGGGACAGGAGGGCACGACATGGATAGAGGGGCAGAGGGTGTCACCTCCGCCGCGGTAGGGGCACAGTCGGCTGCGCAGACCGTCGAGGAGACGTTCTCAGGGGTATGGCTCAGCCGGTACGAGTTCTACTCGTCCAGCCGGGGAGACACGTACGAGGGCAAGCACTACATGGTGATCGTCCAGCACGGCAACCGGCTGACCGCTCAGAGCCTGCCGGGGGCATCCTCGAACCCGGACAGCCCGCTCACGCTGGACCTGACCGTGGACCGCAACGTGGTGACCGGGTCGTGGGTGGAGCAGACCGCTTCGGATGGCTACTACAACGGGGCCCGTTACCACGGGGCCATTCAGCTCCTGGTCGAGCCGACCGGCCGACGGATGACCGGGAAGTGGGTCGGCTTCGGGAAGGACTTCGACGTGAACACGGGGCCGTGGGAACTGCGGCTTGAGGACAAGTCCACGTCGAAGGCGACGCTGGAGCGGTACAGTCGCGCCCCCGAGTAGGGGCCGGACGGCAGCGATCCCGCGATCATGGGGGAATCCTGGGGTGACCCCTCTGCGACGGGTGTCCGTGCTGGTCAGGGCCGCGTGTTCCGTAAGCACCCAGATCTACGAAGCTACGAATCACGCGCAGCGGATCGTGATGGTCCGCAACCACCGTAGCGGCGTTTGTGCAGGTCACCGACTGTTCTCCGGGCTGCAGGCAGCCGCTGGCCCGTAGGGACGACGCAGCCCCCGGGGTGACGCCGAGGGCTGTTGTCGTACGCCCGTTCGGCGGCCTCTGACGCCTCCGTGGGGTCGACCGCCCCGGAACCGAAGAGGCCGGAAGCGCTCGCGGGTCAACTGCTTCCGCGCACGTTCCCGGACTTGCTGTAGTCGGCCAGGGTTTCCAGCCGGAACGCGGCTCGATGCTCCCGAGGGTGAGGTGCGCGGGTCAAACGATCACGGTTGACGGAACGGGAATCCGCGTCCCCGCGCGGCATCCACGCGCGCCCGCCGTGAGGGGAACGTCCGGTTCGGGTGATGTGGGCGTTCGTCGGGCCCGGGGTGGGCGGTTCGTGTTTACGCTGAGCGAAGCGGCGTACGCACGGACGGTGACCATTCCCGGGCGGCGCCGGGGCGTAAGCACGGTACGGACGCGGGCGGAAGCGGGTGTCGTATGGCGGATGCGATCGGCGGGGTTCACACGGCGGACGGCGGGGACGAGCCCGACCGGGACGTGGACCCGGAGGACGACTCGGGAGCGGTCGTCGCCGCGGTCGGCCGGCAGGTCAGGCTCTGGCGCGAGGCGGCCGGGATGCGTGCCGCGGAGCTGGGCGCGGCGATCGGGTACGGCGAGAACCTGGTCCACAAGGTCGAGGCCGGAAAGCGCATCCCGAGGCCGGAGTTCCTGGACCGGGCGGACGAGGCCCTGGGCGCGGGCGGCAAGTTGGCCGCGATGAAGAAGGACGTGGCGGAGGCCCGGTATCCCAAGAAGGTCCGCGATCTGGCCAAGTTGGAGCGGAACGCGGCAGAGCTCGGGGCTTACAGCAACCACAATCTGCATGGGCTGCTGCAGACCGAGGAGTACGCCCGTGCGCTGTACGAGATGCGGAGGCCGTCGTTCGGCCGGGACCAGGTCGATCGCTATGTCGCGGCCCGGATGTCGCGTCAGGAGGTCTTCGAGCGGCAGCCGTTGACCTCGCTCACGTTCGTCCTGGAAGAGGTGACCATCAGGCGCCCTCTCGGGGGCAGAATGGTTGCGCGCCGTCAGCTCGAACGCCTGCTGGAAGTCGGTCAGTTGCGCAACGTCGAGATCCAGGTGATGCCGAGCGACCGGGAGGACCACGCGGGGATGGGTGGTCAGTTCCAGCTGCTCAAGTTCGACGACGGCACCGCGGTGGCACACTGGGAGGGCCAGCTGTCCAACCGCCTGGTCTCCGACCCCAAGGAGATCCGGATCATCGAGCTGCGGTACGGAATCATCCGGGCCCAGGCTCTCACTCCACGGGAGTCTCTGGCCTTCATCGAGAAAGCGCTGGGAGAGACATGACCCGCAAGTCGTCGGGCGGCGAGGGCTCCGCCCTGCAGTGGTTCAAGAGCAGCTACAGCAGCAACGACGGCCCTGAGTGCGTCGAGGTCGCCGCGGCACCCGGTACGGTCCACGTCCGTGACTCCAAGGCCGCGCCGGGCGGCCCCCAGCTCGGTTTCGCGCCCACCGCGTGGGCGGACTTCGTGACGTACGCGTCCGGGAGCTGACGTCCCGGGACGGACGCGAGGCCCAGCGCGGAAAGGCCCCTTCCTGGACTCCGGGAAGGGGCCTTCCTGTTACGGCCATCGGGGTTCGCCGGATGCGCCGTCCGTCCGTCCGTCCGTCCGTCCGCCCGTCCGGTGGCCCGTTCGGTGGCCCGCCCAGGGAGGGCGGGGAGGGCGGGCCGGCCGCGTACCGAACCGGGTGAGAGCCGGCACCGCGCCCGGGAGTCGCTCGCTGTGTGCCACAGCGGCCGGACATGCCTCGAATTGACTCCGGCCGACCGCCCGCCTTGGCGGTGCGGCCCCCGACGCGGTTTTCACTTCCCCGTGACGGTGACCTTCTCGTCGTTCTGGATCTGCTGCACCAGCTGCTGGACCTTCGCCTTGTCCCAGGTCAGATTGCCGCCCCGGCTTCCGCTGATCGGGATGTTCATCGACGTTCCGTCACCGCCGCTGATGCCCTTCATCGCGAAGAACATCTCACCCAGGTCGAACAGGGACATGTCCTTGTCGACGATCAGCGTGTCCAGGCCCGCGCCCATGACCGGGTACAGCTTGAACGGGTTGAGGATCGTGCCCGGCGTCGCCGCCTGGCTCGCCAGCGCCGACAGGAACTTCTGCTGGTTCTTCGTGCGCGCCAGGTCCGACTCGGCGAAGGCGTACCGGGTCCGTACGAACGCCAGGGCCTGCTCGCCGTCGAGGGTCTGCTCGCCCGCCTGGAAGTCGGCGCCGGACTTCTTGTCCTTGAAGCCCTTCTCGATGTTCATGTCGACGCCGCCGAGCGCGTCCACGATGTTGGCGAAGCCCGCGAAGCCGATCTCCGCGTAGTGATCGATGCGCAGGCCCGTGTTGTGCTCGACGGTCCGCACCAGCAGCTCGGGGCCGTCCTCCGCGTACGCGGCGTTCAGCTTCACCCGGCGGCCCTGGGCCGGGAAGGTCTTGCCGGACTCGGAGCCCACGAAGGACGGGATCTCCACGTCCGAGTCACGGGGCAGGGAGATCATGGTGTTCCCGCTGCCGCAGGCCGCCATGATCATCATCGAGTCGGTGCGCTTGCCCTCGGCGGAGCCGGTGTGCAGCTTCTTCTTCTCCTCGGCCGACATGCCCTCACGGCTGTCGGAGCCGACGATCAGATACGTCGTGCAGTCGCCCTCCTTGGGGCGGTCGATGACCTTGGACAGATCGACGTCGCGGCGCATCTTGCCGTCGGCCCAGAAGTACGTACCGATGGAGGTGCCGAGGACGGCCACCACCAGCACGATGGAGCCGACCTTGATGCGACGGCGCCAGTCGGGGGCGGGGCGGGGGGTGCCGGCAGGTATCCGCGTACCGCCCTGGCCGCCGCCTCCGGGGGGCGCGCCGTAGACCTGGCCCGTGTTGTACCGGCTGTCGTACGCGGGTGCCTGCCCGTACCGGTCGTCGTACCCCTGTGACTGCTGCTGCGGGACCGCGGGGCGCTGTACATGGCGCATCACCCGCGCGCCCTCGGGCTGGGCGTCGGCGCTGCCGCGACCGTAGCGCCCGTCGCGGTCCTCGGTCCATCCATCAGGCCAGTCATTCATGCGGACCAGTGTGACGGTCGGGCCCGCGCGCCTCACAGGGTGGGGGGAAATTCGGTTCAGGGCTGTTGCGAAGCTGATGCAAATCGGGCTATGCCGGAGTCCGGCATATGGTGGAGGGCATGACAGATCAGGCCATCGAACAGGCCACGCTCGAAGGAAAGCCCACCGCGGCGTCCCGGACCACCCTCAGCCACATCATGACCGGCAGCGACACCAACCTCCTGGGTACGGTGCACGGCGGCGTGATCATGAAACTCGTGGACGACGCGGCGGGCGCCGTCGCCGGACGTCACTCCGGCGGGCCCGCGGTCACCGCGTCCATGGACGAGATGGTCTTCCTGGAGCCGGTCAGGGTCGGGGACCTGGTCCATGTGAAGGCCCAGGTCAACTGGACCGGACGGTCCTCGATGGAGGTCGGCGTCCGGGTGCTGGCCGAGCGCTGGAACGAGTCGACCCCGGCGACCCAGGTGGGCTCCGCCTACCTCGTCTTCGCGGCCGTCGACGCGGACGGCAAGCCGCGCATCGTGCCGCCGGTGATCCCGGAGACCGAGCGGGACAAGCGCCGCTACCAGGAGGCACAGATCCGGCGTACGCACCGCCTCGCCCGCCGGCGTGCGATCAAGGAGCTGCGTGATCAGCGCGCGGCGGAGGGCATCGACGACTGAGGCCGGGGAGCACGACGGGACCGGGGTCCGCGCCCCGGGCCCGCCCCGCCCGCTCCTCCCGACGGCCCGGCCCGGCGTCGCGTGGCCCCGGCTGCTACTCGCAGACCACCTGGTCCCCGGTGACCACCCCGAACTCGCCCTGGTAGGCCGTCTCCGCGCGGACCGGGAGGACCCCCCTGAAGTCCGGGCCCGCCGTCACCTTCAGGGTCGCGCCCTGCCCCTTGACCTGCCGTAGCTCGCAGCCCGGCAGCGCCGTGGCCAGCGACTTCGCCGACCGGTCCCAGCGCGGGTCGTACCAGACGATGGTGCGGGTGAGATCGCGCCGGGGCCAGTTGGCGGCCACCCGGGTCGTATTGAATCCGGTGGCCCGCAGCGCCGCGTCGACCCGCGCGCCCAGGCCGCGCAGCCGCGTCCCGTTGTAGACCTGCACCCGGATCTGCTGGGGCGAGACACCGACGAGCGTGCGGCGGGGACCGCTGCGCGGGGGGTGGGCGGCCAGCGGTCTGTCCTCCCGTACCGCGCGGAACAGCTTCTTCGCCTTCGCCGCGTCCCACTTCACCGTCGAGCCGAGGCCCTTGACCGGGAAGCTCGGGTCGCTGACCGGGACGGAGGCGAACTCGGACGACGCCGCGGTGAAGCCGCGCATCGCCCTGGCCAGGGACAGCATCTGCTCCGTGTCGAAGTCCTCGTCCGCCCGGACCGAACTCAGCATCGAGGTGACGACCTCCTGGAACCGCACCGGGTTCAGCAGGACGCCGTTGCCGGTGGCCCGGTCGATCAGCGCCGCCAGGAAGCGCTGCTGACGCTGCATGCGGCCGAGGTCGGAGGCGCCGTCGATATGGCGCGAGCGCACGTACTGGAGGGCCTGACCGCCGTCCAGCTCATGGGTGCCGGCCGTCAGGTCGAGGCCGGTGAACGGGTCCTTCATCGGCCTGGCCGTGCAGATCTCCACCCCGCCGACCGCGTCCACGGTCCGCATGAAGCTGGTGAAGTCGACCTCCAGGTAGTGGTCGATCTTCACGCCCGTCATGTGCTCCACCGTCCGCACGGTCAGGTTCGGCCCGCCCTCCGCGTACGCCGCGTTCAGCTTCACCGGGTGGGCGGCGTGGTGCTTTCCGGTGGTGCTGTCGGTGTGCTCGGGGATCTCGGCGTACGAGTCGCGGGGCAGGGACACCATGCTCGCCCGTTTCCGGTCCGCGGAGATGTGCACCAGCATGATCGTGTCGGTGCAGCGGCAGGGGGCTCCGCCGAGTCTGTACTTCTCCTTCTCCTCGGGCGTGATCCGGTCGCGGCCGTCGGTGCCGACGACCAGGACGTTCGTGCCGTGGCCCGGCTCGGGCCGGTTCTTCATGTCCCGGAACGGGTCCACCCGGCCGATCCCGGTGTCCAGGCTGGTCACCACCGCGTGCCCGATGCCGCCCGCGCCCAGGACCAGCATCGACAGGCCCGTCGCCACCCGCATGCCCCACCGCGGCCTCCGTCCGGCCGCCCGTCTCGGGCGCCCGGGAGCGGGCGGCCGGGGGCGGGCGGGGCGGCGGGGCGGCGTGGGCACGAAGGACACCTCCGCGGGCGGCTGGGGGGAATCCTGAGCACAGTAAGCCCATACGATCTGCGACCGGGCCCGCCGTCCGGGCGGCGCGCGACCGTGTCCCCCGTTCGCGGTAACGTGGCGCCCGAAACTGCTGTCTCCCTGGGGACGACCCCCGGACCTCCGAGGAACCCATGCCCCTGCCCCCCGTCTCCGTGATCATGCCGGTCCTCAATGAGGAGCGGCACCTGCGCGACTCGGTCCGCCACATCCTCGACCAGGAGTACGACGGCGAGATGGAGGTGGTGATCGCCCTCGGCCCGTCCACGGACCGTACGGACGAGATCGCCGCCGAGCTGGTCCGTGAGACCGCGTCCGACCCGCGCGCCCGGGTCCACACCGTGCCCAACCCCACGGGGCGCACGCCCGCCGCGCTGAACGCGGCGATCAAGGCGTCGCGCCACCCGATCGTGGTGCGGGTCGACGGACACGGCATGCTCTCGCCGAACTACATCGCGACGGCGGTCCGGCTGCTGGAGGAGACCGGCGCGCAGAACGTCGGCGGCATCATGCACGCCGAGGGCGAGAACGCCTGGGAGGACGCGGTCGCGGCCGCGATGACGTCGAGGATAGGTGTGGGCAACGCGGCCTTCCACACGGGCGGTGCCGCGGGCGAGGCGGAGACGGTCTACCTCGGCGTCTTCCGCCGCGAGGCGCTGGAGCAGCAGGGCGGCTACAACGAGGAGTTCATCCGCGCCCAGGACTGGGAGCTGAACTTCCGCATCCGCGAGGCCGGCGGTCTGATCTGGTTCTCGCCCGAGCTGAAGGTCCGGTACCGGCCGCGGCCGAGCGTGCGCGCGCTGGCGAAGCAGTACAAGGACTACGGCCGCTGGCGCCATGTGGTCGCCCGCTACCACCAGGGCTCGATCAACCTGCGGTACCTGGCGCCGCCGACGGCGGTCTGCGCGATCGCGGCGGGTGTCGTCGTGGGCGCGGCCGTCTCGCCGGTGGGCTTCGTGATCCCGGCGGGCTATCTGGCCGCGATCGTCGCGGGTTCCGTCCCGGCGGGCAAGGGGCTGCCGCTGAAGGCGCGCGCCCAGATCCCGGTCGCGCTGGCGACGATGCACATGTCGTGGGGGTTCGGCTTCCTGACGAGCCCGCGCTCGCTGGCCCGCAAGGTCATCGCGAGCCGCCGCCCGGCGGTGCGGACCTCCGTCTGACACCGCGTTCCCGCCCCGCCCGTCCGTGACGGGCCGCGACAGCCCCGGCCGCACGACGCGTTCACGCGTCGGCCCGGGGCTGTCGCGTCAGGGCCGCCGGTCCGGGCGTCAGGCCCGCCGGTGCCGGCCCCGGGGCTGTCGCGTCAGGCCCGCCGGTGCCGGCTGCGCCTCCGGTCGCCGGTACGGGCGGGGGCCCGGGAGCGCGTCGCCCCCGGGCCCCCGACCCCGACCTCCGTCAGGACCAGGTGAAGCCCGGCTGGACCGGCATGCACGCGGTGGTGTCGTCGGCGGACAGGGGCTTGGCCGACGTCGGGGCCTTGTCCCCGGTCTTCGCGGCGGCCTTCGGGTAGGTGTCGCCCTCGCGCCAGTCCGCGCCCACGACGAGCGTGATGCGCTGGACCGCGGAGGACTTCTTCACCGAGGACGCCGGGACGCCCAGCGCCTTCGCGACGGCCTGGGCGTCACCCTCCAGGTCCGCGCTCGGGAACTGGACGACCGTCTTCGCCTGCGGATTGGTGGTGCTGTCCGCCTTGGCCCGGGTGTAGCCCTTCCCGGTCAGGACACCGGCGACCGACGTCGCGCGGCCCTTCGCCGACCCCAGCTGGTTGGTGAAGGTGCCGTTCTGCACCATGACCTCGATCTCGGCGGCCGGCGCGGCCGCGTCCTTCGACGCCGCGGGCGCCTTGCGCTTGGACGCCTTGCCGTCCAGCGGGATGTCCTCGCGGATCATCTCGAAGAGCTTGTCCGCGTCACCCGGCTGCGGCTCGACCTTCTCCTTGAAGCGGGTCGAGTAGAAGTTGGGCATCGTGGTCATGGTGATGCGGTCGGTCGGGACGCTCTTGAGCTCCTCGGCCAGTTCGTACAGCTTGGTGATCGTGTTGATCCCGGTGTCCACGGTGAGCGCGTCGGTCGCCGCCTCGGCCAGCTTGCGCAGCTTGATCGGGTCGGTGAGCTTGGTGTTCGCCCGCAGCTCCCGGACCATCGAGTTCATGTACATGTGCTGACCGCGCGTACGGGCGAGGTCGGTGCCGTCCATGAAGCCGTACCGGGTGCGCAGCCACTGGAGCGCCTGCTCGCCCTGGACCGGATGGGTGCCCGCGCGCAGTTTCAGGCCGGAGCCCTGGCCCTGGCGGTTGCGGGAGTGGATGTTCTGCTCCACGCAGACAGGTACACCGCCGATGGCGTCGGCCATCGACACCACGCCGGCGAAGTCGATCATCATGAAGTGGTCGATGGTGATGCCGGTCAACTCGTACCAGGTGGCGACCGTGCAGCCGGGGCCGCCGCGGCCCAGCGACTCGTTGGTCGGGGCGAACCGGCTCTCCTTGTAGACCTGGTGGGTCTTCGGGTCCTCGCACTCCGGGATCTTCACCACGGTGTCGCGCGGCATGCTGACCACCGAGATGTTGCTGCGGTCCGCGGAGAGGTGGACCAGCATCTGCACGTCCGCGAGCGGGGTGCCGTTGAACGTCTCCTTGGCCCCGCCCAGGTCCTGGTTCGCCTTGGTGTTGCGGGCGTCCGAGCCGATCAGCAGGATGTTCAGCGGTGTCTGCCCGGCGGCGTTCGCCTTGTGCTCGGCCATCTTGTTCTTGCCGAGGTTGAGCTTGTCCTTCTTGATGTTGCCGTTGAGGTGCTGGTAGTAGAGGTATCCGGCGCCGGCCGTCCCGAGTATCAGCAGCGAGAGCACCGAGGCGATCCAGCGGAATATCCGCCGTTTGCCGCTCTTCGCGCCCTGGCCGCCTCCGGCTCTTCGGCGCCTGCCGTCCCGGGGACGGCTCCCGCCGCCCGGACCGGACCCCGCGCCCGGACGCCCCTCGCCCCGCCCGCCCTCCGCCGCGTCCGCCTTCGCGTCCGCGTCCTCGCCGTAGAAGCTGTCGTCCCAGCCCCGTTCGCGGGCGTGCGGTACGCGATCCCGCGTACCCTCCCCCCGCACGCTGCTCTGTCCCACCCCAGGTCCCCCTGTCATTCAGGCTGTGCCCGTCACTTCGCGCACACCTGCTTGTCGGCCTCAACCTTCTGCACACCCTCCGGCGCCTTCGCCGGACCGGTGATGGGCACCCCCGCGCCCTTGAAGTCACCGCCGAGGGTAAGCGTCATCGCCTGGAGCCCCTCCGCGTCCTTCGTTCCCTGCTTCAGCGCCGTGGCGGGCAGACCCATCAGGTCGGCCAGCTTGCGCGCCTGGTCGGCCTGGTTGGGCGCGAACTCCAGCGTCGTCTTGGCGATCTTCTGCGGGGCGTTGCTCATGTTCGTCGACTTGCCGACGCCCTGCTCGTTCTGCAGCCAGTTGAGCGTGGCCTGCGCCGCGCCCTGCTTGCCGCTGCCGTTGAACACGTCCACGCGTACGTCCGACGCCTGCGCCCGCGCGCCCTTCAACAGCGCCGCCTGGGCGTTCTTGGCGTCCTTCTCCTTCTCCTTCACCTCGGTGAGCGAGGTGTCGGAGCGCATCATCGCGAACAGCGGCTCGGCCGTGGCCTCGTCGAGGACGACCGTCGCCTTGACCCGCTCGGCGGGGTTGTCGCGCACCGGCACGGTCGCGAAGGTGATGTTCTTGGTGTCGATCTTGCTGAGCTCCCCGGCGAGTTCGGTGAGCTTCTTGATGCTCCCTATGCCGGAGTCGACCGTCAGCGCCTTCGTCGCGGCCTCCGCGAGGCCGTACATCTTGGTCGGGCTCGTCAGCGTCTCGTCCGACTTCATCTGACGGATCATCGAGCTGAGGAACTGCTGCTGCACCTTGATCCGGTCCAGGTCGCTCTGGTTCCCGAAGCTGTGCCGGGTACGGACGAAGGCCAGCGCCTGCTCGCCCTCGATCTTGGACGGCCCGGCGGGCAGGTCGAGGTGCGAGTCGGGGTCCTTGACGGGCTTGGCCAGGCAGACGTCGACACCGCCGACCGCCGTGGTCAGCTCCTTGACCGCGTTGAAGTCGGCCATCATGAAGTGGTCGACGGTCAGCCCGGTGAGCTCCTTGACCGTACGCATGGTGCAGCCCGGGTCGCGGCCGCTCTGGCCGAGGCTGATGTTGAACCGGACGCCCGACTGCCCCGGAACGACCTTGCTCGAACCGTCCGGCTGCTTCGTCGGGCAGTCCGGGATGTCCGTGATCATGTCGCGCGGGATGGAGAGCGCGGTCGCGTTCGTCCGGTCCTTCGAGACGTGGAAGAGGATCGTGGTGTCGGCGTGACCGGGGCTGTTCCTGTCGCCGTAGCCCTCGTTGCCCGCACCGGTCCGCTTGTCCGTACCGATGACCAGGATGTTGACCGCCTGGTCCTTCTTGAAGCCGCCGCTGCCCGCGCCCGAGACGTCGACCGTGTTCAGGTTCCCGTCGAAGTGCGCGTAGAGCGCGTACGCGCCGACGCCCGCGGCGACCACCACGAAGGCCGTCACCCCGCCCGTCCAGACCAGGGCCTTCTTCTTTCTGGACTTCTGCGGCTTGCGCTTGCGACGGCCGGCCGCCGCCTGTGCGCCGTCGCCCGCGCCCGGGCCGTCCGTGCTCCCGGGGGCGCGCCGCCTGCGCTGGCCGGGCACCTCCGCGGTGCGGCCGCGCGAGGGGGGGGAACCGGAAGGGCCCGAAGGCGCGGACCCCGAAGGGGCCGGGGCGGCCGACGCCGCGGAGGAAGCCGGGGACGCCTGCGCGGGCGTTCTGGAAGCGGTGCTGCGACGCCGGCCCGAACCGGACGACTTCCCTGCGGATTGGTCCAGTCGCAGTTCGTAATTACCGGTCTGCGGGTTGAGCACCCACTGGTCGGCGGGGTCGATATCGTCCGCCCGTCCACGGCTGTGCGCGTCCACGGTTGCTTGAGTCCTCCGTCGGTGCCACGCGAGGCGCCTCCCCCGTCAGGCGCTCGGTCTTTCGATCCTTGAGTGCTCCATGAGTGCGCGACCACGAGGTCGGGAGCACCGGATCGCGTCACACTATCCGCCCAGTTCAGCGCGGGGCGACGTCCGTGACAAATTCCACGCCCCTTACAACCGGGCATTCCGCTCAATCTCCATAGACTGCCTCCCCCTGTTCGGATATTGCTTTACTCGCAGCTACCGTCGGCGGCGTTCGTGCCGGCGAAAGTCGGCGTCGCCGAAGGGCTCGCCGAGGCGTCCGCGTCGGGTTCGCTGCGCGACGCGTCGTTCGGGACCACCACCACGGGCGCGTCGTCGCGCAGCCGCTTGAAGAGGCGTCCCGCCTGCGGCTGCACGAGCTCGTCGCGGTTCGGATCGGCGCTGTAGGGCCGTCGGGGCACCGTCAGGAACTGCACCTTCTCCGTCGGCACGCTTCGCATCGCGCGCGCCAGGTAGTAGAGGTCCTTCAGCGAACCGAGCCCCGGGTCGGTGGTGATGGACCTGGTCGCCGCGTCCAGGACCGGGTAGAGCCGCGCCGGGTTGAGCAGGACGCCGTTGCTCTGCACCTTGCTGACCAGCGCGCCGAGGAACTGCTGCTGGCGGTCCATGCGTTCGGTGTCGCTGCCGTTCCCGAGGGACTTGCGGGCCCGTACGTAGCCCAGCGCCTGCTCGCCGTGGAGGGTCTGCGGCCCGGCCTTGAGGTCGATCCGCGCGTCCGCGTCCTTGACGGGCTCCCGGACGCAGACCCGCACACCGCCGACGGCGTCCACCATGTCCTTGAAGCCCCGGAAGTCGATCACCATGTGGTGATCGACGCGGAC
The DNA here is from genome assembly GCF_036322365.1 of Streptomyces sp. SP18CS02. Classification (NCBI taxonomy): domain Bacteria; kingdom Bacillati; phylum Actinomycetota; class Actinomycetes; order Kitasatosporales; family Streptomycetaceae; genus Streptomyces; species Streptomyces sp. SP18CS02. Next base: position 508,093 of record NZ_JAQYXC010000294.1, read on the forward strand.
GCCGGTGAGCTTCTCCAGGGTCCGGATCGTGCACGCCGTACCACCGGCCTCGAACGCCGAGTTGAACTGCACGAACCGCGCCGCGGTGCGCGTCCCGTCGGGCTTGAGGCAGCTCGGATGCTGCACCATCAGATCGCGGGGGACCGAGACGGCCGTCGCACTCGCGCCGTTGGCCGCCAGGTGCACCAGGATCGTGGTGTCGGAGCGCTGGGTGCCCTTGTCGCGGCCGTACTCGGCGTTCCCCTCGCCCGCGCGGGTGTCGGAGCCGATCATCAGGATGTTGCGGGCGCCGCGCACGAGGGAGGCGGGGCGCTCCCGCTCGTACCGCTCCAGCTCGGCGGCGGCGCTGTGGTCGGTGGTGATGTTGGCGTCGAGCTTGCGGTAGAGCCACCAGCCGCCACCGGCCGCCGCGAGCACCACGACGGAGGAGCCGAGAGCGGTCCAACGCAGCCATGAGCGCCTGCGGTTGCCGTCGGCTCCCGCCCGCCCGGCTGCTCCGGCCGCCCCGCCCTCGCCGGACCGCTTCCCGTCCGCGGACCGCTTCCCATCCGGGGGCCGCTTCCGGCCCCGGCCGGACTTCGCCCTGCCCCGCCGGGACTCCCCGCCGCCTTCGCCGGCCCTCGCCCCACCGTCGACGGACGCCGTGTCGTCCCCGTCCGGAATGTCCGGCCCGGTGGGCGTATCAGCACTGTCCGTCACGTCTGGGTCCGTCCCTCGTGCCTGCTCGGCGTCGGCGCGCGCCCGGCGGCCGTTCGCAGGAGTAGACGGCCGAACCGGACGCTTGGTTGTCCGCAGCGCGGTCCTTGACGCCGATCATCCACCGCGGGCGGTGCCGAGTCCCGGGGGACTCGGCACGCCGTGCGCCGGACGGGTGGCCCTCAGCGGCTTGTCATACCGCGCGGCCGGTGATGCGCTCGCTCTCGACGCGCTTCTCCATGGAACCGGGTGCGAGCTGGTCCGAGTTGCGGCAGAGCACGACCGAGGCGCCCGCGGCGAGCGGTGCGTACAGCCCGGCCGCCACGCCCGCCCAGGAGTCGTACGGGAGCTCCGACAGCAGGCGTGACCCGGCCGTCAGCCCCAGCCGTCCGGCCTCCTCGCGGGCCCGCTCGACCAGGGCGGCCCCCGTGAGCTCCGTGCCGCCGACGACCAGGGCGGGGGAGTCGGGGTCCACCGGGACGTACGGCGTGAAGCGGTCGCCGTGGGTCGGGACCTCGACCGCGTAGTCCTGGTAGCCGTCCGGGGGCGTCGTGAAGCGGCGCCCCAACGGGGCGAGGGAGAGCGCCAGCCGCTCCCCGGAGCAGGCCAGGCCGTCGTCGAGCCGGCCGGCTCCCGCGACCACGTGGTCGGCGGCGGCCGGGTCGCCGTCCAGTTCGGCGACGACACCCACCGAGGAGCAGGCGACCAGCCAGACGGCGGTCTGCCAGTGCGCGGGCAGCAGCAGCGCGATGCGCTCACCGGGCTCGGCGGAGAGATGGTCCTGGATGAGGTTGGCCGTCTTCGCCACCCAATTGGCGAAGGTGGCCACCGACAATTCGACGCGCTCTCCGGTGGCGTCGTCGTAATAGGTGATCAAGGGGCGGGCCGGGTCCGCGGCAAGCGCGGATCGCAGCAGGTCGGCGGGGGTGCGGTCGCGTGCGTTCACCCGCGCAAGGGTACGCGCGACGGGCCGGGCGAAGGGGCCGTAACGGTGACGCCGTCCACCGGTCGGCCCGAGGGGCCGTCAGTCTCCGGCGGGTTTCCCGGGGGGCGCGGAAAGTGCGGAATGTTCAGGATTTTTCCATGCGTGACTTCCTTGCTTCCTCGATCGGCGTCGCGTGCACCGCCGCCCTCGTCATTCCGCTGTCCGTGCCCGCCTCCGCCTCCGCCGTCACCGCGGCATTCGTGGACGATCCGGCGCCGCCGGGCTCCACCCAGTCCGTGCCCCTGGTGCCCCTCGGTACCGAACGCGCGGCCGCGGCGGTCCAACAGGGCCTGGCCCGACGGGACGTCAAGCCGTTCTCGCTGGTCGGCGTCGTCTGGGACGACCCCCACGACGAACTGCACGGCACCGTCCAGGTCCGTACCCGCGCCACCGGGACCACCGACTGGTCCGACTGGCAGAACGTCGAGACCCACAACCACGAACACGCCGCGGACCCGGGCACCCCCGAGGGCGACGCGGGCGCCGTGCGCGGCTCCACCGCCCCCCTGTGGGTGGGCGACTCGGACGGCGTCGAGCTCCGCGTCCGGGCCGAGGCGCCCCGCTCCGGGGCGTCCACCGCCGCCCTGCCGCGCGGCCTGCGGGCCGAGCTGGTCGACCCCGGCGACGATCCGGTCGCGGCGGGCGCCCCCTCCGCCGACGACGAACCCGCACCCGGCCAAGACCCCGCCCAGGGGCCGGAGATCCCGGAGGGCACCGAGCCCGACATCGCCAAGGGGCCGGTCGCCGGTGCCGCCATGACCGCCGAGGAATCGGCCAGCTCCGCCGTCAACGCCGACCTCGCGGCCATGGGCGCCCTGGAGATCCCGGAGCTGACCAAGGCCGAGACCGAGGCACAACTGGTCGGGTTCTCCACGCCGTACGTGGGCCCCCGGCCGCGCATCGTCACCCGCAAGGGGTGGGGCGCCGACGAGTCGCTGCGCGCGCGGGACTTCATCTACACCACGTCGGTACAGGCCGCCTTCGTCCATCACAGCGCCACCGGCAACAACTACACCTGCGCCGAGGCGCCCTCCGTCCTGCGCGGTATCTACCGCTACCACGTCCAGAGCAGCGGTTGGCGCGACTTCGGCTACAACTTCGCCGTCGACAAGTGCGGAAACATCTACGAAGGCCGCGCGGGAGGTGTGGCCAAGGCGGTGATGGGCGCCCACACTCTGGGCTTCAACACCAACAGCATGGGCATCGCCGTACTGGGGACGTACGGTTCCACCGCCGCACCGGCCTCCGCGCTGACCGCCGTAGCCAAGCTCACGGCGTGGAAACTCGGGCTCTACGGGAAGGACCCCCGCGCCAAGACGACCCTGACGTCCGGCGGCGGCAATCTCTACGCCAAAGGCAAGAAGGTCAGTCTCAATACCATCTCGGGGCACCGCGATGGATTTGCCACTGAATGCCCCGGTGCGCTCCTCTACGACAAGCTCGGCACGGCCCGCACGGCGTCGGCCAAGTACCAGGGACGGCCATGACGGGACAGCTGTACCGAACGGTCTGCATACACTGTCCGGTCGTATCGGTCATATGACCGATGCCCATCGACCGGCCCCAGCAGGAAGCAGAGACGACAGGTGACAGAAGCGATCCTCCTGGTCGGTGGCAAAGGCACCCGGCTGCGGCCGGTGACGGTCCACACGCCCAAGCCGATGGTCCCCGCCGCGGGCGTCCCGTTCCTGACCCACCAGCTGGCGCGGGCCCGGGCCGCGGGCGTCGAGCACATCGTGCTGGCGACCTCGTACCTCGCCGAGGTGTTCGAGCCGTACTTCGGTGACGGGTCCTCACTCGGCCTGCACATCGAGTATGTGACCGAACGTGAGCCGCTCGGCACCGGCGGAGCCATCCGCAACGTCGCCTCCCGCCTGCGCTCCGGCCCTGACGACCCCGTCCTGATCTTCAACGGGGACATCCTCACCGGCCTGGACATCCGGGCACTGGTGGACACCCACCAGTCGTCCGGGGCGGACGTCTCGCTCCACCTGACCAGGGTCGAGGACCCACGGGCCTTCGGACTGGTCCCGACCGACGGCACCGGGCGGGTCACGGCCTTCCTGGAGAAGCCGCAGACGCCCGAGGAGATCGTCACCGACCAGATCAACGCGGGCGCCTACGTCTTCCGCCGGTCCGTCATCGACACGATCCCGGCCGGGCGGCCCGTCTCCGTCGAGCGCGAGACCTTCCCGGACCTGCTGGCCTCCGGCGCACACCTCCAGGGCATGGTCGACTCGACCTACTGGCTGGACCTCGGCACCCCCCAGGCGTTCGTACGCGGCTCCGCCGACCTGGTGATGGGCCGCGCCCCGTCCCCGGCCGTCCCGGGCCGCTGCGGCGACCGGCTGGTGCTGGAGGGCGCCACGGTCGCCCCGGACGCCAAGCTCACCGGCGGTACGGTCGTCGGAGCCGGCGCGACCGTCGGCGAGGGTGCCCGGATCGACGGCAGCGCGGTCATGGCCGGGGCGGTCGTGGAGCCGGGCGCGGTCATCACCGACTCGCTGATCGGAGAGAACGCGCGGGTCGGCGCGCGGACCGTGCTGCACGGTGCCGTGATCGGCGACGGCGCCCGGGTCGGCGCGGACAACGAACTGCGCGACGGCGTACGGGTCTGGTGCGGGGCGCGCCTGCCGGACGGCTCGGTGCGTTTCTCGTCCGACCAGTAGCGACAGGCGGCAGCGAACAGGCCGTCGGCGAGCGGGCGGACAGCGAGCAGGCCGCCGGCGAGCGGGCCGCCGGCCCACGGGGGACCCTGGCGACGGGGTCCCCCGACGCTTTCACGGCAGCGGTCCCGGCGGGCGCCCGGCGGCGGTGTCCTCGACCCGGCCGAAGAGCGCGACGGCCACCGCGACCCGCACCCAGGCCACGCCGGACCGGAACCAGGGGGGGCCAGGGGCAGACCCGCCTCGCACCGGCGCCCTCTCCACGTGGGGTCCTCCCGGGACGGGGCGCGCCCCGCGGGGACGAGCGCGACCGGGACGCGGGGCGACCGCAGCGGCGTCCGGCAGGAGGACGGCGCCTTCGCGAGGGCCCTGTCCGGTCTACCCTCGTAGGGACCCCGGACACAGACCCGCACGGGGACGCCGACCCCGAGGATCCGCCGTGGCAGGCCGTTACGCGCCCCACCCCACCCGCACCCAGCTGCGAGGGGGCGACCTCGCCGTACCCGCGGCCAGATCCGCCCCCAGCGGGAGCTCCGGCGTCCGCACCCGGTCCTGGACCCCGCCGTGGCCGCTGGACCTCGGACTCGCCCTGGGCCCGCTGCGGCGCGGCCCCGGCGACCCCACGTTCCGCACGGCGCCCGACGGCTCCGTCTGGCGGGCCAGCCGCACCCCGGCGGGGCCCGGAACGCTCCGGGTCGCGATGCGCGACGGGGCGGCCCGCGCCGAGGCGTGGGGGCCCGGCGCCGACTGGCTGCTGGAGCAGCTGCCCGCGATGCTCGGCGAGGGCGACGACCCGGGCGCCTTCACCCCACGCCACCGGCTGCTCGCCGCCACCGCGCGCCGCCGCCCCGGCCTGCGGCTCACCCGCACCGGACTGGTGCTGGAGTCGCTGATCCCCTCGATCCTGGAGCAGAAGGTCACGACGGACGAGGCGTACCGCGCCTGGCGGCTGCTCGTGCGGGGGCACGGCGAGCCCGCGCCGGGCCCCGACACCCGGCTGTACGTGATGCCCGACCCCCGCACCTGGGCGCTGATCCCGTCCTGGGAGTGGCACCGGGCGGGCGTCGACGCCAAACGCTCCTCGACGGTCCTGCGGGCGGTCCGGGTCGCCCGGCGCCTGGAGGAGGCCGCGGCCATGGAGCCCGGGCGGGCACGCGAACGCCTGGAACTGGTCCCCGGCATCGGTCCGTGGACCTCCGCCGAGACGGTCCAGCGCAGCAACGGCGCCCCCGACGCGGTCAGCGTCGGCGACTACCACCTGCCCGGCATCGTCGGACACGCCCTGGCCGGGCGGCGGGAGGCGGACGACGCGGAGATGCTGGAGCTTCTGGAGCCCTACGCGGGCCAGCGCCACCGCGCGACCCGGCTGATCCTGCTGAGCGGCCACACCCCCGCGCGCCGCGCGCCCCGGATGGCGCCTCGCGACATCGCGAGGCTCTGAAGGGGAGCCCGCCCGGCGTACCCGCCTGTCCGGCGTACCCGCCCGCCCGGTCGCTCAGCGCACCTCGATGAAGGCCGCCGCGTCCCGCTCCGGGCGTTCCCCGGGCGGGGCGGCCGGGCGCCCGACGGCGATCGCGCCCATCGGGTCCCAGTCGTCCGGGAGGCCGAGTACACCCCGTACGACATCACGGCAGAACATGGTCGAGGACACCCATGCGGAGCCGAGCCGCTCGCCCGCCAGCGCCACCAGGAAGTTCTGCACCCCGGCCCCGGCCGCCACCACGAACATCTCCCGCTCGGCGGTGTCACGCCGCTCGTCGCCGTAGTGGTGCGCCCCCTCCGTCACCAGGCACGGCACGACCAGCAGGGGCGCTTCGCGCAGCAGATCGCCCCGCCGCACCCGCCGGGCGATCGACTCCTCGCTCTTCCCGTCGCGGCGCAGGTCGGCGATCCACGCCTCGCGCATCGCGTCCAGCAGCCGCGTACGCGACTCCTCGGACTCCAGCAGCACGAACCGCCAGGGCGTCGTGTGGTGCGGCGCGGGCGCCGTCACCGCCGCCGCCACCGCACGCCGTACCGCGCCCGGGTCGACCGGGTCGTCCGTGAACTCCCGGACCGTGCGGCGCTGCGTGACCGCCTCCCGTACGGCCTCGGACGTACCGAGCCGGAACATGTCGTCGGCGGCGTCCCGCACCAGCGCCCGCGCGCCGGGGACGTCCTCGCCGTCGTCGGCCACCAGGTGCGGCAGACCGCGCACGACCGCGACCGGCAGGCCCGTCGCCTTGCCCTTGACCAGATCCCCGGCGGCGGCCAGCTCGTCGGCGCTGGCGACCACGGTGGCGACGAGCGGGTTGCCGAACGCGTCGGTGCCGCCGCGCAGATCGTCCAGGACCCGCACACCCGCCGCGCCGATGGCGACGTCCGTGAGCCCGCCGCGCCAGGGCCGCCCGAAGGTGTCGGTGATGACGATCCCGACCCGCACGCCGAGGGTGTCCCGCAGCCCCTCCCGGAGGGCCCGCGCCGAGGCGTCGGGGTCCTCGGGCAGCAACAGCACGGTCCCGGCCGGGGTGTTGGAGGCGTCGACCCCGGCGGCGGCCATGACCAGGCCCTGCCGGTTCTCGACGATGCGCAGTGCGCCGCGCCGGGCGACCACCCGCACGGTCTCGGCGTCGATGGCCTCCTCGCGGTCGTCCGCCGCGACGATCCGTCCCTCCGCCTTGCTGACGATCTTGGACGTGACGAGCAGGATGTCCCCGTCGGCCAGGCCCGGCTCGGTGGCCGCGATCAGCTTGGCCAGGTCGTCGCCCGCCCGCACCTCCGGCAGCCCGGGCAGCGCCCGGACCCGGTAGGAGGCCGCCGCCTCGGTCATCCACGCACCTCCTCGGCGAGGGCCAGCGCCTCACGGGCCATCGCCGCGGTCGCCTCGACATCGGTCATCATCAGCGGGACCGCCCGGCAGCGGATCCCGGCCGCCTCCACCTCGGCGGCCGTCCCCGCGTCCACGGTGTCGACGAGCCAGCCGTCCAGCAGCCCGGAGCCGTAGTGCCGGGCGACCGCGGAAGCGGTGGACTCGACACCGACCGCCGCGAGCACCTTGTCGGCCATGCCCCGCACGGGCGCGTCGCCGACGATCGGGGAGAGGCCCACCACGGGCACGCCCGCCTCGGCGATCGCCTCCCGGATGCCGGGAACGGCGAGGATGGTGCCGACGCTGACCACGGGGTTGGACGGCGGGAAGAGGATCACGTCCGCCTCGGCGATGGCCTCCAGCACACCGGGCGCCGGCGCGGCCCGGTCCGCGCCGACCGGCACGATGGCCTGCGCCTCGACGGAGGCGCGCAGCTTCACCCAGTACTCCTGGAAGTGCACGGCCCGCCGCTCGCCGTCCACGTCGATGGCGACGTGGGTCTCGACGCGGTCGTCGGACATCGGCAGCAGCCGCACGCCCGGCTTCCACCGGGCGCACAGCGCCTCGGTGACGGCGCTCAGCGGGTAGCCCGCGCCCAGCATCTGCGTCCGGACGATGTGGGTGGCGAAGTCGCGGTCGCCGAGCCCGAACCACTCGGGCCCCACCCCGTACGCCGCGAGCTCGTCCTTGACCTGGAAGGTCTCGTCCGTACGCCCCCAGCCCTGCTCCTCGTTGATGCCACCGCCGAGGGTGTACATCACCGTGTCGAGGTCGGGGCAGACCTTCAGCCCGAACAGATGGATGTCGTCACCGGTGTTGCCGATGACCGTGATGTCCGCGTCGGGCGCGGCCTGCTTGAGGCCGCGCAGAAAGCGGGCACCGCCGATGCCGCCGGCCAGAACCACAATGCGCATGGGGACAGTCTGTCAGCCGCCCGGTGATCGTTCACCGGGTGGTCGCGGGGCGGCGGGGCCGGACGGGCCGGCGGCCGTCAGACCGGGACGACGTCCTGGGCGGCCGGGGTGCAGACCGGGGCGCCGTGCATCGGCATGTCGGTCAGGCCCGGGTAGTAGATGTGCAGGCTGACGGCCGGTTCGAGGGAGTCGTTGACGACGTCGTGGGCGTAGCCGGGGGCGAAGACCCGCTGGGCGCCGGCGGCGAGCGGCAGCGCGCCGCGTTCCGTACGCTCCGTCAGGTCGCCCTCCAGGACGGTCAGCACGCCGGACGAGTCGCCGTGGTCGTGCGCTCCGGTGCCCTGTCCCGGGACCCAGGACAGCAGCCACACCTCGTAGCCGGGGCCGGTGCGCAGCCGGTGGTACCAGCGGGTGGTGGCGTCGTAGCGGACCAGGTGGGCCCACTGCGCGCGGTCGGCGGCGATGGAGCGGGCGAGCCCGGCGAACTCGGCCACGGTGGTGGGGTGCTCCTTGGCGGGCTGGAGCAGGTGCTGGACGGCGAGGATGTCGCCGGCGATCTGAAGGTCGCTGTCGCTGGTGATGCTGTCGCTGTTCACGCTGTCGCTGTTCATGGGGTGCGGTGGTTCCTCGGCAGAAACAAGTGCGGACGCAATGAGTGCTGGGGTGTCGCAGAGAGAAGCGGTGCTGCGGGGGGTGGAGCGGCGCGGGACACCGGGGGACGGAACGGACGCCGTGGGGGCGCGACCCGGAACCGCGGGCAGGACGCTGGAGCGCTAGGGCATCAACAGCTGGAACAGCAACAGCGGGCCTGGACAGCGCTGCGGAACCCACGGACGTGGGTCGCGGAGGGCGCTGAGGTCACTGGCATGCCATCCAAGGTGGCCCGCCCGGTTCCGTATGTCAACTCAATGCCCGTTTTGGCCGAAATCTTTCACCTCATCCGGTTACCCCGTCCGGAGAAAGGTTTGTGCGCCCGGAGGTCGGGACACATGGCGCAGCAACCACCCGCGCAAACGTCGTCGTGATCTCGTGACCCGACTGTGATCCGGGTCGCTTCGCCGACTGGATCGAAACAAGATCGAAGTCGCGTACGTCCTTCCTGGAAGAGGTGCCGAAAGGGGAGGTCCGGGCAGGGCAGTGCCATGTGTCTCGTTTTGGATGATTTGAACACTTTCCGCAAAGCCTTGGTTCCGCAGAGTGAATACCGGGCCCAATAGCAGATCTCGGCTTGACTGGCCCGGATCCACACACTTGTAATTTCACTCGTGTCGTTCGGCCGAAAACGGAAAACGGCTACAGCACGGGGACGCGAAGACAGACGAGGGGCGCACATGACCGAGTTGTTCCAGGAACTGCTGGTCGAGGACGCGGACGAGGAACTCGGCTGGCAGGAGCGCGCGTTGTGCGCCCAGACCGATCCGGAGTCCTTCTTCCCCGAGAAGGGCGGTTCCACCCGCGAGGCCAAGAAGGTCTGCCTCGCCTGCGAAGTCCGTTCGGAATGCCTCGAGTACGCCCTGGCAAACGACGAGAGATTCGGCATCTGGGGCGGCCTGTCCGAGCGTGAGCGCCGTCGGCTGAAGAAGGCCGCCGTCTGACCGGGCCGCCCGACCAAACGGCACACACCCGTACGTACACACCGGTCCGCCGCCCGTGCGCTGTCCACAGGCGGCGGACCGGTTCGTTGCCAGCCATTAGTGTGGGGCCCCGTCCGAGACGCTCCAACGCCCTTCGCGGGCGACCCCGGCCGGAGGGCCCGTACCTCGATGTCCGCCACCACGTCAGCGTTTGCTCCCGCCGCCCAGCCCGAGTACCCGCGACACGTCGTCACCGCCGTGCTGGTCTCCCACGACGGTGCCCGCTGGCTGCCCGACGCCCTCAACGGGCTCCTCGGCCAGGAACGCCCCGTGCAGAACGTCGTCGCCGCCGACACCGGCAGCGCCGACGACTCCGCCCTGCTGATCGCGCAGGCCATCGGCGACGAACGGGTCCTGCACCTCGCACGCCGCACCGGCTTCGGCGCCGCCGTCGAGGAGGCCGTCCGCACCGCCCCGGTGCTCGGCCCCGAGGACCTGCCCTACCTGAAGCGGCCCAGCGGATGGGACCCGGTCAGCAGGACATGGCGCGACGAGGCGTACGACCTGCCCGAGCTGCCGCACGGCGAGCCCGTCCAGTGGCTGTGGCTGCTCCACGACGACTGCGCCCCCGAGCCGGACGCCCTGGCCGAGCTGCTGCGCGTCGCCGACTCGAACACCGGCACCGCCGTCGTCGGCCCCAAACTGCGCGGCTGGTACGACCGCAAACAACTGCTCGAGGTCGGCGTCTCGATCGCCAACAGCGGACGCCGCTGGACCGGACTCGACCGGCGCGAGCAGGACCAGGGCCAGCACGACCAGGTCCGCTCCGTCCTCTCCGTCTCCAGCGCCGGCATGCTCGTCCGCCGTGACGTCTTCGAGCAGCTCGGCGGCTTCGACCGCCGTCTGCCCCTGATGCGTGACGACGTCGACCTGTGCTGGCGCGCGCACGCCGCCGGCCACCGCGTCCTCGTCGCCCCCGACGCCGTGCTGCGGCACGCCGAGGCCGCCGCCCGCGAACGCCGCACCGTCGACTGCGTGGGCCGCTCGGTGGCCAGCCCCCACCGCGTCGACAAGGCCGGCGCCGTCTACACCCTGCTCGCCAACGCGCGCGGCGTCGCCGTGCCGTACGTCCTGCTCCGCCTCGTCGTCGGCACCCTGCTGCGCACCCTCGCCTACCTCGTCGGCAAGGCGCCCGGCCAGGCCGTCGACGAAGTGATGGGCCTCTTCGGCACATTGCTGCGGCCGGAACGGATCATCGCCGCCCGCCGCGGGCGCGCCCAGCGCACCGTCGAGCCGGGAGAGCTGCGGCCCCTGTTCCCGCCGCCCGGCGCCACCGTCCGCGCGACCGTCGAACAGGTCGCCTCCAACTTCACCGGCACGGAAGGCGATTCGGGCGGCTCCCGGCACGGCGTCGTCGAGTCGGGCCCCGGCGGGGACGACGCCGACTACCTGGAGATCGAGCAGTTCGGCCGGCTGAAGAAGATCGCCCGCAAACCCGGGCCCGTCCTCTTCGCGCTGCTGCTGCTCGTCTCCCTGGTCGCCTGCCGCGGCCTGCTCGGCGGCGGCTCGCTGGCGGGCGGCGCGCTGCTGCCCGCCCCCGACGGCGTGGGCGAGCTGTGGAACCGCTACGCGGACGGCTGGCACCCGCTCGGCACCGGCGGCACCCAGAGCGCGCCCCCCTACCTCGCCGTGCTCGCGGTCCTGTCCACGCTGTTCCTCGGCTCCACCGGGCTGGCGCTCACCGTGCTGCTGGTCTGCTCGGTACCGCTGGCCGGGATCACCGCGTACTTCGCCTCCCGCTCGCTCGTCGAGTCCCGGCTGCTGCGCGCCTGGGGCGCGATCGCCTACGCGTTCCTGCCCGCCGCCACCGGCGCGCTGGCCACCGGCAGGCTCGGCACGGCCGTGCTCGCCGTCGTGCTGCCGCTGATCGCCCGGGCCGCCGTCGCGGCGCACGGTCTGCGCGGCACCGGCCGCGGCAGCTGGCGCGCCACCTGGGCGTACACCTTCCTGCTGACCTTCGTGATGGTCTTCACCCCCGTGGTCTGGCCGCTCGCGGTCGTCCTCGGTCTGGCGGTCCTGGTCCTGCGGCGCGCCGACATCGCCGCGTACGCGCTGCGCTTCCTCGCCGCCGCCGGCACCCCGCTGCTGGTCCTGGCCCCCTGGTCGCTGTCGCTGCTGACCGACCCGTCCGCCTTCTTCCGGGAAGCCGGCATGGAGTTCGGTACCGGCGCGGCCTCCGCGCTCGACCTCCTCGGCGCCAGCCCCGGCGGCCCCCGCACCGTCGGCGGCCTGGTGCTGATCGGCCTGGTCCTGGCGGCGCTCGCGGCCCTCCTGCGCGGCGAGCGGCAGGCCGCCATCGGCACCGCCTGGGTCGTGGCCGTCGTCGCCCTGGTCTTCGCCGTCATCGGCAACGGCTCGGGCTGGGCCGGGCCTGCCACCCTCGTCTACGGCCTCGCGCTGCTCGCCGCCGGCATGCTCGGAGCCGAGGGGGGCCGGAGCCGCGTCGCCACGCAGAACTTCGGCTGGCGCCAGCCCGTCGCCGTACTGATCGCCCTCGCCGCCGCCGCCGGGCCGCTCGTCTCGGCCGCCGGGTGGATGATCGGCGGCGCCGCCGGGCCGCTGGAGCGGCGCGACCCCGTCCAGGTCCCGGCGTTCGTCGCCGAGGAGAGCGACACCCGCGACCAGCCCCGCACCCTGATCCTGGGCGGTTCGTCGCCCGCCAAGGTCTCCTACACCCTGGTCCGCGGCTCCGGCGGGCGGCTCGGCGACGCCGAGCTCACCGCCGCGGGCGGCGCCGACACCCGTCTCGACAAGGTCGTCGCCCACCTCGTCGCGGGGTCCGGCGCGGACCAGACCGACCAGCTCAGCGGGTTCGCGATCCGCTACGTCCTGGTCCGGGACGGGGCGCCGCGGCAGATGAGCCGCGTCCTGGACGCCACCCCCGGCCTCACCCGGCTCAGCCAGCTGGACGGCAGCGCGCTGTGGCAGGTGGACCGCCAGGTCGCCCGGGCCACCATCGTCCCGGGCGGGGACGGCGCGGGAGAGCGGCTGCCGGTCGCCTCCGGGCCGGTGGAGGCGCACACCACGATCCCGTCGGGCGGCTCCGGCCGCGTGCTGCGGATCGCGGACCGCGCGGACGACGGCTGGCAGGCCACGCTCGACGGCCGCGCGCTGAAGAAGACCACCGTGGACGGCTGGGCACAGGGCTTCGAGCTCCCCGCCGAGGGCGGCCGGCTCGACCTGACCTACGACGACTCGCTGGCCCACGGCGCCTGGATCTGGACCCAGTGCGCGCTCGCCGTGATCCTGCTGGTGCTCGCCCTGCCGGGCCGGCGCAAGGACGTCGACGACGACCTGCCGGACGAGGAGATCGCCGTACCCGCGCAGGACGCGACCGGCGACGGCCGCCGGGCCCGCAGGCTGCGCGCGGCGGCGGCCGCCGAGGCGGAGGCCGAGCCCGTACCGGTGCCGGACGCCGACCCGTACGCGCGGCGGGAGGAGGACGACGCCGCCCCGCAGGTACAGCCGCAGGCACCGGTGCCCGAGCAGGCCCGGGCCCAGCAGGGGTACGACGAGTGGGACGGCCGGACCTACGCGTACGACGCCGAGCAGTACCCGCAGCAGTACGCGGCGGAGCAGTACCAGGCGGACCCGTACCAGCAGCAGTACCCCCAGCAGTACGACCACCAGGGGTACGGGCAGCAGCAGTACGACCCGTACGGGCAGCAGCAGTACGACCAGCAGGCGCACGGACAGCAGGCGTACGAGCAGTACCCGCAGGAGCAGCAGTACGACGCGTACGGCTACCCCCTGCAGCCCCACGCCGAGGGGCATGACAGCGAGCAGCGTCCGCAGGGTCCCGACGGGAGCAGCAACCAGTGAACCGCACCACCCTCTCCCTCCTCGCGGCGGCGACCGCCCTCGCCGCGGTCACCGGTTTCGGCGTGCTGACCGCTCCGGACGGCACGGACCCCGCGGCGGGGGCCAAGGCCCCGGCGCGGCTGCCGGTGGAGCGCTCCGCCCTGCTGTGCCCGGCGCCCAGCACCTCCGAGGTCGCGGAGACGGTGTACACGTCGTTCACCCCGCCCGCGGCCGCGGGCGGGGCGGAGAGCCAGAAGGGGCAGGCCGAGCTGAAGCCGTCCGCGGCCGCCGCGAACGGCACGACGGCCGACCCCGGCAAGGCCGGCCCGGACAAGGCCGACGGGTCGGAGACGGACGAGCCGAAGGCGGATGCGGATAAGGCGGACGCGGATAAGGCGGACACGGCGAAGAAGCCGGCCGTCGCCGACAAGGCCGTCGTGACCCTCGCCCAGCCCGGCAAGCCCGTCGCCGCCGAGGCGGACGGCGCGGACGCCCCCGCCCTGGTCGGCACCGCCTCCGGGCGGCTTGCCCCCGGCTGGACCACCCAGCAGACCACCATGGTCCCGGCGGGCGGCGCACGCGGACTGCTCGGCGTCAGCTGCACCGCGCCCGACACGGACTTCTGGTTCCCCGGTGCCTCCACCGCCAGGGAACGCCAGGACTACGTCCACCTGACGAACCCGGACGACGCGGCCGCGGTCGTCGACATCGAGCTGTACGGGCCCAACGGCGCCCTGAAGTCCCAGCTGAGCGACGGCATCCCGGTGCCGGCCAGGTCCAGCGTGCCGGTGCTGCTCTCCACCCTGACCTCCGACCCCGCCGCCGCCGACGCCACCGTCCACGTCACCACCCGCAGTGGCCGCGTCGGCGCCGTGGTCAGGTCGGCCGACGACACGACCGGCAGCGACTGGCTTCCCGCCTCGGCCGACCCGGCCGCCTCACTGGTGCTCCCCGGCATCCCGGCGGACGCCACCTCGGTACGGCTGGTGGCCTACGCGCCCGGCGAGAGCGACGCGGACCTGAAGATCAGGCTGGCGAGCCCGACGGGCGCCATCACCCCGGCCGGGGGCGAGAGCCTGCACGTCAAGTCCGGGATGACCGCGTCCATCGACCTCAAGGACGTCACCAAGGGCGAGGCGGGCTCCCTGCTCCTCTCCCCCTCGCAGCCCGGCCGTGCGACGCCGGTGGTGGCGGCGCTGCGCGTCGTCCGGGGCAAGGGCGACAAGCAGGAGGTCGCCTTCATCCCCGCGACCGGTCCGGTGGGGGAGCGGGCGACCGCCGCCGACAACCGGGCCAAGGGCACGGTCCTGTCGCTGACGGCGCCGACCGCGACCGCGCAGGTCAAGGTGACCGCTTCGGCGGGCACGGAGGCGGGTGCGCAGACCACCAAGACGTACACCGTCAAGGGCGGTACGACCCTGGCGATCCCCACGCCGCCGGTGCCGGCCGGGCTCAAGGGCTCGTACGCGCTGACGGTCGAGACCGTCTCGGGCGGCCCGGTCCACGCGGCGCGGACGCTGGAGGTGCCGCAGGACGGCATCCCGATGTTCACGGTGCAGACGCTGTCCGACGACCGGGGCACGGTCGAGGTGCCGGTCGCCGAGCAGGACCTCTCGGTCCTGGACGACCGGGCGAAGGGAAGCTGAGCGTCCGCGGCGGGAGGATCGCGGGGCCGTCCGCGGCGGAAGGATGCGGCGGAAGGATGCGGCGGAAGGATGCGGCGGTCTTCCGTCCGGCCCCGGTCCGCCGCCGGGGCCCTACTCCTGCCCGTACCGGGGGTCGACGGACTCCGGCGCCAGACCCAGCAGGTCGGCGACCTGTTCGACGACCACCTCGTGGACCAGCATGGCCCGCTCGTCGCGGTTCTTGGCCCGAAGCTCGACGGGGCGCCGGAAGACGACGATCCGGGCGGGGTGGTCGCGCCCGGCCGGTGCGGAGCTGCCCAGCGGCACCGGCTCGCCCAGCGACACGGACTCCTCGGGCATCTCGGGTACCTCAAGGACGTGGAAGTCCACCTCGGCCAGCTGCGGCCAGCGCCGCTCCAGCCGCTCCACCGAGTCCTGCACCAGGTCGCGGAAGGTCTCGGACCGGCTGAGCGAGAGAGGGACCTGCGGCGGGGCGACGGGCCCGCGCATCCCGCGGCCGTGGCGGTCGCGGCGGCGGGGCCGCTCGGTCGGGCGAGGCGGTACGGGACTGTCCATCACCGACGCAGCGTAACCCTCCCCGCCCCAGGGGGATCGTGCCTGTGCGCGGACCTACGGCCATGTCGCTAAATGAACAATTCGGCCAAGGTTATGTTCGGCCAACGTGGCTGACCGACCGGACGTCTCGTCGGGATTGACCGCATTCGTACCGCCTGATGTTCGGCCCGTCGACCGTCCCCGGCCGCGCGGCCCTCCTCCCGCGCAGGTCAGGCGAGTTGCCCAGGAGGCCCCTGTGCCGGACGTCACACCGCGACACGGGCGAGTGACCTGGTGGAGAGTCGTCGCGGCCCGCTCAAGAGTGCGGTACCGTCCAACGTCGTGAGCCCTGTACGTCGCTGTTCGCGCACCGCGTGCGGCCGCCCTGCCGTCGCGACACTGACGTACGTCTATGCCGACTCGACTGCGGTCCTCGGCCCGCTCGCCACCTACGCCGAGCCCCACTGCTACGACCTGTGCGCCGAGCACAGCGAGCGCCTCACGGCGCCGCGCGGCTGGGAGGTCGTCCGCCTGACGGACGGCTCCGCCCCGGCCCGCCCCAGCGGTGACGATCTCGAAGCACTCGCCAACGCCGTGAGAGAAGCGGCCCGCCCGCAGGAACGTGCCGCGCAGGCGGGCGGCAAGGGCGGTGGCAGAGGCGGCGATCCGGTGGAGGTCGGACGCCGCGGGCACCTGCGGGTGCTGCGCTCCCCCGACTCGTGAACCTTCCGTGCCTGGCCTGCGGGTAGTTTGTGTACTCCATCAAGGGCTTGCAGGAGGGTTGGGCAGTGACTGCTGATCTGTCACAGATCGTGAAGGCGTACGACGTTCGCGGGGTGGTGCCGGATCAGTGGGACGAGGCGCTGTCGGAACTGTTCGGGGCGGCGTTCGTCCAGGTCACCGGGGCCGACGCGATCGTCGTGGGTCATGACATGCGCCCGTCGTCGCCCGGCCTGTCCGCCGCGTTCGCCCGGGGCGCGGCCGCCCTCGGCGCTGACGTCACCCTGATCGGACTGTGCTCCACCGACCAGCTGTACTTCGCCTCCGGCATCCTGGGGCTGCCGGGCGCCATGTTCACGGCCTCGCACAACCCCGCCCAGTACAACGGCATCAAGATGTGCCGCGCCGGGGCCGCGCCGGTCGGCCAGGACACGGGCCTGGCCGAGATCCGCGCGCTGGCCGAGTCCTGGTCGCGCGACGGCGCTCCCGCCGCGGCGGCCGAGCCCGGGACCGTCACCGAGCGCGAGACGCTGACCGACTACGCCACGTACCTCACGTCCCTGGTCGACCTGACCTCGATCCGTCCCCTGAAGGTCGTGGTGGACGCGGGCAACGGCATGGGCGGCCACACGGTCCCCACCGTCTTCGAGGGGCTGCCCCTCACCGTCGTGCCCATGTACTTCGAGCTGGACGGCACGTTCCCCCACCACGAGGCGAACCCGCTGGACCCCGCCAACATCGTCGACCTCCAGCAGCGGGTCCGCGAGGAGGGCGCCGATCTGGGACTCGCCTTCGACGGCGACGCCGACCGCTGCTTCGTGGTCGACGAGCGGGGCGAGCCGGTCTCCCCGTCGGCGATCACCGCGCTCGTCGCGGCGCGCGAACTGGCCAAGCACCCCGGCGGAACCGTCATCCACAACCTGATCACCTCGTGGTCCGTGCCCGAGGTCGTCCGCGAGAACGGCGGCACGCCGGCGCGCACCCGGGTCGGCCACTCCTTCATCAAGGAGGAGATGGCCCGTACCGGCGCGATCTTCGGTGGTGAGCACTCGGCGCACTACTACTTCAAGGACTTCTGGAACGCGGACACGGGCATGCTGGCCGCCCTCCACGTGCTGGCGGCCCTCGGGGGCCAGCAGGGCACGCTCTCCGCACTGGTGCACGAGTACGACCGCTACGCCGGCTCCGGCGAGATCAACTCCACGGTCGCCGACCAGGCGGGCCGGATGGCCGCGATCCGCGAGGTCTACGGGTCCCGGGAGGACGTCTCCGTCGACGAGCTCGACGGCCTGACGGTCGCCGCCGGCGACTGGTGGTTCAACGTGCGCCCCTCCAACACCGAGCCGCTGCTGCGCCTGAACGTCGAGGCGCGCGACGAGGTGCTGATGGCCAAGCTGCGCGACGAGGTCCTCGCCCTGATCCGCACCTCCTGACCCGGACGCCCTGACCCGGACGCCCTGACCCGCACGTCCTCATCCGCACCTCCTGGCCCCCGCATCTCCTGGCCCGCACGTCCTGGCCCCGTACGTCCGGACCTCCGCGATGCCCGGCCTCCCGGGGCGAGGGGGAGTGGCCGAGTACCCGCGCCGGCACCGCTTCGTGGAGCGGTGCCGGTTTCGGTACGGGACGCGCGGTAACAGTCGTGACGTGACGGGCGGACGTACGAGGGAACACGACACAGGCGCGGCAGGGAACGCGGCGGCGAGGAAGGCCGACCGCCTCCCACCCGTCGAGCCGCGTCGCCCGCCCCCCGGCGGTACGCTGACGTGGCCAAAACCGCACCACCGCGCACCATCCACGCACCACCGAGCACGATCCACGCACCACCCGCACCACCCACGTGGCAGACGAGCGGCACGCACGCGGCACTCGCGCCACCACCACACCTGAACCGCGTTCGAAGGGACCCACACCCATGCCGCTCGAAGCCGGCCTCCTGGAGATCCTCGCCTGCCCGGCCTGCCACGCCCCGCTCAGCGACCGCTCGGCAGCCGAGACCCCCGAGCTGATCTGCACGGCCGAGGACTGCGGCCTGGCCTACCCGGTGCGGGACGGCATCCCGGTCCTTCTCGTCGACGAGGCCCGTCGCCCCGCCTGAGCGACGGCCGACAGCGCCCTCACGGCTGCCCCGCACCTATCCCGTACGGCGATCGGAGGCCCCACCCCATGCTCGACGAGTCGCTGCTCGACGACCCGGAAGCCCTCGCCCGAGCCGACCGCCGCGGTCTCCTCCGCGGGGCCGCCGAAGCGGGCGCGCGGGTGCGCACCGCCGCCCGCCACGCCGCCGAGGCCGGTGTCGCCGAGCTGAACCCGGAGGGCCGGCCCCGGGCCGTCCTCGTCGCGGGCCCCGGCACCGCCGCCGCCGGCGTCGCGGACCTGGTCGCCGCGCTCGCCGGGGCGTCCGCCCCGGTCACCCGGCTCCGCCCCACCGGCGTCGCGGCCGCCGCGGGTGCCATGCGCTGGGCGCTCCCCGGCTGGGCGGGCTCCGTCGACCTGCTCCTGATCGTCACGGCGGACGGGTCAGAACCGGGCCTCGCCCTCCTGGCCGAGCAGGCGTACCGGCACGGCGTCACCGTCGTCGCCGTCGCCCCCAGGCGCTCCCCGCTCTCCGAGGCCGTCGACGGCACGCACGGGCTGGTGGTCCCCATGGCGGCCGCGCCCCACGAGCCGTACGAGGAGACCCAGGCGGCGGGCCCCGGCGCGCTCTGGGCCCTGTTCACGCCGCTCCTCGCGCTGCTCGACCGCGTGGGCCTGGTCGACGCCCCGGCCGACGAGCTCCAGAGGATCGCCGACCGGCTCGACCGCACCGCCGAACGGTGCGGACCGGCGATCGCCACGTACAGCAATCCGGCCAAGACGCTCGCCGCGGAGCTCGCCGACATGCTGCCCATCGTCTGGACGGAGGGGGCGGCGGCGGCTCCCGCGGGCCGCCGGTTCGCCACCGTACTGGCCGAGCTGGCGGGCCGGCCGGCCCTCGTCGCGGAGCTCCCCGAGGCGCTGCCCGCCCACGGCACGCTCCTCGCGGGCGATCTGGCGGCGGGCGCGAACCCCGACGACTTCTTCCGCGACCGCGTCGAGGAACCGCAGTCGCTCCGCGCCCACGTCGTGCTCCTGCGGGACGGGTCCGCCGCCGGGCTGAGCGCCGCTCCGGCCGCCCGCGAGCTGGCCCTCAGCCACGAGGCCCCCATGAGTGAGATCGAGCCCGAGGAGGGCAGTGACCTCGAAAACCTCGCCGAACTGCTGGCCGTGACCGACTTCGCGGCCGTCTACCTGTCACTGGCGACGGGCGGCGACGCCTAGACCGGCGCCCGGCACGCCGTCGGGACGGCCCCGGCGGCCACGTCCACCGGGCACCCCGGGCGACGGGCGCCGCGGCCCCCAGCACCGCCATCCGCCGGACCGGGCCGTGGCACCCCCTCCCGGAAGGGCACCGGCCTCGCCCGGGGGTCACCGACAGCAGGCACCACCGCGTACGAGGAAACACCGAAGGACACCCATGGACCGCCTCTCCAACACCGTCCGCCCCTACGCCTGGGGCTCCACGACGGCCATCCCGGAACTGCTCGGCACCGCCCCCACCGGCGAGCCCCAGGCCGAGATATGGATGGGCGCCCATCCCGGCGCGCCCTCGCGCGTCAGTCGTGGCCTCCGCCCCGGTGTCGCCGCCGGCTCCGGGGAAGGGGCCGGCGGACCCGGACAGGCGCTCTCCGACGTCATCGCGGCCGCGCCCGAGACCGAGCTCGGCCCCGCCACCGTCGCGAGGTTCGGGCCCCGCCTCCCCTTCCTGCTCAAGATCCTCGCGGCCGGAGCGCCGCTCTCCCTCCAGGTCCACCCCGACCTCGCCCGGGCGAAGGAGGGCTACGCGGCCGAGGAGCGCGCGGGTGTCCCGATCGACGCCCCCCACCGCAACTACAAGGACGCGAACCACAAGCCCGAGCTGATCTGCGCGCTCACCCCGTTCGAGGGACTCTGCGGCTTCCGGGCCCCCGGCGAGTCCGCCGAGCTCATGGCCGCCCTCGGCGTCGACTCCCTCAAGCCGTACGTCGACCTCCTGTACGCCCACCCCGAGGACGCCGCTCTGCGCGAGGTGCTGACAGCCGTACTGTCCGCCGACCCCGCCGGGATGGCGGCCACCGTCACCGAGGCCGCCGCAGCCTGCGAGCGCCTCGGCGGTGACCACGCCCCGTACGCCTCCCTCGCGCACCACTTCCCCGGCGACCCCGGCGTCATCGCCGCCATGCTCCTCAACCATGTCCGGCTCCAGCCCGGCGAGGCCCTCTTCCTGGGGGCCGGTGTCCCGCACGCGTACCTGCACGGCCTGGGCGTGGAGATCATGGCCAACTCCGACAACGTCCTGCGCTGCGGCCTGACCCCCAAGCACGTCGACATCCCGGAACTGCTCCGCGTCGTCCGTTTCGAAGCGATGGACGCGACGGTGCTGCGCCCCGAGGCGTCACCGTCCGGCGAAGAGGTCTACGACACCCCGATCGACGAGTTCCGCCTCTCCCGCTTCGTACGGCCCGAAGGCGTCGCCCCGGTGGACGTCACCGCTTCCACGCCCCAGATCCTGCTCGCCACCGCGGGCACTCCCCGGGCGGGCGAGATCGCACTGGCCCCCGGCCAGTCCGTCTTCGTCCCGGCAGGCGAAAAGGTCGAACTGTCCGGGACAGGCACGGTTTTCCGGGCCACCGTGGTGGCCTGAGGAACCACCGGCCCGCACTGCTGCAACAATGTGCGGCCGTACGAAACAGCCACCCCTCCAAGGCACTACGAAGGGACACCCGCACGCATGAGCGCGTCAGGCGGAACCAAGGCGATCGTGGCGGCGCTCGCCGCGAACCTCGCCATCGCGGCGGCGAAATTCGTGGCGTTCCTCTTCAGTGGGTCGTCCTCGATGCTCGCGGAGAGCGTGCACTCGCTCGCGGACTCGGGCAACCAGGGGCTCTTGCTCCTCGGCGGCAAGAAGGCCCAGCGCGAGGCGACACCGCAGCACCCGTTCGGCTACGGCCGCGAGCGCTACATCTACGCCTTCCTCGTCTCCATCGTCCTCTTCTCGGTCGGCGGCATGTTCGCGATCTACGAGGGCTACGAGAAGATCAAGGAGCCGCACGAGATCGAGGCCTGGTACTGGCCGGTCGGCGTCCTGGTCTTCGCGATCATCGCCGAGTCCTTCTCCTTCCGGACGGCCATCAAGGAGTCCAACCCGCTGCGCGGGAACCTCTCCTGGAAGGAGTTCGTGCGCCGCGCCAAGGCTCCCGAGCTGCCCGTCGTCCTCCTGGAGGACCTGGGCGCGCTGGTCGGCCTGGTCCTGGCGCTGGGTGGTGTCGGCGTGGCGCTGCTCACCGGCAACGGCGTCTGGGACGGCATCGGCACCCTCTGCATCGGTGTGCTGCTCATCCTGATCGCGCTCGTGCTCGCCGCCGAGACCAAGTCGCTGCTGCTGGGTGAGTCCGCCGGCGTCGAGGAGGTCAGGAAGATCGAGGGGGCGCTCGTCGACGGGGACACCGTCACCCGCGTGATCCACATGCGTACGCTCCACCTCGGCCCCGAGGAACTGCTGGTCGCCGCCAAGATCGCGGTGCAGCACGACGACACGGCCACCGAGGTCGCGAACGCGATCAACGCGGCCGAGGCGCGCATCCGGGCCGCCGTACCGATCGCCCGGGTGATCTACCTGGAGCCCGACATCTTCAACGAGTCGGCAGCGGCGGCGGGCGTCAACCCCGCCAAGGCCCCGGGCGGCCCGACGCCCGACGGCGCCCACTGATCCCAGCCGCGAACCGGCCCGTCCACGGGCCCGGACGCTCCCGGCCCCCAGGCCCCCGGACCATACGGTTCGGGGGCCTTTCTGGACGCCGGCCGCCGGCCCTGGCCCCATCCCCGGCCGTCGACGCCGGCCCGGCCGAGGCATGCCGGATCCGGGCCCGGTCCCGGCCGTCGACGCCGACGTCGGCCCCGGCTGCGCCCGGGCTCTGTGGCGGCCCCGGCGTGGAGCTCGACCCCGGCGGAGCCTCCAGAGGCGTCACCTCCAGCCGGACCGACAGGCCCCTCGGCGACCCCCACCACCGGCACCCTCTTCCCGGTGAACCCGGTGAACCCGGCGAACCGGGTGAGGACGACGTCCTTGCCGTAGGCCGATCACGCCGCCGGTCTGTCCGACGTCGTTGCTGAGGCGCACGTTCTCGGCACCGATCGAGCCGTGGGCCGCCACGTCCCTCCCGGCACCGAGAGCCGCCACCGCGGCGCGCCGGCCTCTCCGCCGCCATGGAGGTGGGGGGCGCCCGCCGGGCCGGCGGTCACCGCGAGCGGCTCACCTTCCGCTGCTTGCTCTTCGGGCCGATCACGTCGTTCTCCTGGCGCTTCGTTGCGCAGACCGGTCGAGTCCCCCCGGTCCACGGGCATCCTGCAACAGGCCGGAACGGCGCCCGAAGCCCCCGAACCCGGTGATCCCACGGGCGTCCCCACGCCCTCCCTCTTGCTACGGAGGCCGGGATACGGCCGGATCCAGGCCCCGGGCGGACTGTGGGCCGACGGAGCGACCGGTGTAGATTCGTTACCAGAGCCAGACGTCGCTGCTGATGGCGGTCGGGCGGTCCATCACAGACCGGCCGAGGGAGAGAGGGCCTCCGACGACTGCGCTGCGAGTGCCCGGGCATTCTTGTGTCCGTCACCGCAGAGCCAGTCCTACCCACCCTCGACCGACATACGAGGAGCAGCTCCACATGACGACTGTCGCCGATCGACAGGACTTCAAGGTCGCCGATCTCTCCCTGGCCGAGTTCGGCCGCAAGGAGATCACCCTCGCCGAGCACGAGATGCCGGGCCTGATGGCGATCCGCTCGGAGTACGCCGCCAGCCAGCCGCTCGCCGGCGCCCGGATCACCGGCTCCCTGCACATGACCGTGCAGACCGCCGTACTCATCGAGACGCTGGTCGCCCTCGGTGCCGAGGTCCGCTGGGCCTCCTGCAACATCTTCTCCACGCAGGACCACGCCGCGGCCGCCATCGCGGTGGGCCCCGACGGCACCCCGGACAACCCCCAGGGCGTCCCGGTCTTCGCCTGGAAGGGCGAGACCCTGGAGGAGTACTGGTGGTGCACGGAGCAGGCCCTGACCTGGCCGAACACCCCCACCGGCGGCCCGAACATGATCCTGGACGACGGTGGCGACGCCACCCTCCTCGTCCACAAGGGTGTCGAGTTCGAGAAGGCCGGCGAGGCCCCGGACCCCGCCACCGCGGACAGCGAGGAGTACGGCTACATCCTGCGCCTCCTCAACCGCACCCTCGGTGAGAACCCCCAGAAGTGGACCCTCCTCGCCTCCGAGATCCGCGGCGTCACCGAGGAGACCACCACCGGCGTCCACCGCCTGTACGAGATGCACCGTGACGGCTCGCTGCTCTTCCCGGCGATCAACGTCAACGACGCCGTCACCAAGTCGAAGTTCGACAACAAGTACGGCTGCCGCCACTCCCTCGTGGACGGCCTCAACCGCGCCACCGACGTCCTGATCGGCGGCAAGGTCGCGGTCGTCTGCGGTTACGGCGACGTCGGCAAGGGCTGCGCGGAGTCCCTGCGGGGCCAGGGCGCCCGGGTGATCATCACCGAGATCGACCCGATCTGCGCGCTCCAGGCGGCGATGGACGGCTACCAGGTCACGACGCTCGACGAGGTCGTCGGCCTGGCGGACATCTTCATCACCACGACCGGCAACAAGGACATCATCATGGCCGCTGACATGGCCAAGATGAAGCACCAGGCCATCGTCGGCAACATCGGCCACTTCGACAACGAGATCGACATGGCCGGCCTGGCCAAGATCGACGGCATCGTCAAGGACGAGGTCAAGCCGCAGGTCCACACCTGGACGTTCCCCGACGGCAAGAAGCTCATCGTGCTGTCCGAGGGCCGCCTGCTGAACCTGGGCAACGCCACCGGTCACCCCTCCTTCGTGATGTCCAACAGCTTCGCGGACCAGACGCTGGCCCAGATCGAGCTGTTCACGAAGCCCGAGGAGTACCCGACCGACGTCTACGTGCTGCCCAAGCACCTCGACGAGAAGGTCGCCCGGCTCCACCTCGACGCGCTCGGCGTGAAGCTCACGACGCTCCGCCCCGAGCAGGCCGCCTACATCGGTGTCGAGGTCGACGGCCCCTTCAAGCCGGACCACTACCGCTACTGACGGCGCCCGTGCACTGACGCACGCCCGAAGCAGGTGACAGGCAGGCCCCCGCACCCCCGTGTCGGGGGCCTGCCCGTGTCTCCCGGCTCGCCTACCGCCGACCCCGAGGACCCCAGGACTCATGCCCCGCGGCCGCTATTCGCTCCATGATCCGCACGATCACACCCCCCTCGGTGAAGAACACTTCCACTGCGCCCCCGGCCCCTCCGGCTGGCGCTACGTCTCGCAGATCACCACCCCCTCCGGCGACCACGCCGGCTCCGTCGACCTGGCCCTCGACGACCTCGGCCGCCCCATCCGTCTGCAGCTCCACGCCGGTCAATGGCAAGTGCGAGGCGCCGCACTCGACGGCGTCACCTGGGTCCGCACCGATCCCACCGGCACGTACGCCACCGAAGGCAATGTGCGCGCCCACGCTTTCACCGGCACGTCCCCGGCGTTCCTCGTCGCCACAGCCCGACTTCTGCGCCTCACCCCCGCTTCCCCCGCGACACGGGTCCGCCTCGTCGCCTTCACGGACCCGGTCCTCGCCCCCCGCACCGTCGACCAGTCCTGGGCCCTGGTGAAGAGTGAAGCGCACGCCACTGACAACGGCCCTCTGGCCGTGGACGAATACCAGGTCAGCGCCCTCGACACCGGAGAGCGGCACACGGTCCACATCGCGGGCGACGTGGTGCTCGCAGCCCCTGGCGTGGAACTCGAAGACCTTGAGACGCCGCCATCGGTCTTCACCTGAGCCGAGGAAGCGGCGTCGACCGGGGGCCGCCCGGGGCCGCATCCGCCAAGTCACCCGGCCGCCCGGGGCGGCCCCGCCAGATCCCACCGTTGCCGCCCCGCTCGCCTGGTCGGCCGCGAGGCCGGACGGCTCCGCCACGAGGGCGTCCGGCGCCCTGCGCCCACAGACAAGCGACACCGCGCCACCACCCAGGCGGGTCCCGCCATTCCCAGAACGCCCGTTTCCTAGGCGGGAGGCGCGAACCCCGTGGCGGACGGCGGCGTCCGCTCGTCGTCCGGGCCGGGCTCCCGCAGGGTCTCGGGCGCCCCGGTCACAGAGGGCGCACTCGCGCCGGAAGCCGTGACCCGACCCCCGTCGGCCGTGACCGCGTCCCACGACCCGAGAGCGGCGCCGGCCGTATCCGGCCCGCTCACGTCCACCCGCGCCCCCTCGCCACCGGCGCCCCGCCGCCCTGCCACGACCGCCTGTTCCGCCACGGCCGTCCGCCCTGACGCGAAGGCCCGCCGCGCGTCCCGAGCCTGCCTCTCGTTCACCACACCCGCCAGGTAGTCCACCGCGGGCACCCCCTGGGGCGGAGGCGTGCCGGTCCGGGCGACGAGTTCGTCCGCCAGCCGTTCCGCCAGCGCCCGCCCCACCTCCGCGTCGAGCTGCCGCATCCGCGTCAGGTACTGGCGGATCGCCGACCACAGCTCGTCCGGTACGGCCGACAGGTCCAGCCGGGCGAAACGCCCGACGAGCCAGGGCGGGGGAGGAGGCACCGCCGACGCCCTGGCGGCCGGAACCCGTTCCCGTACGACGAGCGTCCCCGCGAACACGTCGCCGACGCGCCGCCCCCGCGCCGACACGAGCGAGGCGATGCAGGCCACGACGCCGAAGGTCATCAGAATCTCGACCATGCCGATCGCGCCCCGCACCAACGCGTGACGGAACCGGATGGGCCCCCCGTCGTCCCGCACCACCCGGAGCCCGCAGGCCAGCTTCCCCAGCGAGCGCCCATGGCTGAGCGTCTCCACGGCGATCGGAGCACCGATCAGAACCAGCAGAAAGGACGCGATCGACACGGCCGTCACGGCCGCCTCGTCGAGCGACGCGGTCGCTATCGCCAGCCCGACGGATATGAGCAGATACGCGGTCCACACCAGCGCCGTGTCGATGAGCAGGGCCAGCGCCCGGCTGGGCAGCCGCGCCGGCTGCAATCCGAGGACGACGGCATCCCCCGTCACCACCCCACTCACGGCGCCCACCCTTCCTCGGCCTTCCCCAACCCCTCCGAACGCCAGTCTGCCAAGCTGGCCCGCAGCGCGCCGCAGTAGTACGAACCGTACGCACCCAGTGCCTGGAGCAGCAGCCGATCATGGACCTTGACGTCTACGTCACCGCCCACCGAGCCGAGTGGGACCGCCTCGACCAGCTCCTGCGCCGGGGCGGCCGTCTCACGGGCGCCGAGGCCGACGAGCTCGTCGCCCTGTACCAGCGCACCGCGACCCACCTGTCCCTGATCCAGTCGAGCGCCCCGGACCCCCTGCTCACGGCCCGGCTGACGCAACTCGTCGCCCGCGCCCGTGCGACCGTCACCGGCACACGAAGGGCTTCCTGGAGAGACGCCGCCCGGTTCCTGACAGCCGGCTTTCCCGCCGCGGTCTACCGCTCGCGCCGCTGGTGGGTGCCCACGGCAGTGCTGTCCACGCTCCTCGCCGCGATCATCGGCTGGTGGATCGGCACCCACCCCGAGGTCCAGTCGGCCATCGCCGCTCCCGAGGAGCTCCGCCGGATGACCCGGCCCGGCGGAGAGTACGAGACGTACTACTCCAGCCATCCGGCCGCCTCCTTCGCCGCCCAGGTATGGACGAACAACGCCCAGGCCGCTGCCATGTGTCTGGTCCTGGGGGCGTTCCTCTGTGTCCCGGTGCTGTGGATCCTCTTCCTCAACATGCTCAACCTCGGCGTCGGCATCGGCCTGATGTCCTCGGCCGGCCGACTCGACACCTTCCTGGGCCTCGTACTCCCGCACGGCCTGCTCGAACTCACCGCCGTCTTCGTCGCCGCCGGCACGGGCCTCCGTCTGGGCTGGACCCTCATCGACCCCGGCCCGCTGTCCCGCCGGGACGCCTTGGCCCAGCAGGGCCGAGCCGCCATTGGGATGGCAATCGGCCTCGCCCTGGTCCTCTTCGTCGCGGGTGTGATCGAGGGCTTCGTGACCCCTTCCGGCCTGCCGACCTGGGCCCGCATCGCCATCGGCATCGTCGCTGAGCTGGTGTTTCTCGCGTACGTCTATGTCCTCGGCGGCCGTGCGGCCAGGGCCGGCGACACAGGGGACGTCGAGACCACCGACCGCAGCGCCGTGCTCCCCACCGCCGCCTGATGTGCGACCAGCCCTGCTGACCTGCTAGTCTCCTCTTCGCCCACAAAACCCGTTGACACGGCAGATGTGGGGAGGTAGATTTGAACGGTTGCCTCGAACTGGACAAGTTCGGGAGCGGACGTTAGAGTCTCTCTCACTCCGGTCGGAAATGGTTTTTCCGCGGAGCCACCCGATTCCTTATCCGGGTCACGAAGCCGATCAGATCGGTGAAAATGATTCTGATAAAGTCGGATCAGCCGAAAGGCAAAAGGCCCCCAACGGCCACCGGAAACAGAATCCAGACCGGAAACGGAACGGAAAAAGAATCTGGTAAGGTTGGAACCGCCGGAAAGGGAAACGCGAAAGCGGAGAACGGCC